>CAVAVP010000020.1:0-2288 GCA_963592135.1 bacterium
CTATAAGACATTTTATGTGATACCACTTTTACGAAATTTTATCAACTATTATTATATAATAAAGTTTCAAAAAATATACTTTTAGACAATAAAGGTATAAAACTTGGCATAAAATTTTTTATAATTATTTTAATGGTCAAAATTGCAATTTAAATATTCTTCAATAGTAAATACCTTAGAATCATCATCTTGTATTAACATGTCTGGATACAAAGGTTGTAATGCTTTAACAAAATTTTTAGAAACACTTGTTAAATGGTATTCTAAATTTGTAAAATAGTTATACTCTTCTGGAATATCTTTTAAATCATCCTCATCCCAATATTCATCTGGATCATATTTTTCAATGATGGAAACCACATATATGCTGATTTAGGAGCCGGTTTATTTAAGCATATAACACCAACACCAGTCTCAGGTGATTTATAAACTTTCTTTATTTCTTCATAACAATCTTCTAAATTCATCGCTTCTTTTGTAACAAAAAATATATCTCTCATTATTGTGTCTCCTTTACTTTTCTTACTAATTCTTCTAATGTTTTGCTTACATTAATTCCCTTTTTCTCATACTCATATTTTCTTGTTCTATTAATTGTAGGTGTGTATAAAAAATGTCTTATCTTATGTAAATCAGTATATCTTACCTGCGCTAATAATTGATTTTCACACTTAATAGCTTTAGACTTTACTTCTATTATGCATTTTTTAGTAATTATGTCAAATTCACGTTTATCTCTAATATTTTCATCAAATAAATATTCATTTACGCCAATAACTACACCAGGCATTGCTTTTTCTAAAGCCAAATATACATCAAATATGTAAGGATCATCACTTTTTTCTGCTCTTTCATAAAGTTCTTGTCGACGCTTTTCTTCTTTACGCTTTCTTATTTCCTTTTTAGTAAATGCTGGTGGAGTAAAATCAAAATAGTTATTTTTACAATACCTACCTTTTGAATCATAATTCTGAAGTTTTCCTCCAGCTCCTATTTTTTCAAAATTCAACCCCCTTAATGATTATTTTTTATACCTATATTTTGATATATAAAAAACAACTTATGAAGGGCAGTAAAAAGGACATAACCGGGCAAAATTGTCCGGTCGTAATTTATACAATTAGTATTTTAATATTTATTTATAATCAATAAAACACTGCCGTCTATTACATCAAAAGACACTTTATTATTTAGTGCTTTATTTGAAATAGCTCTACCACCTAAATAAGGAATCAATTTAAGGTTATTTATTGGATATTTACACCCTATTCCATTATCTATAACAGCATCTCCACTAAATGGAAAAATAGAAAACTCTTGATTAATATTCATATCAAAAGAATACTTACCTTTCTTTAAATACAAAATTCTACAATCTTTATCCTCACCTATGACTTTTAATCCTAACTTATCTCCATATGCCAAAAGAGATATATTAGCCAATTGGTGGTCTATCCTTCCTGACGTTATTCCATATATAGTAATTTCATCATAGTCATTATCATAGGCCCACTTAATACAAGCTTCCCCATCTGTATTATCTTTTTCTACATTTAGTTTTATTATCTTTAAATTTTCTGGAATTTTTGATGAATCAAAATCTCCAATAACAATTGCAGGAGTTTTATTTTGCTCTAATGCAAGTATATATCCCTTATCTGCAGCAATAATTACATCTTCTTTAATATCTGCAATTGGTGCTTTTGAATTTAGTACTATTGCGGCTTTCATTGACTTAGTTCCCCTGTATTTTTATTTTTCATTGGTATTTGTGCAATTATAATTGCCATAAACATAATTCCACATCCTAACCATTGTTGCAAAGATAAATTTTCCTTTAATATAATCCATCCTGCTATTGCAGAAACCGTAGACTCTAAACTCATAATAAGTGAGGCAAGTGTTGGATTTGTATGTTTTTGCCCTACAACTTGTAAAGTATAGGCAACCCCTGATGACATTATTCCAGAATACAAAATTTGGATATAACAAGATTTTATTGTTTCAATTTCTGGTTTTTCAAACATGAACATTGCTATAAGGTTTATCAAACCCGTTATTGCAAACTCAATACAAGCCATAGCTACACAATCAACCTTAATTGCAAAATAATCTACAGCACTTATTTGGAAAGTAAAGAATATTGCGCATAGAAACACATATACTTCATATTTTGTTATTACAAAACTTTCTCCTATCATACATAAAAAATACATTCCAACAAGAGCAATTGGAACTGCTATAAAAACAAAAATAGAACATTTCTTTTTAAAACATAAACCTAAGAG
>CAVAVP010000020.1:2298-42658 GCA_963592135.1 bacterium
ACCTAAGAGTGGAACAAAAATAATATATAAAGCCGTGATAAATCCAGTTTTTCCTGATGTTAATCCTTCAACTCCAAATTGTTGAAAACTTGATGCTACACATAAAAATAATCCACAAATTATTCCACCTATTATTGTATTCTTATTATATATTTTTTTTTCATCTACACTAAGTGCTCTATAATTACCTTTCTTTCTTGTTCTTATAACTATTACAAAAGGTATTAAAAAAATCGCACCTAGCAAATATCTAATTCCATTAAAAGTAAAGGCACCTAAACTAGAAGAAGCTGCTGATCTTTGAGAAACAAACGCAACCCCCCAAATAATTGCTGTAATAAATAGTAATATAGGCCCTTTTATATTATTCTTCATACTCAAAATTATATAATATATTTTTTTCTTTATACAACTAAAAAACCATGAACATTTCGCTCATGGTTTTTGGTTTTTATTAATTTTTTATAGTCCTAAATTAACTATATGTTTTTTATTTATTCACCAATTAAATATTTAGTTCCAAAAAATGTTCCAATACCAATTGAAGCACCTGAAAGACCATTTACTATTGCAAGTTTGCTGCAAGCTTGGAAAGCACCATCTCCAATTGATGCTAAGTTAGAACTAAAGAACTCTATTTTATTTAATGATTCACATTGATAAAAAGCAGCTATTCCTATTGTTTCAATTGCTGAACCAAAGTTTATAGTTTCAATTTTACTACATCCCATGAATGCACCATAATCTATTGACTTAAAGTTAAAATTATTAGAAAAATCTAATGCGGTTAGTGCTACACAATTAGCAAAAGACATATTTCCAATAGTATTTAAAGCGTCCATTGAAATAGTGGTTAATTTTTTGCATGACATAAATGCTCTTTCACCAACAGTTTTTATTGTAGGCATTGTTACATTTTTTAAAACAATACAATTACAAAATGCCTGTTCTGGAATATCTATAAGTGGTGATGAAGCACCTGTTGAAAGACTTGTCATTTTATAATTATAAGAAAATGCACTTGGAGCGATACTTGTTACTGTATCTGGAATTGCAACATCACCTTCTGCGGTTTTTCCATCAACTAAAACATTATTAACTATAACTAATCTTTGGGCTGAATTAGCTCTTTGAACATCAAGCCACTTTGTTTGATAAAAAGCCAACTTTCCAAAAGTCTTAACAGATGATGGCAATGTTATGGTTGTTAAATTTGTGCAACCTAAAAATGCTTTTTCACTTATGTAAGTTAAATCTGTAAGACTAGATAAATCGATTGATTTAATTGTTGTAAGATTTTTAAATGCACCAGCACCAATTCCTACAATTACATTCTCGCCTTTAGCTAAAACTACGTCTTCTTTTGTTACATTAGAATAACCCGTAATTTCTTTACCCGATGCCACATCAGTAAGTTCAACAGATATTCCTGCCATACCGACAGATTCTAAAGATAAATCATTAGAATTTGTAACTTCAGCGATAGAAGTATTAGAGTTTTCTTCTTTTACTTCATCTAAAGCAGCATTATCATCTTTTTCAATCACAACAACATTTTTTTCTGTAGATTTTTCTTCTACAATTTCATCTAGTACTGAAGTATTCTCAACTTCAATTATTTCATCTTGGTTTTGTAATTCAAAAACTTGTTGTGTATTGTTTTGAGATGCACATCCTACCATACCCACGCTTATACAAACTAATAGTAGTACAACTAAAATTAAAGTTTTTTTCATATTTCCTCCAAAACTTATTATTGTATATTAGCATTATACTATAAATTGAAATTTAAATAAATACGCATTATGTGTCTATTTATAATATAATTATGCCAACAACCAATAAAATTGTAAAAATTATGCAAAACACATACACTGTAGTTTTCCATCCGCCCTTAGATAAAGAAGCGGCATATCTAAATCCACATAGTATTACAACAAGTGCAAGTAAAACATCTTTTACTTTAGTTAAATAACCATTTATTTTGCTAATGAAATTAACAAATCCTTCCATAAACTCTACTGAAGCTGTAAAATGACAAATTATTTGTAGTATATAAATTACAACAGCAAGAATTATTGCTATTACGCAAAATAGATTTAAAATAGAATTATTTGAATTTTTAGAGTTTTTTGCCATATAATCACCTATCTATTTTATAATTTTTTGATTAACAATATTTCCATCAAGATCTTTTTGATACATCTTATTTCCATCAATTAAAATATAGCCTGCAGTGCTGTTTTCTTTAGGAAGTGCACAAGAGCCTGGATTTATAATCCAAACCCCATTTTGTTTTTCCATCATATTTATATGAAAATGTCCATAAGCAAGTATATCCCCGACACTTGTTGTTAAATTATCTTTATTTAACTTATGTCCATGTGTACAAGTAATTACAATACCTGAATCTAAAAGCAATTGTGCTTGTTCAACAAATGTGAACTCTGAAATCATTTGATCAACTTCACTATCACAATTACCTTTTATTACCAAAATTTTATCTTTAATTGAATTTAAAATTTTAGCAACTTCCATTGGAGCATAATCCCTTGGAAATGGGTTTCTTGGTCCATGGTTGTATATATCTCCAAGTAAAACCATTTTATCTGCGTTTTCTCTTATAAAACTTTGTTGAAGTTTTCCAACACTATATTTTGATCCATGAATATCTGATGCAATTATAATTTTCATATTAACCTTGAATTAATTTTTCCATACAAGCTTTCTTTACACAGCAAATCAAGATTTTTATAGAAACATCTAAATCTTCATTTGATGTAAATGTTGGAGCTATTCTTAATGTTTTATCGTCATCATCTCTTGAGTAAGGGAATGCAGCACCTACTTTTGTTAATGTTAAGCCGGCATCTTTACAAAGTTCATATACTCTTTTTGCACAACCTGGATAAACATCAAGTGAAATAAAATATCCACCATTAGGATTTGTCCAACTTGCAATATTAGAATCCTTTGCAAACTCTTCAGTAAAAGCAGCAATAAATTTATCAAACTTAGGCTTAATAATTTCTCTTTGCTTTTTCATAATATTTGTAATATTATTCATATCTTTTAGATAAACATAGTGTATGTATTGATTTAATTTATCATAAGAGATTGTTTCGCATGTTAAATGAGATAGTATATCTTCAATGTTTCTTGCAGATGCTCCAATACATCCAACGCCAGATCCTGCTAGTGTTATTTTAGATGTTGATGTAAACTCATAAATTCTATCCTCATTATCATATTTCTCTGCAATAGTCATAATATTAGCAAGTTTATCAGGCGTATCTGTTAAGTCATGAACAGCGTATGCGTTATCCCAGAAAATCCTAAAGTCAGTTGCTTTAGTTTTCATTTTAGCCAATCTTTCAACTACTTCATTTGAATAAGTAACACCTGTTGGATTTGCATATTTTGGAACGCACCACATACCTTTAATGGATTCGTCCATTTGAACTAATTTTTCTACGACATCCATAACTGGGCCATCTTCATTCATTGGGACAGAAATCATTTCAATACCAAAATGTTCTGTTATTGCAAAATGTCTATCATATCCTGGTATTGGACAAATAAACTTTATTTTACTTTCATTCCATGGTTTTCCACCGCAAACACCAAATTGTAAATTTCTTTGAACAGTGTCGTACATCAAATTTAAAGAGGAATTACCACCTACAATAATATTTTCTGGTTTTAACCCAAGTATTTGACCAAAAATTTCCTTCATTTCAGGTATACCAGAAAGTAAACCATAGTTTCTATAGTTCTTTGGCATATTGGCTAATTTTTTATCAAGATCTTTAAACATTTCCATACCAACATCTAATTGTTCAGAGCATGGTTTACCACGAGAAATATCTACTTTATATCCCTTTTTCTTAATTTCTTCGTACTCAACATTGACCTTGTCTAATAATTGAGCTAACTTTTCTTTACCTAACTCTAAGTAATTCATATTTTATATCTCCATTTTAAAAATTTATTTTCTATTATATATTTTCCTCATCTTTCTTATCCCTAAATATTAATTTAATAGGAGTTCCTTTAAATGTAAATGCTTTTCTTAATACATTTTCTAAATATCTAGAATAACTAAAATGTACAAGCGTTTGATCATTTACGAAAAATATAAAGACTGGAGGATTGGCTTGAGCTTGAGTTACATAAAAGACTCTAAGTCTCTTTCCATGCGTTGAAGGTGGTTCAACTGCGACTATTGCATCTGCGATAACTTCATTTAATATACTCTTAGATACTTCTTTTGAGTTTTCTTGATATACTTCAAATATAGTGTCTAATAATTTATCCACTCTTTGTCCGGTTCTTGCTGATATATATACCGGAACAAAATAATCCATAAAATTAAGTTCTTGCTCCAAATAATCATTGAATTTGTTAATTGTGTATGTGTCTTTTTCTATTAAATCCCATTTATTCATAACAATAACTGATGGCTTTCCTTGTTCATGAACATAACCGCAAATTTTGGTATCTTGTTCTGTAAAACCATCATAAGAATCTACAACCACAAGTACTATATCTGCTTCTCTAATTGCAGCTAGTGACCTTATTACAGAATATTGTTCTATTCCCTCTTCAACAGATGCCTTTTTTCTAATACCTGCAGTGTCAATAATCTTACATTTTTGTCCTTTATACTCAAAAGGTGTATCTATTGCATCACGAGTTGTTCCAGCAATATTTGAAACAATTGTTCTATCCACGCCAAGTATTTTATTAGTTAATGAACTTTTACCAGCATTTGGTTTTCCAACAATAGCTATTTTTATTGTTTTTTCATCATCATCATTTTCTTCTTGAGCTTCGAAGTTTGTTAACACTGCTTCAAGCAAATCACCAACTCCAACGCCATGTATAGCAGAAACAGGTATAACCTCACCTAGTGCTATTTCATAAAAATCGTATATATTGTCAGTCTCGTTATTATCTATCTTATTTGCAGCAATAACTATAGGCTTTTTTGTTTTTCTTAAAATATTTGCAACTTCAATATCGTTTGATGTCATTCCAGCCCTTCCGTCTACAACAAAGATGATGGCATCTGCAAGGTCTAGTGCGATATTGGCTTGTTCTCTTATATGAGACCACATAACATCTTCACTTTTAACATCAAGACCACCAGTATCTATTAAAGTAAACTTCTTGCCACACCATTCGCCGTCGCAATAAACTCTATCTCTAGTAACACCTTCAAAATCCTCAACAATAGAAACTTTCTTTCCAACTATTTTATTGAAAAGAGCGCTTTTTCCTACATTAGGCCTACCCACAATCGCTATAAGTGGCATTTTTTTCATTTTACTATCTCTCCTACAACCTTAACCAAGTTTCCTCCACCTTGACTAACATGTATTTTTGCATTTAATGTTTTCTCTAATTCCTCAACTGTTGAGCCATCAAGAAGCGTTGTTGTAAACTCGCGAAGCATTGTTGATGGAATTATTATATCCTTTGGATTATTTTTAACTTGGTCTTTTATATCAACTCCAGTTATTAAACCAGCCACAGTTATTGATGGACCAAAGAACTTGTTTATTATATCATAAACAACAAATTCTACATTTGGAAATTTTTCATTTAAAAGTTTAGCTGCTTGATTTAAATAACCTTTAAATGATTGACCTGTTATTAATCCTATTTTAGCTTTCTTATTATTTATTTTAGTTTCCTTAAGTTCCTCTTCAAGTTCTTCCATAAACATACGACAAAGTCCTATGCCATTTTCAATTTGAACGAACCTACCATAGTATTGATAAGGTGGGACTTCCTTTTCAGCTTTTACATAAAACTCATCTGAGCACCAACAAAAACAACCACCAAATTCATCATTTAAATCTTCAACTAACTTTATTGTATCAATTGCACATTGTTTATCTACCTGCTCTAAATGTGGCAAATCATCCCTAAAACCAGTCATACCAACAGGAACTACGGCAGCAGTTTCAACACCAGGTCTTAATTTTGCAAGTTCAGTTAGCGTTTTTCTTAACTCTTCACCATCATTTATACCCTTACACATAACAATTTGTGTATGCATTTTTATGCCATGGTCGGCTAGATATTTCATTTGATCAAAAAGTTTTACCCCATTTGGATTAGCAACCAAATAAGTTTTAATCTCAGGAGTGTATGCATGTACAGAAATGTACAAAGGAGATAAATGAAGTTTAACTATTCTATCAAGCTCCTTTTGTGTAACATTTGTCATAGTAACAAAGCTTCCAGACACAAAAGAAAGTCTATAGTCATCATCCTTAATGTATAGAGTATCTCTTAAACCTTTTTTCATTTGATCAACAAAGCAAAATTTGCATTTATTTTTACATACTATAGGATTTAATTGAACAGAATCATCAAGAGACATTCCAAGTTGTTCATTTGGAGTTTTTTCTATCTCTAAATCAACAAGATCACCTTGTTTTGCTCTCATATTAATAACAAACTTTTCTTGACTATCATAGTAGTAATAATCTAATATGTCTTCAATTTTTTCACCATTAAAGCCTAATAGTTCATCGCCTATCTCAACGCCAAGTTCTTCTGCTATTGATCCTTTATCTACCCCTATTACGACTGCCATAATTAAAATTCAAAATCTACGGAATGAGACTCCTTTACTACACTATGAACATATTGCATTACAGGAATATGAACTTCATGATTTTTATATGTATTTAAGTCATCTAAAGATTTAAATGTACAAATAAGTACTACATCATAACTTCTTGGTGACTTTAATTTATCTATACCAGATTCAATATCTAATAAAACATCAATCTTTCCTTTCATTGAAAGAAACTTATTTACCATTGCTTGTTTATTTTCTTCACTTGGATTTTCAAGTTTATACATAACAATATGCTTAATCATTTTTACTCTCCTTGCTATTTTCATCTATATTTTCTTCTGAACTTTCTTCACTTATAGACTCTATCTTTTTTACAGTTACAATTTTTTCTAATTCTTCTAAAATATACTTACCAAATTTTTTAGAACTATCTTTTATAAAAATATTCTTTATATGGGCTTTGTAATCATCATAAGTTGGCCCTTTTTGAATTATTGTATAAAGAGCTGAATTTAATTTTTCAGAATCTGAACCTACTAAGCCATAACCATTTGTAGTTAAGAAATCATAATTTCCTTGTTCCCTATAATCTATAGGAGATGTTAAAACAACAGGTATCTCTCTATTAAGTGCTTCGTAGACAAGATATGTAGTTGCGTTACAAACTAAACAATCTGCAATCGAATATAACTTTGCAATATCATCAACAGAATCTATTATATAAACATTTTCATTTATTTTTGCGCTCTTACAAAAACTTGTAGCAAACGTATGAACAGATTCAGACTTGTCGGCTAATATGATTATGTTTGCTTTATCTGAAAATAACGCAACATCTTTAAGTGCTGTCTTTATTCTAGATGAGCCATACCTACCACCAGCTAAAACAATATTTGGAAGATTTTTATTTGCAACTCCTAGAGAACTTAAAACCTCATCCTTGTCATAAACCCTATCTACGCCCTTTCTTGCTGGCATTCCTATAACTTCAATATTTTCCTCAGGTATTCCAAATGGAATCAAACCTTGCTTTACATATGTTGTTGAAACAATATACTTATTTACACCTTTTAAAATAAAACCATTGTGAGCATAAAAATCTGAAATAGCAGAATACACTAAAACTCCACTTTGAAGTCTTTCTTTTGCCTTTAAAACTTTTTTTAGAGAATGTGCTGTTGTACATATAATAAGATCTGGATTAAACCTTTTTATAATTATGTCAGCTTGACGCAAACGTTGTTTTACGCCCTTTATTGTATCATTAGTTTTCTTTTCTAATGCCTCTATTTTATTAGGTTCTTTTATATTTATTGGCTCATTTTCTTTTTTAGTAATTTGAGGGTTTTCCTCTCCTTTTTTATCCTTCTGAATGTCTTCTTGAAAACTTGTTTTTATTCTTCTTTCATAAAATGGTTTAGTAAAGAAGGCAACTAAACTACTAATAACTGGAGTATTTCGTGTAGAAAATTTATACATTCCTCGACAAAAACTAGCAAAATGAAAATTAGAATAATCATCCTCATCTATAAGAACAGCATTAACTAATTCTTTTTTTGAAGAAAAGTACTCTTGAAGCGATATAGCTAATTGGTCATAATAACCTTTTGAATAGAAAATTACTATTGTCTTTTTCATTATTTAACCCTCTTTCTTAATATGTCTCTTTCTGTTAGTTTCATATCTGTTTTTATATAAAGTTTTTGTTGAACAAGTTTTGCATCCTCAACTATTCTTCCTTTTTCATCGTACATTTCGTTTACTGTTATTTCTTTATTCCAGTAGGCATCATTGTTAGATAAAATCTCAAGCGTATCACCAACTTTAAATCTATTTCTCATCTCAACAATTAGCATTCCTTTTTCATCATCATACCCAACAACCTCTGCCATAAACTCATAATCACACTTTGGTTGTGAAGTTTCTAAGCACACAGAATTTTTCTCTCCAAAATAAAATCCTGTTGTATAGTCTCTATGAGCATTTTTAAACAACTCATTGACAATCTCTTGATTTGGCTTATAGTTTTTAGGATCATTATAGTATAAATCTATTGCCTTTCTATACGCATTTATAACTGAGGCAACATAGTATGGAGATTTCATTCTACCTTCGACTTTAAATGAATAAACTCCGTTTTCAATTAGTTCTCCTATATATTCAATCATGTTTAAATCTTTACTGTTTAAAATATAGGTTCCTCTACCATCTTCAGTTATTGTCAATGGCTCTCCTTTTCTATTTTTTTCAAACATTTCGTATTCCCATCTACATGCTTGAACGCAAGCGCCCCTATTTGCAGACCTTCCTGTCAATGCATTAGATAAAAGACAACGACCAGAATAGGATATACACATAGCTCCATGAACAAATGCTTCTATTTCTTTATCTTTTGGCAAGATTTCTCTTATTTCCTTTATATCCTTCATAGAAGTTTCTCTTGCTAAAACTATTCTCTTTATTCCTTGATCTGCCCAAAATTTTGCAGCATATTTATTAGTTGTATTTGCTTGAGTAGATAAATGTATCTCCAAGTTTGGCGCAACTTCCTTACAACAACAAACAACACCGGGATCTGATATAATTACGGCGTCAACATTTGCGTTATATAACTCTACAAAATATTTTCTAAGTGCATCAAAATCTGAATTTTGTGCAAATATATTTACTGCAACATAAATTTTCTTACCAAGATTATGCGTATACTTTACAGCCTCAACTAGTTCTTCTTTATCAAAATTTTTAGAATTAGCTCTAAGGCTAAACATATTTCCGCCAATATAAACGGCATCAGCTCCAAAGTGTAAAGCTGTTTTTAATTTATTAAAATCTCCGGCAGGTGCTAATAGTTCTATCATTTTACTCTTATAATGGCAATGCCATTTCCTTCCTCTAATATTTTTACATTTAAGTTATCTTGCACTTTTATGTACGTTAGAAACTCTCTTAAATGTTTTACATTTGTCCTGTGTTTATGTGGTACCCACTCATTACCATTAACAAGTCCAAAGAACAAGACATCATCAGCAAGTATTATTCCACCACTTTTTATATGTGGTAAACATACTTTTAAATGTTCTAGATATCTTGATTTAGGGCCATCTATAAAGACAAAATCATATATCTTATTTTTAACTATACTCTCTAAGATTTCATTTACATCTCCAAGATATGATGTAACTCTATCTAAAACGTTATATTCTCTCCAAGTTTCAATAGCCTTTTCTTGACGCTCTTTATCTATCTCGATAGTATCTACATGTGCATCTTTATTTTCAAGCAACATCTTTGTTGAAGAATAACCAACACAAGTTCCTATTTCAAGTATTTCTTTTGAATGTTCTTGTCTTATTAGACTCAATAAAACTTTTTCGCACTCGTCACTTAAAATAGGTAAAAATTCAATTTTTGAGTTTTTCTTTATTTCTTCAAGCCTACTCATCTATTATCTCTTCGGTTTCAACAACAACTGGAATTACTAATGGCTTTTGAGATAAATATTTTATTAGTTTTTTAGTAATTTTTTTCTTTAATTGCTCTTCAAAGACATCTTGATTAAATGGCTTATCTTTAACGAAATCTAAGAAATATTCCATAGTTGTTATTTCTATTTCTCTTAGCATTGACTCTTTAAGTTCTATACCTTTTGCTCTTATCTCTATTTTATTCTTCAAAATTTTCTTTTCAGGTTCTACATTTAACCCAACAACCACAACACCATCATTAGATAATTGTCTTCTTTGCTTTATTGTATCGTGAGAAATGTTTCCGTCGCCATCAATAAAACATGCACCTGCAGATTCAATTCTTTCTACTTTTTGAATCTTATTTTTCTTAATTTCAACCACATCACCAATTTCACAAATACCAATATTTGGTTCTGGTATTCCTAAATCTAAAGCAAGTTTTGCATGTTGTTTTAAATGCCTATATTCACCATGTACAGGAATAAAGAATTGTGGTCTTATAAGAGATAACATCATTTTTAACTCCTCACGGCAGGCATGCCCTGATACGTGCAATTCTTCAAGTGAACCATATAAAACCTTAGCCCCTCTTTTATAAAGCTTATTTATAACCGTATAAATTGCTTTTTCGTTTCCAGGAATAGCGGATGATGAAATAACTATAAGATCACTATCCTGAACATTAACCTTATCCTCTCCATTTGCCATTCTAGTTAAAGCTGACATTGGCTCACCTTGAGAGCCGGTTGATATAATGCAAACTTGTGATGGAGCAAAATCTTTAACATGCTCTACGTCTACAATTACTTCCTTGTCTATATCCATAAGTCCAAGATCTATTGCCATCTCAGAGATTGTTATCATAGACCTTCCTGAAAAGGCCACCTTTCTTCCACTTTTTTGTGCAATTTTAATAATTTGTTGTACTCTATTAACATTTGAGGCAAATGTAGCTATGATAATTCTCTTATCTCTATTTGCCATAAATATTTTCTCTAATGTTTTTCCAACATGTTTTTCTGAAATTGTTGTACCTGGTTTTTCTACGTTTGTTGACTCACCAAGCATTAACTTAACACCCCTATTGCCAATCTTTGCATACTCTGAGATATCTACTCTCTTAGCTCCACCAATTGGCGTATAGTCAATTTTAAAATCTCCAGTATGAAAAATTAATCCCTGTGGTGTTGTGATAGCTAAACAATAAGCCCCAATTATTGAGTGAGCAACTGGAATAAATTCAACTGAAAAAGAACCAAGTTTTACACTTTGAAAATCTTTAACTGCATTTAATTTCGCAGTATTTACTTTTTTGTCCTCACATTTATGTTGAACAATTGCCATAGCAAGCGATGAACCATAAATTTTTATATTTGGAATTTCTTTTAAAAGATATGGTATTCCACCTATATGATCCTCGTGTCCATGAGTTATAACTAAACCTACAATTTTATCTTGATTTTCTTTTAAATAAGAAAAATCTGGAACTATTAAATCAATACCTGGAGCATTCATATCAGGAAAGGTTGAACCGCAATCAATAAGAAGAATTTCATCTCCATATTTTAATGCAGTTAAATTTTTACCTATTTCTCCTACTCCACCTAAAAAGGCTACTGTTAATGGTTTATATCCTTTTGCCATAATTGCTCCTAATTATTTTAATCTTTTATTATTATATATAATATATTTTATTATGGCAATAACATTTGCACGCACGAAGTCATGGGCATGTTTTAATTTCGCTTGTTTTTAAAATATCCAAGATTTTTTATTTGAATACCAGAATTTCTTTCCCCGTTTTGAGCATTCGAATTGCTTCCGCCAATGCTGTTTCTGGAGTATATTTGTTCGACATTTGCAATGTCATCAAATGATAAACAATAGAGAAGTCTGCATAAGAATCCACTTTCTTCCCTTGTGACTCCATTTCTTCTTTTACCGTCATATATGTCTCGTATAAGTGCGAATCTATCTTTTTGAATCTCTCGAATTCCTCGTGTGTCATTAGGTACCTCCTTATTAAACAATTCGATGAGTCTCTTTTTAGTATTCCATGTGGAACTTAATATTCTTGATAATACATAGTCTTTGCCATAAACTTTGTCTGTTTTTTTGCAATAATTAAATTCAACGCCCTCTATCTTTATAACCGTTCCACTATCTACTGCCTTAAAATTTAGAATACTATTTGTATCTATTTTTGTCCGGATACTAGGACCACTTTTTTATTTATTCCTATAAAGAAAATATCATCTAGTTTTTCCGTTAATACGTTGAAAATTTTAATACTTTATTCCTAGGAACTTAATGAATATTTCAAAGCTTTTGGTGCGTATTCAGGTTTTAATCTCCTAGCTTCTTTACCATTAATATAGCCATAAGCCTCGTCAATTTTTTTAATAATAGTAAAGAATATTGCTGAATCATTTCTATTTAAAGTCTCTTTGTTATAAAGTGCTACACAAGTATTTTTTAAACAATCTTTGTCCAAATCATACATATCATAAATTCCACTATCTAGCAAAGAATTTTCTATGTCATCTATATCAAAATCGTTCAAATCATCTATAGCTAAACATACTCTTTCTAATATATTTCCTCTATCTTTATCTTTTGGCTCATTTTCTTTTTCTATAGTTAATGTTCCTTTCTCTATAGCTGTAACAAAATCAAAAGTCTTTTCTTCATCATTTACTCTAATTGTTATATTTGCGTTTTTCTCTAATACACCTAAATTTAAATATAGTTCTGAAGATTTTATTTCTTTACTTACAACTTCAGCCTCAATACCTTTATAACAAATGTTACTTCCAGTTTTTATACCAAGCCATAGATTATCTAATTTAGATAAAGGTTTTGGAACTAATATATTATGAGCAATAATTGATCCTTTTTTATCTATTTTATACTTACTTGTTTCTATTGGAAGTTCATCTTCAATATCTAGTAAAATACTTTTCCCACAACTATATATTTTTTCTCCATTTTCTAAATTAATAAATAAAAAGGCAATTGTATTATTAAATACATATGGCTTAATTTCAAAATTAATTAAGGTTTCACTATCTTTATTTAATATATCAATTTGACTAGATATTTTTCCTAATACTACATTACTTACCGGTTTAGTTTGTGTACGAACCCAGGGTCCAGAATAACCTTCATATAAAGAACAACCTTTATGATCACTATAAGTATAAGGTGAATGTTGAAAATAAGGTTTTGCATTTTGGCTTCTAACAAAAAATAATGAATCCTTACAACATGGACATCTTAACACATTAACTCTAGTGATAGAATCCTCAAACATTTCATTATCTTGTTCTATACTTATTCTTTTTCCTCTATATATTGCATATCTTATTCTATTATTTTCAAAATTTATCATTTTTTCTCCTATCTTGCAGTAACTGTTGTAATTAAATTTACATGTGATTTTCGTTATAATCATAAGCACGACTTTTATCAATAACGATTAATACTTCCTATTATTGTATTAAAGTACCCTACTGGATCTTTTTTACCACAAGCTTCAACTTTAATCTTTAATGATTTATAAAGATTATCATCCATTAATTTTAGTGATATTAAATACAATCTATTTAGCGTCGAACAATATTCTCCATGTTTTATAAGATACCACTTAAAAAAAAATATAATCTGTATAAAATTTACAAATATTCACATTATCAAAAACAGAAGCCATTTTTGCCGCAAGTTCCATAACTAAAAAGTTCCTTACTAATTCTGACCTACAATAGCTTGTCATACAATCATTTACATACTCTATTTCTTTTTCCCTTGTTGGTTCTAATTCTTTCATAAAAAAAATAACTCCTTTTTTATTACAATAATAATATACACTTTTTACCTTAAACTAATCTTAATTACATATATTTTAATATATGTAAAAATATCATTTTAAGGCTATTTTAGACAAATTTAGACACTTTAATTTTATGCTCGCAGGTTTCTTAAACCAAAGCGAAATTTTCAAATTTAAGCCTTTTACGAGGTCGTATAATTTAAGTCTGCTTAAAAGTTTTCTTGCATAAGCGCGTGTGCGAGCATATAATATATACAAAATAAATTTTAAACGGAGAGAATAAAAATGAACAGAATTTACAATTATTCAGCTGGTCCTTCTATGCTACCATTAGATGTATTATTAGAAGCACAAAAAGATTTTGTTGATTACCAAGGTTGCGGAATGAGTGTATGTGAAATGTCACATCGTAGCAAACAATATGATGCTATTAACAACGAATGTTTAGCCCTTCTTAGAGAATTAATGGAAGTACCTGACAACTATGATATTATCTTAGTTCAAGGCGGCGGTTCTACTCAATTTGAAGCAGTTCCTCTAAATCTTTTAAAGAAAGGTAAATCCGATTATGTTGTTACAGGAAACTTTGCTAAAAAAGCATATAAAGAAGCTATTAAATATGGTGATATTCATATTGCCGCTTCTTCTGAAGACAAGAATTATACTTATATTCCAAAGACATTTGATTTTAGAGACGATATAGACTATGTTCATATTACACAAAACAATACAATTTTTGGAACAAGATACACTACACTTCCAAAAACTAATGCACCACTTGTTGCCGATGTTTCCTCAATGATTTTATCTGAAAAAATTGACGTTTCAAAATATGGCGTTTTATATGCTGGTGCTCAAAAAAATTTAGCCCCTGCTGGCGTTACAGTTGTTATTGTAAGAAAAGATTTAGTTACTGATGGCATGCCTATTTGCCCTACAATGCTTAAGTGGAAAACTCAAGTAGATAATAATTCACTATACAATACTCCTCCATGTTTCTCTATTTACATGATGATGTTGAATTTAAGATATTTAAAAGCCCATGGTGGCGTTAAAGAGCAACAGAAATTTAATGAATACAAGGCAGGCCTTTTATATAACTTTATAGATAGTTCAGATTTCTACACAAATAGCGTTAATAAGAAAGATAGATCTTTAATGAACGTTCCATTTGTTACAAAAAATGCTGATTTAGATGCTGCCTTTGTAAAAGAGGCTGGTGCTAATGGTTTTGCTTCAATTAAAGGACATAGACTAGTAGGTGGAATGAGAGCTTCGATTTATAACGCAATGCCACTATCTGGTATTACTGATTTAATCGAGTTTATGAAAAAATTCGAACTTGCAAATAAATAACGAGGTAAAAAATATGGATATAGTTAAATTAAATCCAATAAGTGCTTTAGTTAATGATACTTTAACTAATGACAAATATACTATTTGTGATAGTTCAGATAATCCCATCGCATATCTTGTAAGATCTTTTGATATGCATGAATATAAGGTAGCAAACTCTGCTATAGCAATCGCAAGAGCAGGTGCTGGTGTTAATAATATTCCTATTCAAGATATGACAAATAAAGGTGTATGCGTATTTAATACACCAGGAGCTAATGCAAATGCAGTAAAAGAATTGGTTATTTGTGCCCTACTCCTTTCTTGTAGAAAAATCTATCCTGCAATAAACTGGACTCAAAACCTTCAAGACGGTGAACTTACTGTTGAAAAACAAGTTGAAAAAGGTAAGAAAGCCTTTATAGGACAAGAAATCAAAGGAAAAGTTTTGGGAATTATAGGACTTGGTGCAATAGGAAGATTAGTATCTGACGCCGCCATAGCCCTTGGAATGGAAATTATTGGTTATGACCCATTCTTATCCAGCACTGCTAAAAACGCTTTAAATCCAGCCGTTAAAATAACCACAGACCTAAATGATATATTCTCTGCTTCAGATTTTATAACACTACATGTTCCAGCAACTCCTGATACAAAAGGATTTATTAATAAGGATTCTATCTCAAAGATGAAAGATGGCGTTGTTATTGTAAACTGTGCAAGAGGCGAATTATTTAATGTTGATGATATAATTGAAGCTGTTAAGAATGGCAAGATTGGAAGAGTTGTAACAGACCTTCCTTCTCAAAAGTTAATTGGAGTCGAAAATATTATTACATTCCCTCACCTTGGTGCTTCAACACCTGAGGCTGAAGACAACTGTGCTGTTATGGCAGCCAATGAATTAAAAGAATTTATTGAAAATGGTAATGTAATTAATTCAGTAAACTTCCCTTGCGTTAAATCTATAAAGACAGGAGATAGAGTAACCATTCTTTCAAATATTGAAAATGCAGAAAATATTGCTACAGATGTAATCTCTAAAGAATGTACTATTAAATCTACAACAAAAGGTACTCGTGGAGAACTAACATATTTAATCTTTGATTTAGATAAACAAATTAGCGATAAAGCTTTTAAGAGTCTTGATGAAAAGTTTATAAAGGTTAGAAAAATATAGTTAATTTATATGCTATAAAAATATTTGAGGAGTTCATATGAACTCCTCATTTTTATTTATTTTTTATTACATGTCTTTCTTTTTATTTCCAATATTTCAGGTTCTAAAAGTGTATCTTTTTCTTGTAATCTTTGTGCAAGCGCTTCCAGGAAATCTCTATTGTTAAATAGCATTTCTTTTGCTTTTGAATAATATTTTTCTATTTCTACAGATACTCTATCTTGAATTTTACTTTCAATGATATTTGTAGTGTCACGTCCCTCATCAGAAAACTCAAAACCACAATTAGCATACTCAGCAATAAATCTATATACTACGCCTCTCGCCCTGCTTATATCTGATCCGCAACCCGTATCTACTTCACCAAATACAAGTTCTGTTGCTGCTCTTCCACCTAAGACTGACAATACCCTATTTTCCATTTTCTTTATTGATGTCCAATAATCCTCGGAATTATATAGGGATGTTATTCCTGCAGCCTCTCCCATATACTTTCTTGTGGTAACGAAGTTAACACTTCCCTCTTCAAGCATTTCCGCTACAACAGTATGGCCTGCTTCATGATAAGCTATTTTCCTTAATTCCATTTTATTACGAGGAATTGAACATTCTGGAGCGTTATATATAACACGAAGTGCTGCCTTTGTTATATCTTCAATATCTATTTTGTTTTTATTAAAGTAGCCAGAATATTGTGCTGCAATATTAATTACCGACTCAAGCGTCGCGCAAGACTTACCATATAATAGTTTAGCTACATCCTCTGCACTAACATCATCAACATTCTTCTTTTGAGAAAGATAATATTTTATAATTTCTTTTGCATCTTCTCTTTCTGGAACATTAATTCCTATTTTAAAGTCAACTCTTCCTGCTCTTAATAAAGATTTTGGCATTCTATTTTTATTAATAGTTGCTATGACAAAGACATCCTTATCTTTGCATTCATCAATGCAAGACTGAACTGTTACATATTCTTGAGCATCTGGTCTATTTTCTTCTTCATTAGCAAATTTATCCATATCGTCTAGAAATACTATAGATGGTGTATTTTCTGATGCATCTTTAAATATTTTTCTTATCTCATTGACAAACTCTCCATTTGGCTTATCTTTACGACAAATGAAAGTTTTTCTACCACTTTCTTTTATAAAACATGTAGCCATTAAAGTTTTACCTACACCAGGCTCACCATCAAGAAGAAGAGCCTATATGATTAACACCAAGATCTTTGTACTTTTGTGTGTTTTTAACTACATCACAAATTCTCATGAGTTCTTCTTTTACATCTTTGTAACCAATAATTTTATCAAATTCACTCATTAAATTTTATCCTCCTATTTATGAATGGGAGGCCATTATACCTTTAATTTTTTACCATGTCTCACTTTTTTGGGGACACTAAAATTTCAGTACTTTTTTTATTTAATTTTGCTAATTTTTATTGCTTGATATTAAAAATCAAATGAAAATAATTGTTCATATTTTTTACCTTTTGTAGATAAAATTATTTCTCTTAATTCCATATAGTAAATTCTATAATTACCACATACGATGCATTAATATTTAAATATGAACCTTTTTTAACACTTACTAATTTTATAGTATTTTTCAAACTTAAAAAGTTATAAATAATCAAGACTATATATTTTTTAGTATACTTATAGTTAATATTTATAATATCGTTATTCTTTTATTGAACTAGTGATCTAAAATCTAATAAAATCTGAATTCATATCATTTTTTATTACACTATAACAAATTTATTAATCAAAAATTCTAATGACTACTACTTTTTAATTGTTATGGATTTATTTATCCCCAATAAAGTCCAGTTATCTCGCCCAAATATTCATCTTCGTAATCATCAAAATTGCCATATAATTCCTTATATGATTCTTCCTCAAATTTCTCAACCTGTGAGTACAAACCACCTACAAACGCACTTACATTTATTTTATCCCAATCAATTTTTGAAATTTCGTCATACGCAATAGTAAAAGTATCAAAACGAGAATCACTTAGTTCTATTTCATGTTCTTCTCCCTTCTCTTTTGCGTCTTTGTACGCTTCTATTTTTTTAATCTCTTCAATAGCTGTTTTAATTGAAAATGTTTCAATTTCATCAGTCATTTTTTTACAATTTTATATTTAAGATTTCCTAATATATTTAAGCAATATTTTCGCTTTTTTCTTCTTTCTTTATAATTCTAGCTTTTTCTTTACCTTTCTTCTTTAACTTCTTATTACCTGTAAATACAACTAGAAGTGCTGGAAGTACTAATAAAGTTAATATACCAGATATTATAGCACCACGCGCTATAAGCCACGTAATTTGTCTAACAATGGCATTTGATGCAACAATAGTTACGGACAAGCAACATCCTGCCATAATTGCAACTGACGTAAGTATAGATACAGCGCTATCTCTTAACGCCTTATATGCAGCTTCATTTGCTGGCATAACTTTTAGATTTGTTTGGTATTTATCTGTATATAAAATAGCATAGTCAACAGTTGATCCTAACTGAATTGAACTTAAAATTATATAACACATGAAGTTCAAATCTTCACCATTTAAATAACATAAAGATAAGTTAATAAATATACCAAGTTCAATTAATGCTATTAAAATTACTGGTAATTTAATAGATTTTTGAGTAATAACTAATATTACTAAGATAATCAAAACGGATACAATTGTAACCAATAAATTATCTGTTGGAGTAATTTCTTTTAAGTCTTGTACACCTTGAGACATACCGGTACAATAATAATTTCTTTCAGTGTCTGTATTTTTTCCAAAGTTTTTATTTAGTGACGCTTTAACACTATTAAGCACTGCTGTTTCCTCAGCTGATTCTGATTCAGCATCCATCATAACCATACACATGGTCCAACCATTATTAACAAAACCTTTTAACATAGACAAAGAGCCGGATAGTGATGGCATTTGCTCTATAGCACTCATTAATTCTTGGTTATTAACAAGTTTAATCATATTAGAGAATTGCTCTGGGATCATTGTATATATATTTAGGTAATTAGACACATTTTCTACACTGCTTATATCCTCTATAAATTGTTTACTAGCGTTTTCATCATCGGTCGGAACTAAAACAATAATAGAGTTTGAAAGTTTATTTACGGTTTCTTGAATAGAATCTGGTGTTGCTTCTTCTTTTTCAACAAACTTGATATAAGAAAGTTTATCCCCTTCTAATGTTTGCAAGATAAATGATGGTACAAGTAGAAGTATTGCAATTAATACAATTATTTTTCTATTTGTAATAGAAAACTTTCCTACAGATTTAAACTTAGGTAAATAAATCTTATGTGAGGTTTTATTTGACCATTTTGATGTCATTAACATCAAACATGGTTGAAGTAAAACAACTGTTACTAAACTTAAAAATACACCCTTAGCAAGAACTTTACCTAAATCGGCACCTATTTCAAAACGCATAATAAATAATGCTAAGAAACCACCAACAGTTGTTAACGCAGAAGCTGTAACCGTTGCAAAGGTTCTTGGTATAGCTCTTTTCATTGCAAGATTTTCATCCAATGTCTTTTTCTTCTCTTCTGAGAATGCATGCATTAAGAATATTGAATAATCCATTGAAAGACCTAGTTGTAATACCGCAGAACACGAGAATGTAATAATAGATACAGAACCAAATAGAATATTTGAACCCATATTTATAATGATAGAAATACCAATTGTTAACATAAATATAATTGGTTCAATAAACGAGGTAGTTGTAAGCATCAAAATTATAAACATAACAAGTACTGCAACTAATATATATTTATACATTTCATTTATTGTAGAATCAAAAACTTCTCTAACAATTTCTGCGTCACCGCCAACTGCGTGATCATAATCATCTAAAATTTTATTATCTATTTCTCTAAGTAAATCAAGTGTTTCGTCCGCTGATGATGGCACGTCAAGCATTAACATACAAAGATATTTACTTTTTGTTGTTTCATCAAAAGTTATAACACCATTTTCATCTGCATTTGGGTAAAATATACTAAGAAGTGATTGATTTGTAAGCATTTCTTCTTTAAATGCATTCATATCAATCGATGTTAAATCATTAATTGAAAGACCTGCAGAAGTTAACGCACTATAAACAGCAGCTTTATTTTCAAGTTGCATAAATTCTAACATCATAGTAGTTGTAGATGGGATTTCCATATCTTTTATGGTACCTATCCAAACAACAGTTCCTTTACCTTGAGATATAATGTCAGTTTGAGATATTTTTTCAACAAGCGCTTGCATCTCTACATAGTCTACACCATCAACACCAACTAAAAGTTCACTTTGCATGCCAAAGTTTGACTTCATGAAATCTAAACCATCAGTCATATCTACTCCTTCTGGCAAGTATGACATAATGTCTGAATTAACATTTACGAAAAATACCGCAATAATTGAAGCAATAATTAAAACAATAAATATTGCAAAAATAAGATATCTTTTATCTACTATAAAATTAGCTAACTTTTTCACTAATAGTAATTATAGAATATTTACATAAAAAAATAAACAAGTAAAAACAAAATTTTATATCATTTAATCTATGATTAACCTCAAACAATTTCGGTGTAGAATTAATATTTTTATTGACTTAGAGTAAACTTTAAGTTTTATGATATAAAAAAAAGGAGAAAAAAAATGAATAAACCTTATGTAATTTGTCACATGATGACTTCACTTGATGGCAGAATTGACTGTAAAATGACTGAAAAATTAAAAGGTGTAGAAAATTATTATGAAACATTAAATAGCTTAAATACTGACTCTACGCTATCTGGCAGGGTTACAGCGGAAATGGAATTACCACATAATGGAAAGTTTATTTCAAAAACCAATGAAAAATATAACAAAGTAGGATATAAGAAAAACAATAATACAAATCATTTTGAAATAATTGTAGATACTAATGGCTCTTTAAAATATTTCAATGAAGATTCTGAAAAACCTTACTTAATCATTACATCAGAAAACGTTTCTACTGATTTTTTAGAATATCTAAATAATAACAATATTTCTTGGATATGTACTGGAAAAACAAATATAGATCTAAAAAATGCACTTGAAATTTTATATTCTAAGTTTAATATTAAATCTCTTGCTGTTGTCGGCGGTTCATATATTAATACTTCATTTCTAATGGCGGGTTTACTTGACGAGATTAGTATTTTGATTGGAGCTGGTGTTGATGGTAGAAAAAACTTCCCAACTGTGTTTGATGGTCTTGAAGATTCAACAAATGTAATTCAATTAAAACTAAAGGAAGTTAAATCTTTTAAATCAAATGCAGTTTGGTTAAGATATACAACAAAATAAGTCTTAATTTTTTTATAGTAAATTAACATCAAAATTAAAACTTTTAGCAAAAAAACAGAACAACTTTTCTTCAAAAACAGTAAAATTTAACAAAATTCAAAGAAAATTCTTTGATTTCTTAATTTTAACAATTTACAAACTTGACACAAATAATTTATATAAACTTAAATATACTATGTTAAAATACTACAAGAGGATTAAGAAAATGAAAGTTTTAACAATACAAGATATATCATGTTTAGGACAATGCTCTACAACAATTGCTCTTCCTATTTTATCTCACTATGGAATTGAAACTGTTATTTTACCATCAGCCATTTTATCTACACACACTGGTGGATTTAAAGATTTCACATTTTTAGATTTAACAGATGAAATGCCAAAAATTATAGACCATTGGATAAAGGAAAATATAAAATTTGATTGCATATACACTGGTTATATAGGAAATCAAAAGCAATTTGAATATATACTAAAATGCAAAGAACTATTACTACAAAAAGATGGTTTATTTATTGTCGACCCTGCCATGGCAGATAATGGAAAACTATACACAGGTCTTGACATAAGTATTGTTAATGGTATGAAAAACTTATGCAGTGTAGCTGACTATATTTTACCAAATATTACTGAAGCCTGCCTTTTAACTAATACAACTTATCAAGAAAGCCAAGACGACTCATTTATTAATACGCTTCTTGAAAAGTCTTATAAACTTGGCGCAAAAAATGTTATTTTAACAGGAGTTACTAATGAAAACAAAATTGGAGCAACCGCATTTGATGGTTTAAAAAAATATACAAACTTAGAATTAAAGAAAGAAAAATCTTATCATGGAACAGGAGATATTTTCTCCTCAATAATTGTTGCTGATATTTTAAATAAAAAAGATATAAATTATACTTTATCTCACGCATGTAAGTTTATTGTTAAATGTATTCAAAAAACATTAGGTGATAAAAACCACGAATATGGAGTAAAGTTTGAGGAAGTTTTAAAGGAAGAAATTGTTAAATAATAAAACTTTCTTTTAAAATTTTTAACTAAAATGACATTTTCCTAAATTTTTTAAATTTTTCATATAGTTTAAAGAAAAAAAATACCTTCGAGCTTTTAACTCGAAGGTACTAATTTTATTATCTAAAATTATTCAGAAACTTTCTTTAATAAAGCATCAGCCTTATTGCTTAAAGTAGCTGGAACTTTTGGACCGATTGAAGCATAAAATTCTTTAATGCCTTCAGCTTCTTTCTTCCAAGCAGTATTATCTACTTTTAGAATATCTTTTAATGTTTCTTTAGAGAAATCAAGACCTGTTAAGTCGATATCTTCTGGCTTTGGAACATAACCAATTGGAGTGTCAACAGCATCAACTTCGCCATCAATTCTCTTTAACATCCAATCTAGAACTCTCATATTATCTCCGAATCCTGGCCAAATGAAGTTGCCTTCTGCGTCTGTTCTGAACCAGTTAACATTGAAGAACTTAGGTTGTTTATCAACTGGAGTCTTAGCTCCCATTTCTAACCAGTGAGCGAAATAATCACCAACATGATATCCAAAGAATGGTCTCATAGCCATTGGATCTCTTCTTACAACACCTACAGCACCAGTTGCAGCAGCTGTTGTTTCAGAACCCATAATTGATCCTACGAATACACCATCATCCCATGACTTAGCTTGATATACAAGTGGTACAGTTGTTGGACGACGTCCACCAAAGATAAATGCTGATACAGGAACTGGTTCACCTGTCTTAAATACTGGAGAGATACATGGGCAATTTTCAGCTGGAGCTGTAAATCTTGAGTTTGGATGAGCTGCTTTAATTTCTTTACCATCAGCATCAACATTACCTGGCCACCATTCTTTTCCTGTCCAATCTACTAGGAAGTCTGGTTTCTTCTTTCCTTCTGCATCTTTCTCTAGAGCTTCCCACCATGGTTCCATTGTTTCTGGATTAACTGCAACGTTTGTAAAGATTGTATTCTTTCTTGTTGACATTAATGCATTGTAGTTAGACTTAGAGTTTGTTCCTGGAGCAACACCGAAGAATCCGTTTTCTGGGTTGATAGCATATAATCTACCATCTGGACCTGGCTTAATCCAAGCAATATCATCACCTACAGTGAATACTTCATAACCTTTATCTTTGAAAGCTTTTGGTGGAATTAACATAGCTAAGTTTGTCTTACCACAAGCTGATGGGAATGCAGCACACATATAAACTGTTTCTTTACCTGGTCTCTTAATACCAAGAATTAACATATGCTCAGCCATCCATCCTTCATTCTTACCTTGATATGAAGCAATTCTTAATGCGAAACATTTCTTTCCTTGAAGAACGTTACCACCATAGTTAGAATTAACTGAAATAATAGCGTTATCTTCTGGGAATTGGCAAATATATCTATCATCTGGATTTACATCACATTTAGCATGTGTTCCTCTAACGAAATCGTTAGAATCACCAAGAGCATCAAGAACATTCTTACCAACTCTAGCCATAATTCTCATATTAAGAACTACATAGATTGAAGATGTAACCTCAATACCGATTTTAGAAATAGCACCACCTACTGGACCCATTGAGTATGGAATAACATACATTGTTTCACCAGCAAATGTTCCTGCCATAATCTTGTTTAATTTTTCGTACATTTCTTTAGGATCACACCAATTGTACATTCTTCCAGCATCTTCTTCATTCTTGCAGCAAATAAATGTTCTAGCTTCAACACGAGCTACATCGTTTGGCTTTGTTCTATGAAGTAAGCATCCTGGATGTGTCTTTTCATTTAATCTAACCATATCGCCTTTAGCGACAGCTTCGTTAGTTAATTGAGTGTAGATCTCTTCTGATCCATCGATCCAAAGAACTTTTGATGGTTTTAATAAGTTGATTCTGTCTTGAACGAACTCTAAAACTTTCTTGTTTGTTGTAATTGGTTGATTTTCAATAATCATTTTTCAACACTCCTTTGTAAAATATTTTTTATCGATTTCCATTATATCATAGTGATTAATTATTTACCAATATAATTTTTTAAATTATAAACAAAGTTTATAGTAGCCATTTTTATTCTTTTATTATGGGCAATAAAAAATAGGCTGCTAAGAATTCCCTCGCAGCCTATTTTTATTTAGTATTGTATTATTTAATAACACCTTTTTTTATAATTATATTCGCATATACCGCTTCCTCGCCCGTCGCTATAACTACATATGCGGATTTAGCTTTTTCGTAAAAATCAAATCTATCTATAAAACCAACTCTTACATTATCATCTTTTTTATTTGCAATTTTCTTATAATCTTCCCAAATTGTAGGATTAATTTTACCTTTATCACTATCTGTTAATTGCATTAGCATAAAGTTAGGATCTGAATATGTATCAAGTGGAACTAAAGACAAAACAGCTTCTAACATTTTTGTGCCACTTATTCCATCAGCTCTAACTACTCTATTTCCAAATGTTTCAGCAGGAAAATTCCCATCTGCTATAACAATTTCATCACCATGACCCGCTTCACTAAGTTTTTTTAATAATTCTGGTGAAATAATTTTTGGTACTCCTTTTAACATCTACCTATCCTCCTTTTTTAAAGATATAATATCACAATTTTATATACTATTTTAAACAAATTAAACCATCTGGTATTAAATAATTATGTTCGCCTATCGAATGTGATTTATCTATAAGACAAACTACTCCACCATTCTTTATAGCAGTATTTAATTTTTCAAGATTTCTTTTATTTACACTTAATAGATTTTTATTATAATTTGATTCATTACAAAATTTTCAAAATATTCTAAACTTTACTTTATTTTACTCAGAAGACTTACTTTAATAGTTTTCCAAACAATACTGCATAAAATATAATAAAAAACGCAATAATTACAGAAAACATTATTATTACTATTTTCTTTCTCTTTTTCTTTTCTTTTTCTATCTCGTCAAAGTATTTCTTTCTTAAAATTGTATAATTTTCATAGAGTGCTTGTTTATGAGAACAATCTTCTCCTTTATCACGAGAAACAGCTATTTCTACTTCTAAATTTTTAATTGCAATATCAAGATTATCTATATTAGTAAAACCTGCACTTTTAAGTTCTTTACTAATATTATTTAAACTAGCAACAACAGCAACGTCTTTTAATGTTTTATTTACACTATCTTGAATTTTCATTTTATTCCTTTTCACTCACTTTTCCAAAAGAACTTTGTTTTTTAAATAATGCTTTAATATGCTCACCCCTATCTATATAAAACTCTTTCAAAAGTACAACAATTACAAAACTTAATGTTCCACCAAATAGAGTATCACTCATAAAATGAGCACCTGCAGCTATTCTACCTATTGCACAAACACCCGTCCAAAGTATAGATATAGCATACATTAAAATATTCAATTTTTTATCGTCTTTTCTATTTAAAATTGTTGGTAAAATAATAAGAGCATATGTAGTTCCCGCAGAGGCTGTGTGACCTGATGGGAAAGATTTGATAGCATCATGCGTGCTCCACATTACTTCCATTTCTTCTTTTGTTATCCACTTTCCCTTTATTTCATACCAGCGCATATAGGCTGCAAAACCATAGTTTGGATCATCTCTATCCATATTCATTGCTCTATAGCGAATTCTTCCAAATATATTCTTTATACCTAAGTTTATAACTATAGTTGTAACTGCTACTACAATAACAACAACTAATGTTAACTTTAACATATTTTTAACTATATCATCTGGAGTATTTTTTATTAACAAATAAACAAATCCTTCAATAGGAAGTGCAAATATAAGGTATACAATATATAAGTAAAAATCACTTGTATCACTAAGTTCATTCAATGTTATATGTCTTATAAGATATTTAAAAATATCTGAAATCATATAAACAAAAGCTATCGTTGCTAAAAGCATAGATAATATCATTAAGGCTTTAGATTTTTTACCTGTTAAAAATCTTTTACAGTAAATAAAAATAAATAAAAATCCAATACCTATAAACAAAGGCGCTGGAATTGTTGCAAAAATTTCAACCACTGCTGCAAATGGATCATTTGTTATATACTGCCCTTCTGGAAGTGAAATTTTTGTTAAAATTTTAGATATTTGTAAATCAAAAAAAGTAGCGATTACAAGTAAAATTGCAAATATAACAACAAACAATGCTATTGATAAAATTGTCTTTTTATTTTGGGATAAACTCATATATACCTCTAAATAGGATTATATTATATAAAGTAATTGTTTTCAATAATTAGATTTTATTAATTAAAACTCTAACCATTAATTTATATGCTTCTCTATATAAAAAGTCATAGAGTGAATAAATAGCAAATGCAAGCAATATAAGTGTATATATATTTAACTCTGCTTTAAAGAATTTAAAATCAGAAACTGTCAATTTCATTAAATAAAAACATCCAAAGAACACTGCAACAAAATAAATTATCTTTATTACTGCAATTATGGCAATTTTTAACCACCTATTTAGTTTTTCTATTTTATAAAACTTAAAATCTAGGCTCCATGCAATAAGTGGAAATAAACCAAAAAACAAGACAAATGGCATTACATAAAAAGAAGATAGTAAGAAAGACAAAAGAGCTGATGCTATATAAGATAAAATTGCACTTCCCCACAAATTCTTCATTAAAGGAAGTGCAATAGATAGCGATGCTAATATATAACAAGATAAAGTTAAGTTAGATATATATCTAGCGCCTAACACAAACACTAGAGCAAGCGCTGCAGACATTCCACTTATAGCTATTTCTTTTGATGTAAGTTTTCTCATTTTCCTAGCAACAAGGAATTAAATCTCCTCCCATACATTCACAGCAACAATCTGCACACAAAAGCGTTGAACAAGCATTACAACAAGCATCTGAATTATCTGCCTTTCCTGTTTCAAAATCTTGAGGATTTGTATATCCAGCTCTTGAGTGTTGTTTTTTCTTGTTTTCTTTAGTCTCATCCTCAACAAAATCATCCTCAGCCCTATTCATAACTTTTTTAAGTCTACTTAATGTTGACTTGTATTTTTCATTCTCAGGGTCTAAATCACACGCAATTTCAAGTTGAGCTTTAGCATCTGAATGCCATTGTCTTTTATAAAAAATTTGTGCTTCCATATAATGCCACTCAGCATCTCTTACTTCGCACTTATCTAATATTTCTTGAGCTTCATCATATTTCTTTTCTTTTATTAAAGAACTTATCTCTCCATATTGATTACCAAATTTTTCAGTAGATTCTCTATTTTCAATATCCATTAAACAATCTTCATAAGCTTGATCTAGCTTATTCATCATTTTAGCTGCATTGGCTCCAACTTCACCCTCTTCAAATCTTAAGTTTGAATATTTAGCTTTTAGTCTTTTATATGCTTCTTGTACTTCTTCTTTAGTAGCACCTTTTTCAAGTTCTAATATTAAATACGGATTTTTTTGCATTTTTCGCTCCTAGTTAAAATGTCTTTTGTACTTTGTAATATCCCATACCATAAAATGTTTGTTAAAACACCTTCATATTTTTCTAATTTTATACTCTCAAAATTTTTACTGATAGTATTATAGCAATTCATAAGCGCAAACTCAATATCGTCATGTTTATCTAATAAAAACTTCTTTCTATCTATATAATCATAGTTAACTAAAAATAAGTTAAATTTTCCTTTTTCAAAATCTTCATTTATATCATCAACTGCATCCATTAAATATACCCACTTTCCAAGAGCATACATAATCTCGCCAATTTCATCTGTATATTTATCTAAAAATAGTTCCTTTGCTACCCCTTTTAATATACTAGCAAAAGGGTGTGAAACTCTATCTATAGAAGAACAATTACTCTTTTCTAATTCTCTTAAATCTTTATAACCTTTTGATACTATTTCATTTATTTTCTTAAATTTTCTTGCAGATTTTTTATAATATTTCTTTATTAAAAAATCATCAGCAATTTTTTTACTTAAAGATTTATCATCTAAAACATCATCAACACATTTATAGTGAGTTAATATATTGTTAACATCTATAATGTCATGAGTTAGTTCATCATCTTTAACTACACTTTTCTCTCTTATTGGATTTAATATACAAGTTTCATTAGAAATCTCTATATCCTTATTAAATAAAGAATGATATAACACGTTTAAAAATGTCATATCATAATTTGTCGTAAATCTCATAAGTTGAGAACATTTTTTGCCAATACTCTTACAAAGCCCGCAATAAAAAGCTCTATACATCGTATAGTCTTTCATAAACATATTTGGCTTATCTGGTATTACATATCCATACATCTATAGCGAAACATATCCTATTGCGTCTTTAAATCTTCTTAAAGTTTTTTCTGCAATTGCTTGGGCTTTCTCTGCACCTTCTTTAGCACATTGCATTAAATATAGTGTATCATTGATTAATTTATTGTATTCTTCCTTCATTGGCTTTAACATCTCAATAACAGCCTCTGCTGTTCTTACCTTTAAATGTCCATACATTAAACCATCTAATTCTTTTACAACCTCGTCAATACTCTTTTTCTCAGCAACAGCAAGTATTGTTAATAAATTAGAAACTCCGGCCTTGTTTTCTGGGTCAAATCTTATCTCCATCTCAGAGTCAGTAACCGCACTCTTAAACTTTTTCATAATTACAGCATCATCATCAAGTACTGAGATAAATGCTTTAGGATTCGGGTCAGATTTACTCATTTTGGCAGTTGGATCTTGAAGTGACATAACCTTAGCACCAACTTTAGATAAAACTCCTTTTGGAATTTTAAAGATATCACCATAAATACTATTAACTCTTGTTGCAATATCTCTACAAATTTCAATATGTTGAAGTTGATCAACACCAACTGGAACTTCATCTGTGTCATAAAGTAAAATATCTGCGGCCATAAGCACAGGATAGTCCATGAGTCCCATATTAATATTATCTTTATGCTTTAAAGATTTATCTTTAAATTGGGTCATTCTATTCATTTCCCCAACCATTGTGTAGCAATTTAAAAGCCAAGATAAATAAGCATGTTCTTTAACATGAGATTGAAAATATACAATACTTTTCTTAGGATCTAAACCTAGAGCAAGTAAAAGTGCATAAAAACTCAATGCATGTTCTTTAAATGCTTTTGGCTCTTGTCTTACAGTTATAGTATGCAAGTCGGCTAATGCAAAAATACAAGAATTATTTTCATCATTTTGCATTTTATGCCAATTATCAACAGCACCAATATAATTTCCAAGTGTCATTACTCCTGATGGTTGAATTGCGCTATATATAGTCTTGTTTACCATACCTTACCTCTATTTTTTATCGATATAATCTAAAACTGTGTCAGCAATATCTGATTTTGCAATTACATCTTCAAATCTAACTTCTCTATCTTTTAAGCCCTTTAATGGTTCTGGAATATCTTCACCTGTTATTTCATTTAACTTTTCTGAAGCAACAAATGCATCATGTTCAAACTTTCCTGTAATCGCCTTAAGTACATCTTGTGGGAACTTATAAGCTGAAGCCGTAGATACAACAACTGCTGGTGTGTAATCTTCCTCTTCTGCTGCATATTCTCTATAAACTTCCATAGCAACACCAGTATGAGTGTCCATTAAATAACTATTAATTTCATTTTCAGAACTTATAACATCAAGAGTGTCTTGTTCTGTTGCATATCCTGCTGCAAATAACTTAGAAATTTTTTCTAATTCATTATTAGTTATAGAATATTTTCCATTAGTTTTAAGTTCATTCATTCTTTGAGCTATAAGTTTATCGTCTCTACCTGACATTTCAAATAAGAATCTCTCTAAGTTTGAAGAAATTAAAATATCCATTGATGGAGACATAGTCTTTACAAATTCACGATGTATATCATATGTTCCAGTTGCAAAGAAATCTGTTAAAACATTATTTACATTTGAAGCACAAATGAATTTATTTACAGGAACTCCCATTCTATAAGCATAATATCCAGCTAAAATATTACCAAAGTTCCCTGATGGAACACAGAAGTTAACCTTATCACCAAATTTAATTCTATTTCCATTAACTAAATCACAATAACTAGATACATAATATGCTATTTGTGGAGCAAGTCTTCCCCAGTTAATTGAGTTAGCCGAAGAAAGTTTGTATCCTTTTTCTAAAAGTTGTGCCTTAATTTTCTCATCATTAAAAATTGTTTTTACTGCACTTTGAGCATCATCAAAATTACCGCCAATACCACAAACATAAACGTTGTTTCCAACTTGTGTTCTCATTTGTAATTTTTGCATATCTGAAACGCCCTCAGATGGATAAAATACAATAATATCTACGCCTTCAACATCTCTAAATCCTTCAAGTGCGGCTTTTCCTGTATCACCTGATGTTGCAACTAAAATTAAAGTCTTAGATTTCTCTCCTGTTTTTTTACGAGCACCTATTAAAAGGTGTGGAAGCATTGTTAATGCCATATCTTTAAATGCACATGTAGGACCATGCCATAATTCTAGTACATAAATATCATCTTCAACAGCAACTAATGGACATGGGTCATCTCCATAGAATCTTGAATAAGCCATTTTCGCATAAGACAAAAGTTCATCATATGTATAATCCTCTAAATATTTAGATAATACAAATGCTACTCTTTCTTCATAGCTCATTGCTAAAAGTTTATCAAATTCTTCCTTGCTTAGTGTAGGAATAGTTTCTGGTACAAATAAGCCACCGTCTTTAGATAATCCGTCACGAATCGCTTCGGCTGATGTTACTTTACAATTTTTATCTCTTGTACTAATGTATTTCATATTTTGCTCCTATTTGTTTGTCAATTTCATATATAAATCCGGATTAACCGTCTTTAACATCATTTCAAGTTCGCCATCAGACATTGCTGCAGTTCTTCCTTGTTCATATTCTTTATCTACTATTGCTTTCATACCATCAACGATTTTATCTTTTTTATCAATTTTATTAACGCCTGTTAGTGAATAGTTAGCATTAATCCAAAAAGCAATACCAGCGTTTCCAGAGTGAGCATCAACTGCTACTCTTGGTGGTACTCCAAATATTTTATCCGTATCACAAATGTTGTATATTTCTGGATCTTTTAATAAGCCATCCGCATGAATTCCAGCATGTGTAACATTAAATGCTCTCCCTACAAACGGAGTTCTCTCCGGAATCTTTATTCCCATTGATTCAAAATATTTAGCAATCTCTGTTACAACTTTAAAATCCATTCCAGCATGCGTGCCTTTAAGTGCCGCATATTCAACAGCCATAGCCTCAAGTGGACAATTTCCTGTTCTCTCCCCAATTCCCATAAGTGTACAATTAACTGAAGAACAACCATAAAGCCAAGCTGTAGCTGAATTTGTTACAACTTTATAAAAATCATTGTGTCCATGCCACTCTAATTGTTCTGATGGAACTTCACCATAATATCTAAGACCTGAAATTATTCCTGGTACTGAACGGGGAAGTGTAACACCAGGATATGAAATACCATATCCCATAGTATCACATGCACGAATTTTTATAGGAATTCCAGATTCTTTAGATAATTGCATTAATTCATACGCAAGAGGCGCAACAAATCCATAAAAGTCTGCACGAGTTATATCCTCAAAGTGACATCTTGGAATTACTCCCTTCTCAAGTGCCATTTTAACTACACTTAAATATTTATCTGCTGCTTGTTTTCTTGTTAAGTTCATTTTCTTAAAGATATGATAATCTGAACATGAAACTAATATTCCTGTTTCTTTGATTCCCATTTCCTTAACAAGTTCAAAATCTTTTTCATTTGCTCTAATCCATGATGTAATCTCTGGGAATTCATACCCAAGTTCCATACACTTTCTTACAGCTTCTCTATCTTTTTCTGAATATAAGAAAAATTCGCTTTGTCTTATAATTCCCTTTTTACCGCCTAATTTATGCATTAAATCATAAAGATGAACAATTTGCTCAACAGTAAATGGCTTCGTTGCTTGTTGGCCATCTCTAAAGGTTGTATCTGTAATCCAAATTTGATCAGGTATTTCCATTGGAGTTTGTCTAAAATTAAACGCAATTTTAGGGATGGTATCGTAAGAATATAACTCACGATATAAGTTTGGTGAGCCAACATCTTGAAGGTTTGGCTTCCAGTTACTTTCCATTAATACATTTTTATGTTTATTATATTTAATCATCTTTAATTATCTATTTTAGATAGCAATTCATTTTGATTTGCAAGTTGAAGTGCCTCTAACATACTCTCCATATCTCCATCCATAAAATCATCAAGTGAATACATTGTATATCCTATTCTATGATCTGTTACTCTATTTTGTGGGAAGTTATAAGTTCTTATCTTTTCAGATCTATCTCCACTTCCTACTTGATTTTTTCTTTCCGATGCATATTCGCTATCTGCTTTTGTCTTATAAAATTCATATAATCTAGATCTTAAAACTTGGAATGCTTTTTCCTTATTCTTTAATTGAGATCTTTCATCTTGTGAGGTAACTACAAGTCCTGTTGGAATATGAGTTAATCTTATAGCCGTTTCAGTTTTATTTACCTTTTGACCACCTGCACCACTTGATCTATAGGTATCTATCTTAACGTCCTTTTCATTAAGTTCTACTTCAACATCTTCAACCTCTGGCAAAACAGCAACAGTTACAGTTGATGTATGAACTCTTCCTTGAGATTCCGTCTCTGGAACACGTTGAACTCTATGAACGCCGCTTTCAAACTTTAATTTTGCAAATGCGCCCGCACCAGATACTTGGAAAGTACATTCCTCAATACCACCTAAGTCATCAGTTTCAACGTTGATTTCCTCAGTTTTCCATCTTTTTCTTTCAGCATATCTCATGTACATTCTCATTAGTTCATAACCAAAAAGTGCACTCTCTTCACCACCAGCTGCAGCTCTAATTTCAATAATAACGTTCTTTTGGTCATGTGGGTCTACTGGAAGTAAAGCAACCTTTAAATCTTTTTCTATTTGCTCAATTTGCTCTTTGTTTTGCTTATACTCTTCCTTTGCCATTTCTGCAAGTTCATCATTTCCTTCCATTAACTCTTTGCAGCCATCCATATTGGCTTTAACTTCAAGGTATTTATAATAAAGATTTACTGCATTTTCAAGTGCAGCATGTTCTTTTGCATACTCTCTCCAAACCTTTTGGTCTGCTATAACTTCAGGATCAGCTAACAACTCTGTTAACTTTTCGTATCTTTCGGCCATTAAACGTAATTTTTCAAACATATTAATCTCTCTTTGCTACTATTATTCTATCGATGCCTTCTAGATCTTTAACAATCTCTACAGTAAATCCTGTAAACAATTTTGCTATATCTTTAGCCTCGTTCTCTCCACATTCAAATAGCACAATTCCCTTTTCTTCTAAATGGGAAGTTGCACCATCTACTATTTTTCTATATAAGTTTAATCCATCCTCACCACCATCTAAGGCAACCATTGGATCAAAATCTTTTACTTCTCTATCAAGTGTTGGAATTATTTTTGTTGGTATATATGGAGGATTTGCAACAATCACATCAAATTTTCCATTAATGTTTTCATAAACATCACTTTGAATAATTTCAACATCTGCATTGTTTTTCTTAACATTTCTTTTTGCGACAACAAGTGCTTTTTCAGAAATATCTGAAGCCACAACATGTGCATTTGTTTCTTTAGATATAGCAATAGCAACACATCCAGAACCCGTGCACATATCTAAAACTTTAGTTTCTTTGTTTATATATTTTAAAGCTTGTTCAACTAAATTTTCTGTTTCAACTCTTGGAGATAAAACATCAACATTAACTTCTATTTCATATCCACAAAAATCTACATTACCTATAACTTTCCAAAGTGGCATACCTGTTAATCTTTTTTCTAGAATTTCATTTGCCTTATCTAACTGAGATTGCTTAATAGAAGTTTGAAGGGCGACTTCACTTCTTTTAATTCCCATAGCAATAGATAAAATCCATTCTATTTCAGAAGAATCAGCATTTGTAGATTTTAGTTTTTCTTCCATCTCTGCTTTAATTTTCTTTAAAGGTTTTTTAACATCAAACTTTTGAGGAGCTATATTTGGATTTTCATCCATTTGTTGAACCATTTTAAATGCTGCAATTGCAACTTCAAGCATATCATCAGTTGGTTCTTGAGTTGTTAGTAATTGAAGCGCAAGACCTGGGGCTTTTAATATTCTAACAAGAATATTATCAAACTTTGCCATAACCTTTAAAAATTCATACGAAACACCTGCAACTAGTGGTATACAAATAAGTTTTACTAAAAATTGCATCCCACTATTTTTAAATACATCTGTATATGGATATGTTAAAGAAAGCAATGATTTAACAACAGCAATAATTAATATTGAAATAATCATGACAATAAACATAAATGTTGTACCGCATCTATCGTGTTGTCTTGACATTTTTCTAGCATTTTCGACTGTTAAATCTAAATCATTTTCATAACAAGTTATAGTTTTATGCTCAGCACCATGATACATATACGTACGCTTTACATCTGGCATTAGAGTTGTTGCCCATATATATAACAAGAAAATACCTATTCTTATTATACCCTCACCTAGTGCTATAAGAAGGTTAACCCACCATAAGTCTAAATGATTTTTTATATTTGTTAATCCAACAATTAAATCTTCAACAATTAAATTTGGCAAAAATACAAATAAAAAAACAGAAAGTGCAATACCTAAAATTACAGATATTGCCATAACTATAGAATAAATGTCTATACCAAACTTTTTAGATAACCATTTTTCAAATTTTCCAGGTTCGGCATCATCTCCAAAGACTTCTCCAGATCTCATTAAACAGCCCATTCCTATAATCATTGAACTTATAAAATTCAAAAATCCACGGATAATAGGAATACGGAAAAAGATGTTCTTTTCCTTAGTTGGTTTTACGTAATTGCTCTCTATAACAATTTGGCCTTTTTCATCTCTAACGGCTGTCGCTATTGACTTAGTGCCTCTCATCATTACGCCCTCAATTACGGCCTGTCCTCCGATTGATGTACACTTCTTTCTCAATTTAAACCTCTTTTTAGAAAAAAAGTGCAAGTTTTTTGAAAATCTTGCACTCTAAATTCCTTTTACACTAATTTTTAGTCAAGATTAAAAGCTCTTGAACTTAATAATTATGAAATGTTATTTGTTTTGAGCTTTATTAAAACGAGCATTGAACTTATCGATTCTACCACCAGCATTTACTTGTTTTTGCTTACCTGAGTAGAAAGGATGACATTTGCTGCAAACTTCAACTCTCATAGTATCTCCAGCATATGTTGAACCCATAACAAATTCATTGCCGCAAGAACACTTAACTGTTACATCATGATAATTAGGTTGAATATTTTCTTTCATCGTATTTACCTCTCATTTATATTTAATACGTGTATTATTATATAAATAAGTAAATATACTGTCAAGCAAAAAATAAATCTTACTTTTAAGTGTTAACTAAAATACTAAAACACTCATAATTGTTGACTTATATATTAGTACAATTTTTAGTAAATGTTTTATTCATTATTTAATCATTTACCTACTATATTTAAATTTTCAATATTTACTTATATTATTGCAATATCTTATCTTTTATGTTAAAGTATCAAATGTACAAAAATAGGAGATAATTATGCAATCTTGGGTTATAAATAATTCTAGAAAACTTACACTAATTAGCGAAGATTCCACTGAATTTGATACTAAAACACAAGCTAAAGTCAAAATCTCTAGAGCATGCATTAATAAAAGCGATATTGCTTCTTTTCAAGATAAATATAATAATCTACCTATTGTGCCTTCAAGAAGTGCTTTAGGATTTATAAGCGAATCAACAGATCCGGCGTACCAAAAAGGTCAAAGAGTTTATCTTTCACCCTATATTTCAAGTGAAGATAACAAAACATACATTAAGGGCAAAAACTTTGATGGATATTTATCAGACTTCTCTATCGTTCCTTTTGATAATATCTTTTCAATACCTGAGATGATACCAGATGAAGATTTTACATTTATCGAAGATATTGCTATGGCTCTTAAAATTTGTAACCTACTTAGCATTAAAGAAACTAGATATGTTCTACTTCAAGGAGCTACAACCTTGAACATAATTCTTGGTCAATTTGCTCTATATTATCAAGCAATTCCAATTATTATTGATTCAGACGAAACGGCTCTATCTAAAGCAGAAGAAAAAGGAATTTACTATACTATTAACTCAAAAAAAGACAATGTTTATGATAGAATTTTAGAAATAACAGCAGGAGCACTTGCTAATTATATTGTAGTTGATGTTGATACATTCCCAGAGATTGAGTATGACTTATTAAAGTTTGCATCTATTGGTGCAAAAATTGCTCTATCTGGTTTTAATACATCAACAGAAAAATCCAAAATAGATATTTCACACGTTGTAGAAAAAAAACTTACAATTTATGGTATCAATGATGGCATTGGACAAATTGCTACCGCAATTAACATGCTTGCAACAGACGTTATAAATGTTGATGGATTAGTTGAAAAAGTATATAACTTCGATGAGGCTGAACAAGCATTTTTAGATCTTGAAGCAAACACTCATAGATTTAAAACCTTGATTCACTGCTAATACTAAATTGTCCATATTATGAGCTTAAAATTTTCCACAATTCCTATTGTGGATTTTTTTATTTAATTTTCTTTATGTAAAAAAAAAATATTCCGAATTATTAAACATATTAATAGACAAATGTTGAATAAGTAATAATTTTTCTATTTTTAATATTTTTACACAACACTTGTTGTCTAACATAAATTATTTTTAAAATTACACCTAAATTTTACATAAAATTCTTTTAATACTAAATAATTTACTTTATAATGCTAATAAAGTTAGACTAAAAAGGATTTAAATATGATAAAAATAACAAACACTAACATAAGATTAATTACACATTCTGAGACAGGAAAGTTAAAAGCTGTTGCCACAATTATAATTGATGACTCGTTTGCTATTCATGATATTAAATTAATTGAAGGCAGAGATGGAATTTTTGTAGCAATGCCTTCAAGAAAAAACCACGAGGGATATTTTAAAGATATTGCTCATCCACTTAATAGCGAGGTTAGAAATTATGTATGCACTACGATTTTGGATGCATATAAACATGCAATTTCTAATTAATAATAGTCTTTATTATTTTTTTCTATAAATTATTTTACCTTTCAAAAATATGGAGGCCTGTTTTGGTCTCCATATTTACATTAACTTTTTAAAATCTATCTTTCCAATTTGATTTAATGGCATTTTATCTATTTTTATTATTTCTTTAGGAGTTGAGTATTTTAATTCACTGCTTTTTATTTTGTTTAGGATTTCGTTTTTTAATTCTTGTGTTAACTTTTCACCTGCTTTTAGCTCTACATATAACCTAATTTGAGGCTTTCCTTGCTCATAAAAGCAAACCGCACAAGAAATATTAATCTTATCAATTTTATTTACTATATTTTCTATTTCTTGAGGAAATACATTATTTCCAGATATTTTTATAAGTCTTTTTTCTCTATCTACAAAAAATACATTATCATCTTTATCCATGTATCCCATATCCCCAGTGTTAAAATATTTTTCACCTTCTATAAACGTAAATATCTCATCTCTTTCTTTAAAGTATCCTTTCATCATTGAATTTGTAGAAATATATAGATTGCCAACTTTATTAACATCTAATATATTTTTATTCTCATCAAGAACAAGAAATTTCGATCCTGGAAGCGGTTTTCCTATAGAGCCTTCTTGATACGAATATTGAAGATTAATTAGACATACACCACACTCTGTTAACCCATATCCTTCAGCGATTCTTAAATTTGAACCATATTTTTTGCACCTATTTTCAAAATCTTGTTTAACATCATTAGGAAGTTTATCTCCTCCACAAAAAACATCTACAATTTTATTTAAGCACTTACCTTTAAATAAAAAATTTTTAGATAATTTTCTTAACATATTAGGAACACAAGGAATAATAGATACAGGCTTTATATGCATCAAAAGTGCTACATATGTTGGATTAAACTTTGGAACTAATATTGATTGAGTTCCAAAGCAAAGCGATGTGTGTACACAAACCCCAAGGCCAAATGTATGAAATATCGGAAGAGCCATAAGCATACCTATTTTATCTGTTGTTTGCACGCCACCATATGCAGCCGCTATTAAATTATCTGCTACATGGTTATAGGCCTCATTTGTTAAAATGGAAGTTTTTGATTCTCCTGTTGTTCCAGATGAGTGCATGTAAATTGCAACATCATTTCCATGTATCTCTACATTTTTCTCTTCATATTTTTTAATGCTTGAATATTTTATAAGTTTATTTGAATATTTTATTCCCTTTTTATATTTTCTTGTCCAAAGCGCATAAAAAGGAACAAACAACTTTGGAAGATAATCAAGTGCACTGCATAAAATAACCGGCGTATCTATAACTTTAAATATAGGATAATTGTTATAGAATTCATCAAACATAATAAAGCATTTAGGCTTCATTTCATCATTTATCTTTTGCAATGTTTCATTCTTAACCAGTGGATGTAAAAGATTTGCAATAGCACCAATTTTATTTACTGCATAAAAAGATATAATTGCATTTGGAATATTACCTAAACAAATTACAACATTATCTCCTTTTTCAATTCCAATATTTTGCAAAAAACTAGATATTTTTTCGACTTCACTAATAAAGGCCTTTCTTTTTATATTTTTACCATAAAAACTTATCATCTTATTTTTATCACTTAAATAAGATGATCTATTTATCATATAGTCATACATAGATTTATTAAAATCCATTATAATTTTTCTAAAAGACTCCCTTTATTTATTTCAAAATTATTATTAAATCCAAACATAATATACAAAACAATTTTTGATGTTATATATGAAATTAATGCTCCAATTACTACATCACTTAAAAAATGTTTTCCCATAGAAATACGCGACAACATTACACAAACTGTAAAAACAAATACAATTGTATCAAATAGCCATTTTCTATTTTCAAGCAATTTAAATTTAGAAAATATTGGATAGCACGCAATTAAAGCTAAAGATGATGCAACATGTCCAGATGGCATAGAATCTCCACCTACTCCTTTTTCATACCAATTAGTAAAACTTCCATGTTTTACAAGCAAATCTTCAAATCTTGTTCTATCTACTATTTTTTTAAGTAAAAAACTAATAATTACCACAATTACAAGGACAATAAGAATAGCTATGTATGCTTTTTTATTAGACAAAATACTATCTTTATCTCCTTTATTTAAAAAATATGCAAGTACAAAAAATATGATTAAACCAACTATTCCAGCAACTAAATACTTTATTATGTCATTTTTAACTACTGTTTCAACAAAGTCTTCAAGCATTAAAGCCCCGCAAACTAGTCCTCCTAAAACATAAACACACATCATAATATATTTATTTACTTTATTTTCTTTTTGCATTGCAAGTATAAATAAACAAACACTAGAAT
>CAVAVP010000021.1:0-112067 GCA_963592135.1 bacterium
ATTAAATATTTGTTTCACATATATTATAGCGCTTTATTCTTTATGTACAACATTTTGGTTCAATTTGTTGCATATTTAAATAGATGAAACATTAACAAATAGCATCGATTAAGTAAATCATTTATGCTAATTTTGTTTAAATTTAATTTCATGTAATACAACAGTTTCCAAATGTACCGTTATTATTAAATAAAGAATTAACTATTGCGCTGATGGTATTAAAAGATAACAAATTTTTAAAATAGACCATTTTTTATACTCCAAGAACATATCATTTTCGCCTTACGTATGGACTATTTTTTAATTTCTAAAAGGACTATTGTCTCCACATGTTTAGTTTGAGGAAACATATCATAAGGTGTTACAGAAACAATATTATAATTTTCAACAAGTAATTTTAAATCTCTAGCAAGAGTTGCTGGATTACATGAAATATAAATTATTTTATTTGCTTTTGATTCAATTATAGAATTAATAACTCTATCACTACACCCCTTTCTTGGTGGATCTATAACAATAATGGAATTACCTTTTATTACTTTTGGTAATTCTACAGATGCATCACCGCATATATTTTTTATATTCTTATTATTGTTAATTGCTGCAATTTTCTCTGCATCTTCTATAGCTTCTTTTACTATTTCTATACCAATTACCCCTTTTGCATTTTTGGCAAATATATTAGACATAATTCCGATACCACTAAATACATCATAAACAATCGCATTTTTAGTATCCGAAATAATCTGATTAACTTTTAAGTAAATAGCATCTCTTATTTCATCATTTATTTGTAAAAATGAATTAGGATTTACTGTATATATAACACCTAAGGCTTCACCTTTTACATTATCTTGCCCATATATACATTCTACAGAATCTCCCATAATAACATTTGTTTGTTTTAAATTTTTTGAAATATATAAAGCAAAGCTAATATTTAATTTTTTCAATGCCTCTATAAGTTTATTTTGCTTAAAAATACTCTCTCCATTAATAACTAAACATATGGAATATGATTCATTTACTCTACGAAGTACCAAATGTCTAATTAATCCTTTATTTGAAATTTCATCATATGTTGAAATGTTATATTCATTAATAAAATTAACAACTGCATCTATTATATTTTGCATTTGCCTAGTATGCAAAGGACAATCTCCTAAATTAGAATCTACACTTTTAACAAACGGAACAAATGTATGAGTGCCTTCTTTATAAAATCCTGCATAAGCTATATTTTTTATTCTTCTTATAGGAACTTGAACCTTATTTCTATACCCAAACAATTTATCTCCATGTACAACTTCATCCACCTTTATATCAAGACCAGTAGCTTTATCTATACAATTCTTTACATTTTCTCGTTTTACCTTTAATTGATAATCATAAGAAACATGCTGCATATCACAGCCACCACACTTAAAAAATATTGGACATAGTGGTGCTATTCTATCTTTAGATGGAACAACTATCTTTATAACCCTTCCTACGGCAAAATTCTTTTTTACCAAAACTATTTGTGCCTTTATTTTTTCACCTACTAAACACCCCGGCACAAACACTACAAAATCATTAAGTTTTGCAACGCCTTCCCCATCTTTTCCATAAGATATAATATCTAATTCTACAATTTCGTCTTTTTTCATCAGAATAAAGTTATTTGAGCTCTTGTAACAACACTGCTCTCTTTATTTTTTATTTCAATATTAATTTCTTTATCTTTTTTTACATAACTTATCTTTAATTCTTCATCAAGCATACACTGCTGTAAAAAATTAATTTCAAATGTCTTTATTTTCTCGTCCTTTGACAGCTTTAATGCATTAATGATTTCTTCAGCATATTTTGTATTATTCATATGCATATTATGATCTATTTGAGATTGTTTAACTATAAAACTATATTTTTCATCTTCAATATCAAACTTTGGAAGTGGCCTAAATTTATCTAAAAATAAGGCATTCTTAATATAATCTCCATTAATTGTTAATACTGAAGTTGGCAGAATTTGCCACTTTTTATAATCAAATAAAACCCACTTATGAATTGATTTTATATATGTTTTATCCCCATTTTTAGATTTAATTTCAACTTCCCTATCCATATCAACTCTAGTTGGAGTTTTAGGCCATGTTACAACTTTTAATTCTTCATTTACGCTTGGATTTTCAATTACTTCGTATTTAGATCTTGCTAAAATCCAAATTACGCCTTTTGGAAAACAATCTTTAAATCCAATTTTCATTTCATCTGCATGCACTCCCGCAATTGATTGACAAATATCTAGTATAGAACATGGGCTTAAAACGTCATATCTATCAAAATCATTAGTTGTTGGAGTATACATTTTTTCAAATATTAATTCCATTTTTTACCTCATTATTAGTATTATAGCAACTTTAATCTTTTATTTTAATTTTTTTATTTATATAATAATTATATGTAAGGTGGGGTTTTATGAATAATCAAATTGCTATTTCTAGAAAAATGTGGTTTATTTTAATTTTCTTTGGACTTTTTGGACAAATAGCATGGTCTGTTGAAAATATGTATTTCAATTTGTTTGTATACAATACTATAGCAAAAAATACTGAGGCCGTAACTTTAATGGTTCAATTAAGCGGTATTACCGCAACTGTGGTCACCTTATTTGCTGGTATTTTTTCAGACAAAGTTGGAAATCGCCGAATGTTTATATCTATTGGTTATATAATATGGGGCCTTACAATAATAGTATTTGCTTTTATCTCTAAAGAAAACACTTCTAAATTATTTCATATCACAGATACTGCAAAAATAATATCAACAACTTGCGGAATAGTTGTAGCTATGGATTGCGTAATGACACTATTTGGATCAACCGCAAATGATGCTTGCTTTAATGCTTGGGTAACAGATAATACATCTACCTACAATAGAGGAAAAGTCGAAGGTGTCCTTTCTGTTTTACCATTATTTGCCCTACTTATTGTTGCAGGAGGATTTGGACTTGTTGTAAGTGCTATTGGCTATAATGGTATGTTTATTACATTAGGTTCAATTGTTTCAATTGCAGGCGTTTTAGGATTATTTATCATTAAAGATAGCCCAAGTTTAGAAAAATCAAATTCTGTTTTCTTTAGCGATTTAATTTATGGATTTAAACCTAGCGTAATAAAACAAAATGCTACACTTTACATAATTTTTATAACAATGTGTATCTACAGCATTTCTAGCCAAGTTTTTATGCCTTATTTAATTATTTATTTACAAGAATATCTTGGCTTTAGTGTTATTGAATATAGTTTAGTTTTAGGCCTTGTTATAATACTTGGAGCTGTAGTTGTCGTTTTAGTGTCAATTGCTTCAGATAAATTAAGAAAAGATAAACTATGTTACATATTCTCTGCTCTATATTCCGTTGGTCTTATTCTTATATTCTTTGTTAAAGGAGGAAATCACACAGCGAATGTAGTACTACTTGGATTATTTGGTTTTATAATGATTATTGGATACATATCTATATTATCTTTACTCGGAGCCTTATCAAGAGATTATACGCCTACGGAAAATGCAGGCAAATTACAAGGAATACGAATGATATTCTATATACTTATTCCGATGTTTGTAGGTCCTGCAATAGGCCAGGTACTAAACGAATCTCAAGGAATTACATATATAGACGCAGACACAGGATTAGTATCTAACATTCCTGCACCAGAGATATTTTTAGTAGCAGGAATAATTGCCCTACTAATGTTCATTCCACTTATTTTCTTAACAAGAAAAATAAATAAAGAATTAAAGAATAAAAAATTAAAAGAAATGGACTATGATTAATATTTAGCTATTTTATTTTTATTAAATAGTTAATAGCGTTTGAATGTTTATTTAGTTTTAATTATTCAATCTAAACTGTATTTTTATATCGTCTTTTATTGAATGAAAGTTTTACGTCTCCCTAAAATTAGTGTTTTTATATAACTTTTAGAGAATTGTAAGGCAATGAAAAGCAAAAAAACAGCTGTCAAGAACACTAAAAGTTCTTCGACAGCTACTAATTTCAGTTTTTTCTTATGATTTTTCTAAAGCTAATGTTCTTGTTGTTAAATCACAAACTTCTGCTGGTCCATAATATTGGATAGCACCTGGATATGTATATGCAGTTTCAACTGCCCACTTATCTCTATTTGCTTCAAAATATTTAAATGGTTTACCATCTAATTCTACTAAAGCTTTTCTAATAACTGGCTTATCTTCTCCATGTCTTCTTTCAATATTCATCATCTTAGTAATTGGCATACCACCAGCTATCCATTCTTCTGCTGGCTTAGACAAATTAGAAACCTTAGATAAATATCCATTGAATCCATATTGAATTAACATAAATGCATTGTATCCTAAAGAATAGCAATAATCTGCATCAAAGTTAGATGGGAATGCACATCTTCCTTCATAGCCAAAGAAATGGTGTAAAGCACTGAATTTACCTTTGTATGTTCCCTTCTTTCTTCTTTCCTCAAGATTTGCCTTAACTAATGCTGAGAATAATTTTTCTGATTCAATTAATGACACTTGAACATTACCATGAGGATCTCTTTCTAAGAATAATTGTTGTTGAATACTTGTTGGTAAAATAGCAAATACAGCCATAGATTCTTTTGTTAATCCTTTTTCAATAAATGCATATTTCTCAGACCATGTAGCTAACTTGTTAAAAGCTTCAGCTTTAGTACCTGCTAATAACTCGTTGATTTCATGAATTAAAACAGAAAACTCTGGAACAAACTCAACAACGCCCTCTGGAATAATAGCAACACCAAAGTTCATTCCATTATTTGATCTAGCTTCTACTGAACCAGCAATATAATCAGCAATTTGAGCTAATGACATTTTCTTTGCAGCAACTTCTTCTGAAACTAAGCAAATATTTGGTTGAGTTTCTAATGCACACTCTAATGCTACATGAGATGCAGATCTTCCCATAACCTTAATAAAATGCCAATATTTCTTTGCAGAATTGGCATCTCTTTCAATATTACCAATTAATTCACTGTAAGTTTTTGTTGCAGTATCAAAACCAAAAGAACATTCAATATCTTCGTTCTTTAAGTCCCCATCTATAGTTTTTGGACAACCAATTACTTGAACGCCCGTTTTATGTGCTGCAAAATATTCAGCAAGAACGGCAGCATTTGTATTTGAATCATCTCCACCAATTATTACAATTGCTGTTATAGAATGCTTTTTACAAACTTCAGCTGCTATTGCGAATTGTTCTTGTGTTTCAAGTTTTGTTCTACCAGAACCTATAATATCAAAACCACCAGTATTTCTATATTGATTAATATATTCGTCTGTAAATACAAGATAATTATCTTCAATCAAACCACTTGGTCCATTCTTAAAACCAATTAATTCATTGTTGCTATTTGTTGCTTTTAATGCGTCATATAATCCACAAACTACATTATGTCCACCAGGAGCTTGTCCACCTGATAAAATAACACCTACTACTTGTTTTTTGTTTTCAGATGTGTTTTTCCCTTTTTGGAAAGTAATTTCCTTTTTTCCATAGGTGTTTGGAAATAATTCAGAGATCTTTTTTTGATCAGCAACGCTTTGGGTAGCTTCGCCTTCTTTTACGCAAATGTTGGCAATACCATTTCTTAACATTCCAGGTAATTTTGGAATATATTGATATCTAGCCTTTTGTAATGGTGATAATTCCATATTTATTCTCCTTAAATAAATTTATTTACAATAAGTATAATATACAAAATTGATTAGATTTACAACAAAATTAGCAACCCGTATTATTGTAATATATAAAAAATACAGCACCTAATAGGTGCTGCGTTTCTTTTTTTTACTATAAATTATAAGCCTAATGTTAAAGCTGATTCATATAATTTATTATTGAATACTCTTGGCATAGCTAAAGCTTCTGCAATATCGTAATCAACAATTTCATTATTTTTAATACCTACTACTCTTCCGCCTTTTCCTTCCATTAAAAGATCAACAGCTTTAATACCAAATTCAGCAGCTAATAATCTATCTTGCATTGATGGTGTACCACCTCGTTGAATATAACCTAGAGTTGTTGTCTTAATAGAACCTTGAACTCCACCATCTTTTAATTGTTGTTTTAAAACATCTGCCTTACAAACACCTTCAGCTAAAACAATAATATCTGATGTTTTACCTATTTTTTGGTTCTTTTGAATTTTCTTAACTAAATCGTTTACATCAAAAGGTAGTTCTGGAACCAAAATAGATTCTGCGCCACCACATATTCCTGCATATAATGCTATGTCACCGCATTTTCTACCCATAACCTCAATAATACAAACTCTATCATGAGATGTCATTGTATCACGCAAATTATTAATTGCAGATAAAACGGTATTTACTGTTGTATCAAAACCTAATGTATAGTCTGTATAAGTTAAATCATTATCAATAGTTCCTGGTATTCCTATAATTTTTACTCCAAAATCATCATAAAGATCCTTTCCGCCTCTAAAACTTCCATCACCACCAATAACAACGACTCCTTCAATTCCATAAGCTTCAAGATTTTCTGCTGCAACTTGTCTATAAGATTTCTCTAAAAACTCTTCACATCTAGAAGTTTTTAATATTGTACCGCCTCTTTGAATTATATCTGATACAGAACGCTTATTCATTTGAAAAATTTTATTATTAATTAAACCCGTGTATCCTCTTTCAACGCCATAAACTTCTAGACCTTGAGATATAGCATATCTTGTTACAGCCCTAACAGCTGCATTCATTCCAGGTGCATCTCCACCACTTGTTAAAACTGCTATCTTACGCATAATTTTAATCTCCTTTTAGGTTAAGATTTTTTTCAACATTTATTATAAACAAATCTTATTTTTTTTCAATTATTTTATAATAGAAATTTTTCATTTTTTCTTTATCTTCAAAATTTGCAAGAATCATAATATTTCCCATTGCACTAGACAAAGCTACAGGCACATTTTCTATTTTCTTTAAATTACCTTCGTATTGTTGCTTTATTTCATCTATAGACAACTTGTAGTTTTTATTATTTCTTCTTCCAATAAATAAACAATTATATTTTTCGCCCGGCGTTAATTGTGTTTTATCAAAAGCTATCATATCCGCCCAAACCTTATAAACATCTATCGAATTAGCATAATTCATCATATCAGGAGAAACACCACCTGATGGTCTCATGTTAACCTCAAGAGCAACAATATCGCCTCTCTTTCCAATTCTTTGATCTCTTAATAATTTAAAAAATTCAAAATGAATAAATCGGCTCTTTACATTAAACGCTTTTACAACTTTTCTACCTTTTTCAAGAATGCTTTTCTCTGGGTTTCCTTGCATATAAAAAACACTATCTCTATTTTCGTTTACTATATCCATAATTGAAACAGGCGACACATTGCCAGTTTCAAAAATGGGAGTTCCCTCGCTATTTATTATTGCATCATATGAGCATATTTCCCCATCAATATACTCTTCCATAATATATTGAACAGGTGGTTTTATTTTAAAAAAATTTTCTAATTCTTTATCATTTTCAATTCTATAAGTATCATTTGCGCCAACTCCATTATCCGGCTTTACTATTACTGGATAACCATATGTGCCTATAAAATTTTTACAGCCTTCAATATTTTCAACAAGGTAATATTCTGCTACGGGAATTCCAGCTTTTTTATAATTTTCCTTCATTTTGGATTTAAATTTTACAAAGGGCATATCTTTTGATTTAAAGCCTGATGTAATATTAAAATCATCACGAAGCATCGCATCTCTCTCAAGCCAATATTCATTATTACTCTCAAGAAAGTCTATTTTCCCATATTTAAAGCAAAAAAATGCAACTGCTCTATAAACTGAATTATAATTTCCTAAATCTGAAACATAGTAATATTCATTTAAATTAGTTTTTAATTCTTGTGTAAGATTGTCATAAGGGCAATCTCCAATTCCTAAAACATTGATTCCATTATTTTTTAATTCTTTACAAAAATTCCAATAGTTTGCAGGAAAATTTGGCGACAAAAAAACAAAATTTTTCATTTTTCTCCTTATGGTTCTAGTAGTTTTGGTATAAAATATTCCGCTTGTTTATACCACCAGCACCAATCATGTTTCACATCCTTCCCCCAAACATCAAGCCATACATTAATTTTCTTTGATTTTAATATATTAGCAAATTTTATTGTATACTCTCTTGGCACATCCTCCCATTCACCTTGCCCCACACATAATATAATTTTACCTTTGTTATATTTTTCGATATAAGAGTGGTTTTGATTAATATTTGCAAGGAATTGCTCCGGTGAATTATTGTAAGTCAAATCATCATGATAATCCTTAAAATAATACTCGTTTGAATATAAACCGCTTAGTCCTAAAAGTCTATCAAAGAAATCCGGAAACCTAAAATATAAAGTTGCTGCATGTAATGAGCCTAAAGATAAGCCACATACTGCAAACTTGTTTTCGATTCCACCATTAGCAAGTTTATTTATTAACCGAAATTCAGGTATAGCTTCATATACTAAATAATTTATCCAATTTTCATGTCTTTCTATTCTTTTTCTTGGACTACCATTATTATTAAGCGTTTCTGAATCTATTGAATCTATAGTAAAGATTTGTATTTCACCCCTCTCAATATATGGAGCATACACATCTAACATATGCATATCTTCAAATTCATAAAATCTACCTGATTGGCAAGGAATCATTAAAAAAGGCTTACCTTTATTTCCATAGACTTTAAATTCCATATCTCTCTGTAAATAGCTGCTCCACCTTTTCTTATAATTTACTTGCATTTTAACTCCTTGGTTTAAATCCTAACACTTGCATAAAAATTGGAATTTGCTTTTCCCAGGATTCTTCACTATGCGTGCCATTAGGCACAATTCTTGAAGTAACATTTATACCTTCTTTTATAAAAAAAATGGTAGCTTTTGCAAAAATATCATCCATCTTTTTAAATGAAAGCTCTTTTGCTCCATAGTCTATATATAAAATGCTATCTCTAGAGAACTTTGATTTGAATATATCTTTTAAATTGTTTTCTAAATCATTTCCGCCTACCCATATTGATGGCGATAAAGCAGCCGCTTTTGAAAATACATTGTTATACTTAGCAAGAGCAAATAAAGACATTAATCCTCCCATTGAGGAACCTGCGATTGCAGTGTTTTCCCTATCAGGAAGAGTCCTAAACGAAGTATCTATATCTTTTTTAAAATCATTAACTAGCCACTTCATATATTTATCACCCTTACCTTTTATTAAATCCCCATCTAAATCTACAAAATCTATAGGGGAATATTCAGATAATCTTTCTTTTCCCTCTTTATTGCATTCAACTGCAGCCACTATAACTTGTGTGTCTGTGTAATCTAAGTAATCGGCAAGTCTCCACGACCTTCCATACGTCGCTTCACTATCAGAAAATAAGTTATGACCATCAAACATATAGATAACAGGATATCTTTTATCACCACTACTTTCATATCCCGTAGGAAGATACACATAAGCTTTACGTGATTTTTTAGATAAACTATTAATTATTATTTCTTTTATCTCAATCATACTTATATTAATGGCTTTATTTTTACTCCATCCATTCCAAATTGTCTTTCCATCATCATTTCAACACTATCTGTAATGTTAACTTTATCTGGATATGCATAAATTTTATTGTTATACTGAACCTTTATTATATCCTCACATTCATCATTTGGTTCTCCAACAATATTTCCTATTGTACTTAGAATTTTATTAAGGCTAGAATTATCATCACCCTTAAGATACATGATTCTTGCTTGAGTGTTCTTTTTTATTTTTTTCTCATGCTCTTCTAAACTTAAAAGTTTAATAGATTGAGCAGACAAAGAAGCCTGTCCTTCCTTTACTCTTAATTTGCCTAACACTTCTACAACTATATCATTTTTCAATACATCCTTATAATTTTCAAAAGCATTACCGCAAAACAAAATATCTATGGAAGAATGTAAATCCATTAATGTTCCTATACCCATCATTTTATTAGTTTTAGTTTTCTTCTTTTGATAATTATCTAAAAGCCCCGCAAGTTTAACAATTTTTCCATCGTATTCCTTTGTTAAACTTACTATTTCCGCCTCATCTACTACATCCTCACTATACCCAAACATTTCCATTTGATTTTCTTCATCTTCAGTCTCATCTTCGAAAGTATTTAAAAGTAAGGAAATTTTTCCTAAGTTAAATGGATATTTTTCTAGTGTAGTTTTAAACTCCTCAAGTGGATGACCAGATAAATAGGTATTTAAAACTTCCTTTTCCATCGCAAGAATATCTAACTTTTTATATTCTGGGATTTCTATTAGTTTTTCACTCTCATCCTCTGTAGAATCCATAAAATCAAACATACTCATTTGACCTGAGGCTTTTATCTTTTTATCTGAAGCCACTGCACTTAGAACATGCGCATAATTAGCTATAATGGTTGATCTTGTTTTGCCAAAGCAATCCATTGCTCCCGCTTTAACACAGTTTTCAATTGTCGTCTTATTTGCAACCTTCGGATCAAGTCTTGAACAAAAATCAGTTAACGACTTAAATGGACCATTTGCTTTAACTTCTTTTTCAATTTCATCAGCAACAGGGCCGCCAATATTCTTTATAGCAGTAAGTCCAAATCTTACCTTACCATCTTCTACCTTAAATATGGCGCCTGATTTGTTTACATCAGCCGGCAAAATTTCCACTCCATATTGTTTTGCAAGATTAATATACTTTAAAAGTTTATCTGTCTTAGTAATACGGTTATTTAGCATAGCACAGACAAATTCTGTTAAATGATACCTCTTTAAATATGCTGTTTGATACGTTACATGCGCATAAGCTGCTGCATGGGATTTATTAAAAGCGTATGTAGCAAATTTTTCCATGGCATCAAAGGTTTTCTTTGCAACCTCCGCATCTACTCCGTTTTTAGCCGCACCGGTTTCGAATCTAGCTCTTTCTTTTTGCATAACTTCAACTTTCTTCTTACCCATAGCACGGCGAAGCAAGTCAGCTTGGCCTAAAGAATACCCACCCATTACACGAGCAGCATTCATAACCTGCTCTTGATATACGAAAAATCCAAATGTTGGCTCCAAAATAGGTCTTAGACAATCATGGAAATAATGCACACTATCGGGATTTGCTCTGGCACACAAATACTCGGGAATAGAATCCATTGGACCAGGTCTATACATAGAAATACCAAGTATTAAATCTTCTATGTTATTAGGGTGTAATTGCTTCATGAAGTTTTTCATACCACCCGAATCTAATTGGAATACAAAGTCTGTATCTCCATTTGAAATCATTTCGTAAACTCCAGCGTCTCCAACTCCTATTTTGTCAAAGTCTATTTGCTCTCCTGTTTGTTCATAAACATATTTAATAGCATGATGTATATCAGTAAGAGTAATTAAGCCTAAAAAGTCCATCTTAAGTAGACCTAATTCTTCAGTTTCACCTTTTTGAAATTGGGTTATTATATCTACTCTATCTTTTTTCTTCTGTACGAGTTCTGGACATGCGTTTATAACTGCAGTATCACAAATAACTACACCTGCTGCATGCATTGAGATATTCTTTGGCATACCTTCAAGTTTTCTTGCCATATCAATAACTTGATGCATTTCATCATTCGTATTATACAAATCAATAAACTCTTGAATTCCAGGAATTGGATTTCCTTCCTTATCTTTTGCCAGCCCAAGTGCCAATTTAAAAGTCATTTTTGGATCATTAGGAAGCATCTTTTTAGTCTTATTAACAAGCTCTAGTGGCACATTATAAACTCTTGCAACATCCGCAATTGCATTTTTAGGTTTTAATGTTCCTAATGTTAGAATTTGGCAAACATGGTCTCTACCATATTTTTTAACAACATACTCAATAACCTCACCACGACGCTCAGTACAGATATCTATATCAAAATCTGGTGGAGAGTTTCTTTCTGGATTTAAGAATCTTTCAAATAGTAAATCAAATTGAAGCGGTTCAACATTTGTAATACCTATAGCATAAGCTACAATTGATCCAACGCCTGAACCTCTTCCTGGACCTATTGGAATATCATTACTTTTTGCCCAATTAATAAAATCCCATACAACAAGATAATACGAATCAAATCCTTTAGTATGAATAACTCCAAGCTCTGTATTTGCTCTATTTATATGTTCTTCACCTAATTTTTCACCATATCTTCTTCTTAATCCTTCAAAACACAATTTTCTAAGATAGGTTTCTGGCGTTTCACCTTCTGGACAGAATTTGTCATATTTTGGATATAATTTTTTTAATTGATGTTCAATCCATTTTACGGATTTACATTTATTCATAATTTCAACGGTATTTGTTAAAGCTTCAGGAATCCATTTGAATTTTTCAAACATTTCCTCATAACTCTTTAAGTACCAGTTATTTGAATTAAATCCCATTCCAATTTCTTCACCAACACGTTTACCTGTTTGAATACGAAGCATTATATCATGAGCATCATAATCTTCTTTTTTCAAATAGTGCACGTCGTTAGTCGCTACGACCTTTGCACCTATCTCATTTGCTATTTTAACAAGTTGGGATAAAATCATCTTCTCTTCTGGAAGGTCGTGATCTTGCAATTCAATATAGAAATCTTCTTTACCAAAAATTGATTGCAATTCCTTTGCATAAGCTAAAGCTTTATCGTATTCATTTTGTATTAAGTATTGAGGAATAACACCAGCAATACATGCAGATAAACAAATTAAGCCCTCAGAGTGCTGTCTTATACATTCAAGGTCAACTCTTGGTTTCACGTAAAACCCTTCGGAATAAGCAAGTGTTGTTATTTTTATTAAGTTTTCAAGACCTGTTTGCGTTTTTGCAAGTAATATTAAATGGTTATATCCATATCTATTAGTAGAATCTTGAACATGCATATTATCGCAAGTATACACTTCGTTTCCATATATAATATTAAATTCCTTACCTTCTGGCATTCTTTTTTTATATTCATTATTAAATTGTACAAATGCAGGATAAGTTCCCATCATATTTCCATGATCTGTAATAGCAACACCTGGCATACCAAGTTTCATACACTCTTCAAAAAGTGGAGAATCGTGTCCTGATATAAGTCTAGTTGCACCATCTAGCAATGAAAATTCTGTATGTAAATGTAAATGTACAAAAGGCACTTCCTTTCCAAAAACTAATTCACCCATACTACCTCCTCACGATTCCATAAAATAAATAGTCGAGAAAACCGGCTATCTATTTTATTCTAATACTTTTTAATAAAATCTAAAAGATTTTAATAGAAGAATTATAATCAATAGTTAGTCTTTTCTCAAATCATTTAAATTGCTAGAATCTTCTTCGTGTTTATCTATAATATCACTTTCATTATTTAAACTATGTCCCTTAATTGATTTGACACCCATTTTCTTTATTATAGGATATAAAAGCCCATATAAAACAATTGCAAACACTAAAGATGCTCCACCTTGAATACAATTTTTAGGTAAAGAAATTAAAGCTGATTCTTTTGTGCCATAACTAAAAGCTTTTGCCAAATAATAACCACCTACCATCCAAGCCGCCGCAAGTATCATGCCCAAAACATAGATAGTTAACTTTAAAATTGTTGATTTTTTACTCTCTTTATTAAAAGTTTTATCTGCAAAATACACAACGCTTCCTGCTATTAACCCCTCTATTCCTTTTATAACTAAAGTAAACCACATTGTTGTGGGATAAGTTAATAAATCAGCTAAAAAAGAACCTATTCCACCAGCGACTAAAGCAGGAATAGGACCAAAAAAAGCTGCCGTTAAAAATATTACAGCATCTCCTAAATTAGTATAGCTATCTAAGGTTTGTATTTTTAATACCATTGTAGCTACTGCAACCATTGCCGTCATTACCGCAGTATATGCGATAGTACGTGTTGAAAAACCGACCTTTTTCATAAGGCCTCCTATAAGTTATATTTGCAATCAACTAAAGATATTATAAAAAAATACAATTCTCTTTCCCATTCCGACTTTACGGGCGGTTGTGGAATCTAACCACATCGACTGTTGGGGCTGTTGGACTCGTTCGATTGCTCGACTTTACCACCGATTGACCTAATGTCACCCAAAGTTTCTTGCATATTCTTGTTTTACTATGATTCACATACTATGTCAATAGGTTTTATTCTAATTCTTCTGATTTTTTAATTATCTTATTTAGCATTCTATTTAAAGAACTTTTGGTTAATCCTACAATTTCTGCAAGTTCATTTAAACTTGCCTCATGATTTGCTAAGCGAGCTTTACAAACCTTAGCCATAGTCACATCTAAATTCTCTAATCCCACTTTCTTTTCCAAAATTTCAATTGCATGAATTTGTTTAGTGGAGGCAATAATTGTTTTATCTAAATTTGCAGTAATGAAATTGTTTTCTCTATTTAAGTTGTTATTAGCTTCTCTGCTAACGTTGACATCACACAACTTTAAAACCATATTACTAGCTCTAACAAAGGCAAGTATATCACTAACTAGTTGATATTTTTTTCCATAAAGAGAGTATGTGTTTTCCCTATCTATATAAGACAAATGAATATGGCACTCATCAAGCATATTCTTTACAGCAAGAGCATAATCTTCTTCTGTAAATACCATTTCAACATGATATCCACCTTTTTCCTCTATACCACTTGGAAAATATACAGCACCTACTGACACAAACACACCTTGCATATAACTTTTTGCTTGCTCCATGTTAGATATATTACCAACATATTCCGAGTTATCTTCAACTATAAACTCTCCGTTTTCATAGTGTGATAATTTCATTTCTTTTAGTATATTATTAGCAAATTCTCCACTTATATTTATCGTATAGTTTTTTTGATCTATTGAATTAACACCTAGTTCCAATTCTATGTCAAATAATTCTTTTATTATTTCATAACATTTAAAAGCGACATCTTCATCTTTAAATTCATACTCTAAAGAAAACTTATTATTTTTAAACAATTGAATTGAACCCACAGATTTAGTAACACCAACTAAAAAAGTTAGTTTTCCTTTTTTATCTAACTTTTCTACTTCTTTTATTATCTCTTCTATAGTTTCTTTTGTATAATTCATTTTTTCTTTGACCTTAATGGAAAATCTATATTCTTATAATTTACTACTCTATCTTGCAATTTGTATTTATTCATTAAATATAGTGCGTAGTCATATTCACCTATTTCATTTACTTTATGAGCATCTGAATTAATAATAAACTTAACATCAGTTTTTAATAATTCTAAAAGGGCATCATCTGTTGGAATCTTGTGTCTTGATGAAATTTCTATATAAGTGTCTTTATTTGCACATGCATTCCCTATATCTAAATAATTTACATCTAATGTGTGGCCTGGATGAGTTAAAACATCAATAGGATAGTTTTCTATTACATTTAAATATGTTTTTGTATTAATCTCTCTTTGCCAACTTGATCTACTTCCCATCTTCCATAAAATTGCTTGTGGCACCATTTCAAATAAACTCTTTATTTTCCATTCTGTTGCTGACATGTGGAAACCACAAAGAATTAAGTCCATCATTTCTTCTTGTTCTTTTGTTAAATCTACCTTGCCGTCTTTATTAATAATATTTGCTTCGACACCTAGTAAAATCTTTATTTGAGGATAAATAGGTTTTAATCTTTCAACTTCCTTTCTCATTTCCAAAAAGGATTTAGGTGTAATTCCTGCAAACTTTTGACCAAATCCATGGTCAGTTATTGCTATAGCTTTTAATCCTTTTTCTATAGCTTTCTTTACATTATCCTCGATGGTACCCTTGCCATGAGAAAAAACTGTATGAGAATGAAAATCACCTAATATTTTTTCTTCCATTATTCCTCGAAAATATACACTAAATCACTATCCAAGATAAGTTTACCCTTTAAATACTTTTTGTTTGTTAATAAATCTATAGAATCTTCTTTTAATTCATAGAATTTCATTTCACTGCATGTATTTGCAACTAAAGTAATACACTTTTTAGAAACTCTTTTTAAAACTAAAACGCCATTATCATTTTCGATAATAGTATCTCCTATCATTTCGCTTTTATATTTATTTCTAATATTGCCTAATTTTACATAGTGGCTATGAATATCCTCATCAATATCTTCCCAATTCATAGGTTCTCTATTCATAGGATCTTCAAATCCTTGCATTCCTATCTCATCACCATAATAAATTGATGGAATACCTGGCAACATAAATTGAAGGCTTGATGCTACCTTTAATTTTTTAGAAGCATAAGCATATTCTTCTTTATTTAATCTATAATCTCTTTTAGCTTCCTTTGATTCTATATTTCCTACAGCACCAGACAACATGGTAAGTGCTCGAATAGTATCATGTGTGCCAATAAGATTCATTGAACAATCTAAAGATTGCTTAGGGTAATTTTCAATAATTTCTTCAACTCTATCTTTAAATAGTGCAACATCTCCATTATTTACATAATCAAGAATTGCTGTTTTGAAAACATAGTTCATGACACCATCTAATTCTTCGCCTTGGAAATAATGTCTTCTATACTCATAAGCTATCTTATTAGAAGCATCTTCCCAAACTTCTCCAATCATTAGTGCTTCTTTATTTGAATTTTTAATTGCTTTTCTTATATCTTTAACAAAGTCTTCTGCAAGTTCATCAACAACATCTAGCCTCCACCCTTTTACACCAAGTGAAGTCCATTTCTTTATAACACCATTGATAGGGTTTGTAATTAAATCTCTAAATCCATTTGGGACAGGCTTTATTGTTGGACAAACCGTAACCCCCCACCAACAATGGTAGTTGTCTGGAAAATCATAAAATGTATACCAGTTATAGTATGGGCTTTGTTTAGATTGATATGCACCAACCGATGGATAATTATTAAATTTATTAAAATAAAGGCTATCCGCTCCTGTATGATTAAACACACCATCTAGCATTATTTCTATACCTTTTTCGTGAGCTGTATCGATTAATTCCTTAAACTTCTTTTCAGAACCTAAAAGTTCATCAACCTGCAAATAATCGCCCGTATCATATCTATGAGTTGAAGAAGATTTAAATATTGGTGACAAATAAATAATGGAAATATTTAATTCTTTTAAATAGTCAAGTTTATCTATTATGCCTTGGAAGTTGCCACCATAAAAGTCATTAGCTCTATATACTCCATCTATGTCTTTTAGTGTTACTTTCTCATCCCAGTTTTTAAGTACTCCATTTTTATTAAAAGTAATAGAACTATCTTTTCCTTTATTAAATCTGTCTACAAATATATGATAAATAATTCCACCTTTAGCAAATTCTGGCGTTTTATATTTTATATCATAAACCGTAAGTTGATAGCCGTAACCATTTAAATCTTTCTTAATTATTCCTTCTTCAGTATCAAATTCAAAGCTATACCAATAAAGACCAACATCCAAATTATTTTCTATCATCTTAAAGCATGATATTCCATCTTTTGTAAAAGAATAAACAAGAGGATACTCAAAAGGAACCTCTTGTTCATCTTTATAAACAATAACTTTAGCTTTATTAACAAATACCCCATCTTTGCAGTAGACATTTAATTCTAATGAATCGTCAGTCGATACTGCACCAAAAGGAGTCTTGCATCTAGGATCTTTACTATCAAAGTAGATTTCCATAGTTATTATTTCTTAGTTGTTTTTTTAGCAACTGGCTTTTTAGTTTCTGCTTTTTTAGTAGCTTGCGCTTTAGTTTTCACTACCTTATTAAAATCTACAGGTGTTAAATGCCAAATTCTATCAACATATTCTTTAACTGCTCTATCTGATGAGAAAAATCCTGCGTTTGCCGTATTCATCAAAGACATTCTAGCCCAACGATATTTATCTGAATATGCTTTATCAAGCTTTTCTTGTGCATCGCAATATGATTCAAAATCACATAGAACTTTGTATGTATCTGAACCAAGTAGTGAGTCTGCAATTTCGTTGAATTCAACGCCTGCAATACCAGAACGTAAACCATCTATAACCGCTTTAATTCTTGGATTGTTATTATAGTAATATGTTGGTTCATATCCATTTCTATTAATTTCATCGATTTCACTAGCAAGTTTACCAAAGATAAATATATTTTCATCACCAACATTTTGATGAATTTCAATATTTGCACCATCCATTGTACCAATAGTAACTGCACCATTAATCATAAACTTCATATTACCTGTACCTGAAGCTTCTTTTCCTGCTATTGAAATTTGTTCAGAAACATCAGAAGCTGGCATTATTATCTCAGCTAAAGATACTCTATAATTTTCAAGGAATACTACCTTAATCTTTCCATTAACATCTGGATCATTATTGATTTGTTCTCCTAAACACCAAATTAATTTAATAATTTGTTTTGCCATATAATAAGAAGGAGCAGCTTTAGCACCAAATATAAATGTTCTTGGATTAATATCTAGGTTTGGATTAGCTTTTATTCTATAATATAAATCCAAAATATGAAGTGCATTTAAAAGTTGTCTCTTATATTCATGTAATCTCTTTACTTGAACATCAAATATTGAGTTAGGGTCTACATCAATTCCATTGTTTTCTTTAATATATTGAGCTAGCACTAGTTTATTATTCTTTTTGATTTCCATAATTTTATCTAATACTTTCTTATTAGATTGGAACTCAACAAGTTTCTTTAAATCATCAGCATTTTCTTTAAAGTTTGGCCCAATTAAAGTTTCGATATAGTCACTTAATTCTTTGTTTGCTGAACATAACCATCTTCTGTATGTAATACCATTTGTTACATTGGTAAACTTAAGTGGATGCATCTTGTAATAATCATGGAATACACTATCCTTTAAAATTTGTGAATGTAGTGCTGAAACACCATTTATAGTATGTGATGCTGCTAAACAAAGATTTGCCATCTTGATTTGACCATTTGACATAATTGAGTTATATGAAACTTTACCCCAGTCATTAGGATAGAATTCCCATAATTCATTACAGAATCTTTGATTAATTTCGCAAACAATTTGATAAATTCTAGGAAGTAAAGATTTAAATAAGTCTTCAGGCCATTTTTCAAGAGCTTCTGCCATAACCGTATGATTTGTATATGCAACAGTTTTTGTAACGATATCCCATGCTTTTTCCCAAGAATAGCCATATTCATCTAACAACAATCTCATCATTTCTGGAATACATAATGTTGGATGAGTATCATTAATATGAATAGCTACCTTTTCTGGAAGCGAATCTAGGGAGCCATAATCTCTAATATGCTTTTTAAATATTGATTGAATTGAAGCAGAAACAAAGAAATATTGTTGTTTTAATCTTAATTGCTTGCCTTCGATATGATGGTCAGCTGGATATAAAACTTTACAAATACTTTCTGCTAAAGCTTTTTGCTCTAATGATTTAACATATTCACCTTGTGCGAATAATTGCATATCGAAATCATTAGGAGCCTTTGCTGTCCAAAGTCTTAATTTGTTTACTGCTGGCACATGATAACCAGAAACATTCATATCATAAGGAACTGCATCTACTTCATATGCATTAACTTGGTCAATATATAACCTACCATTTTCCCATCTTTGATTTACTTGGCCACCAAACTTAACTCTAAATGTATCTTCCTCACGTGGGGCAAGCCATACATCACCATTTGAAAGCCAGTCATCTGCAAGTTCTAATTGCCAACCTTCATTAATCTTTTGTTTAAAAATACCGTAATCATACTTAATTGAGAAGCCTGATGCTACATAATTCATATTTGTTAATGACTCCATGTAAGCGGCAGCTAATCTTCCAAGACCACCATTACCAAGTCCTGCATCTGGCTCAATATCATATAACTCTTCTAGAGTTGTTCCTAATTCTTTACAAACTGTTTCAAACTCTTCTGTCATTCCTAAATTGAATAAGTGATTCTTTAAAGACTTACCAATCAAAAATTCCATTGACATATAGTATACTTGCTTAGTTTCTTGTTGAACTCTTTTTCTTTTGAACTCTAATCTGTTTTCTGTAAGGATATCTCTTACTGTGTAGCAAACTGCTTTATATAATTGATGTTTACTAACTGCTGTATAAGGTTTACCAAAATATCTTTGACATTTACCTTCGATGATTTCCTTAAGTTCTTTCGTGCTAAGTTTTTCCATTTTTTATTTGCCTACCTTTTTAATATTTATTTTTTCCCACCTTATAAATATAAAAATGTATTATATACTTTTGTATAAATCTAAATATTGTTGAGCTATTGTTGACCAACTGAAATCTTTATTCATTCCGTTTTCAACAACTTGCTTCCAGTCTTCCTTATAGTCTCTATATAATCCTACTGCTCTTTCTATTGCATATAGCATATCAGAAGCATTATATGTTAAGAAAGTAAATCCTTCTCCTTCTTTAGTTTCATGGTTGTAACCCATTACGGTATCTTTTAGGCCTCCTGTCAATCTAATAATTGGAACTGAGCCATAACGCATTGCTATCATTTGAGATAATCCACATGGCTCAAACTTTGAAGGCATTAGGAACATATCTGATGCACCATATATTTTACTTGCCATGTCAGAAGAAAAGCAAATCAATGACCTTAATTTTCCAGGATATCTATTTTGCATATCTTTTAAAATGTTTTCATATTTCCAATCGCCTGTACCCAAAATAACTAATTGAACATCCATATCAAGGATTCTCTCTAGAACTGCCGTAACTAAGTCTATACCTTTTTGATGAGTTAATCTACCAACCATTCCTATCATTGGAACATTTTCATTAACTGGAAGTCCAAGTAATTCTTGAAGACCTGTCTTATTCGCCTTTTTATTTTCAAATGTTTGTAAATTATAATTAACAAATAAAGATTTATCTGTCATAGGATCATTTTTAATAGTATCTATTCCGTTTACTATTCCAGATAATTTCCACTTTCTTTCATTTAATATACCTTGCATTCCATAACCATAGTATGGATCTAAAATTTCATTTGCATAAGATGGAGAAACCGTAGTTACTCTAGAAGCACTTTCAATACCACCTTTCATATAGTTAACACAGTCCCCATATCTAATTAACATAGCTTGGTCATTATTTAATCCTAGGATATCTCCTATTAGGTTATCTCCATATTGACCTTGGAATTCTATATTGTGAATTGTATAAACCGTTTTCGCGTTCTTACAATATTCATCTCCTCTATAGAAACAATCTAAAAATACCGGAACTAATGCTGTATGCCAGTCATTAGCGTGAATAATGTCTGGAGCAAAATCTATTAATTTTAAAACTTCAAGTACTGCCTTGCTAAAGAAAGCGAATCTTTCTCCATCATCATAATGACCATATATACCATGTCTTTTAAAATAGAATTCATTATCTATAAAGTAGTAAATAACTCCTTGATAATTGTATGTAAATACCCCACAATATTGACTTCTCCAAGACAATTGAACATAACAATTTCCAATATACTTCATATTGTTTTTGTAATCTTGTGGAATATCTTGATATAAAGGTATTATAATTCTCGCATCAATGCCTTTTTCAACTAAAGCTGCAGGAAGTGCGCCAGCTACATCTGCAAGGCCGCCTGTTTTTATAAAAGGATTTGCCTCGCCAGCAACAAATAACACTTTCATATTATTTTCCTTTTTATTGGTTAAATCTTTATTGACACAATCCTTAACTTCCTTTGTTGTAGAAGTTTTCTTTTTTGTTGTCTTTTTTACTTCTGCCATATAAGGTAAATCCTCCTTTTAATTAAACAGTTTTATTCTTTGCAATTACCTCAGGATATAACTCTGAACCACTCATTGTTCTATCTTCTGTAACTGTAACATTTTTGTCAGTAATAATATAGTTTAGTGAAACATTCTTTTGAATTTTTCCACCTTCCATAATTATTGAGTTTTTAATAACTGCACCTTCCTCAACTATTACACCTCTAAATAGTATTGAATTTTCAACGATTCCGTTTATATCACAACCATCGGCAATTAACGAATTTTTAATAAGTGCATTTTCTCTATATCTTGTTGGAACACTATCTTTAACTTTAGTGTAAATTTTACCACCTTTTCCGTCGAATAGAGATTCTCTAACATCAAAATCAAGTACTGCCATGCTTTCTTTATAGTATGACTTTATATCATCGATTATTGCACAATGTTGATCTATATGATAAGAATAGATTTTTAAATTATCTACATTTTGTTGAATTATATTTTTTTCAAAATCTATTAATCCTCTTTCAAAATTGTCTACAACTAAATCTCTTAACAAATCTCTCTTTAATAAGTAAACATTTACACCAACTTCTAAAATATTGTCATCTGATCTTTGAGTAATTCTAGAACCAATAACTTTAGAATCTTTATCTAAATCTAACAATAATCTTTTTGATGATGTTGGCTTTGCCGAATATGATAATACAGTTATATCTGCACCTGTTGTAATGTGTTGTTTATAAACATCTTCAAAATCAATATTTGAAATAATATTACTATTTGTCACAATACAATATTCTTCTGGAGCTTTTTCAATAAACTCTAATATTCCATACAAGGCTTCGATTTTTCCTTTAAATACACTTCTGGTTGTATTTGAAGCATATGGTGGAAATACTACAATACCACCATTCTTTCTGTTCAAATCCCAATCACGACCCATACGAATATGGTCCATTAATGAAGAATAGTTATTTTTTGTTATAATTCCTATTGATGTAACGTTACTATTTACCAAGTTAGATAAGGTAAAATCTATACATCTATATCTTGCACAGAAAGGCAATGATGCGGTTGTTCTATGTAATGCTAAATTATCTAGTTTTGTTTCTTGATCTGATGCGAAAATTACGCTAAACATATTATTATTCATCTTGCACCTCCTATTAATCTACCATAGCCCCAACTGGTACTACTTGGTTTTCAGAAACCTTTGCATAAGGACCTACAACGGCAATTTGCCATTGCCCATTTACCGGTTCTTTTAGAGCATCGCCAATCTTAGCATCTTTTCCAACAACTGCCCCTTGCCCTATAATTGCATATTTAACAACTGCTCCTTCTAATATTTGAGCATTTGGCATAATATTGCAATTTTCAACAATGGCTCCTTCTGCAATCTTAACACCTGATGATATAACGGAATTTATAACAGTTCCCTCTACCTCACAACCTTCAGTTACCAAAGAATTTACAATTTTCGCATTGTTGCCAACAAAGTGTGGTGGCTCAGCCGTATTTCTTGCATATATCTTCCATGAATTATCTGATAAATTAATCCCAGAATTTTCATCTATTATATCCATATTTGCTTCCCATAAAGAAGAGATAGTCCCAACATCTTTCCAATAACCTTCAAAATTATATGCAAATAATTTTTGACCATCTTTAAGCATATTAGGAATTATGTTCTTACCAAAGTCATTACTTGAATTAGGATCAGCTTCATCATCAATTAGGTACTTTCTTAATTTTTGGTAATTAAAGATATAAATACCCATAGAAGCATTTGTGCTTTTTGGTTGTTTTGGCTTCTCTTCGAACTCATATACTGAGTTATCTGGATTTGTGTTCATGATTCCAAAACGAGAAGCTTCAGACAGTGGAACATTTAAAACAGCAATTGTACAATCAGAATTCTTTTCTTTATGATATTCAAGCATTTTAGCATAATCCATTTTATAGATATGGTCACCTGATAAAACTAATACATATTCAGGAGAATACTTATCTATAAACTCTATATTTTGATAAATTGCATTTGCTGTTCCTTTATACCAGTCACCTGATTCGCCACCTCTTGAGTATGGAGGTAGTACAAATACACCACCTGTCATTCTATCTAAGTCCCAAGGTTGGCCATTACCAATATATTGGTTCAAATCAAATGGCTTATATTGTGTTAAAACACCTATTGTATCAATATTTGAATTGATACAATTTGATAGTGGAAAATCTATAATTCTATATTTTCCACCAAACGATACAGCAGGTTTAGCTACATCTCTTGTCAATGAATACAATCTTGTACCTTGACCTCCTGCAAGCAACATTGCTATACATTCTTTTTTCGTAGAATACATTGTCTACTTTTCCTCCTTATTTTCCCCTATATTATTTTTTACTTATTCTCTTTGCAGGTTTAATATACATAACGCTATTGGCTGGAATTTCTAGATTTATCATCTGAGTCTCCCCGTGCATATTTCCTTTTATTGCCTTATATTTCTTTGGAGAAGTTCCAAGTCCACCATAAATTGAGTCATCGCTATTTAAAACTACATTGTATGTAGCAAAATCTGGAACACCTATTGAGTAACCTTTTCTTTCAACAGGAGAGAAGTTTACTACAACTATTGTATAATCCCCATTTTTAGCATACCTTTTAAATGTAACAATATTTTGAGTATTGTCATCTGCGCTAATCCATTTAAATCCATCATAAGTTGTATCTAATTCGTACATTTCAGGATGGCTTAAATAATATTTATTCAAATCTTTTACAAATTTTTGTAAATTTCTATGACTATCATAATCAAGTAAGAACCAATCTAGTTGTTTTTTATAATCCCATTCTATAAATTGGCCAAACTCACATCCCATGAATAATAGTTTCTTTCCAGGATGTCCCATCATATAACCCATAAATGCTCTATCACCATCAAATTTTTGTTGATAATCACCTGGCATCTTATTTAAAAGTGAAGCTTTTCCATGTACAACTTCATCATGTGAAATTGGTAAAACATAATTCTCACTATATGCATAAGTAATAGAGAATGTAACATTGTTATGCATATCTTTTCTAAAGAACGGATCTGCTGATACATAGCGAAGCATATCGTTCATCCAACCCATATTCCACTTGAAATTAAATCCTAGTCCACCATCATATCCTGGTTTTGTAATCATAGGGAACGCTGTTGATTCCTCTGCTATCATTATCTTCCCTTTATTTTCAGATAAAACTGCCGCATTTAAAGTTTTGAAAAATTCTATTGCCTCTAAATTATAATTACCACCTTTAGAATTTGGCTTCCATTCACCAGATTTTCTGCAATAGTCTAAATATAACATTGACGCAACTGCATCAACTCTAATACCATCAATATGGTATTCTTTTAACCAAAAGTTAGCCGAAGAAATTAAAAATGATTTTACTTCATTTTTTCCGTAATCAAAGACTCTTGTCCCCCATTCTTTATGTTCACATTTCCAATCTTCTTGATATTCATAAGTTTTTTCTCCATCAAACTCATATAAACCATATTCATCCTTTGGGAAATGAGCAACTACCCAGTCTAAAATAACCGCAATTCCATTTTTATGAAGAACATCTATAAAATATTTAAAATCATCTGGAGTACCATATCTAGATGTTGGTGCATACATTCCAGTTACTTGATACCCCCAGCTGCCGTCAAAAGGATACTCTGTTATAGGAAGTATCTCTATGTGCGTATAACCCATTTCTTTTACATATGCTGCTAATTCATCCGCAATTTCTCTATAGTTCATAAAGTTTCCATCTGGATATCTTCTCCAACTACCAAGATGAAGTTCATAGATATTCATTGGACTTTCATAAGGATTAACGTTTTCTCTAAGTTTTAACCATTTAGAATCTCCCCACTTATAAGCTGATTCATATAATTTAGATGCGTTCTGTGGGGCCGTTTCAGTATGTAAAGCGTATGGATCAGACTTCGTTAAAATTCTACCATCTTTTGCTTCTATACTATATTTATAGTTATCATAAATTTTTGGACCTTCTATAAAAACTTCCCAAACACCATCACTAATTTTTTGCATAGGATTTATATTTCTATCCCAATAGTTAAAATCACCAACTACACTGACAGAAACAGCATGAGGTGCCCATACTCTAAAAAACCAACCATTTTTACCATCTTCCACAATATGACGTGGGCTTAGCAATTTATAAACCTGATGATTAGTACCTTCATGAAATAAATAAATTGGTTGAGTAGTATCCATCCAACAATCTCCTTAAACTCTTAATATACTCAAATTATACCATTGAATATGTGTTATTTTCAATAAGCAATATTATATATAATAGAATATTATAAATTTTTACTTGATAATAAATATGGCAATCTAAATATGCTAAATTATTTTTTTGAATAATTTATTTCTTAACAACTTTATTATCAAAATATTCGTAATAAAAAATACGGCTGCTTAGGGTTTTATTTCAAAGCAGCCGTACATATATAACACTTTTAATATTTAACCTCAAAAACTATTGCTTCAAAAGGTCTAATTGTTAAATCTTGAAGTGTTTTTGTTTCATTATCTTCATAATTTGAAATTGCTACCTTTGAGGATTTAATCTTCATATCAACAGGAAGTTTAAAGTTTACATTTTTATTAACAAAGTTACAAATTACAAAGTAAGAATTATCCCCAAGCCTTCTATTATATACAAACAATTCTTTACTCTTTTCATAGTAAGGTTCATATGTTCCTGAAATTATAATGTCTTTTCCTTTTCTAAATGCTAAAAACTTTTTATAGAAATTCAAAATACTATTTGGATCTTTTTCTTCATTTTCAACATTTACTTCATCATAATTAGGATTAACCATCATCCAAGGCGCCCCGCTTCCAAATCCTGCATTTTCAGTTGTATTCCATTGAACTGGAGTTCTTGCATGATCTCTAGCTCTTTTTAACATAACTTTTTTAGCAACTCCCATCATACAAGGCAAATACTTCTTTACTGTATCAAAAACTCTTATTGACATAATATCTCTATAGTCTTCTAATTTAAAATCCACATTTGTCATACCTATTTCTTGACCTTGATAAATATATGGAGTTCCTCTTTGCATTTGCATTGCTACTAAAAGCATTTTTGCTGCCTTTTCTTTATTATCATAACAATAATTAACAAATCTAGGCCAGCTTCTTGGTTGGTCATGATTCTCTAAGAACAATGTAGGCTGCGAAGTCATAGGTAAACTTTGCCAATTTGATAATATCTTTTTAAATTTTACCAAATCAAACTTCTTTGGTAAAACTTGTAAAACCATATCCGGTTGTGTTATATGCTCAAATGAGAAAACAGAATCAAGTTCTTCAACCGATTCATCAATGCTTTTATAAGCATCTTTAAATGTTATACCTGCTGCTTCACCTACAGTCATTGTATCGTATTTTGAGAATGCTCTTTCATTTAATTCATGCATATAATCATGATATCTTGGTCCCATACAATATTTACTAACACCAATTAATGGATATTCTGTAATTTTACCATTTGGAAGGCCATCTTCTTTTGAGATATAAGTAATAACATCACATCTAAAACCATCTACGCCCATGTCAAACCAATAATTACAAATATCTGCAACTTCTTGTCTTACTTTTGGGTTTTCCCAGTTTAAATCGGGTTGTTTTTTAGAGAATAAATGAAGGTACCATTCTTTTGAATTTTCATCATACTCCCATCCTGGACCTACAAAGTTAGAAGTCCAATTATTTGGTGGTTTTTTACCATTTTTACCTCTACCCTTTCTCCAAATATAGTAGTCCCTATAAGGATTGTCCTTTCCTTTTTTAGCTTCCTTAAACCAAAAGTGCTCATCAGATGTATGATTAACCACAAGGTCCATAATCAATTTTATACCTCTGTCATGCATACCTTTTAGCATTTCCTTAAAATCGTCTAATGTTCCAAACTCATCCATAATATCTCTATAATCTGAGATATCATATCCCATATCATCATTTGGAGACTTATAAATTGGAGATAACCATACGGCATCTACACCTAAACTTTTTATATAATCTAATTTTGAAATAATACCTCTTAAATCTCCTATCCCATCTCCGTTTGAATCGCAGAAACTTCTTGGATATATTTGATAAATAACAGCATCTTTATACCATCTTGTTTTCATTTTCCACCTCTATGATATTATAACCCAATAATTGTTAGACTTAAAGATAAATGTTTAATATAATACTTGATATGAGTATTCTTGTAATTAAAAATCTTTCGCATATTTTTGACAACAAACAATTATTTCTAAATGCTAACCTTACAGTGAATAATGGTGAGCATATTGGTGTAGTTGGTCTTAATGGTGCTGGAAAATCTACCTTCATGAACATTATTACTGGAAAATTATCTCAAGATGAAGGAGAAATTAAATGGTTAAATGGTATTAGATGGGGTTATTTAGATCAACATGCCAATATTGATAGATCTCAAACCGTAATTGAATATCTAAGAACGTCATTTCAATATTTATATGATTTAAATTCTTCTTTAGAAAAAATGTATGAGGAAATGAGTACAATTGAAGATCCTGAAAGGTTAGATAACCTTATAAACAAAACATCAAAATTGCAAGAAAGATTACAAGAGGCCAACTTCTATGATTTAGAATCTGAAATAAAAAAAGTCGCTACAGGTCTTGGAATTCATAATTATGGCTATGATACTTTAATAGCAAACTTGTCAGGTGGACAAAGAGCAAAATTAATGCTTGCTAAACTATTATTACAAGAATTAGATGTAATGTTACTTGACGAACCTACCAACTTTCTAGACCTAGAACAAATCGATTGGCTCAACAAATATTTAAATGGTTTCAAAGGAACATTTATTCTTATTTCACATGATACTCAATTTTTAAATGACACTTGTAAAATAATTGTTAATATTGAAAATGCGCAAATTACCAAGTACTGGTGCTCATATAATGAATATTTAATTCAACATGAGCAGAAGGCTCAACAATATCAAGATGATTATGAAAGACAACAACGTGAAATAAAGAAAATGCAAGAATATATTGACAGGAATAAAGCCAGAGCTGCCACTGCCGGCATGGCTAATTCCCGCCAAAAAATGTTAAATAAAATAGAAATTATGCAAAAGCCAGTTAATTTCGAAAAACCTTCATTCAACTTTCCTTATATTCCAGTAATAACCAGACATCTACTTGAAGTAAAAAATCTTGAAATAGGCTACAATGGAAAAGCAATTTTACCTCCTATAAATATATCTATGGCAAGTGATACTAAACTTTGGATTAGAGGAACAAATGGCCTAGGGAAAACAACACTTTTAAAAACATTAATGCATAAACTTCCTGCAATTTCTGGAACCTTTTATTACCATTTAAGCACAAAAATAAATTATGTTGAACAAGATTTAGAGTTTAGATCTAAACAAATCATTGCAACTACATTTATGAATGAAATGTACCCTAGAATGAATGCTAAAGAAATTCGCAGTGAACTTGCAAAAGTAGGATTAAAAGGAGAACTAGCAACAAAACCTGTGGGCAATCTTTCCGGCGGAGAACAAGTTAAAATAAAACTTTGCTCTATCATGCAAAAGACATCTAACTTGCTTATATTAGACGAACCTACTAATCATTTAGATGTCAACGCAAAGGAAGCCCTTTTTGAAGCTCTTAAAGAATATGAAGGAGCAATCATTCTAGTAACACACGAACCTCAATATGCACAAGACTTATGCAATGAGATTTTCGACATAAAAGAATAAAATGTTGATTTTTTTATCAAAAGTTATATAATAAAAGCATTATGAAAAACAAAGAGAAAAAAAATAAAAGAGTTATCAAAACTAAGAGTGCCATTTTTAATGCCTTTTTTACTTTAATGGTAGAAAAAAGGGATATTTCAAAAATTTGTATTACTGAACTTACTGAAAAAGCAAATATCAATAGAGCTACTTTCTATTTACATTATAAAACTATTAATGATGTTATCTCAGATATACAATGTGAGGTTATAGATAAATTAAACGAAGTTCTTGAAAAATATTCTATAAAACAGGTAAAAGAAAACCCTTATACTCTACTTTCTGAAATCTCTGATGTTTTAGAATCTAATCATAATTTTTCAGTTTTATTATTATCTAATAATGATATAGGTTTTATTGATACCATAAAAAAGACTTTTGTAAAAACCATGGTTGAGAAAGAATTAAAAGCAAATCCTAATTTACAAGAACAGGATATTTTAAAATGTAAGATTACTTGTATATTTACAATGTCTGGAACAATAGATCTTTATACCAAATGGTTCTTTACACCAAATTCACTAAAAATTTCTCTTGAAGATTTAGGAAATTACATTAATAAACTAATTACTGGTGGACTTAATGCTATTCAATAACTAATACGCTAATTATTGCTTATATATATTTTGAAGAAATTCAGTTAATTTTTAGTCGTATTTTTATAACATAAAAAAATTACAAAAGTATTCAACTCCAAGAGAAAATATACAAAAAAAATAGGCTGTTAAGATTTTACCTAACAGCCTACAAATATACTTTATGTCAAAACTTATTTATTTAAGAATTTTGAGAAATACTTAATTGTTCTAACCATTTGGCTTGTATATGAATTTTCATTATCATACCAAGAAACTACTTGAACTTGAGTCTTGCCACCTTCCATTGGGATAACCATTGTTTGTGTAGCATCGAATAATGAACCATATCTCATACCTACAACATCTGAAGAAACGATTTCATCTGTATTGTAACCGAAAGATTCTGTTGAAGCAGCCTTCATAGCAGCATTGATTTCATCTTTTGTAACAGCCTTGTTAACAACAGCAACAAGAATTGTTGTTGAACCAGTAGCTGTTGGAACTCTTTGAGCTGAACCAATTAACTTACCATTTAATTCTGGAATAACTAAACCGATAGCTTTAGCAGCACCTGTTGAGTTAGGAACGATATTTTGAGCACCAGCTCTTGATCTTCTTAAATCACCTTTTCTTTGTGGGCCATCAAGAATCATTTGATCTCCTGTATAAGCATGAACTGTTGTCATGATACCAGCTTCAATTGGAGCTAAATCATTTAAAGCTTTAGCCATTGGAGCTAAACAGTTTGTTGTACAAGAAGCAGCAGAAATGATGTTATCATTTGCTGTTAATGTTGTATGGTTAACGTTGTAAACGATTGTTGGTAAATCATTACCTGCAGGAGCAGAAATAACAACCTTCTTAGCACCAGCATCGATATGAGCTTGAGCTTTAGCCTTAGATGTATAGAAACCTGTACATTCTAAAACAACATCAACATCTAATTTACCCCAAGGTAATTCAGCAGCATTTGCTTTTGCATAAATTGTGATTTCCTTTCCATCAACGATGATTGAACCAGGAACTACAACTGTCTTGCCGTCTTCAGCTAATACAGCATCCTTGTAGTCTACTTTATGACCCATTGCTACGTAGTTACCTTGCATTGTGTCATACTTTAATAAATGAGCTAACATTTTTGGGCTTGTTAAATCGTTAATAGCTACTACTTCGTAACCTTCAGCACCAAACATTTGTCTAAATGCTAGACGACCAATACGTCCAAAACCATTAATTGCAACTCTTACATTTGCCATAATATTATGTCCTCCATAAAAAAATATTTTTTAATCCTAAATATTTTAACAAATTGTATTTTTATTAGCAAGTAAAATAAAATAGCAAATAAAAACTGTTAATCAAAAAATTAAATTAAGATAGTAAGTTATATTTTGAAATGTTTCTTTAATTCACTAAATAATGTCTCTCTTCCAAAGACAACAGCGCATACCAATGTTATAAACCCCAAAGAAGCACATACAATGGAAGAAACAATAGGCATTTTTAATATTGCCATGGCTACAAACCATATAAATTCAAAAACAGCAAGTCTACAAGTTTTATAAGCATATTTATGCCACTTACCAGTAATAAAAATAAGCATCGCAAGTGTTACATTTAATATAGATAAAATAATAGGGGTAATATAACCAAAGCTAATTCTTAAAGCATTGATATGTCCATTAAAGTAGTAATGCATAAATATCAAATTTAAAGCCAACAATATATAGAAAAATATTCCATTTATCAAATCACAAACTCTTTTTGGGCAAAAGATATATTGTAAAATTCCAAACCATAGATATAATTCAGCAAATCCCGTAATAGCAAGAAAAGCCCAGTTATTGGACAATCCCGAGGTTATTCCCATGGCCATGAATATAACTGCCATTATTCCTAAGAATATATTTTTTATAAGTTTTTTTACACCAGTTTTCTTTGTAAAATCAGGGTACTCACCTGACGGCATAACAGGAGTTGCATTTACAACAAAAGTATGAGCTCCACATAATGGGCAATTTATATCATTATCATTTAATTCTACACCACAATACTTACACGATCTCATTACCTATCTCCTAAATTACTCTCTGCATAAACATTTATTCCCATGCTTACTAAATCACGTGCAACATCTCTCTCAATTGAACTTTTTGCTATCGATCTTGTAAAAGATATATCGCATTTATTATTAAAAGTTACAGCAGACATCGATACACCACCCATTATGTCGTCTTTCATTACAACTTCAAATCTATCTACTATTCTTTTTAATTCATCTGGAGTATTTAAGTTGCCCAAGTTTGAAAAAACTGTGGTACAACCAATATCTCCTATTATGGAGGCTGCAATTCTCATAACTAATAATTTCAAATTCAGCGGTGCTATTCTTACACCAATATTATTCTTATACGACGCAACGGTATTTATATTTTGCTTTAATGTATCGAGTTCTACCCCGATTTCTATCTGTTTTTTTATAGTTTCAATAAGTTCTTCTATAGACAATTCTTGTTCATTAATTTCGACATTCACATATGATGAGAAATTTCTTAAAGTTTTTGACTCAAATTTCTTTCTTAAATTAATAGGAATTTGAATAATAAAAGGATTAAAACTTTTATCAAAAACTCTTCTTTTCAAGAATGCTTTTGTGTAAATTGCTGTTAGTAAAACCGTTATCGTACAATTATATTTTTTAGCAAGAAGGTTAAGTTCTGTAGCATTTACAACAAGATGTGTAACAATATTGTTACTAATTCTTTTTTCTTTTATTTTATATGCTTTAATGAAAGATTGTTTTTTACCTTTTATAACATTATTTGTAGCATAGTAGGCAAAATTATCTTGAATTTCTTCAGGATTAACGCTATCTAGAACATTTAGCGCATCCTTATAATCCTTTATATTTCCATACTTTATTTCGTAATATCTAGAAAGCAAGCTCATGATAAATATAGAAGCGCCTGTTCCATCAGTTAGTGTATGGAAAAACTCACAAGAAATTCTATTGTTATCTAAAATAACTCTAAATAAATAATGCTTACCATCAAGTTTAATTGGTTTATTTGGATGCCTATCACTCTTTTCAACAACCGGATATCTTTCCATTCGCTCTAAATAATTCCAAAAAAAACCTTTTCTTAAACAAGTCATAAAAGTTGGAAATCTATAAACCATATCTTGAAGAGCCCTATTTAAAACTTCTTCATCAATCTTTTCTTTCATTACAGCTGAAATCCTGAAAACTAAATTCCAATCCACTGTTGCTTGAGCAGGGTATATTAAACCGGCATTATCTATTTCATACCACTCTTTTGATGAAATTTTCTTTTTAATTATTTTTGGGGGTTCGTCATTATTTTTCTTCTGATTTAACAATTTTACTTTTTCAACATCACCGCTTAATAAAAGATCATAGGTTATATGAAAAAGTTGAGTTATTGATTCTAATTGTTGAATATCTGGAATGGAAGCCCCAAGTTCCCATTTAGACACAGCTTTGTCAGAAACGCAAAGCTTTTCAGCAAGTTGAGCTTGCGTAAAACCATTTTGTTTTCTTAATTCTAAAATAACCTTACCTATTTGTTCTGAATCCATAACTCTCCGATTTTGCTATACATTTCAACTCTACTTCAAGTAGAATTTCCAAAAATTATAGTAGAATTCGACTCCATTTACAAAAAGTATTACATTTTAATATAATAAAGTCAAGTTAAGATAACTTTTATAAACTTTAAGTTGACATAACATATAATACATAATACAAGATAGATTTTATTCGTCCCCGCGAAAATCTATCGCTAAAAAAAATAGTAGGACAAATCTTGCTGCACTACTATTTTTTATTTTCTTAAAAACTTTCTTATTTTAGATTTTCAGGATTTAAACACTTTAATTCGTCCAAAACAAAAATTCCATCTTTTCTTATCAACACATCATCAAAATAGATTTCTCCACCACCATTTTCTTTTGTTTGAACTAAAACCAAATCCCAATGCACAGCCGATTGATTTCCATTATACGCATCTTCATAACAATCTCCAGGCGTAAAATGTATAGATCCAGAAATCTTTTCATCAAATAAAATATCGTCCATAGGTTTTGTCACATAAGGGTTTACACCTATTGCAAACTCCCCAACAAAACGTGCGCCATCATCAGTATCAAAAATCTCATTAATTTCTTTATTATGATTAGACGTAGCTTCTACAATTTTTCCGTCTTTAAAAAGAAGTGATACATTTTCAAATTTAATCCCATTTTCCGTACTTGGAACATTGTATGAAATTCTTCCATTAACACTATTTTTAACTGGAGCTGTATAAACTTCTCCATCAGGAATATTACACTCTCCAGCACATTTTACAGCCCCTATTCCTTTAATCGAGAATGTTAAATCCGTATCTGGAGCCACTATTCTAACCTTATCGGTTTTATTCATCAAGCTTACAAGTGAATCCATAGCCTTACTCATTTTAGAGTAATCTAGATTACATACTTCAAAGAAATAATCCTCAAATGCTTCTGTTGACATTGAAGATTGTGAACTCATTCCCTGTGTTGGATATCTTAAAATAACCCATTTAGTTTTTTTAACTCTTGTCTCTAGGTGAACCGGTGTTGCATACAATGAAGAATAGATTTTCATATTTTGTTGCGGAACATCACTTTTTTCATAAGCATTTTCTCCACCTCTTATACCAATATATGCTTGCATTTTCTTCATCTTATAGTCATCAAAATCTGCCATTCTTTTTGCAAGCTCATCGCTCATTCCCATTAAAATTTCTCTTTCTATTCTAGAATCTTTGTATGAAACATATGGAAAAGCACCTAGTTTATTTACTTCTCTAACAATACAATTAACGATTTGGTAGTCTACTCCTGTAGCCTCTATAAAAACATTTTCACCTTTTTGAACACGACATGAATAATTAACCAAGTTATGTGCTAACTTTTCAACTCTTGGATCTACTAACATATTTCTCCTTATAAAGTTACGGCATATTTTGTTTCTTCATCAAGTGTATCCATATATTCTGGGTCTATATCATAAATACATGGCTTTTCTTCTTTAGAAACACAAAAAAAATCTCTATAGTTTTCAGTATACTCTCTTTGAGCCAATTGTTGCATATAAATTGTATTTTCTTTTAAAGATAACCCTTCCTTTGGATAAATCGGATCAAGAATAATAATAGAAGCATCTTCTTTTATTCCAAATAATTTTCTTAAACCTTTAGAAGGCGTCCATCTAATAAATATCGGAACAACAGGAGTGTTCTCTTGCACTGCGTAGTAGAAAGCTCCTCTCTTCATTGGACGAGGTTTTTTGTAATGCAACCACATTGCAGCTTCTGCATAGAAATGAACTACTTTCTTTTTTTCAATTAATGTATGGAAAGCATTTTTCATATTTTTAACAGCTGATGGCTTAGTAGCAAGCGGAAGAATACCTCCCGTTCTTAAAACAGCTCCCGCAAATCCTTTTTTATTATTAAATTCCGCAACTGTCATATAAACAGATTTATGTTTAACAGCTCTGATGTTTAAAACAATATCCAAAAACGAGCAATGATTAGATATTGTGAAAAATCCTTTTCCTTTTAATGGTTTTAATTTTTCACGGCCATAATATTTTGTATTAAACGCAAGTTTAGTAGCAAGTGGACCCAATAAAAACAAAAGTGCTCTTATAATACCTCTAGATATTATAAAGCCAGGATTTCTTGTTAAATACCTATAATTTTCATCAATTGGAATTGTATCATTATCACTATAAGGGGTAATCGCAACATCAAATTTGCCTTGTTTTTCTAGCCTTGCCTGTCCTTCTCTGCTATGTTTTAATAAATCCATTTAAAAACCTCCGAGTTTTTCAACTTGCATTATAGACTTTGGCTTGAAGTTGTTCAACAAAAAGGCATATAATATGTGTAGAAAGGTAGTTTAATAAAGTAAACCGACAGTTTACCACTACCTAAAATACAAGCAATTATCGACAAACACACAAAAGGGTATTATGGAACTTAGGGAAATCATTGCCAAAAATATTTTAGAACTCAGAAAAATCAATAATCTTACACAATCAGACCTTGCAAAACAATTAAACTATACCGATAAGGCAATATCTAAATGGGAAAGAGGCGAATCTATTCCGGAAATTTCCACTCTAAAAAAAATAGCTAGTTTATACAATGTAACAATAGACGAACTTACTAACGAAAATGGAATAAAAATAAAGGAAGAAAAAGAGCAGTTATCCCAAAAAGACATACGAAAAAACAGAATAATAATTGTTTCTTCTTATTGTGTTGCTGTTTGGCTTGCAGCGCTTATTGTATTTTTTTATGGTGTTTATCTTTTATATGAAGATCAAGCAATTTTCTTATGGCAAGCATTTTTAGCTGCAGTTCCGGTCACTTGTTTAGTCTTACTTTTCTTTAATAAAAAATGGGGTAAGAAAAAATATGAAATTTACCCAGCTTCTTTATTTATTTGGTCTACAATAGCCCTTATTTATGTAATTACTATTCAATATGAAACTTGGATTATATTCTTAATTGGAATTCCTCTTCAAATAATATTGATACTGCTTTCTCAATTAAAAAAATAGATTCTTATATTTTTATTGTATAAAAAAATAAATTATGGTAATATTTTCAATGGAAATTAAATTTAGGAGGTAATGGTTATGCCATTAATGAACACAAAAGCAATGTTTGAACAAGCATATAAGCATGGTTATGCTATTGGTGCTTTCAACGTAAACAACATGGAAATTATTCAAGGTATTGTTGAAGCTGCTATGGAAGAAAAAGCTCCTCTAATTCTTCAAGTATCTAAAGGTGCTAGAAATTATGCAAATCCTGTATACTTAAGAAAAATGGTAGAAGCTGCAGTAGAGGTTTCAGGTTTACCAATTTGTCTACACCTAGACCATGGTGATTCTTTCGAATTATGTAAGTCTTGTATCGATGGTGGATTCACATCAGTCATGATTGATGGTTCTGCTCTTCCATATGAGGAAAATATTGCATTAACAAAGAAAGTTGTAGATTATGCACATGATACAACAAATCACCCATACATTACAGTTGAGGGAGAACTTGGAACATTAGCTGGTGTTGAAGATGAAGTTTCTCATGAAGTTTCTACTTACACAAAACCAGAACAAGTTATTGACTTCGTAACAAGAACAGGTGTTGATTCTCTAGCTATTGCTATTGGTACATCCCATGGCGCTTACAAGTTTAAGCCAGATCAATGTACAAGAGATGAGAACGGAGTATTAGTTCCACCTCCACTAAGATTCGATGTACTTGAAGCTGTATCTGAAAAGTTACCTAACTTCCCTATCGTTTTACACGGATCTTCTTCAGTTCCACAAGATTTCGTAAAGATTATTAATGAAAATGGTGGAAAGATGCCAGATGCTGTTGGCATTCCAGAAGCTCAATTAAGAAAAGCTGCAGGAATGTCTGTATGTAAGATCAATATTGACTCAGACTTAAGACTAGGCTGCACAGCTGGTATTAGAAAGCACTTTGTTGAGCATCCAGAGCATTTCGATCCAAGACAATATTTAGCTGACGCTAGAACAAACATCAAGACTGTTGTTAAACATAAATTAACAGAAGTTTTAGGTTGTGCTGGAAAGGCCGATGAAATCTTAGATTGTTATAACAATATGAATAAATAATTCAAGAAAAAATTTTCTAGTCGTCAACTAAAAAAGTTGGCGACTATTTTTTTTACATTTTTTCACATAAAACATATCAATATTGTTTGACTTAATATATATAGTTTTATATAATTTTTTCGTTTAATAAATTTAAACTTAAAGTTTAGACAAAAATTACTGACTATTTTTTAGGTTTAATAATACTAAACAATAAAATCTTGTTTGGGGTTTTTATGGAATTAGGAGCAAAAATAAAATCTTTAAGATTACAATGTGGTTTTACACAAGAAGAACTAGCAGATAGATGTGAGTTGACAAAAGGCTACATTTCACAACTTGAAAACGATTTAACGTCGCCTTCTATAGCTACACTTGTGGATTTATTAAATGCACTTGGCACAGATTTAAAAGAATTCTTTTCAGATGCGGATAATCAAAAAACTGTTTTTAATAATGATGATTTTATTATAAAGGAGACAGACGAATACACCCAAACCTGGTTAGTCCCAAATGCTCAAAAAAACGAAATGGAACCAATTATTGTTTCTATTAATCCTCATTGCAAACTAGATGAGGATAGACCTCACGAAGGTGAGGAATTTGGATATGTTCTTGAAGGACAAGTTTTACTTCATATTGGCAAGAAGTCTATTATGGTTTCTAAGGGAATGTCTTTTTATTATGAAGCTTCTAAAGTTCACTATTTAGAAAATACTTCAGATAATATTGCAAAAGTAATTTGGGTTTCTAGCCCTCCAACATTTTAATAAAGGAGAGTTTTAATGAGCGATTATATTATTCAATTAAAAGGTTTATTTAAAAATTATGGAACAAAGACTGTTGTAAAAAACATTAACCTTGATATAAAAAAAGGCGAGTTTGTTACTATCTTAGGACCATCCGGCTGTGGAAAAACAACAACACTTAGAATGATTGCTGGCTTTGAGCAACCTACTCAAGGACAAATTCTTTTAGACGGAAAAGACATAGCAGGTCTTCCACCATATAAAAGACCTGTAAATACCGTTTTTCAAAAGTATGCATTATTCCCACATCTTAATGTTTATAAAAATGTTGCGTTCGGATTAAAATTAAAGAAAATAGAAGAAGAATTCACTGCAAAAGATGGATCTACTTATACAAAAGAAATAAAACTAAAAGACAAACTCGTTGATCAAAAGATTTTTGATAGCAATCATGTCGCTACAGGTTTAACAAAAAAAGTTAAATTTAAAAATTCTTACGACTATAAATTAATTCAAACGAGAAAAGGAACTCCAGTATTAAAAAAGATTAATCTTTATAAAGAGTTTATTGATGAAAAAGTAAAAAAGGCTTTAAAAATCGTAGGCCTTTCTGATTATGAAACAAGAAATGTTAACTCTCTATCTGGTGGTCAACAACAAAGAGTAGCAATAGCAAGAGCTATTATAAATGAACCTAAAATTCTACTACTTGATGAACCATTAGGCGCTCTTGATTTAAAAATGAGACAAGAAATGCAACTTGAACTTAAAGAAATGCATAAAAAATTAGGTATAACATTTATATATGTTACTCACGACCAAGAAGAAGCTTTAACGATGTCCGACACAATAATTGTCATGAGAGATGGTGTTATTATGCAAAAAGGTTCTCCTATGTCTATATACAATGAACCAGAATCCGCATATGTTGCTGACTTTATAGGTGAAGCTAACATATTTGACGGTGTTATGCTTAAAGATAAATTAGTTCACTTCTGTGGCGAGGATGTTAAATGTGTAGACACAGGATTTGATAAAAACGAACCTATCGAAATAGTTATTAGACCCGAGGATTTAAAAGTTGGGGAGCCTGATAAAGGCTTTATAAACGGTGTCATAAAATCCTCAATGTTTAGAGGAGTTCATTATGAAGCTTCATGTATTGCTAATGGTTATGAATTTTTAATTCACAATACTCAAGAATACAAAGTTGGCTCTGAGGTAAGTTTAAACGTAGATCCTTTTGATATACAAATAATGGAAAAGGAAAGATATACCAATATACTTCCTATTACTTTTAAAACCGAAAACACTCTTGATTTATATGGAGATATATACACATTCAATAAAGAAAGCATGTTCCTAGAAAAATCTATAGACGAAGATTACGTAGGCAAGGAAGCTTATGTTATGGTTAATTTTAATAAAATAGACATGACAGATGATGAATGGGATTCACCTCTTTCTGGAAATGTTGAATCTATGATTTATAAAGGCAAAAATTATTATGTGGATATCAGAACTGATAACAATAAACATATATTTGCTGATACTGAATATCTATGGGACGTTGGAGATAGAATTGGAATCAAGATAAAAGAAGATGACTTTAGATTCATAACACTAGATATGTCATTATCTGAAGAGGAAGTATCTAATATTGTATATCATTTCAAACATAAAGAAATTTCTTCTGAAATAATAAAAGAAGAGGAAGCTGTTTTATCCGATGCGGAAAATATTATTTCTGAAATAATTGAAGATAACACACAAGAGACCACTAAAGAGGATGTTAAAGATGAAATTTAGACATTTTTCAAGAAAGTACTTATCCATCCCCTATGGAGTATTTATGGTAGTATTTATAATACTTCCTCTTGTAATTCTTTTCCTATATTCTTTTACTAAAACAAATAGAGATGGTTCTTTGTCTTTAAGTTTTACATTGGATAATTTTAAAGCTGTATTTAGTTCTACTAATTTAAATATGTTAAAAAGATCCTTTAAAATCGGGATTATAACTTCTCTTGCATGTTTAATTCTTGGCTATCCTGTGGCCTTAATTTTAAATAAATCAAATATAAAACACAAGAATGTTATAGTAATGCTTTTCATGCTCCCTATGTGGATTAATTTCTTAATTAGAACTCTTGCAACAAAAGCAGTATTCCAAGCAATGGATATAGAACTAGGAGAAAATGCAGTTATATTCACTATGATATACAATTACCTACCATATATGATTATGCCTATATACAATGTTGTAGAAAAAATAGATAAATGCCTATATGAGGGAGCAAGGGATTTAGGAGCTAATGAATTTAAAGTTTTAACAAAGGTTACCGTTCCTTTATCTCTACCTGGTGTACTTTCTGGCATTACCATGGTATTTATGCCTTCTATTACAACCTTTGCTATTGCTAATATAATGAGTAATAATACTTATATATTAGTTGGTGATTATATTTATAGCGAATCATTCATCAGCTTTAACATATCTAGTGCTATAAGTTTAATAATTTTAGTAATTATCGGAATATCTATGATTATAGTTAACAAGTATGACAAGGATGGCACCGCTACAGGAGGTATGATGTAATGAATAAAAATAAAATTAAATCAGTAACCTCTAAAACAATTTCATGGACATACATAGGTATAATACTAGTACTATTATATTTACCTATTATTTGGATGATTTTATGGTCGTTTACAGGTAGCATTTCTTTTACTCATTGGAGTGGCTTTACTTTAGATAACTACAAGGATTTATTTACAGGAAGAAATGCCTCCTCTATTTTCGATGCATTAAAAAATACTTTAATAATCGCTTTTGGTTCTTCATTTATCGCTACAATTTTAGGAACAGCAGCATCTATTGGTATTCATAGTATCAGAAAGAAAGCAATTAAAAATGCTTATAATAATGTAAATCAAATTCCTATGGTAAACTCGGAAATAGTAACCGCTATGTCTATGATGCTTTTATTCCAAGTATTACGTAGAATCTTCAATACTGGAAACTCACTAGAATTAATCGAAGTAATTTTAGCACATGTTACATTCTGTACCCCATATGTAATACTAAATGTATCTCCAAGACTTACTCAATCAGATAACAAAATTTATGAGGCAGCTTTAGATTTAGGATGTAATTATTGGCAAGCTATAACAAAAGTTGTTATTCCAGAGATAATGTCGGGTATTATAGTAGGATTTGTTATGGCATTTACTCTATCTATTGACGATTTTGTTATTACAGAGTTTACTATTAACGGATTTGACACAATATCCACTCTAATCTACGCAAAACAAGCAGGCAAAAAATCTTTACCTACAGAGTTTAGAGCCCTATTTACAATTATATTCTTTATAATTTTAGGATTATTAATGTTTATAAATAAACCAGAAAAACAAATTAAAAACAAATAAGGAGTTTATTAAGATGAAAAAGAAAGTGGTTTTAATTTTAACAATAGTTTGCTTAGTTGCAATTTCTATTATTCCCCTTTTAACATCTTGTTCTAAAAGAGAAAACAAGTTGTTAATTCTAACAATCGATGAATACTTAAATGAAGATTTAATAGAATCATTTGAAACTTATTATAAAGAAGTTACTGGTGAATCTATTACTGTTGAAGTATCTTATACTCCAACTAACGAGGAAATGTATTCTAAAATAGCCATGTCAAAAGCTGATTATGATGTTATTGTTCCATCAGATTATATGGTTGAAAAAATGCAAGGTTTAGACCTTCTTTTAAAATTAGATTCATCTCTGGGAGAAGACATTAACGGAAATGCTATTGTAGATTATAGAAAAAATGTATCCACTTATTTAACAAGTGATGTGTTTGCAAAAAGTTCCACTGAATATTCTTGTGCTTATATGTGGGGAACATTAGGTATAGTTTACAATAGAGACAAGGTATCTACAAAAACAATAAAATCTAAAGGCTGGGACATGCTTTGGGATTCAACATACAAAATTCAAATGAAAGATAGCGTAAGAGATACTACCGCTGTTGCTGCCATTTATACCTACAAAGCAGAATTACTTGAAGGAACCGTAAATGTTAATGATGTAATAAATTACACCGATGATACACAATTAAGCAAAATACAAGCCAATTTAATAAGGCAAAAGAAATTTTCAAACTTCTATGGCTATGAAACAGACAATGGAAAGACAGATGTAGTTGAAGGAAAATCAGACATATTATTGCAATGGTCAGGCGATGCTGTATATACATTAAGCGATGAGCATATTGAAGAAGTTTTAGGTGCTGAAGCTACCGCTCCATCTCTTGCATATTACGTTCCTTCCGAAGGCTCAAATGTTTGGTGTGATTATTGGGTAATTCCAAAATATGCTGTAAACACAAAAGCTGCCAATTTATGGATAAATTATATGTGTTCAGATGAAGCAGCCGTAGCTAGCATGGACTATATTGGTTATACATCAGCAATTGCTACACAAGAAACATTTAATTATGCAAACGCTGCCATAACTTATGCCAATGAAAACGAATTAGAAGCTGATGCTATTACTAGATTGTCTTTGGAAGATTCAGACAGATTTATGTATTGTGATTTATCTTATTTCTTTACAACCATAGAGGATTCTAAAAATGTATTTACTGATTATGTTCAATATCAACCAAAATCAGTAATAGAAAATTGTGCTGTCATGAGAGATTTTGGCGAAACAACACAAAAAATGCAAGATATGTGGACAAATGTTAAAAACGCATAATTAAAAATTATTCTTAAACAAAGTATTTTATATTTAAAAACCTAGACTTGTTCAATTCTTTGTCTAGGTTTTTTGCACATAAATAAAACATTTTAAATATATTTATAATTTATTAATTTTTAATCTCATTATTTAGAACATTTTCTTGTAATAATACATTTATCTTTTAGCTCTTTTCCCTTAATACTTGCGTGTTAAAAATTAATATACATTTTTGCATATTAGAATTTATAACAAAAAAAACACTTTATGAGAATTAATTTTTATAAGTCTAAATCTTAGATTTGTTTTTATAAGCTTGGAACTCTTTAGAATATGATTTCTTTTTGTTTGTTTTTTTAGACTTATTATCTTTATTCTTTGTAAAAATTTTAATATTTGAAGCTTTATCTTGCTTCTTTTTAGAAGCCTCTTCGCTTTTAGCCTCTTCTATTACAATTTTTCTTTTTCCTAATACTAGTCCTACGAGCTTCTTTATATTTTCTACTTTATCTTTTCCAACTTCCACAAAAGAGAACGTGTCACCAACTTTAACATCAACTATTTCATGAACTTCTATTTTACACTTAGATGTTACAAGTTTTGTTAATGTATATTTATCTAACATATCCTTTTTACCTACATTTAAGAAAAATCTTTGTGTGGCGTTATTCTTTTCAATTTTATGAAACTTATTAGAACCATCTTTAGGAAGAGTAAATTTATCTTTAAACTCAGGTAAATCTATGTATTCTAACGCATTGTTAGTAATAGTTTGATAAGCTTGAACAAATCCTACTTGTGAAGAATCTATAATAGTATATGCAGCTCCTGTTTTATTAGCTCTTGCAGTTCTTCCTATTCTATGAATATAGAAATCATTATCTGAAGGAGGATCAAAATTAAATATTACATTTATTGACTCTACATCAATACCACGAGCAGCGACATCTGTAGCTACAAGCATTTCTATATCCCCATTCTTAAAGGATTTCATTATTTTGCTTCTTTCATTTTGTCTAATATCACTATGAATAACTGCGCAGTTTGCATGAGCTTTTGTTAATGCTTGATATAATTTATCTGCTCTTGCTTTTGTATTACAAAAAACAATACATCTATTGTAATTATTAATTCTCTTTATATATAAAAGAGCAGAAACTCTTTGAGAGTCTTCTACCATGGTATAGTATTGTTTTATTTGTGGGATATTCTCTCCATTAATTTTAGTTTCAATAAATAAAGGATCTTTAAACTTTTCATCCACAATTTCTTTTATTTGTTTTGGAATTGTAGCTGAGAATAATAAATTTTGTGTAGTCACCTGGGGAACAGCTTTCATTAATTTTTCAATATCCGCTCTAAACCCCATATCAAACATTTCATCGCCTTCATCTAAAACCAAGCATTTAGTTTCATTAAGTTTCAATGTATGTCTATCTAAATGATCAAGTAATCTTCCTGGAGTGCCTACTACAACTTGCGGCTTTTTTCTTAGAAATAATAATTGTCTTTGGAAGTTTTGTCCACCATAAATTCCGGCCACTCTAAAACTTTCATAATATTTAGTACACATTTTAAAAACATCACAAATTTGTGTAACTAATTCTCTTGTTGGACAAATTATTAAAGCTTGAACTTTATTTGATTCCCTCTCTACCTTTTTCATTATTGGCAAAACAAAAGCTAATGTCTTTCCAGTACCGGTAGGTGCCTTTGCTACTATATTCTTGCCACATATTGCCTCTGGAATAACTTTTTCTTGTATGTCAGTCATTTCAACAATATTCTGTTCTTGAAGTGCCTTTATTATTAATGGATCTATTTCTAATTCTTTAAATTCTTTCATGGCTTGAATTATATCACATGCCCTTTTATTTTGCATTTAATTACTTGCACAAAGTTAAAACTATTGTATAATTATATCAATATGAAAACAGCATTAATTTTAGGAGCATCTAGAGGGATTGGAGCGGCCATTGCAAAAGAATTTGCAAAGAATAATTATTTTGTTTGCATAAACTATAATAAGTCTTTAAATGAGGCAAAATCTCTTTTAGAAAACATATCTAAAGATAATGGACAAGGAGAATTATTTAAAGCAAACATTTCAAACTTTAACGAAGTTAATGATATGATTTCTACTATAATTTCAAAATATAAAAAAATTGATGTTTTAATAGTTTCTGCTGGTATTTCAAAACCTAATTTATTAATAGATTCTTCTATAGCGGATATTTCCGCTATTATAAATACCAACCTACTTGGAACAATATACTCTTGTAAAGCAGTCTTACCTTATATGCTTTCTAATCACTTTGGGAAAATAATAACTATCTCTTCTATGTGGGGAGAGGTTGGCGCTTCATGTGAAAGTATATATTCTGCATCAAAAGGTGGCGTTATAGCCTTTACAAAAGCCCTTGCTAAAGAAGTGGGATATAATGGAATTAATGTTAATTGCATCAGTCCAGGGCTTGTTAATACTCAAATGAACAATAATTTATCTAAAGATGATATAAAGGAACTTATTGACTCTACTCCATCTTCAAGAATAGGTGAACCTATAGACATAGCAAAGGCCGCTTTATTTCTATCATCCGATGACGCTAGTTTTATTAACGGCCAAGTAATTTCTATAAACGGTGGATTTATTATTTAGTCTGGAGTTACCGCAGCGTCTAAATACACACCCATATTATCTAGTATAGTTTGAATCGAAGAACCTGCAAGCTTAGAAACAGAAGATCTTCCACCTAAAACATAACATCTAAATGATTCAGAGTCCGTATAACTTAAATCATTAAATGCATTCTCATCAATAACAAATGTTTTTGAAACACTATCACTATCAAAATATAGTGTTGTTATTTTACTTTTGTATACAATGCTTGAACCTAATTCATTAACTGCACCTGGTAGACATAATAATGAAAATTGTGAACCAGCGAATGCATATCCACTTATTTTCTTTATAGTATTTAGTTTATTTGCTGCAGTAAAAAATTTAAATGCGTAACTTTTCTTTGTTTTAGTACTATCTTGATAATAATAAGAATCATCATCATATAATCCTATATAAGCATATAAAGTAGTAGGTGTTGTTGTAGAAGAATAATAATCTGTTACAACATAGTGATTAGTTTTTACTCCGTTTTTATTATAGTAAGAGTCTAATGTTGTTGTTCTAAAATAATCATTATATTCAACTTGTTCTATAGTTCCATCGCCCTTTGTATGATTAAACAATACCTTATAATTACAAGCTTTTGTTGATGTAGACGATGTTGCAAAGAAAGATAAAGCTCCATCATTAATTTTCTCTAATGATTCTGGAAGGATAAGTGGATTTGCAGATAAAAGTTGAATACAGCCCATAAACATTCCAGATGGTAAAGATTTCATATTATTTGGAAGAGTTACGCTATTTAAAGCAGCACATGTTAAAAACATATTACTTCCTAAAACTGCACTTGTAGATAAGTTTTCATCAAATATAACTTTCTTTAACGATGTTGAACCTGAAAAAGCATAATCCCCGATATCTGTAACCGATGGATAAATATAGAAATATTGGAAATTTAATTTTGTAGAAGCAAATGCATAATTTCCAATATAAGTCAATTTAGTCAACTTTAGTTCATCATCAGCTTTTGAATATAGTTGTGTATCATAAAAAGCATATTTACCTATAACTTCTATACCATTTTCACCATCATCATAAACACCTATTTTTCTAACTGGACTTCCTCTAAATGCATTATCACCAATATCTTTTAGAGTTGTAGGTATTTTAATACAATCTAAACTATCACATTCATAAAATGCATTATCACAAATTTCAGTTAAAGATTTTGGAAGTTCTAACCATTGATCACCATTTGTATCTGTTGTTATATCCTTACCTAAATATGTACACCCATAGAAAGCATATGAACCAATATACGTAATAGAATCCGGCATTACAACAGTTCTAAGTGCTGTACAATTTTGGAAACAGTAAGCAGGAACGCTTGTTAAATTTGATGGAAGCGTTACGGATACCAATACTGCATTTCCGCTAAAACAATAATCATCTAATTCAAGATTTGAATTATCTTCAAAAGAAAGAGAGGCAACTTTTGAATTGTTAAAAGCTTTTTGAGATATTGAAACAACTTTTTTACCCTCGATTTTCGCAGGAACGGTAAGTGATGTATTATCTCCATCATAAGACACTATTGAAACGCCATTGCCTTCACTTACAACTGTATAATCTCCCAGAGTAAATTGTGAGTTTTGATTAATAGAATTCACAACAACTGCTATTGTTATAATTCCAATTGCTAGTACTATAATTACAGCTAATGCTATTTGTTTTGAATATTTTTTCATTTTGACCTCTCTATTTAACCTCAGCATTTATTAAATCATATCTATCTGCTGCTTCTTTTATATTATCTCTTTTTAATGTAGAAGATGTTCTAGATTCTATATTTACATTGTTTAATGTAATATTAGATACATGTCTTGCAAACACTCCATATACTGGCAAATCCTTATAAATACTTAATTCATGAGATATAAAATATGAATGAATAACTCTTGTTATTTCAGGATAACCATTCATTCCTTCTTCATATTTTGCATCACCGATATCTAATTCCTCTTGCGTATTTCTATATGCAGCTTTATAGTTAGCTATTGTAACATTTTCCACTCTATATGTTGTATTGTTATAAACACATCCAGTTACTGCACTTGGCATTTCTACATTATTAGAAACCACATTGGAAATAGTTATTTTATTTATACTGCCTACCTCACCAATTGAGCCTGGATATGTATTTAATCTTGCCCCTAACCAAATTAAAAATGTTGCCGAAATACCTTCCATGTAAATATTGTCTACGTTCACATCATATATATTTGAGCCATCTGCGGATTCTATAGCAATCCCCGCATATCCACCAACTACACCTTCTGGCATTGCAAAATAACAATTAATGCAATCTATATTTTTTATTTCTTGTGTTGTTTCTGTTCCTATTTTAAAACAGTTTGCCATAGAAATAACTGTACATCTATTAAATGTTATATTTTTACAAACTTTAGTTCCATTTGCCTTAATACACAAACCATCATCTGCTGTTGCAATAAATACATGTTTTACATCTACAGATTGACAACTTACAAAATCTAATCCATCGGCATTAGCAACATGAAGATTATTATCTATAACACTATCAACTATACTTATATCTTTACTATCTACAAACTTACAAGTCCAATTTGCCGAATCTTTAATTAAAACTGATTCGATATTAATATTCTCACAATTTGCAAAATATAAGGCATGTGGTCTTGATACTTCTATATCCCCCACCTTCTTTACTTTTCTTATCCTCTTTCTTGCTTGCAAAACTCTTGTTTTTAAATTAAACTTTTCAAGAGGCTGCAAGGCCGAAGAATCTTCAGCCTCATCCGTAAAAGTTGCTCCATTACATATAATTGAACCTGGGCCATAAATTTTTATACTTGAAACACTTTTTCCCAATGTTCCCTCTGCATATAAAATACCTTTATTTGTAACATCTATATTATATTCAACACATTCTTGATAAGTAGGACCAATTAAAGAACAATCTTTATTGATAACAATTGTTACATTGCTTTTAAGTTTAATTGGAGTCGTCTTATAATTTCCATCAACATAAAGTATTAAACTACCAGAAGATTCCTCAATTAAACTATTTATGATATTACCATTTTGAACAGGATTATTTGTATCTAATACTCCTTTTTCAGATAAATTATATGAATGAACAAAAAAGTCTTTAATTTGAGACCAAATGGTTGTTGTATCATATAAATAATCTTCGTAATTTATATTTGCAATATACTCATTTGTTGAATCTAACGTATAAGTCTTTTTTAAATCAGAAATATTTTTATGAGTTACCGTAACTGTTGGATAATTAATGATAAAGAAATATAACCAAAGAACCATAGTAAATGCAAATATTATACAAAAAACAATAATTGCTGAAATTATAGATGCCCTTTTTCTTGCATCCTTCCATACGCTTATTTTTTTATTAGTAGTAGAATCTTTTGAAAAATCAATTGACTCATTTTGGTTTAATTCTTCATTATCCAAGGTACTATCTCCTATAAATATAAAATATTATAACATACGCGCATTTTATATAACAACAAAAGAAAATACTAGTTAAAGCTAAAGTTAATAGAGCTTGTTGTATACTTTTATTCTAAAAAAAAATCTGTTTTGGTTAAATGTATGCAAATACAAAAAATATATAAAAATAATCTATTGTCACGAATTTTAAAGTAAATTTCTTTATTTTAAAACCTCCCAATAACAAGTTTTCCTTGAGCCAACTTTTCTTATATTTCCAGATTTAAAAAGATTATCCAAATGTCTATAAATTGTAGGTTCAGATTTTATAGTTTGATTAGATAACTCTGGAATAGTAATATATTTATTTTCGATAATTAATTTTATAAGTTGTTCATCTAAGTTATTTATCTTATCATTTATCTTATTATTACGAGTTAAATATGATAAGACAAATAATGATTTTCAACTAAAATATAATGAATTGTTAAAAAAAATTGTTAAAAGACATAAATAAATCAATTATTTTTTGTACTTTTAATTGAATATTAAAATTTTACCATAAAGATAGAACCATAAGAGCAGCATTAATACCATCAACAGCCGCAGACATTATTCCGCCCGCATACCCTGCACCTTCTCCACATGGCATTAGACCTTTTATGGAACTTGAATAATTTCTATCTCTCATAATTCTAACAGGGCTTGAAGATCTTGTCTCGACACCTGTAAATAAGGCATCTGGGTTTGCAAATCCTTTTATTTTACTATCAAAAATTGGCATAGCTTTTAATAAAGATTCTATTACATAATTTGGAAAACATTCACGCAAGTCTGCCTCCACAACACCTAGTGGATATGTAGGTTTTATTGTATTAAAACTTGTAGATATTTTTTTATTTTTTAAATCCTCATATCTTTGACATGGCGCCTTGTAATTTCCTCCTATTTTATATGCAAGTTTTTCATATTTTCTTTGAAACTCAACACCTGCTAAAACATTATCACTTTTAAAATCTGATGGGTTTATACCAACTAAAAGCGCTGAATTTGCATTGATGCCATCTCGTTTAGATAAACTCATACCATTTGTAACTACCATTTCCTCCTCAGAGGCTGCAGCTACAACATATCCACCTGGGCACATACAAAAGCTATAGCAACTTCTGTTATTATCTAAATGACACGCAAGCTTGTATGGTGCGGGTTTTAAAAATGTATATTTATCTCCATATTGAGCAAGTGATATATCCTTTTGTAAATGTTCTACTCTAACACCTATTGAAAAAGCTTTTTGTTCCATTAAAACTTTGCTAGATAGCATTTCAAACGTATCTCTTGCACTATGGCCTATTGCAAGTATACATAAATTAGTTTTTATTTCCTCTTTGTTTCCTTGTCTTTCAACTACGATAGATTCTAAGCTTCCAGCGTTTTGCTTTATATCTATTAACTTTGTATTAAAGAAGTACTCTCCTCCTAATTTTTCTATATCTTCCCTTATGTTTTTAACAACATTTACTAAAACATCAGTACCAATATGAGGCTTTGCTTCATATAAGATGTTTGACTGGGCTCCATGAAGAACAAATTCTTTTAAAACTGTATTTATAAGATAAGAAGATGTACCTGTATTTAATTTTCCATCAGAAAAAGTGCCGGCTCCACCCTCTCCGAATTGAATATTACACTCTTTATCTAAAATTCCTTTTTCATTAAATACATTTACGCTTTGTTTCCTTTCATTAACACATTTTCCTCTTTCTATAACAATAGGTCTTAATCCAGCCTTAGCAAGAGTTAATGCAGCAAACATACCACAAGGTCCAGAGCCAACAACAATAGGTCTTAATTTAACATTTTTTCTATTATAGGATTTTAACAAAAAATCTAGCGTAAAGTCTTGCTCTATATATTTAGAATATTTTAAATTTTTACTTAATTTTTTCTCATCATCAGATATTTCAACAGCAAGAGAATAAACATAATTTATTTCTTTTTTTCTTGAATCAATTGATTCTTTTAAAATTTTATAACTTTTAATTGAACTTGGCTTTATACGAAGTGTATTAGATAGAATTTTTTCAACATCTAATTTAGAGTGAATTATAGGCAACTTTATATCATTTACTTTGATTTGCATATACTATCTACAACACATAAGGAAGATGCAAGAGCAAAGGATAAGTTATATCCTCCACACTGTCCATCCACATCTAAAACCTCACCACATGCATAAACATTATTTAAAGTTTTTGACATATAGGTCTTATCATCAAAAAAGTTAACATCAAATCCACCTGACATAACTTGCGCATTTTCTAGATTTGTAAGTCCATCAATTTTACACTTATAATTTTTCAGTTCAAATGCTATATCCTTTCCTTTAACATTTTGCGCTATGGCTTTGTGAACAACGCCAATTAAAGGATTTGTAAGTTTAGAATTACTTAAATATTTTCTTAGATTATCTAGATTCATAGAAGGAACAAAATCAAGAAGAACAAAAGCATTAACTTCATCTTTATTATTTTTTACCATCCATCTAGACAAATATATAGAAGCTTTAAAAGCTAAAATCCCCGAGATTGCTCCCTCTTTAAATAAAATTTCGCCATCTTCACTAAATACCATTTTATTTTCTATATATAAAGACAATTTAACTTTAGCTCTTACCCCATTAGCGCCAATTATAGCCTTTGTTTTAAGAGGAACAAGTGCTTGCTTAAGTTTGGTTGTTTTTTGTCCTAAATCACCCAATAAGCCATGAGAGTTAATTCCAAACGATGCATTTGAGCCCGTAGCAAGCACTATTTTATTTGTTTCAATTTGTCTATTTGTTGTTTTTATAATATATCCATCGTTTTCTTTTTTTATAGATTTAACTTCTTCATTTAAAAGAACATCTACTTTATATAAAGATAATTGATCCAAAAGAGCATTTAATATAGTGTTTGAACTTTCTGTATAAGGATATACTCTTCCCTCTTCATCTTCTTTAAGCATAACACCTAAATTTGAATAATAATTATACAAAACATCAAAGTTGTATTTTCCAATGGAATATTTCACAAAGTCCGTATTATAAAATGCAGCATTTAAGTCTCTATTTAAAATATTGCACTTTCCGTTTCCTGATGCTAATATCTTTTTTCCAAGCCTATCCTTTGCTTCAACTAAACAAACATCTACTCCGCTTTTCTTAAGTTCAAGAGAAGTTACTATTCCACCTAATCCGCCGCCTATTACCACAACTTGTTTTTCCATCTATAAAAGTATATCACAAATATCTAAACTTATTTAATTTATATATCTCAATTTTGTAAAACTTGTAATAAACTACTAAATCATCCTATAGTTGCTAAATTTTTTGATTTTTGCAATTTTCTTTATTTTTATCCACAAAAAAAATGGTATAGATTTTACCACCTATACCATTTATTTTTATAAAGTTTTTTCTATTTATTTTGTTATTTTAATTTCTATATTATACACATAACCATCTATTGTATGGGTATACTTTAATACAACACTTGTAACGTCCTTCGAACTATCCATCACCATAGAAATTGTAGCATTTGAAACTTCTCCACTAGAAACACTTAAATATTCTTTAGGGAAAGCAATTACAGCATTATATGTATTTGTTGATGTTACAATATCCTCTACAATTTTTGGATCACTAAAGTCTGATTCTGTATATGTCAAACCACTTATCGTCCCTGAAAAAGTTGATGTTCCAAGTCCTAAATCATATGGATCGGTTTCTTTTCCGTTTGCATCTCTTGTATAAATAGTTTCTCCATCTTGAGATTTAACAGTAATTGCTACTTTACAATCTGAAAGATTTGCTGCTGCTGTAAAGAAGTCTGTTGCAGCAATACCTGAACCATTATTTGTTGTAGTACTATTTGGCTCAACAACATTATTATGACATGCAGAAAGAGCAACAATTAAAGAGATAACCAACACTAATATAACTAATAATAAATTTTTCTTTTTCATATTTAATTACCTCCTATTATTTAACCTTTTTATCTTTTTTCTTTTTTAATCCAACCATTAAGCCCGCTACTGCTAAACTTATTGCTGATGTAGAAGCTACTTTAACCTTTAAAGATGTTTGTGCCGTTAAAGAAGCAACATCTCTTGCAGTTGTTACAGCGCTCTTTGCTGAATTTGTAAGTTTCTTATAATTATTCTTAACAGTTTCTAATTTAGAAGAATCTATTAATGATTTATCTTCACTACTTACATTTTCAATATTTGCAATGATAGTCTTGTATGTAGCTATGTCTTTAAATCCAAAGCTGTTTGCAAGTCTGTTTAACTCTGAATTTACATTTGTTGGATCAAATGTTGTTGTAATAGCAATTGACATGACTTCAGACTCTAAATAGTTCTCTGATTCTAATACTTTTACATAAACTGTATAAGATTTCATTGCAGTCAAGTCTGAAATAGTATTACCCTCAGTTAAGTTTTCACCATCTAATCCAATATTTAATGTATAACCTGCAAAATCTCCCTTAATAACAACTTTGTTATAGTGCAACTCTAAATCCGTTGCGTCTAATTTTGTTGTATCAAAAGCAGCCTTATTTACAGTAAATTGTAATGTGACATTGCTTTCAAACACTGCACTTCCTTCTGTTGCTGTTATATATACATAATAAGTTCCTGCGTTAACAACTTCTGTTAATGAAATTGTTTCACCATATACAAACTCACTTGTACTATATACTGCCATTGACCATTCTGTTGTTGCAGCATTAGTATCTGGTTTAATTATGTCTATTAAATTTTCTCCAGTATACGTTGTACTATTTGTTGCTAATGTCATATATTGAAGATCCTTAATAGTAATTTCTAGATTACCATTTTGCTCTACAGTTAAATTATAGTTGGCTGCATCTTCTCCTTCAAGTGTCATAACTACAACATTTGAATATGAACCAACTACAGCTGAACTATCTAATGATGGTGCTGTGTAAACATAAGTTAAATTAGCATCTGTTGCAAATTCTAATGAACCTGTTGAATAACTAAATCCTAAACCCGAGTTTGGAACAATTTGCGTATCACCAAATCCCATTGTCATATTTTCAACAATTATAGATACATTTCTTTGTGTAATGACAAATGTTAAATCAGCATCTACATTTGCTGCGTATATGTAATTTTCATTATCTACGCCAGTTACTCTTGCTGTATAAGTTCCAACATTAATTGGCAATAAATCATTTGTTTCATTATATAAAATTACAGCATTAACTTCATCACTATTTACAATTCCTTCAAATACTACTATGGCTTTCTTTTCTCTACCGCTATAAACCAAGTTTTCTGCAGCAACTATAGAAGATAAAGTTAAAGCCTTTGCTGTAACAATTACATTTCCTTCAATAGAAATTACATAATTATCTTTACTTGTTCCCGCACTCTCTGCCGTAACAGAATATGTTCCAACACTTGCTGTTGTAGCAGAAGCCTCTGTAGATATCGTTGGATAAACATCATCTTCACCATAAATTGTATAACCGGCTTTAATAGTATAAGTTATTGTTGATGTATCTAATTCAGTTCCGTAGATTTTCTCATAATCTGAAACAACAAATACAAGCTCTCTTGTTGAAACTACAAACTTGTTAGTTCCGTTTTCAACAGCAATTGTATAATTATCCTTGTTAGCACCGGTTGTTAAACCTACTATATCATATAATCCTGCATTAGCACTTGCTGCAATACCATCGGATGTTAATGCAATTTCCGCATCGTCTTTAGCAATAATCTCTCCTGACACTACGCTAAAGTTTAATTTACCAACATATTCTTCTCCATAAACTTTTTGAGGTTCATTTGTAACATTTATAGTTATAACCATTGGCTTTACTTCAAATGCAACATATGGATATCCATCGTTAGTCTTTGTTAAAGATGCATCGTTTGCATAGATAATTTCATAGTTATCTTTATTAATGTTGTTATTTACTACTGCTAAATATTCGCCTCTTTCAATAATAGAATCAACTTGCTCATATTTATCTTCACCAACCATCTTATAGCTTTCGCCTTCATAGTTATTATTTTTTACATAATATGTATATGAAACACCATAATGTCTATTCGTAATATCTGTCTTTGTTAATCCAGATACTGAAGCAAAATCTACTAGATTTCCTATAACATTTTTACCAGTATATGTTGTTGAAGTATCTAAACCTTCTGAATTAACAGTAATTGTTGCTGTCAACTTCTCAACATTATATACCATGTAATAAGATACTTCCGCATAGTTGGAATATGCTATTTGATTAAATGTAATTAATACTACATATAATCCCGTCTTTGAGGTAATAGCTGACGATGTAGCTTCACTTGAAACAGTATATACATCACCTTCTTTTGTTGCTGGATAATAAGCAAATGTACAATATATTTGTTCAAACGTTCCATCTTCTTCAGTTACACCTTTTAATACACAAGCAAGTGAATTATAACCATTATAAATTTCACTTTCATAATATCCTTGTTGAGTTTCACCCTTAAAATCTATTGAAACACTTGGATACAACGATGTTAAATTATAATAAGGTTCATACTTAGTTCCACGTTCACTTTCAGTAAATGAACCTGATGCATATTCTCTTACTAGTATTGTACCTGCTTTATGTATAGTAACAATTCTTGTAATTTTAGTAACAACTCCATCTGTTTCTGTCGTATTTACTACTTCACTGATATTTTCTCCTTCTTCGCTTGTATAGTTAGAAGATTCTACACTTGGAAGTAAGTAGTTTTTAGAAGAGGAACCTGAAGCTAGTGAAATATAAACATAATAATTACCTACAGATTCATAATCGTTACTTGAATCATAAGTAACACTTACAGCTGTTGGCTCAAATACATCATATACAACAATATTAGCATTAATCATTGTTGTACTGTCATTAAACTTTGAATGAACAGTAGCTGATGAATCGCTTGTTGTAGCAACTATCCATGTAGCTTGTTGCTCTTGCTTATTATATTGATATTCATCCATGTTTCTAAATAGAACGGATATTGTTCTTGGAGAAACTTCAATAGTCCACTCTGTTTGAATAGCATCACTAATCTTATAGTTTTTATTAGACAATGTTTTTTCAACTACTATTTTATATGTTCCAGCATTCCAAATATTAGATGTTAAAACTTCATTTTTCTTATAATATTCATTAAGTGTTGGGAACGCTGCATCTGTTGTGTAACCAATAGATGAATATGTTCCATCTTCATTCTTTTGATAATACTCTACATTATTTAAAAGTCTATTTGCCGCAACCTTTGAATATGTTATTGTATAATAATTATTAACTATATAACCTACATCACCACCAATCAAACCAGATTTATATGTATAAGCAAAGTTTATATTTTTTCCACAATAAACAAAATCTTGAGGAGTTGTATAACTTTCACCATCTACATTATTTGTTAAAGTAGTCCAATCAGCCGTTACTTCTTTTTGATTAACTGTATATGTATATAAAGGTTGCCATTTTGTAGCTGTTCCTTTGTATTCTTCCTTATAGTAAGGATTATCTAATCTATATGCAACTAAATGTAAATCTTCACTTAAGAAGTCAAATTTTGAATTTGCATCACCATTATATATTGCAAGTTCATAGTCTCCTGCTTCCTTTATATGATCACCGCCATATGCAGCAAAGTTTCCAGCATCATATACTGTCCAAATAGAAGTATCTGTAAGCAACGTATTAGAGCCGTTTTTACTTATTTCGCTCTTATTTCCAGTATAATTCAAACTAACCTTTGATGAACCATTATATGTTTTTAATATAACTGATGGCGGAGTAATACCACTTGTTGCATCATAAGTTTTAGAACCAAAATCAAATGTCGAAGTAGTTCCAAAACCGCTTTCATTAAATTCATAATATGTAGCTCTACCAAATGTTACTTTTGCTGTTAAACTTAAATCTGTCGCAGAACCCCTTGAAATAGCAGTTTCTGGTGCATAAATCTTAAAATTATTTATTGCGTATTCTACATTTTTAGCTTCATTGTATAAACTCTTATTTACTTCAGTGAATCCAGTTCCCGTTATAGACATAGACCAAACAAAATAACCAGAATCTATTGTATAGTTTGAAAGTTTTGTTGAATCTCCAAAAATCAAAATATTTGCTTTTTTTGTACTATTAGCCCAAACCAAATTAAATGCTTCTTGAGTAGAATCTCCAACTTTCTCAAAAGAACTTGAAGACTCACTATATATATATCTATCTATAAAGTTTGCACCTGCTGCACCTTGCACACCATTTATTAACAATCCTGAATAACTAGCAGATCCATCAGAAAATGGATTACCGTCATTTTTTCCTTGAATTGGAGAAGTCAAATTAGTTGGCGAGTTTGCGGCGCATTGTGTTTCCAAATCTGACTTGCTTACAGTCATATAAACATTTGAGAAAGAACCCGTTGATGAAACTCCTGCTAAAATTCCACCATATATATATTGTCCATCAGAGATTCCACTATATTTGCTTTTATACGAAGAACCTATTTCAACGCAAGCGCAACCTGACCACGATGAAATAACACCATCAATAGTTCCAGCCGTACATCCACTTGTTTGACTATGAGGAGCATACAAGTCGTTATCCTGCGTACAATTAGTTCCAACAATAATTCCAGAAAAACCTAATCTATCGTTGCCAGAATCATAACTTGGAGCTTGAACATCTGAAATTATATATCCAGAACCTGCGGCTGAAATATTATACATCTCAGCATTATTACACAATGTTCCTGCAAAACCTCCTATAAATGTACGTGGAGATAGTCTTTTAAGGAGCCCACTTTTTACACCTTGAGCTACTCCTCTTATATATGATTTACTTTCCATTGTTACTTTTGAATTTGAAAGTACAGTCGTTGTATTATAACCATCCCAAACTCCAGAATATCCACCAATGATTAAGGTGCCAAGTCCATCATCATCATGTCCAGTTTTACTACTTTGGTAGCAAAACTCAATATAAGAGTTACTTGCAAAAGTTAGTGAGCAATTATCTATTGCAGCACCATAGGCATAGCCAAAAACTACTCCTAACGAAACTGGTCTATCTAGTTGGTTTCCCCCACCATTTGAATTAAAATCAGCCTTCCAATTACCTGAAAACTTAAAATTCGTATTTTTAACTTCACAATTATAGCCATACGAACCAAGAAATCCTGCTGAAAAGAATCCTGTATTACCATTTTGATTTTTACCAAATGGAGTATTATTAGAATCATAATGAGGAAAATAACTCATATCCATAAAGAAATTACTTCCTTGTTTAAACACATCTTTTCCTTTTTCAGTATTTGTTGAACAATTATAGGTAATTGTATATCCACAACCATCTAAATAAGCATATTTAAAAACAGAAGCTGTAAAGTTTGCACCCGAATATGTAATATCATTAGTAAGGTATCCATATATTTTATTATCTGCTGTCGTAGAACTATCATTAGCTGTGTTTACGAACGCTGTTAGTTCTTCTGAGCTTGAAATTTTATGAGCACCCGCTATAGATGCATATGGAGAAATATATCCACTTTCTACAACTCCATTAAACCCTGCATTTAAATCTGTCGTATCTGCTGATGCTTCATTGATACTTATAACACCATCTTCTTGATTAAATACAACACATAAAGAGGCAACAAGTGTCATTACAACAACCAAACTAATTAATGTTATTATTAGATATTTTTTATTAATATTTGTCATTTTTATTACCTCCTTTAAAATGTTGCTTTTCCGTCATTTGACGATTTTTTCTTTGCTTTTGCTTTAGCCTTAGATTTTACTTTTGCTTTAGCTTTCTTTTTCTTTTTAGAAACGCTCACTCCCACGGCTATTCCTACTATGACTACTACTATTCCACCGGCTGCTGCAGCTATTAAAATAATGTTGTTCTTAATTAAATCAACAATTCCACCACCATCGCCGCTAGATTCTTCGCCATCACTTGTTGTAGTTGTTGAACCATCTTTTGATGCTTGAGCAATTGTTATTGTTGCTGTTACATCAGAATAGAAGTTAGCATCAGCAAATATCATCTTTATTGTGTAATCACCTGCAGGCAAACATCCATCTTCGTCAAGTTCAACTTTTTCACCATTTACATCATAGTATTCGAAAGATACATAATCAGTATCTCCATTTTTATCATACTCAGCATAAAGGTTGCTTAAATCTGTAGAAGAATTTATTTTATTTATTCTACTAGACAAAAATGAAAAGTCTATATCTGTTACTTTCTTTTGCGAAATTACAACTTTAACTTGTATGGTTTCTGTTGCATATTCGGTTGATGTAAATGTTATTTTACCAAAGTGAGTTCCTGCAGTATAAGGAATAGCCTCATCATCATACTCTACATCTACCGCAACTCCCTTATACCATACCTTATCGATGATCTTTGCAGATTCCCCGCCTGATAAATATGAAACTTTCATATTACCATTTTCATCTAAATCAAACCCTTTAAATTGTCCTGGATGGAATGCTCCATCATATTCAACATTATTAACCTCTACAGGTGTAATACCATTAATCTTTGTTTTATCAATAGTTAATGTTGCTGAAAGTTGTAATGTTCTATGGTTTTCAAGAGTAACTATTGCAAGAACTGTATAACTATTAACTTCTGAGAATAATTGTAAGTATCCTTTTTGATCTAATACTTCTTTTCCGCTCGCATCAGTTTTGTATGTTCCTGCATAAGCCTCTGTTCCATATTTATATTCTTCCCCGTTATATCTATATATAAGTTCCGCACCCATATCTAAGTATTTCTTTAATGCAGAATTTTCAGAATCATCAATTACAAATGAATAGTAATTATTTGCTCCTTCATAGTATGTATAAATATCTTCGAATGTTATACCTTCCATATTTGCTTCTTCAACAATTAAATTAACTTGTTTTGAAGATGCATCAAAGTTGTTATCACCAAGGAAGGAAACTTTGAATATATAAGTTCCTGCATCGGTAAAGTTCGCTGGAGATAATTCGTTTACCGTTATATACTTTCTTGTAACTTCATCAAATACTTGAATTTGAAGAATATCCGTCAAGTCTGTACTTCTATTTATAACTCCGTTGTTGTATGTCCAATATTGTGTAATATCATCCCATACGCCAACAACAGTGGATTTTGAATTTACTCCGGTTACTAATACATTTCCTAATGTATAGTTATAGGTGTGTGGGTTTCCATCATATGTTATAGTTACATCATCAATACTCATACTTGTTTTAGCTTTTGTTATTTCAATATAAGTATCGGCGTATGATTGATCATAGAAATAATCATTACCCGCAATTTCAATTTGTACTAAATATTTTCCTACAGCATAAATACTTTCTAACTTTTCAGATGAAGGAACATTATTTACTACCAAGTAGTAAGAAATTGTAAAGTTGCCTATTTTACATACATCTACAGCAGGGTCAAACGAGTCATCATTCTTTATTTCCACACCTGATGTTGATTTTAGTTCAAATGGAATATTATAACCTGAATATTCATAAGTTTGTGCAGTTAAGTCTAAAGATAGGTAACCCTTAACAATTGAGAATGTTATTGGATTTTTAGAATTGCTTACTGAATAATTTCCATCATCAATAGTTAATTTAACGTAATATATATTTATTACATTTATAACATCTTCAGATATCAAATTAGTGCATTCTTCATCTAAATAGTATTTTATTGTAGCATTTTGTGTCTCACCAAACACATCAGTATATGTTCCATCTATCTTATGTGAAACTCCATCATATGTTAATGTTGGAGAATATCCTTTAACTCCATCTAATGTTGTTAATACAGAAACTGATTTAGGACTAATTACTATCTCAGAGCTTGTAACATTTAGTATATAATTTCCTTCATCTTTAATAAAATCAGCTGAAACTGTATAAGTTCCCACATTTGGATATGCTACTATTTTTCCATTTTCATATGTACATTGTGCATCTGAAACGACTTTTAGCGTAACTACATCTCCAGCTTCACCATCTACCCTTATTGTTTTTGGAATTTCTGTTCCGTAAACATAAGACGACTTAAGTTGATCTACATAATTTGCCATTACTACATTAATTGTAGATGGAGATATTGTTGTTGTTATTTGATCATAAACTTTACTCTCCTGTAAAAGCACGGTAAAATCTGTAAATTCTCTACCATCTGTAAAGAAGAATAAATATTTACCCTCATAAGCATCTATTCCTTCAACGGATATGGAGATTTGTCTACTACCTGCGTTTGCAGAAGAATAAATAGCCGTTACCTTTGTATATTCAGTTAATATATCTGGAGATGAGAACGAATACTTGTCTGAATATAAAATTGTTGTTGTAGAATTTAATTCATCATTTGTTCCATCTTCATATACCTTTACTACCAAAGAAACATCTGCAACATCCTTTGCATCATAGTTTTTACTAAATAAACTACTTAACTCATCACCTGACATTGAAGATAATGCTTTATCTCCATAGTAAATATTATCAAGTGTAATACTCATATACGCAATAACTACGTTAATTGTCCATCTTATAGATTCTTCATAATTTTCAGCACCATTAGTTACATAGCCATCACCATTAGCGTATGATGTTGCATAAATACCTTCTGTTGAGACTAGTCTCATCTTAAATGTTGCATTCTTTATTTCAAAATCTAATACAAAAGTATTTGCTTGATTAGATTTAATTTCTTTTTCATAATTCACCCAAATATCTTCATTATTTTCATCTTGCTCATACGAATATTGCAAGTAAGCCCCTGATGCACCAAACACCGGAATAAAGTTAATTTTTACTGAAACTGGACAATATTCCATAGTTGCATAATAAACTAAATATTCAGAATAATTTAGAGCAAAGACATTTGTAAGCGCTGTTTTTGTTGTATCTATTCTAACACTAAATGTCTTTTCAACTGTATTTCCTGCATTATCTGTATAATATACAGTTTGACTAGAATTTTTTCCATCCAATTTTAATGAACAACTCCACTTTGATGATGTCACAAGGGTATAATCTGTATGACCAGAACCTGAAACAATTCCTGACATTGAGTTATCATTTACTTCATAAGTAATTAATACATCTGTTGTTAACCATTCAGATAAATCACTTGTAGATAATTGAAGTCCCTTATGATCAACTGCACTTTCGTCATATTCAAAGTACTTAACGCTCTTAATAATTGGTGCTGCATTATCTACGAAACATTGGGCACTTGTTGTACCTATCTTTAAGTATTCTGGAGCACTAGACCCCTCTTCATATAATGGGTTTTCAATATACGCATTAAAGTTATATGTAAACTTTCCTGATTCGCTGACAGTGTAGGTTACATTAATCGCAGATTCATCAACAGGATTATATATAGATTCTGTTCCATTACCTTTCTTATAAGTATAATATTGCATTGCGCCGGCCTTGTTTAAATAAGATATAGTAATAGTATCTGAACTTACCCAGTTTTCCGAAGAACTTAAATTCGTTGCTGTAAACATAGAACTTGTTCCTTGATATATAGCATACTCATAAATAAAGTTCGAATCATACTCAGCAAGAACACATGCTGTATCATCATAATATATAAAGTCAGTCGATGTTGCCCCGTCTCTTTCAGTTACATTTATTTTTATTGAATAAGTGTAAAGTCCTGGAATATATGTATCTGCCTGATCTTTTATATTGTAAGTATATGCAGTCTCTTCTTGATTTTCGTCAAGAAGTGTTAACTTTGTTGTCATTATATAAGCATCACTATTTAAAACAACTTCCTCGCCTGTATTTCTTGTTAAAACAAGTTTAGGTGCATTAACAGCAGTACCATTATAATATTTTGCATTATTTGTAATAAAATTATTTGTGTTGACTATTGTGTTTGTGTCTAAGAATGATGCTTCAACTTTCTCACCAAATGTATATATAACAGCACCTTTTCTATTACCAGAAAGTTTAAATATTTGTGCGCCAACTTGATCAGAAGCTATAACTAATGTCCCATCAACAACTCCTCTTTCGTTAGATGCATATTGAAGTGACCAAATAAACTTACCTAAACCCGTTTTTGTATCAGATAAATTGAAATTTATGTAAGTAGTTGTTATTTCATCATCTATACTTCCTGTTCCTGTATAATTATCTCCATCAAAAAAGCCTTCTGCGACTGCTTCTACTCTAATTGGGTCTTCTGTTTTTGAATAATCATAAGAAACCCTTAGACTTCCATATGTAGTTGTCTTATATATTTCTGTCCATGAGCCATATAAAATTGAACCTGTTGTATTATCACCGCAAGTATCTAGTGTCGTATAAGTCTTACCATTATCATTACTTTGAGATTGAACAAGACCTATATAATCATATAAAATTACAATATTTTTAACTTCTGGACTTGAACCTATATTATCAAATAAACCACCTGCTATAGATTTTTCAGTACTTACAGCTTCAGACAAACTATTAAATCTAAATCTAGCACTTGAGCCTGTCCAAGCTGAAATTATACCATCTATTTGCCCTGCGTTTACGGCCTCTGTTGAGTAAGCGTCAACGCCAGATATTATCATAGTTGCACCTACTGCACCACCAGCGAATCCATAACCGCCATTCTCATTTCTTGACGAACCAGTATCATGAGCAATATTTGCTCTAACAACACCACTTCCTTTTAGTGAACAATTTACTATTTTTGCTGTATCATCAGCCGGCTTTATACCACCAGCAAGGCCACCTGCCACCGCTAATGCTTTTTTAGTAGCGGAAGTATCCATAGAACCATCAGATAAACATAAAATACCACCCTCGTTTATTAGAGTTGTTCTTGTTAATAATCCATTTGGACCTACAAATCCAACTACACCGCCTACAATTCCTGAATTGTGGCACATACCCGGAGCGGCATAACCACCATTATTATTTTGTTCATCTTTGTGGTCTATAGCAAAATCTTCTTGTATGTCAATAGTACAATTTTCAATTGTTCCATTATATAAAAGTCCACATACAAGGCCTACAACCATTGTTTGAATTTTTATACCCCAGTCTTTTGAACCATAATATACTAGTGTTCCTTTAGATGTTGATAATTCTGAATAAACATTTAAATTTGAATTCCAAACAAAGTTACAATTTGCAATAATTCCTTGATTAACACCAGTTATCATACCAGCATAACCATATCCATAATAAGACCTATTCCCTAATTTTGCGTAATAGGTTGTATTTGAAGATAATTCGCCAACAACACCTGAATAACCATCATTTAAATAAAACTCTGAACCTCCAACTGGTGATGTCATATTAATTGTATAACCATTGCCATCTAAAATACCATAGAATGTACCGTTATTAAGCCACTTACCACTACGGGAATTAGAATATAGTGTTTGCATATTATAGTCTATATCATTAGCAACAAAACCTACATTCTTATTAGCAGTTGTAACGCTACAACTATCTATAAAGGATAAAAGTTCAGCTCCTGTTGTAATCTTTACAATACTATAACTTGAATCATATTTAGTTGAAATATAATCATAATTTAGGTGATATTTTCCATCACTACCTAATGTATATTTTCCGCCTTCGTCAGAGGAAATTATTTTGTTGTCTGAGCCATATAAATACCCATCAACAACGTCAAAGTCAGTAAACAATACTGTATCTGCGTTGACAGAATTATTAGCTGCATTTTGCGTAGTTTGTGTAAGAGCACAAATTAGTGCAATTATACAAACTACAGCCATTAAACTTATAATTATAGATTTATTAGTTTTACTCATATTAGTCCTCCACTCTACCTGTAACAAATACCATAATTGAAGAAGTTTGTTCTAGTGTTCCAGATCCAATACCTATAGTTACATTTGCATATAATTGATTAGATACTGTTAATCTATAATAATCAGTATTTACATCAAATTTAGCACCTGCACCATATTTTGTAATCTTTTGATAACTTGTTTCATCTAATGTGTAGAATGTGCCAGTTGTATTTTCATCTACTACAGCAATTTCTCTTGTGTAGTAAGTTAATGTGTCTGAATAATTTGTTCCTGTTAATGTTACTGGATAGAATTTTCCATCTAAGCGGAAGTAGTAACTACCAGTTGAAGCACTAGTTAAATCTTTAGCTTCATTAAATGCATAATAAGTCTTTGTAGTGTCATTCTTACCATTTCCTCTTAATACTATAGAATCATACTCTCCTTTAACATAGAATACGCCTCTTGTTGAAGCTTCAACTGATTCATCTAAAGTATATTCAAATTTTGTTTCATGTATAATACCTGCTTGATATCCATATTTGCTTCCTTTTCCATCATTTAGTGTAGTTAAATCAATTTCACAATCAACATATTCGCTAGTTCCATCAGTAAAGTATACAAGAAGTCTTGACTTTACCTTACCTTGTCTCTTTTGAGCAGCTGTTAGTCCTTCGCCATTATAAAGCACTTCATAGTAACTTGTGTCAGAGAAACTATCGGTAGCAGCATTATATGTTTGATAATATGAATCAACTGCACTTATATAATCGACAGTCTTTGTAGCAAACTCTACATCTACAGATAATTGAATTTGATACTCTTCACCATATCCAATATAATAGTAAATTGTTTCTTCTCCGCCCTCTGGAGATATATTTAATACTGCTAAATCCCAATATACAGGAAGATTATATGTTGTTGTCTCATTCTCAACAACAAGTTTGCATTGAACTCCATCAACCTCGTATATCTTAGTTTCAGTATTATAGTTGTACTCGCTTGATTTTCTAAGTTCTTGTTTTAAAGCTGAAGCTTCATTTAGAGTATTAACTGATTGAGAATAATAAACCTTATTATCTTCAACACCTACTAATTTAACTATATAACTTGTAATCCATGAAATATCCATTTGGCTTTCGAATATATCATAAGTTAATGTACCATTGTCCATTAAGGTATATGAATATGGATCAATTGGACTACTTGTTATGCTTGATGTATCGACTATAATTTGATCTACGCTACGATCTAGAATTTCTACATTAACATTAAAGCTTAAGTTATTAGTTAACCAACATGTGGCAACTAAATTATTTTGAGCAGACATTGTAACTTTAAAGTTGTATTCCCACTTAGCTACATCCATTGTACCTATTGTTCCATTTTCATAAACTACAGTTACGCTTGATGGTAATGCTTTATTACCTAAGAAGTTAACTTTTACTGGGTCAATTTGATATACGCCACCCATGTAATCGCTTCCCAATAACATTAATCCTGTTATTGCAGTTCCATCTACCTCAACGTTAACAATACTTGTTTGATAGAATGGATTTGAACCATTTACAAGTAATCCTGTAACTATACCATCTTCATTATACTTAGCAACATCAAATCCTATAGTGATTGTAAATTGTGTATAATCATTCATGTAATCTACATTAAATGCATCAACTTCTATCCAATCCCAAGCTATAGGAAGTTCTAGAACCTTATTATTTGTAAATTTAACATAAGCTGAACTTGGATAATAATCATGCTTATCTGCTAAGTTATTATATTCATAAGGATTAATAGTGAATGTTTGTTTTGTTAATTCTTTATCAAAGTAGATTGCCGAAATTTCATTTCTACTTACTGATACTTTAACATCTTGTGTCCATTTAAAAGTATCGCCTGAAGCATAAGCTAATTCATCTAGAGAAACTTTAGCTATTGATGAATAATCGTTATTATTATTCCACTTGTAATCAATATTTGAATCAACACCTGACCAAACAACGTTTACATCTCCTTGATATGCATTTTCACCTTCATCATAATTTACTGTTACCTTTGTTTGATAAGGGTTGTATGCTTCATTGTTTACTGGGTCAGTTAAGTATAAGTAATATTCATATGGTTGAATATCTAGCGTATTGTTCTTTTCACCAAACACAACAGATGAAACTTTCTTTGAAGGAACATCAAATACGATTGTAACAGTTTGTTCGTTATTTGTTCCGCTCATTACGGTTGCTTTTATATCATATTGAGCTGCAGAAATGTCATGAGTTGTAAATCTGTCAAATAATTCTGTAGCATTACCATAATCCCATGTAGCATCTAAGAATCCATATGTTCCATCGCTATACTTAAAGTATAGTGTTGATGGAGTATAGTCATTTATTGATGTTGTTGAATCAAAATTATATAGGTCTATAGTAATCTTATTATCACTAGCACCAGAAATTACTGTATCAACAATAGTTGAATCTAAATACTTAATTGTAAATGGAGCTTCAACGCCATTAGCAAACTTGATATAAACTGTTTGCTCCCATCCGCCATCTTTAGAATCCGCATTACAATAAGCATAATCTGTAATAATACCGCTATCTGCTACGCCATTTGACTTCGTATATATACTCATTGAAGATACAGGAAGTCTTCTTTCAACTCCATCAGTTGTATATACCATAATATATTCTGGTAATGACTCATAAACATGCATAGATAGAGTTTCAATCTTTTCAATTGAAGCGCTACTTCTTATCTTTAATTTAATAGTCATTGTTGCTGTATTTGCACCACTATTAAATGGAGCAGTTGCAGTAATGTAGTAAATACCTGGATTTGTATAACTATCTAAGTTCGCAAAAGATAAATCTTTATTCATAGAAGTTATAGTATCTGAATATTTTCCTGTACTTATATCAAATGCTTGGAATCCAGTAATCTTAAATGAAACGCTAGCCTTATATATATTTTGACCTTTTTGATAAGTAGCTTCCTTGTTTGTGAAATTTTCACCTACCATTGTATTATATGCATTTTCCGCATTTGTATATAAATATGGATCATAAGTTACTGTTGCTGGAATTTGATCCCATGTAATAGCGCCATCTACACCTGTATATGTAGAATCACCTACAGCATTTGAAGTATTGAATATGTATACATTTGTAAAGTATGAACTTGATCTACCTGCAGAATATGTCTTTGTACTTTCCGTATTATAGAATGTTAATACATTTCCATTATCATCCGTAACTGCTTGTCCATGATCTTGATTAGTTAAATAGATATTAGTTAATTGTCCTCTAACCAAATTTAGACCAAGATGTGATTCATTTGTTACAGCAAATGGTATAAATCTATTTATAATATTACCAATTTGGTTTTCTAAATTACTTGTAACTAACATAGAAATTAATCCTGAAGATAAAGATACTCCAGCTAGATTCTTTAATACATCTGCCAAGATGCTTGGAACTTGATCCATTAAATCATCAAATGTAGCTCCACCATCAATTCTATTCCAGTATACCTTAGCTAAATAGTTGCTTGAGAATGTACCTTCAGCAAGTTCGGCTAAGTTTAGAATTGTTTCTTGTCCAAAAATATAATACATTAAGTTATCTATTAATGAGTTAAAGTTATAAGGATCTATCTCAACATCAAGATTCATTATTCCTAGTTTTGTTGTTTGATCAACGCTTAAATAAATCTTTACTAAATCAATAAGGCTTGTAATGTCTAAATTCGAGAATAATGCAGAAATACCAGATACTACATTTAAGTCATAGTAATCATAGTAATCCTTTGTTCCTTCATGACGAGAAATCTTACAAATATAGAACTTATATGTAGTTGTTGAGTTTCCACTTTCATCCGTTGTTGTCTTTTCAATTCTATAAACATTGTTTAAGTTTGAAACCGATGCTGTTGGGAAATTCTTAGGTGATGTATATGAAGTATTTATAGATAAAGCAGTAAAGCCAGACCCATTATACATTTGAATTTCATCATCATTATAATTTGAAGAAGTTCCATTAGTCTTATAGAATAATTGTCCAACTTCATAAGTCGAAGCCTTACTTGTAACACCTGTCCAACCAGCTGTTGATACAACTTGAGTCGCAGATACACTGCCACTTGTTATAATTGTATCTTCTTCCTCTGTACTTTCTGTTGATGTAGAAGTATCCGGTTGAGTTGTTGTATCTTCAACTCCTAAGTCTTCATTTGTATCTTTTATTAATCCTGAAACTAAATTATTAATAGAATCAAGCACTCCATCTAATGTTCCACTTAACATGCTTACTAAGTCTAAATCAATAGAAACAGTACCAACCTTTGAACCTACATCAACCACGTATTTAATTAAGTTATTACAAATAGTTAAGTTCATCTTACCTTTTGTATAATCTAATTCTACATATACAAGTGGAGTCTTTGAACCAGCACCGGTATTATTGAATTCAGTTTCATCAATATCTGCAATTGTTACTAATATTGAGCCCTTAGCTGCACTCTTACCATCTGTATTAGATAAGCTTCTCTTTGAGTCTAGTTTTTCAATATAAATTCTTGTATATTCAGGGGATCCTGTTGTGGATGTATATTGATTCAAATCTATATATAGACCTAATTCTAGATTCTTTAATATAGACTTAATTAAATATTCACCCTTTGTTGCATTCCAATCAGGAATTTGGTCTAAGTCTATATCAAATGAGGCATCGCCACCCGCTTCAAGTTCAATTTCAACATCTGCCCAAATAGAGTTTTCTATTTCAGCATTAAGTGCAAGTTTGCCAGCAAGTATATCAACGTTTAAATCTATTCCTAAATCTAATCCTAGGCTATATCCTAACAATTCCCTGAATAATGATTCAAAGACATCAGCCGCAACAGACGCAAATATTGTTGTATCTTTAATAGACAAACTAGATAAAATAACAGCAATTAAATTATCTGAAATACTTACATCTTCATCCGAACCTGAAACATCTCCGTCTGACGTAGAAACATCTCCATCTGATGTAGAAACATCAGTATTACCTGCATTTTCTTGTGGCTGTGTTGTTACTTCAGTTGATGAAGAAACTTCATCTGAATTAGATGTGTCGCCACCTATTAAATTCTCAAGTAATCCACCAACAATACTTGTTAAAGATAAATCTCCAACACCATCAAGTATTGATTGTAATGCAGTTCCTAACTTAGCAATTGCTGGAACATTAACTAATTCAACATCAAATAGTCCAAGGCCATTTAAATCTAATACAACGCTGTTGTTATAGATATAAACACCTAGCCATACATTACCCTCATAAATAACTTCTATCTTAATTTGTGTTTGCTTAAAGTTATCTAGATTTAAGTGTAATTGAGCTATTATTTGTACTTGAGTTTTCCAATCGTCGAAATCTACTTCAATTGGAATATTAAATGAACTTGCTTGTTCCGCAACAATATTGTCTACGATCTTATTAATATCCCATATTGAATTTAATACTTCTGCATCTAGTGTTAATGTTAACTTCATATCACCAATGGTTTGAATAATTGCATCAATTAAATCGTCATGGTATTTTGTAGTTTCAGCTGCTAACTTCTCAGTCTTCGTTTCATATTTACTCTTTAAAGTAGTTGCTGAACCAATCTGTACAGGCGCCTTTTTAGTTCCTGTTTGAATATTAATCTTTAGGTCATCATCAAAATAATTTCCTGTTTCTTCTGTCCATTTTGGGATTAAAGCTCCAGATACTGTTAAATCTAAACCTTTTGATCTTGAAGCTACAAGTTCAACTGTTAAATCGAATACTTCAGCTAAATCCATGCCTAAATTAACATTAAATACACCTAATAACTCTTGAACAGCAACAATTGATGCAGATATAGCAACTATATCCTCATTTACTAAAATTGCAAGAGCATTTGAAATGTCAACCATTGAGTCAAACTCATCAGCAACAACATTTGATGTAGTTGTTCCTTCAAGTCCTAAAAGTTTAGATAAATCAAAGGATAAATCTAATATTTCTTTATCACCTAGCAAGCCATAGATTAAACTTGTATAGTCTAAATCCATAGCTAAGTTTGGTAATACAATGTTTAATAGTTTTAGATTTTCAAGTTCAATATAGACATGATTTCCTACACCATAAATACCTAGTATTGTTGTGTTAGCTGGAACCATTTCATTTGCTCCAAATGCAATTGAAGAATCATTTGTTACAAGTTCTACAACTAAAATACTATTTTCACTATTTTCTTTATCTAAAGACAAACCAATATTTAATGAAACATCTAATTTAAAATCATTTGTAAATTCCCATAATAATTGCATTTCTTTAATCTCGTCAAGACCAAATAAGGCGATAAGTGGAGCAAGGTTATAAGCACCTTGAGAGAATTCCACACTTAAGTTTAGAGAAACTAATGTTCCACCTAGTATATCTACTAATAATTTTGACACACTATCTACGTAATCTTTTTCTTCAACAATGTAATAATCTGTCTCTGGATTATATGCAACTTGTCCCTCACCTGTTCCCAAAGCTACTAGAGTGTATTCTTTAGTAGTATTATTATATACATAATATTCTCCACTCGAAGATGAAGTTAATCCTGTTGCTAAAACTCTTCTATGCGTCTTAGATAGAATATACCCCTCCAGATTTGTTTTTGCACCAAAGTAACCGCTGTATGAAGTTCCACCTAAATCCGGATTAAACTTCTTTAATCCTTCAGTTGTATAACAAATCATAATGTCATGAATAGATATAGCAGCTTCTAATCCATCTGTTGCAATAGTAGTTGTAATATATTCGCCTTCGTCTAAGCCATAGCCTACTACCCAATAATCCTTATATACATAAGCTCTTACATACTTCTTACCAGTTGGATCAACATCTAAAGATTTAACATTAGTGCTAATTGCGCCGCCGTAAAATGCACATTCTGAGCCATTTTCGTCTTTTCCTAAAACAACCTCTTTAGTAAAATCAGAATCGATATAGAACTTTCCTTCATTTACATAAACTTGGCTATAGTTATCTATTACATCATCTCCAACAAGAGTAAACTCAGTTGTAAGCGCTGAATCTGAATAGTATGTAGAACCACTTACAAATACTAAGCTCTTATAAGCAGCCTTAGTTCCTATATACCAATAATCATCAGCACCAATATATGCTGAACGAGAATCAAGGCCTGCAGCAATTGTTATAGAATCAATATGACCTTCTTCTTGGAAGTTAATGCTTAAACCAGCGGTTAAGCCTTTTGGCCAACTGAATCCTAAATCACCAGCAAGTGATGTTAAAGCTTTCCAGAATATATCATTAAGTGTTATTTCTATTGCTGTTTCTGTATCATTAGCAGAGAAAATATCTCCAAATCCAACAACTGAACCAATACCTTTTAGAAGTGTAATAAAGTCTGTGGATACATGGTAATTACCATCTTCATCATAAACTAGAGATATACAATCCATATTTGTAATTTCACTTGATGCAGAAATAGTTCCACCCTCAAGAGTTGACTCATCATTTGATGTATATCTAGCGTTTAGTATATCTTCCCATTTTGTCCAATCTGAAATTCCTAGAGTTTCACTAAATACATTATCCAATGCATTTGTAACTAAATTTACCACATATTGAACAAGCGATGGAACACCATCAAGGTTAACTTTAATATTGCTACAAGCAAAATAATTGCTTAAAACGCCATTGCCGTCACCATCTGTTAAATTAACATAAAGTGCTCCATTCTTATAATAAACGGCTATCATTGGATAAGAATCTAGACAATTACCATTTACATCAATAAGATATAATTCAAGCATTATAAGGTTATTATCTACAAGTACCTCTTTCCCGTTTTCGTCAATAATCGTATCCTTACCATAATTCAAATCTAAATCTAGTGCTGCTTCTAATCTAAATCCTGTAGCACCATCTACTAAAATTACCCCTTCAGGTAGTAATGTTTTACCTAGTACACTGTTTGCAACAGAACCAACGTCTAATGCTCCTTGTGTATCTAATGTTATATCTAAAGAAAATGCAATGTTTGTTAAGCTAAATGAAGTATAATTTATGCAATTATACGCTCTTTGTGAAATACCAATATCGGCTTTTGTATTTTGATAAATTGTGTCAGAATTCAAATCTACATAAAGCAAATATACAGGATTCTCCGTTGTAGATTTTGTTTTATCCTTTGCAGTAAAGGCAAATCTAGTTGTTACGCCATCAACTGTTGTACCTTCAACTTGTACAGTCATACTTGGAAGCCATCCATCAATAAATGTTAATAGTGGATCCAAGTCTAAATCGAAACTTAACGACCCTCCTATAAGTGCAGGAAGCATTCCAACAATACTCTTTAGTGTCGTTGTTAACGCATTGATTTTAACTTCCATCGCATAGGTTGATGTTACCACACCAGTTGTAGTATCTGTAGAGGTTTTAACAACAGCATTACCAAAAATAAAGGGAACTACAAGTCCAATTATACTTGATACAGACAAATTAACACCTGCACTAGAAATTAAATCATCTAGCATTTTAAATAAATCACCTTTTAATTGGCCATCATAATTTCCATCTGAAATAAAGTTCTTAAGAGCAGAAACCAATTGAATCATATAATCCATGTTAAAGTCTTCAAAATATACAAGAGGAGAATCTTCTCCTTTATCTAAATACATTTTCTCACCTATAACATAGAATCCCCATTGAAGCTCTCCTTCTTCTTCTTTTGTTATTTGTGTAGCCATATCAGCAGTTGTTAATGCTAAATGGCCTATTACTTCTCCATTTTGATTAACTAAATCGCCTGAGTTTTCAGTATTATCTCCAGCACCTTCTGTAGTATCTTCAGTACCATCTGGATCAATAGGACCTACTGGGGTTTCTTTGACATTAGACATATCAACGACCTTTATTACAAGTTCGTTGTCCAACCCGTCTTGATCTTGGTCTAAATTGGCTCTAAATATAAATCTCTTTTTTGAAGTTTGTTGAGTATCTTTATCTGTTACGTCTAAATCCGCATAGAAATTTAAAACTTTATAGTTTCCTTCTTCCGCATTAACCTTCGAGCCACCAATCAACGTAGCCATACAAACAAGTGGTTTCATTACTGAAGTTTGAACTCCAGTTTCTTGCCCCTTATTATTTTCATCAGTTTTAGTAGGCTTTGTTGGACGTTTAGTAGGCGTAGTTGTGGTAGTTGTTGGTTTCGTAGTTGTGGTAGTTGTAGTATCATCTCCACCTGTATCGGTAGTATCTGTAGTAGTTGTACTTCCTCCACCGGTTACATTACAACCAACGAACACTGCAACTAGCGAAACTAATAACAGTATCACGATAATTGTACTTAAAATAACATTGCTTTTTTTCATAAATTTCTCCACTTTGCGCATTCATAGAAATTTTTATTTTGTACACGTATATTATATTAGGGCTCTTAATCAAAACTTAAATAATCTTAGCTATTGTAAAATCTCTCAAAAGAAACTCTCAAACGTTCCCATTTTTCTAGTTTTTTTATGTAAATTTTTTTTGATTTTTTTATTTTTCGTTATTAATTTTTTCACAAAGATTGATTTTTTGTAAAATTTTTGTAAAATTTAATAAATTTATGTATAAGATACTGTTAAGATAGCACTATTTTTCGGAAATATTCTTAAAACTCTCTTTCTTTTGGAAACTCAAGCACTACTTTTAATCCTTTAGAACTGTTAGTTTCCGCATACACTCTACCTTTTAGAGCTATCATAATTGCCTTCACAATAGAAAGGCCAAGACCTGAACCCCCTGTTTCGCTATTTCGAGAATAGTCAGTCCTATAGAATCTTTCAAAAATGTTTTGAAGTTCACTCTCTGCAACGCCATTTCCGCTGTCTGCAACAATAATTTCATATTTTAGTTTTGTACTTTTTAAAGTGACTTCGATTTTATCTTTTCTATCAGTATATTTTACAGCATTATCTAAAAGAATAATTATTGCCTGCTTTATTTTATCTTCATCAGTATAACTTCTAACACCTTTTTGTACATGCGATATCATCTCTTTTTCATCAAGTTCACACATCATTTGAAAAGGCTCAATTGCATCTAAAACTATAGATGAAATGTCACATTCTTTCTTTTGCAAAATAAGCCTATCCGAGTCTGCCTTAGAAAGTGTCAACATATCCTTTACCATTCGACTTAATCGACCCGTTTCATGGGTAATTGCAACCAACTTATCCGACACATCTTCAATTTGTTTTTCAGGCTCCGACATAATGTTTGAAACTCCGGACTTTATAATAGCAAGTGGCGTATTAAACTCATGTGAAATATCTGAAATAAGTCTACTATTTCTATTAATTGCATCTTCATAGTTTGCCGATTGTTTTCCAACCCAAAAATAAGAGAATGTAAACAAAATTGCAAATGCAACAATAAATATACCGATAGACGTCCACATTACCGCCAAAAAGGCCTTATATTCCTCAGTTACATCCAAAAATACTACATACAAGAAACACCCACCAGAATTACCGGCCATCCAATCGTCTTCATTATTTTCATTATAGGCTATCCTGTATCTTTCCTTTCCTATAGTGGTTTTATTCCCAAGTTTTACACAATCTACATAACTGCTCGGAAAATCATCTTTGTTAACACTTTTTGGAATATCATACGAAACCAAGTTGCCTTCTTTATCAAAATAGAAAACCGCACAATCCGAATAGATATCCGTAAGATTAGTTCTCTTTATTCCTGGAGTGTCTAAAAAGGCACAATTTTTTACAGCGGTTGCAATAACCTCAATTTGTTCTTTTGATTGATCCTCAATTGTGCTATATGATAAAAAACATGAAATCACAATGACAAATAAAATTAACAAGCCCGGAATTAGTATACTAACTCCAAGCAAATTTTTAGCTCTTTTTTCAGTCTCTGCTTTTGTATAAATATCCTTAATCTTCATCTACGTTCTTATCGTCCCACATATACCCGATATTTTTTATTGTCTTTAGGTAATGTTTTACTCCATGTTGCTCTAAAACTTTTCTAATATTGCTTACATATACCTCAGTAACTGTAACTATGGTATCCGAGTTATATCCCCACACTCTATTAAACAATTGCTCTTTAGATATAATCATATTTCTATTTCTTATTAGGTATTCGACTATATCGTACATTTTGCCTGCAAGTTTTACATACTCCCCGTTAATTTTAAGCATTTTACCAACATAATCAAGTTCTAAGTTATCTTTTACGTATTTTGTAGAGAAGTTATTGTTATATCTTCTCATAACAGCCTCTGCCCTCGCTAAAAGTTCATCATTTTCAAAAGGTTTTGCTATATAATCATCAGCACCAAGTTTTAATCCTTCTATCTTTTTATCTGTACTATCTATAGCCGTTAAAATAATAACAGGAGAAGTATTAGTTTTTCTTAATCTAGATAAAAACTCAAAACCATTTAATTTAGGAAGCATTAAATCTAAAATTATTAAATCATAACTTCCATGCTCAGCAAGATATAACCCCTCTTCTCCATCAAGAGCACTATCGCTATCTCCAAGTTTGCTTAAAACATCTCTTATTGATTGATTTAATGTTGCGTTATCCTCAACTACTAGAAACTTCATTTTCGTTCTCCTTCTCATTTATTTTACTTTCACTGCTTTTATTATTTAGATTAACAAATCCTTTCTCGACTAGCAATTGCTTACTATCTATTAGATAAATATGTTCTCTATCGGAATCACATACCACATATAGTTTACCCTCAAACTCCTCTATATGGGTAGTAAAATTACACTTTTTACATTTACCTATTGAATTAATTTCGTACAATTTTTTATTTGTATAAAGCGTAGGTGGATCTCCATATTTTATTTTCTTTATAGCAAGATTTGTTTTCATCATTTTAAATAAAACAATGACATAATTCAATTCTGATATAAATAATGCAACATACACAGTACACCTTATAAACAAAACAAAAATCGCAATTAGTTTTATATTCTTGTTAATATCGAAATCACCCAATATTTTCATAATAACAACCATAAAAAATGTAACTACGATTTCCGCTATAATTTTAAAAATACTTAATCTTTTGCTTTTATTTGCATCAGCAATCTCACTAATCGCAATATTCTCTAAACTCCAATGCTCGACATTTTCAACATCTTTTGACTGTAAAGCTGCTTTTGACATAAGATATTGTTTTTCTCTTTCCCTTTCTTGCGATCTACCACTTAATCTTTCAAAAAAGGATAGCTTTTTTTTGCCTTGAAGTTCTGTTCCACAATGTGGACAAAAAACATCGCTATCGCTAACTTCCCTTCCACAATTGTTACAAATTTTCATTTTTTACCCTCTTATTTTTGTTAATAATCATATTTGCAACACAACCCCCTAAAGCTATAGCAGCAAACAATCCTATTAACCAAATCCCCCAGCCAGTCGTTACACTAACACCTATTGCAGACGATTTTATATATACTACAATTATCGATATAAAAATAACCGCAACAACTAGCGCAAATATTCCGCTACTTATAAGAAGCGATAGAAAATTTTTCTTCCCTTTCTTTCTACTAATTACGCCACAAACTATTATGTCTATGTAACTTAACACCATACAAATCGTAGTTATATACGCAAAGATACCTAATACATTAATAGCTTGCTTTGTACTTTCAGAAACATAAGCCCCTTCATCAATAATTTTTTCTATTTTTTCCCAAGATTCACTAGATGTAGCACTTACTCCTATTTTTTCAAGAGAAAATCTATATCCTGAATTAATTCCTCTTAATGGAGCAATTAAAATGTCTAAAACTGATATTGTAAAGTTTGAATATTCTCCATTTTCTTGGACCTCTTCCAAATCTAGTTTTACAGAAACACTATATAACGAAGACAATATTAGTAGAAAAAATAAAACCACAAGTACAAAAACAAGAGCTATGTTAAAAATCGAGTTGAAATCTTTTATTTCACCTTTTTTTTGTGCAACATTTTTGTTATTTGCATTATTTTCTCTATTTATATTTTTCTTTTTACTTCTACTTGACATATTTCCTCGTCTTTGAATTATACAATATTTAAAAATTATTAACAATTATATAAAATCAATTACATTTTTGTAAGATTTTTTTAAAATCATGATGATACACGCTAAGATAAAAAACAGACCATCGTGTTAATGAGTTTTTAATAATTCTCTTTGGCCTCGTTCTGGTTTTAATGTTAAGAGACTTTTGCATCTTTAATTTCCACTTGTTGCATTTTTAAAATTATAACGTTGCAAATTGTTGCATTACAAAAATATTATATATATAATATGTGGTATGGAAAATAATGTTATATTAACACCAAAACAAGTATGGGAAGGATATGATCCTCATAAAGAGCCATTAAGACCCTCTTATTTAAGATTCGAAGAAGTTAATGGCAATTATGAGATTGAAGGTTATATCGATGGAGAATTACATACAAATGAAATTACTAGAATCTACGTTAAGGGATATATTCCAATTACTTCTGATATAAACTCAAACATTATTTTCATAAACTCTTTTTCTGAAGCCAACATTATTTCATTTGGACAAATGCAATACACAAAGCAAGGGTTTGGCGTGTTTTCATTTGATTACTATGGCAAGAAAAAAGATTCTCTTAAATATACTAGATATCCAAAAGACATAAGTTACGCAAACTATGAAGAATCCGGCGAACATTTAAATCATGCAACGCCCACTGCAAAAGACACTTGTGTTTATATTTGGGATAAAGTTTGCATGAGAACAATCAACTTTATAAAGCAACTAAGAGGAGCAGATTCAAAAATCTTTTTATGTGGATATCAAAATGGAGCCGACATTGCTTGGCAAGTTGCAGCTATAGACAAAAGAGTTGATGCTGTTGCAACTATATTAAACGCAGGATGGAGAGAATATAAAGATTATCCAAAATTACTAGGCATAGAACCGCCAGTAGATGACGAAAGAAAACGTTGGTTTACAGGAAGTGCAACTGCAACTTATATAAATTTTGTTAAATGCCCTGCTCTTTGCGTTATTTCTTCTAATGGCACTTTAACTCCTCTTGATAGGATTGAAGATACACTTTCATTAATCCAAAAAAATAAGAAAATGGCAACATTGTATATTGCAGTTGGGCTGTCTGATACTATAACTTATACTTCAAGAAAATTATTTTCATCTTGGATTAATGCAATTGCACAAAACAAGCAATTAATTTATAATCCCGAAATCAAGTTAACTAAAGCTAAAGACGGAACAGTAAAAGCAACAATAAAAGCAGATAAAATATCCGAACTGGCAGCAGTTATAGTTCACTACTCTTATGATGAACTTGATCCTACACTTCGTTCATGGTCAAGTGAAAATGTATCTTTATCTAATTTATCCACAACCATTCCTGTTTACACTTCAACGAAACTTATTTTTGCATATGTTTCAGTCACATATGCAAACGAAGTAAAATTATCTTCTATTCCAGTTCATATTAATATTGATGACAGTTTTACAAGAAGTCCTATAAAGAAAAATAGAATAATCTACCAAAAGAATTTTGGAACAAGAGGGTGGATTTTAGAACAAGATAAATCTCTTCTAGAGTTTTTGGAGGCCAAAATACAAGAAGGTCCTCTTGGAATAAGCGGAATCACCGGGTCTTATGGCAATTTAAGTACATATGCAATCGGTGACTATAAATATAAATCAGATAATCAAAACCTATTACAGTTTGTTGCAGCACCTAGAGATAACAGAAAACTTGAAGTAAAAATAATAACAAGCACACAGGGTTTATATGAAACTTATTCCACAATCGTTCAGTTATCTGGTGGAGTATGGACAAAATGCTCTTTAAAAATTTCTGACTTTAAAACAAAAGACAGAATACCTTTAAGGGACTGGGGTGATATCAAAAAAATAACATTTGTAGATATTAAAAACACCCTAATTAACAATATTATTTGGGTTTAATAATGGATAGTGAAATTTATATTAGAACACCCGAATCTAAAAACAAGAAAAGAGCAATAGTAGCAATAAATACTATACTTGTAATTGTAATTGTACTTTTATTAATTGTACTTTGCTCTATAAATACTATATGGTCCCCTTTTACCATAAAAGGGGTTTCTATGCAAGAAACTCTTCATGAAGGAGACAAAATAGTAATAATTGAAAAGTGGTATGAATTAACATTTGGCGACATTATCGTATTTGAAAAAGATAATGAAAAAAAGGTAATCAAACGCGTTATTGGAATGCCTAATGATATAATTAGGTTTGATAACTTAACCTATACTTGGTATAGAAACGATGTTGCACTTAATGAACCTTATGTTACATGTGCATACAATAATAATTACTTAACTTCTCTAACATCTTCGGTTTTTACTGAACTTACAACTACTGGTTTAATGGTTAAGGAAAATGAGTTATTTGTACTAGGAGACAACCGAGTAAAATCAAACGATAGCCACATTTATGGATGTATATCTCAAGATGCTATAATCGGAAAATATTTATTTACTTACTAATTGGAGGTATTGTTATATGACAAACAAAGAAAGACAAGCTAAATTAGACAAACAAAAATGGGAATTATCTGAAAGAACAGGTAAAGACATGTGTGGTACATTTGATCACTGTGTTGTTTGCAAACACGAAAAAGAATACCCTTGTGCTAAAGCATACATTAGAGCTCATAGAGTTGCACAAGATAAGGAGTAATTTATGAAAGCTATAGTTTCTGTTATTGGTACCGATACAAAAGGTATCATTGCCAAAGTATCAACTGCATTGTATGAAATGAATATAAATATTGAAAATATTTCACAAACTATTATGCAAAAATATTTCACAATGATTATGGCTGTTGATTTTTCTGATTCAACACTTAATTTCAATGAAATACAAACCAACCTTACAAGTCTTGGCATAAAAATTGGTGTTGAAATACATATCCAATTACAATCCATTTTTGATAGTATGCACCAAGTTTCAACATCTTCAAATAAGATTTAAAAAAGAGGGGTTAAAATGTACTCAAGTAATGAAATTTTAGAAACAATCAATATGGTTTCACATCAACACTTAGATGTAAGAACCATAACTTTAGGAATCTCTCTTTTAGATTGCATCTCTGATGATAAAAAGAAAACTTGCGATAAAATCTATGACAAAATAATGAAAAAGGCAAGCAATATTGTAAAGGTAGGAGAAGATATTTCTAACGAGATAGGTGTTCCTATTGTCAATAAAAGAATATCTGTAACCCCTATCAGTTTAGTGACAGCCGCATCAAAAGGCCATCTTGAAGTTATAAAGATATTAGATAAAGCTGCAAACGAAATAGGTATAGATTTCTTGGGCGGCTACTCTGCTTTGGTTCATAAAGGAATGACGCCGTATGAAAAAGAGTTTATCTTATCTATTCCAGAAGCACTTGCAACTACTAATAAAATTTGTTCTTCTGTAAATGTTGCAACTACAAAAGCCGGAATTAATATGGATGCAATTAAGATTATGGGTAATGTTATTAAAGATTGTGCTTACCTAACAAAAGATCAAGATTCTTTAGGATGTGCAAAACTTGTTGTTTTTGCAAATGCTGTTGAGGATAATCCATTTATGGCAGGTGCCTTTTTGGGAGTTGGTGAAGATGATACCGTTGTAAACGTTGGAGTATCAGGCCCAGGCGTTGTAAAAAGCGCACTTGAAAACATTGACGGCGATTTAACTGAAGTTGCTGAATGTATAAAACAAACCGCATTTAAAATAACAAGAGTTGGTCAACTTGTATCAAAAGAAGCTGCAAAACGATTAAATGCTTCTACAGGTATTGTTGATTTATCTTTAGCTCCTACTCCTGTTATAGGTGATAGTGTTGCTCATATTCTTGAAGAAATTGGCCTTGAAAGGATTGGCGGATTCGGAACTACAGCAACACTTGCTATGCTTAATGATGCAGTAAAAAAAGGTGGACTTATGGCATGCTCTGCTGTTGGAGGTCTATCTGGAGCTTTCATCCCTGTTTCTGAGGACATAGGAATGATTAATGGTGTTAAATCAGGCAATTTAAGTTTAGAAAAATTAGAAGCAATGACTGCAGTTTGTTCTGTAGGCTTAGATATGTTTGCGGTACCTGGTGATACATCTAGCGAAGTTTTATCCGCAATCATCGCAGATGAAATCTCAATTGGGGTTGTAAATCAAAAAACAACAGCTGTCAGAGTAATTCCTGTATATGGCAAGAAAGCTGGCGAATATGCTGAATTTGGAGGGCTACTAGGACGTGCACCAATTATGAATATTAACACTTCAAGCCCAGCAAAATTTATTAATCGTGGAGGCAGAATTCCTGCTCCATTACATAGCTTTAAAAACTAGGAGATCTTATGTTAATTGAAGGAAGAAACCCAATAAAAGAAGCATTAAATAGTGATAGTCTAACTATAACAAAAATTTCAGTAGCTAAAGGCTCTCATGATTTACAAGACTTAATTGATATTGCCAGAGCAAAGGGAATTCGTATTGACTTTGTAGATAGACAATTATTAGATAAACAAAGTGTAACAAAGCATCATCAAGGAATAATTGCAAACGCAGAAGAATTTAAATATACATCTCTTAAAGAGGTAATAACTCCTAAAGAAAACAAACCTTTATTTCTTATACTATTAGATAACATAGAAGATCCTCATAATTTAGGAAGTATTATAAGAGTTGCTGAATGTTTAGGCGTTGATGGCATAATTATTCCTAATAAACGTTGTGCTACTGTTAATACTACTGTTTTAAAGGTATCAACAGGCGCAGCTTCTTATGTAAAAATTGCTATGGTAAACAATATTAATGATGTTATAAGAGAACTAAAAGACAATTTCGTTACTGTTTGTTGCGCTGACATGAATGGAGAAATTATTTATAACGCCAATTTAACAGGAGACATAGCATTAGTTATTGGCAATGAAGGTTCTGGCGTAAAACAATTAACACGTAAACTTTGTGATAAAATTGTTGCAATACCTCAATTTGGAAAAATTAACTCGCTAAACGCATCGGTTGCATGTGGAATAATTTGCTCCGAAATAGTAAGACAACGTTTAAATTAATAAAAAAATATATAACGTATATCAATATTAATGAGCACCTTTCAAGTGCTCATTAATAATTTTAAAACATAAATAACTCCATATAGTAATAGTATTTTTAAACTTCTATATAAAAGTCAAAGAGCGATGAATGCATTTTTTACCTTTCGTCACACCTTAATATTACTATTTTTTTATTTTATCTATATTTTTTTCTTATAATATTTTTTTATCTTTTGAATTGTATTATCTACTTTTTTACTTGTAATATTTAATTTTTTTGCAATCTCATCATAACTATTAAATTGTATATAAAGTCTAAGTATTTCTTTTTCCGTATCATTTAAATTGCTCATAATATTTTCTAACTTATCTTTTTTAATCAATTCTTCTTCTTTTTCGATTAATTCCTCTTCTGGAGTTTTAGACGGATCTTTTATATTACCCAAAAGGTCATATTCATCACTATCAGCATCTTTATTATTTTTCTGGTATCCTATATTTTTTTTAAAAACAGATTCTTTCCTTATATAATCCAAAATCTTGTTTTTTATACAAACCCCTGCATATGTTGTAAATGTGACATCCTTTTCCGGATTATATGTATTAATAGCATTATATAATCCCAAACTTCCCTCTTGTAGCAAATCTAAATCTTTATCGTCATATTGGCCACCATTTTCTTTTATTATTTTGTTAATAGTGGCTTTTATTAAATTTTCACAAGAAGTTATTAGATCATCAATTTCTTTGTCAACATTTTTGTTGTTTTTTCTTAATAATTGAATTTCATTAAATTTTTTATTTATTTCTTCATTCTTCATTTTTTAAAAATAATTTTAATCTCTCTTGCTGACCGGTTAAATATAAATAACCTATAACTGCCTCAAAGCCTGTGGCTTCTAGATATTCAAGAACTGATGCATGCTTAGCTACATTATTTACGTGAGAATTACGTGCTCTATGAAAAATTTCATTTTCTTCCTCATTTAAAGATTCTTTTAATTCATTAATAAGTTTAGCTTGAGCCTTAGCATTAACCTCTTCAGATACTTTTTCATGAAGCTTATGCGTTTTTAAAGTGGTAGTTGTTGCAAACTTTTCTCTCGAATATAATGAATGCACTGCATCCCCTATATAAGCAAGCACAAGAGGGTTCATCTCTCGTGCTTGGGCTTTTGTTAATATATTTTTATTTTCTGGAATAAAATTCATTATTTGCTATACTTTGAAACGAAATAGTCAAATAACAATTCATCGCTATATTCTTTAGCGCCAGTTGCTTTTAATGTCTCTTGTTTTATGTATTCATAACAATTCTTTTCTACACAACGTAAAACTTCAAAAGCTTCATCCATATCTTTCCCTACACAGAATACGCCATGGTTTGCCATGAAACATGCATTTCTTCCTTTCATAGCCTCCACTGTGCCATTCTTTAAGGTTTTTGTTCCTGGAAGACCATATTTTCCAACCTTTACATTTCCACCAACTAATTTTTGCATTTCTTCATTCATTACTGGAAGTTCTTTTCTACAAGAAGCAAAAATTGAGCAGAATATAGGATGTGAGTGAATACAAGCATTAACTTCTTTTCTATCTGCCATAATTGCAGCATGAATTTTTCTTTCACTTGTTGGCTTCTTTCCCTTTTCCCAAATAGAAGGATCAGATATTTGAACTACAGGCATATCTTCTGGCGTTAATGCAATGTAATCTAATCCTGTTGGAGTAACTAACATATGGTCATCATCTAACCTTGCAGATGTATTTCCCCATGTTCCTTGAACTAAATTTTCTTTTAATAAATTTACTCCACTATCTTTTATAACTTGTCTTAAAACTTTCTCTTGTTCTTCAGTCCATGCCATAATACTATTCCTCCTCTACTTGTAAGTTAGCTTGGTTTGCTTTACTATATTTCTTTTGATAAACAAATTGCATTAATTTTGCTTCAAATAAATTAATTGTAACATTCTTACCAACCACAGAGCTTGCAACAAAGCAATGGGCTGCTTTATCTAAAACTAATACACAAGTATAAGCTTCATCTAAAGATCTTCCTGTTGTTATACAACCATCATCTTCTATTAATGTAGAATTATGACCTTTTAAGTTTTTAACAATGCTATCTACATCATTTTTTGCAGTTTTACACTTTGGTCCCACGATTTGAGCCATATCGTCTAATACTGTAGGAATTGTAACCCCTGCTTTTGCTACTGGGTTAACCCATTTTGGATGAACATGACAAACAGCATTTGATGTTTCTTTTGATGTGTAGATGTTTGCATGCAATATATACTCTTTATCTGTAGCAGATGCCATATCTATCTTTAATACATCTTCTTCTTTAAGGCTATCTAATGCAACTCCTAATTTAGTAATATACATATAACCCTTATGAGCCCTCATAGAAATACATGCTGTATTTTCGTTAACACCTTCTTCTGCAAGTCTCTTTGCATATTCTAGTATCTTTTCAATGTATTTATTCATATAAATTCTCTCCTTTTTAATATTGAATATATAGTATTTTTCTAATTTTTCTCATTTAAAATTCTAAAAGCTTTTTTATTTTGTTTATATAATGACTTAAACACTTCAAAACCTTTATCATAAACCTCTTCTTTCAATTTAAGATTTGGCTTATAGGCTTTCTTTGCAGGAATAAATTTCTTTATATCAGTAAAAGAAGGAATAACACCTAAACCCACTCCAACACAAGCAGCAGCGCCAACAGCGCCAATATTTTGTGGGCTCTCGACTGTTTCTATAACTTTACCTGTAATATCGGCTAAAACTTGGCAAGTGAAGTCATCAAGTGCGCCACCGCCTACAAATCTAATAACATCAGAAGTTTTAACTTTTCTATCTGAAGCCTCTATCATCCATCTCTTGTGATAGCAAATTCCCTCTAAAACTGCCCTGATCAAATCTCTCTTTCCAGTCTCTAAAGAAATATTAAAGAACATTCCTCTTGCATTTGAATCTTCAAAAGGACATCTATTTCCATGTAGCCATGGAGTAAATATTACGCCATCTGCTCCTGCTGGAACTTCATCAACTACAGAGATCATATACTTATATAGATTAATATATTTTGATTCTGAATCATCTGTAACTTTTTGTTTTTGAGAATAAACACCAACTTCATCAAGGGCGATGTGATCTTTTACCCACTCAAAACATTTACTTGAAGTTTCAAGCTCTGCAAAGTAGTTAAATCTTCCAGGTTCTGCGCCTACGGTTGCTGCAATCATTGTTGTAACATCAACTACTGATTTATCTGTAATAGTTCCTACCCAACCTGATGTTCCTGAATATACGTGAGTATCTCCAAGTCCTGTAGCGCCGGCTCCTACACCAATTAGATTAGCATCCATACCACCACCAAATACCTTTATTCCTGAAACAATTCCAAGTTCTTTTGCAGGTCCTTCTAAAGTAACACCTGCTGCCTCTGATGACGCAATTAATCTTGGCATATGATCTGGATTTACTCCAAACATATTACAAATTTTCTTTGAAAAACTTTTCTTTTTATAATCGTAAAGCAATGTTCCAAAAGCGGAATCATATGTCATTACAAATTCGCCAGTCATTCTGCAAATTAAATATTCTTTAACATCAAGCCATTTATGTACTCTTGCAAAATTATCTGGTTCATGCTTTTTTACCCAGTTATATTTCCAAACAGGATCTTTAACTGAAACTGGAGCCGCTCCTGTTATTAAAAGTGCAGGAATTAATTTTTTAATATTTCCACCTGCAATTTGTAAACCATAAGAAATTCCTTCTTTCATTTCTTGAGAAGCTCTTTGATCCATATATGAAAATGCTCTATGAACAGGAACGCCATTTTTGTCTACAAGTACAAGCCCTTGCGCTTGTGAGCAAAATGAAATACCATCAACCATTTCAGGTTTAATGTCAGTCTTTTGAAAAACTTTTTTTGTAGTAGAGCACATAGCATTCCACCAATCGTTAGGATCTTGCTCAGCGCCCCCATCTTCATAAACATATAAATCATACCCTTCTGATGCAGATGCTACAATTTTAATTCCTTCCTCAATTTCAATTAAGCAAGTTTTTATTCCTGTTGTTCCTACATCATAGGCCAAAGCATACTTTTTCATATAGTCCTCTTAAATGCATAAATGGGGATTACACTTTTTTTTGGTGTAACCCCCATGGTTAATTTTTTATATTTTAATTTTTCTTAGATGCTTTATATTCATTTAATAACTTTTCAGCATCTGCTTTTGCTGCAGCTTTCTTTGCATCGATTTCAGCCATTTGAGCTTTAGCTTTTTCTAATCCTTTAGCTTTCTCTTCTTTATGTCTCTTATCGTAAGCGGCGATTTGATCTTCAATCTTGCCTGTTTCTTTTACCATCTTAAATACATCTTCAAATCTATTTAATGCTTCATCAATAACATCATCTGTATCTGCCATAGATGTATATAATCTTGAACCAGCAAGAGTTACAATACCATTTGCCATATAAGCAGCACCCATATGCTCCATAGCTTCCTTTCTTACCATCATCATACTCTTCTTAGATAATGCGTTAACTACATTTAAGATATTCATTGATGAGAAGTCGAAACTCATAGCAGCAGAACACTCTAAGTGGCAAATAGAACCTTGGTTATAGGCAACATATGGTAACTTATATTGGTCAATTAACTTAACAAGTCCATCTGTTAATCTATCACCAGCTTTACCAGCCTTTACACACGCATTGTTCTTAGCAATTTCTTTCATACATACATAACCAGCCATAGAAGATAGAGGGTTAGCGGCAAGTGTACCGCCTACATATGCTTTCTTCATTAAGCCACCTACGCCAGCAGCCATTAAGTCAACATATTCTTTCTTACCACCTACACCACCAGCAGCAGGATATCCACCAGCGACGATTTTACCAAATACTGTTAAATCTGGATGAACACCAAATAATCCTTGGGCACCACCTAAACCTACTCTGAAGCCTGTTACAACTTCATCAAAGATTAATAAGGCACCATACTTATCACACAATGCTCTTACTAATTGATTGTACTTCCAAGCAACTGGTCTTGTACCTGATTCTGGGCCAACTGGTTCAATAAGAATAGCAGCTGTACCACCTCTTAATTGGTTAAGTTTTAAATAACTTTCCATCATTTCTATATTATCTGGTTGAACTTCATCTACAATTGAGTGAATCTTTGATGGAATACCATAAGACTCTAAGAAGTTTCTTGTTCCTGGAATTTTCAAACCATAAACTAATTGATCTGACCAACCATGGTATGCACCACCAACTTTAATAATTCTCTTATGACCTGTGGCACATCTAGCAATACGAATAGCGGCCATATCAGCTTCTGTACCAGAACCTAACATACGGAACTTTTCAACGTATGGCATATGCTTATTAATTTCTTTAGCAATTAATAATTCAGCTTCATGGAATAAACCTGTAACTGGACCACAATCTTTAATTAACTTAATAGCTTCTTCTTGAACTCCTGGGAAGTTAGATCCTAAAATTGTAGGACCACCAGCTTGTAAGAAGTCGAAGTATTTATTGCCATCAGCATCGTATAAGTAAGCTCCTTCAGCCTTTGTCATGCACATTGGGAATGGCTTATTGAATGCCAAATTATGTTGTACACCGCCTGGAATAAACTTCTTAGCTTCTGCTGTAACTTCTTTTGACTTTGCACACTTAGTTTCATAATAACCTTTTACAATGTCTTTTTCATAAATGTCTTGGGGAATAGAATAAATATTCTTGTCTGTTAATTCCTTTAATGCATCTCTAATGTTTTGTGGTTCAGCCCAACGAGTAACACCGTATTCAGAACTTGGGTTTTTGTATTCAGCACCCTTACGTAATTCTTCTACACTAGTATACTTAATTTCCATAATTGTCTCCTTTTTGTTTGTTTGTATTTTAACATTATCAATTTTAACAAACAAAGCCATATGTAGTCAATATATATTTTTATATATAAATATATAGTGAATTGCTGCTTGACTATCTCAATGTCAAAAAATTATACTTAAAGCAATAACAAATGAGGTAATCTATGAAAGATTCTACAATACAAGAAAATGCACAACTAACATATGATTTAATTAGCGATGTTGTAAATTCAACAGGACCTAGACTTCCAGGGTCTGAAGAAGAAAAAAAAGGTGCGAATATTTTTGCAAAGCAACTTGACTCTTTTGGCTTTGAACCACATGTTGAAAAATTTAAGGTTTCACCACGTGCATCTGTTGCCTCAGTACCAACTTTAGGTATTTTAGGTTTTGCGGCAATTGCAGCTTTTTATTTATCACCTGCAATTACGTTTGTAATAAGCATTTTAATTTTAACATATAGCATATTACAAATTTTTACATACACTGGAGCTTTTGATTTTATTGCACAAAAATATCACTCTCAAAACGTTTATGCATCCATTGAGCCAAAGAATTCTCAAATAGATAGAACCATCGTTTTATCAGGCCACATAGACTCTTCTTGGAATTGGAAGCTTTCACTACAAAATCCTAAAACTCTAACCATAAAATTATCTCTTGGAACATTAGCTATTGTCTTTTTATTTTTCTTATCTTTAGTTGCTGTTTGTAAAGGCGCTAGAGATTTTACATATTGGGAAACAAATATAATAGACCAGGAAAATGGCACAATTGAAAATGTAGGAAATTTAATTATGATGTTACTTCCACTTTTATCTATTCCAGGATGTTTTTGGTTAACACAATTCTTAACATTAAATAAAGAGAGTGCTTGTCCAGGCGCTATGGATAATATGTCAGGAGTAGCCCTATCTTTAGTATGTTTAAAATATTTTAAAGAACACCCTGAAAGCATGCCAAAAAACACAAAATTAATGTGCGTTGCATTCGGAAGCGAAGAAGCAGGTCTTAAAGGATCTAAAGAGTTTTGTAAGGTTCATAAAAAAGAATTCAATAACCACTACTATGTATTAAATCTTGATTCATTTAGAGATAAAGATTCCTTTAATGTTATCGAAGGAGATAGATGGATGGGATCACATTTTGACAAAGAATTAGTCAATTTATCCCTTAAAACCATGGAAGAATTAGAAATCGAAAACCCTATTAAATTTACAAACCCAGCGGGCGGATGTGACTCTACATCATTCTATAGAGCAGGTGTTAAAACAGTTACCCTATCTGGACAAAGTACTAAACCTACGGATTATTACCACACAAATAAAGACACTGTATCTAACTTAAAAATGGATGCACTTGAACAAGGTTTTGAATTAGTTACAACACTAGTCCCTAGGATAGCCGAAATGGATATATTAAAATCTTCAAAACCCACTAAAATTAAATAAAAATATTGAAGTAATATAAAAAAATTAGCAGCCACTTTTAAATGACTGCTATTTTTTACAACTTATTTTAAATTTTATTATTCTTTTGTAAATACATCTTCTACTTTATCTACAGGTTCTGCGTCTACAGGTTCTGCATCTACAACTTCACCATCACTCTCTTGCTTGATTTCAAGTTCTGGGAATGTTCCTGGATGATTTAATTCATACTCCTTCTTTAAATTTTCATAGTATAAGAATATTGTAAAATTAATATATTGTCCCTTCCAAATAGACAAGATGCCGAATGTTAATGCTATTAATAATTCCCAACCAATGAAACTTATTTCTAATACAAATAATTCCCACTTATGGCCCTTCATCATATCTCTACTTAATTTTAGACTATCTATAATTCCTCTTTTTGAAGTATTTTCAGGATCGGACATTAAGAATGGTACCATAGCATATGCATAAGTTAAGATAACTCCAGGTACGATTACTATACTTCCTAAAAGTATTAATAAAGTTGAAAGTGCACTTGCCCCAAAATAACTAATTAGTTTTTCTAATTCTTTCATTGGAGTAAACATTCCTACAAGTTCAGTTTCGCCTTTTCTTATATAATTGAATTCCCATACAAAAAATCCATAGCTTACCACCATGCTAAGCAAAGCGCCTACCCAGACTACCCATGGCGATATTGCGCCAAATATGCTAGAAATAGCAACAGAGATTAATGCATAGATTAAAAGTGGTAAAAATGTTACGCCTATTTTACCATCTACTAACTTTTTTGATTGCTCTTTTAATTCTTGACGTGTTGGCATATATTAAACCTCACATATTTTATTTTTTTCACCTTTAGAGTATATACAACCACAATAGTTTTGTCTATATAATTTTAACTCTTTTGATAATTGAATTGATCTCAAGTACCCACCTTTTTTCTTAAAATCGTTAACTAGGTATAAGATTTCTTTATTTTTCGAAATTTCTTCTCCTATATCATTTAATTTTTTTGCATTTTTATATGGCGATATAGAAAGAGTTGATGCAAAATAATTGAAATTATTTTTAATTGCGTATTCCATAGTTTTTTCAAGTCTTAGTCTATAACAAATAGCACATCTATCTCCGCCCTCTTTACACTCTTCAAAACCTTTTATTTTCTCTATCCACTCACTAGGGCTGTACTTTTCATAGACCGTCTTTACACCTTGGAATTTACTTACAATTTTCACAAACTCTCCATATCTTTTATTGTATTCTTCTATTGACTCCATATTGGGATTATAAAAATATAAAGTTATATCAAAATATTTGCTTAAATATTCAACACAATAAGAAGAACATGGTGCACAACAAGCATGCAAAAGCAAACTCGGTCTTTCTTTTAAATTTTCTAAAATATTATCTAATTCTAGTTGATAGTTTCTATTAGTAGGATTCATTTAATAAAGTTAAAATACTTTCCTCTTCCATGGCTTTACAATTATCCGCTACAGTCTTTGCAATATCATCTAAATCTTCCTCTGGAATATTAAAATCACTTAGTTTAGAGTTGAAATCTACATATTCATTTACTTTGTCATATAAGCTTTCAATGGCAAAAATTGCCCTTTCAGATCTTTTATCTCTTTCAACTAATGCGTAATCATTTTCCGAAATCATTGAGTTTAAACTATAACCAAAAGATTCACTTAATTCTTGTTTTTTTAGATATTGTCTAAACAAAATTGCAAAAATATTAGAATAATTAGCATGGTATCTATCTGAAATAACATCAGATATTACCGCTAAAGTCTGTTTTCTAAGCATTGAGTATGCAGCACCAGCGAGAACTACTGCCTCCATAATTTTTGTTCTATACACTTTTTCAGCATTTTTTAAAATACTTTTTTCCAAATATTCAAACACAAGTTTTATGGCAACATCTGCATATATTTTAGATATTAGCGTTGAGTCTTCTTGTGCAAAACATTCTATGGATAATGCAAGTGCATACAAACCATAAGTTGCAATAGATTTTGGCGGCAACGTGTCTGTCATAACAGAATCAACAACAACAATATTGCTCTCCGCATATTTTGTATCAAATTCATATATTTTATTGTTTTTAAGGTCGCTTATTCTAACAAAATTGCTTATTTCAAAACCTGATGCAAGGTTTGTTGGCACAACTATTAAAGGAACGTTTCTAACAGCAAAATTATCTATACCTTCTATTGCATAATGAGAAATATAATTTTGATCTTCCGTTAATAGAATTTTAGCGCCTTTAGCTGCCATTATTGCTGCTTTTTTACCAACCGCTATAATACAATCACAATTACCTGCTTTATAGTTTATGGCTATTCTTTCGCAATCCTTATTTGTGGCTACATCCTGTATTTTTCTATATGTCGCACAAATTTCTATGTTTTGTGATTTAAATATGTTTTTAACATAATTCCAGTTACCTACTCTATAAGATATTTCATCACTTAAAAGAAGAACCCTCTTACAATTTAATTGTGCAAGTTCATAAGGCAAGTTATATATTGCTTTATCACCAACTAATAATTTTACATTATTATCAAATATATACTCCTGCATTACAAGCACTCCTTTAGTATGTTAATTAAGTTTTCTTTACTTGGTTTTTTGGGAGTTGCAACTAACTCTTCATTAGTTAACACCTCTTGAGCAATACTTTCTAAATCAGCTTCTTTAATTCCATATTCAGATAATTTTGTATTTATTTTAAATTCTGTGGATATAAAATTTATTATGTTATCAAAAATACGTATAAAGGCTTCTGATCTATCATTATCGTTTAATGTAGAGAACTCCTTTGCGCCTAATGAAAATAAAAGCATTTGTGCATATTCTTTCTCACAAACATCCTTATTAAACTCTAGGCAAACTTTTACAACACAACAAACTGCAACATTATGTTGAATATTATATTTTGCAGTTATACTATTAGATATTGCGTGAACAAGACCACTAAAGATATTTGAACATCCTATTGCAGATAAACATGCTGCTCTTTGCAAGTTATATAAACTTTCTGGACTTGTATTTATAACAGCATTCTGAAAATTATTTTTTATCATAAACAATGACATTTTTGAAAAACTTTTTGTTATTTCATTTCCATTTAAACTTACATAAGATTCTACATTATGCGTCATTATATCTATAAGATTTAAAAGTATTTCTTGTTTTGATAATGTTCCTAACATTCTAGGATCTAAAACACAAACAGATGGCTCTATTATGTCCGAAATAAATTTAATTGGGATTTTCCTTTCGTTATCTATAATAACTGCACTTGCCGATACTTCGCATCCTGAACCAAAAGTTGTTGGAAAAACTGCAAAAGGAATGATCCTTTGTCTTATAGCACAATCTATTCCTCTGTATTCGAGCAAGTTTCTGCTATTAGTTGCAAGCAAAAGTTCTAGGGCTTTCGCAGCATATATAGCACGTGTTCCGCCTATGGCCACTATCGAATCACAACCACTTTTTCTAAACTCTATATAAATTTTATCTACATCTTCGATGCTTGTTGCATTTTCTAGATTATAATAAGTTTTTCCAACACAAATATCTTCAATTTTATCAAATGCAGCTTTTACAATTTGGATAACACCCGTTTTTTGAACATCCTTATCTGAAATAATAAAAACTCTATAAGCTCCAAGAGTATGTAATTTATTAATACCCTCTTCTATGCCTTTTTCACTGACTATAATGCTAACTTTATTAGAAAATTGGAAAAAATCTTTTTTTATCATAGCCACCCTCTAAATATTAAAACAAACCTTGCTTTAATAGAAAAATTATAACTCATAGGTTTTTCTTTTAAATACTTATCTCTTCTTAATTTTGTAGAATATGTTGCCTGGGCAATATCAAACATCTTCAAAACTTTTATTCCGAGTTCAATATCACCTTTTATTACTAGTCTTGATTGGTTAAATGCATCGGTTACAGACATTAAATTTTGCAAAACTGGAGCTGCTAAATCTATACTTTTAAACATAACATAAGCATCTTCTTTTACTGTTACGTTTTTCTTTAATGAAAGTTTTAATTTATTACCAACTTTTTCACAAACTGCAGTTCTCTTTGCCGGGAATGTAGTTATATAAATTTTAGAATAATCAGGCATTGATTCTACCATTTCTTTAACTCTAGGGTCTTCCTCAGCACATACACGCAAGGAAGCAACTAGGCTCATAAGTCTAGTAAATGCATGTAGATTTTTTAGATTTTCTTTAACTGCAAATATATTTAGCATTCTGTTCCTTAATCAAAGATTATTTTAACATATGTTAAAAGTTGTTGTCTATATACTATAACTTTTTTCAAAAAATGTTAAATTAAAAACTTAAATTAAAATTCATCTTAATCTTATTTTTTTATTTAATTTTTTGTAGAATTCGCAAAAACACAAAATTTACCATATTCTCTATATTTTTGAATAACTATCGACTAATGTTTTCACCATCTTTCGGTTATTTTACACCTTTTCAATTTTTTATACTACAATTTATTAAAAAAAAATAATCATCCACTTTTAAAGCGAATGATTATTTTACTTATCTTTAGAATAGGGTTTTATAGTGGCAAATCTTTCTTTCTAAACTTAATATCACCTAGAATATATCCAACAAGGCCGATTGCAACAAGTATAGCTAATTTCCAAATCCAAGTCGTTGTTCCATTTAGTATTGATACAACATCAAATAAAGTTATTAGTGATACATAGTTAAAGTAATTTAAGGCACTTATTCTTACAACAGATGGAATTACAGATGAACCAAATAATCCTAACATTGTTGCAACCAAGAAGAACATTGAAAGACCACCTCCGATTGACATAGCTCTTTTTGATCTGTCGTAGTAACATGATGCAAAGAAGTTAATTCCACTTAATGCAAACATTACCATGAATGCTCCTAAATTAATAAGCATTAATTTTGAAATTGTAAGACTTGTTTGAACATCTACTATTTCAAAACATACTATTGCAGTTATAGTAGTGCAAATAAACATTAATAGAAGTGATAATACTAGATATAATCCTTGCGTAAATGTCACTTGTCTACGTTTTGTTGATGTAGATAGAACATAAGCCATAGAACCTGAATCAACTTGGCCTGCTATCAAGTTATTAGCTGACATAATTAGATAAATTATAGGAAGTAGTAATCCTGCCATTTTAAAGAATATAGAACCAACAATTAAACCATATAGATCCATTTGCCCTATTTCTTCAATTCCACTTGCAACCTCTTCTGGCAATTTATCCAACAATGAACCGGCTACACTAACATTTAACTCTTCTTTTATGTTGTTTACCTTTGTCTCATATTCTTCTATAGATAAACTAGAATCTATTTGTGAAATTTCATATGTTAATTTTTCTTGATATTCCAAACTTGCTTCATAAGAAGTCTTATAAACATTATTATATGTGAATCCCATAGCGTCGTATTTTTCTCTATTAACACCATAGTCACTTAAAGTTTTAAGCAATTCTTTTATTGTACTTTCTTTATTCATTTGTCCAGCGACCAGCATTGATGTTGTTTTATATGCACGATTTTCTCTAAACTCTACTCTCTCTTTTGATTTTATATAGTTAGAAAGGGCTATTGCTGTTTCTCCTTTTGAAATACTTTCTATATCTACTTTCATGTATGAAAGAAGTGCACTTTTATAATCTTCAGGCACTTCTTCGCCATATTCTGTATACATAGCTTTTGTTATAACATTAGGATTAATAGTTACATATGCACTAGATGATATTGTATATTTTTCCTTAAATTTATCTAAAGCATAGTTATATGCTGGTGTTACATATGTATCTTGAAAACTAGACGAGTTAGCTGAATAAGAATTATAGGTATCTAATGTATTTATTTCATTAAACTTTTTAGTAAACTCTGAATCAAATAATTCACATGCCTCAGAAGATTTTTTATATTCCGCAACTGCATTCTTTTTTACATTTGCGGTAATTGTTTCTTTTATAATTGTATCTTCAACATTTTCTTTCATTGAAGAAAGTGAAGAAGTACCAGATATAAGCATAACGCATGCTAACATAAAACATACTGCTACTGTTATAATAGCCCACATTAAGCCGTTTGCCTTACAAGATTGCTTAAACAACGCTTTTGAAAATAAATTAATATCTTTCATTTTGCATCTCCTTTTGCTTTTGCATAATTTCATTAAAATGTTTCTCTAAACTATATTTAACCTCAGATATAAATTTAACATTTAGAGTCTTTAAACTATTAAATAATTCATTAATGTCTTCTTTGGGTAGTGATACTGTAACTTGATTATATTCGCTTTGATCTCTTATGATTTTAAACTTAAGTTCTTTGAATTTTTTATAAGATTCTACATCATTAAATTCGATTTTAAAATCTACTACATTTCTATTTCTTATTTCATTCATATTAGCAACATCTATTATTTTGCCATCTGAAATTAAAGCGACTCTATCACAAGTCTCCTCCATCTCATTAAACATATGTGATGACATAAATATAGTTTTCCCCTTTTTATGCTCCTCACCTATTATTTCCAAGAACGCATCTCTCATTAGTGGGTCAAGGCCTGTTGTTGGCTCATCTAATATAATTATTGGTTGGTCGTTCATAAGCGCTGCAACTAATGCTGTTTTTTGTTTCATACCTTTACTCATTCTCTTTAAGTTAGCATGAGGATCTAATTGTAAACGTTTAATAAGTTCGTTTGCATAATCAAAAGAATTCATTCCTAAAAATTCAGCTTGGCATTTTAGGAAATTAATACCTGTTTTTAAATCAGGGAACGCAATCTCCCCTGGCACATATCCAACAAGTTTTGCTATCTTATCTTGATTTTTCCAAGACTCTAAGCCATTTACATAAGCATTACCTTTGGTTGGTTTAATAAATCCTAAAATACTTCTAATAGTAGTTGTTTTACCACTTCCGTTTGTGCCAACAAAACCTATCATCTCCCCTTTGTTTATTACAAGATTTTCATCAAATACACCTCTAGAGAAACCATAGTCTTTAGTTAAATCTTTTAGTTCAATTAAACCATTATCTTTAAGTTCCATTACAATACACCTCCAAAGTTTTTGTCTTCTTTGTAGAACTTCATGAAATAATCTTCCAAAGTTTCTTTTATATTGTTAAATTCTTTTATTTTAAAATTTGACATAAATGAAACAACATTATTTATATCTTTATCATCAGCTTGAACGAATATCTCTTTTTTCTCTTGATTTTCTTTTAGAATATTAATCAAACCAGAATCAATTGTAGTTTTAAAGTTATCATATTCTTCACTAGATTCAAATACGATTCTATATTGCTTTAAAGTAGCATGTTTAAGGTCATTTGCAATAAATTCAGATATAATCTTGCCATCTTTGATAATTGCAATTCTATCACAAGTTGCATCTACCTCTGAGAATATGTGACTAGAAAGCAAAATAGTCTTGCCTCTATTTTTTTCTTCAACAATGAACTTAATAAATCTTTGTTGCATAACCGGATCTAGTCCTGATGTTGGCTCATCTAGTATTAAAACTTCTGGGTCTGACATGAAAGCACATACAATTGCTAATTTTCTTTTAACACCTAAAGACATATGCTTTGTATCACCTTTAAGAACATTGTCCTCAAGTTCAAAAAGATTAATCATTTTATCAAGCATTTCCTTATTATGTATTTTGTACATATCTTGCATCATAGAAATAAATTCATACCCAGTCAAACCTTGAGGTAAAGCTATCTCACCTGGAATATAACCTACATGCGATAATATTTTTGAATAGTCTTTAAACGAATCAAAGTCTAGAATCTTTGTGTTACCACTATCTGGTTTAGAAAATCCCATAAGATGTCTTATGGTTGTAGACTTTCCCGCACCATTAGGCCCTAAGAATCCAAAAACCTCTCCTTTTTCGATTTTAAAGGAAATGTCAAATACGCCACGCCCCGATCCATAATCCTTAACCAAATTATTAACTTCAATAACGCTCATAATAAATTGTCCTTTTTGTACTCACGTTCAATTTCAAACTTGAGTTTGATTTTTTTTAACGAACATATTATAATACTTAATTGTGAAAAATCAATAATCAATTTCACAAAAAGAGATAATCAATCTTCGTATTATAGTTCGATATTGGACAAATATAATAAATTTGATTAAAATTTGGAGGGTTTATGTCTACAACTTATAGGAATTCAATTAAAACACACGATTTAATTAGAAAAATTTTTGCCGATTTAGTATCTGAAAAGCAAGATATTACAAAAATTACAGTTAAAGAATTAGTTGATAGAGCTGATATATCTAAATCAACTTTTTATTGTCATTATCAGGACATTTTTGCGGTTGCCGAAGAATTTGAACAAGAAATATTATCTCTATTAAATGACACACTGAATACTTACATGAAGGAACACCCGGAAGAGTTTGCTCCTTATGTAAAAAAAATAATTGAGCATTTAAAAGAAAATGAGCCACTATATAGAAAAATATTAATAACAGATATTCCAATTAGATTCATAACTAAATTAAAACAAATTTGTAATGAAAAAATAAATAAAGATATTCATCTAAATGCTCTTTCATCTGAGCCTAATTTAAGAATGACCGAAATTGACTTTTTAACAAATGGAATAATCCATTTGTTTGTTGACTATTTTAAAGGTGAAATAAAATTATCTTTAGATGAAATAGGAGAACTTTGCAGTAAACTACTATATAGATTAGTTCATGAAACTAACTTACAATCATAGTTTAAAATTTATTTAGTTTTTAATAAATCAGTCTAGAAGTTCTTTTATTCCAACCTGAATAAAGTTTTCTATGTTTTTTAATCTTTTACCATCCAAGTTATATCTTGGATGTTTTTTAAATTTAAAATTGATTAGTTTTCTTATTTGTTTCTTTTGAACTTCGCTTATTAGAGGTTTCACAAAACCAACAAAATCATCATAAGAAGTGGATATCTTGTTTTTAATATTCCTTAGCATTATTTAATTCATTGTCTAAGGCGTAGTTAAATAAAGATAAACCATTGTCAAATATAGGAGCTGGCTTGCAAATAGTATTTGTTGAATTATCTATTAGCAACCCAAAAATTTTCAAAATGCCTATCTATATTACAAATAATAGCATCAAAAACAAACATACTTATAAGAGAATTATAATAATCTTCCCCAAGTTTTTATAATATTCTAAAAATTTTTCTATTGTATAATTCTTTATTAATCTACCAATTGGAATATACGAATGATTTATATCGGCAAATAACTCGCACGTAGAACATATAAAATTCTTCCAATAAGCTAAATTATATTCAATCACTTCTAATCACATTTTTTAGCAATTTGATATGCATAAAACTCTGAATATGATTCCTTGCCTGCATTAGCAAATCCTGATGTACCTGATTTATATAAATACAATTTTCCATTAATTCTTCTCCATCATTTAGCCAACATCCCATTTCTTGTAAACTCCGGTGAAAAAATTAATGTTTTTCTAATATTAGTGCTTCCATAACCGGTAAACGCGACATAAGACAAAATCCTACTTATCCTATGATTAAACAAATTATATTAAAAAAATCACCATCAAAATTCTCATCTACAACCCAATACGAATCATTTAAGGAAAGCCCTTTACATATGTTTATTATTGCAATTTTTTCTGTGTAACATATACCAAATCTACTTAAAATATTATCAACATATGCTCTATTTGAAGGTATATTTCTATTTTTTAACACATCTCTACACCCTCTCTTGACTGCTCCATATCCAATGGTAGCAATTTTTCATTTAAAATTTTTAAATTCGAAACATTACATCTACTATCATTATTTTTACTCAAATCAAATATTGCTATTGGTGTATTATATTGCTTTAAGATATACATGGTTTGATTATACAAAGTTTTCATTTCTTTCTCAATTTAAGATTATTAATTTTCTATATATGGACAAAATTCCTTTTTTATTTTAATATATATAATAAATACGGAGGAAGTTAAATGAGAATTCTACTTGTTGAAGATTCTATAAGTTTATGCGAAGCTTTAAAGGCGGTTTTAGAAAGAGAAAAATTCGAAGTTCAATGTGTTCACGATGGAGATATGGGCCTTGAATATGGTTTAAGTGGAATTTTTGATTTGATTATTCTAGATGTTATGATGCCTAAAAAGAATGGCTTTGAAGTACTTGAGGAACTTAGAAAAAACAAAATTACTACTCCAATTATCATGCTTACTGCTCTATCTCAAGAATTAAATAAGGTTCAAGGTTTAGACATGGGAGCAGATGATTACTTGGCAAAGCCTTTCTCAACTCCTGAACTTCTTGCTAGAATTAGAGCAATTTTAAGAAGAAGAGGTGGAGATGTTTCTTCTGACAATACTATGACTTACGGAAACGCTTCATTAAATATTTCTTGCTACGTTTTATCTAATGGTGACAAATCTGTAAAACTTTCAAACAAAGAATGTGAAATTTTAAGATATATGTTTGAAAGACCAAAACAAGTTGCTGAAAAAGAAGCTCTAATAAATAAAGTTTGGGGATTTGACAATGAATTTGAATCAAATTCATTGGAAGTTTTTATTTCATTTGTAAGAAAAAAAATAGCATATATTGATGCTAATTTTACAATACAATCTATAAGAGGAGTAGGATATCAACTACAACCTAAAAATGAATCCATTTAAACAATTACATGTAAAATTCTTAATAATCCTTATTGTGGCTGTAGGTACACTTCTTGCAGTTACTTTAGGCACAATATTTATTGTTTCCTACACCACAAGATATCAAGATATTTACAAGCAAGTAGATGATGCTTATCTTTATGCTGCACCATACCCTTCAAATTCAAAATCGAAATATGTTGTTCTTGAAGATGACACTTTAAAAACCACATATGGACTTGATTTCTTTAATGATTCAGAAAAGAAAAATATTTGTTCATCTTTAACAAATACGTCAATAGAAGATTTTGATAAATATTATAAACTTTCTATTGGTGATTATTATTTTTGTTATAAAGTAAAGGAATTCGTTAGCGATTCAAACACAAACATGACTGTTTATTGCATGGTAGAAACAACAGAGCAAGTTAAAGGGCTTTATTCTTTAGGTTCAATACTAATTATTGTATTTGCAGTCGCCATGATATTCATTGCCCTATTAAGTTATTTCCTAGCAAAGAGCGCCATGCTTCCCGTAAAAGAAGCCTTTGAAAAAGAAAAAGATTTAGTGGCAAATGCTTCTCATGAATTAAAAACTCCACTTACTGTAGCTAGAACAAATCTAGAACTAGTTGCTTCAGATCCAAATGCAACTATTGCCGAAAACATAAAATGGATAGAATCGGCAAGATACCAAATAGACAGAATGAATAACCTTATTCTACAAATGCTCGAACTTTCAAAGATGGAAAGACCAGATTATGTAGTACAAAAAAGTGATATTAATATAAGCGATATAATTGAAGGTATTTTACTATCTTTTGAAGCAGTCTGCTATGAAAGAAATGTTAGATTCGTATCTGAAATACAACCTGACATAATTTATTCATGCAACCATGTTGAAATGGAAAAATTAATTACTATTCTTATAGATAATGCCCTAAAATACACTCAATCTGGTGGAGAAATTTGTGTTACTATGGCTAAAACGCTAAAACTCATTTCTATTAAAGTTACAAACACTGGTGATGGAATTCCACAAGAAAAACTTAGTAAGATATTTGACAGATTCTATAAACTTGATGAATCACATAGAGAATCAGGTAATAGTTTTGGACTTGGTCTTAGTATTGCAAAATTAATCACAACTTCTATAGGTGGAGATATTAAATGTCTTAGTGAAGTTGGCAAATATACAACATTTGAAATTACTTTGCCTATACGTTAATCCTTATTATAAAGCTTTTTAGCCCGAATAGTCATTTCACCATTCTCTTCATAAACAACAATGTCTTCTAGTTGTAAACCTGGTGCTCCATTTTTTTGAGCTTCTATAATAAATGTATCTATGCTTTTAGATCTTTTTGGATATATAAACGTTATTTTTTTAGGCTCTAGCTTATATTTTTTTAAAGAAAAAATAACTTCAGCCATTCTTTCTGACTTGTGTATCATGTAAAACTTCCCTGAATACTTTAATATTTCTGATGCTGATTTACAAATACCATCTAAATCACAAGTAGACTCTGTTCTAGATAAAGAAATTTCTTTATTTAAAGATTTTTGCCCCGTGCTTTCTTTAAAATATGGAGGATTACAAACTACCACTTTTACAGATTCTTTTCCCAAAACTTTACTTGCATTTTTTATATCGTCATTTATAATTGTAATTTTATCTTGAAGTTCATTTAATTCAACATTTCGTCTCGCAAGATTGGCTGCACTTTCTTGAATTTCAATACCTATTGCTTTTTTTGCATTAGTCTTTACAAGTGCAAGTATAGCTATAACGCCTGTTCCTGTACCAAAATCGACAATAGTGTCTAAGGAGGTTGCTCTTACTAAATTAGCAAGAAGCACAGTATCAGATGAAAAACAATATAAGTCCTTATCTTGTATTATATGCAAATCTTTGTATTGTAAATCGTCTAATCTTTCATTGTCTTTTAATATTACTTCTTTCATAACTCTATTATTTTAACATAGATTGAAAATTATAAGGAAATTTTTATTACATTTTCTTTGTTTGACAATTACTAAAATGCATTTTATAATAATTCAAGAATTATGGTTCATTAGCTCAGTTGGATTAGAGCGTTGCGCTACGGACGCAAAGGTCGGGGGTTCGAGTCCCTCATGGATCACCACCTAAATTAAAGAAGTCGCAATTTATGTGCGACTTCTTTGCTTTTTTCTATATAAAGTCATTATTCTGCCTTTAGCGAAGAAACCATATCTATTTTTTTAACTTTCAATGATGTCAACCAACTCATGATGAAACTTACTACTAAAGATAACACTATACTAATAACGTAAACATACCAATCACACACTACTGTTAATTCATATTCACTCGCTAACATTTTATATAGGAACTTTAAAGTTAGATATCCTGCTGGACAACCTAATACTACACCTATTACACTTAACCATATATTTTGAGATATTAAAATCCAACCTATAACCTTATCTTTAAAACCTAGAACTTTTAAAGTTGCCAACTCTCTATATCTTTCAATAAACGTCATACTTCCAAGATTATACAAAACCACAAAAGCAAGTACAAGCGAGAATATAACCAAAACAACAATCATCATATTCATTATCTCCAAAAACGTATCAAATGTTTTAATGACTTCTTCTTTTGATTGAACATTAGCTATATTGTTATTTATGCTTATATCGGACTTAGAAGCGTTTGTGTAAATTGTATCTATTGTATAGTCTATATTCAAGTTTTTAGCATATTCTTCAGATATTTGAAATCCTTCTATGTTTGAGGATACAACATCCACAATATTAGCAGTATATTTTATATTTGAATCACCATATAAACAAAACTCTAATTGATCTCCAGCTTTTTTATTTAATTCTTCAGATAATCTTGTGCATATATAAATTCCATCATTTCTTGTATTTTTTAAATTTGTATTGTTACTTAAAATTCTGTACATATCATGGCTATTATTAAAAATAGTCATTACATAGGTATTCCCTTCAATTTTAATAGGAACATTAGCAGAATAATCTCCATTGTATTGATTAATTATTTCATTTGCGCTACTTTGACTGACACTAGATGAAAGAGTTATTGAAGTATTGTAATTCATAATAAGATCATAATTTGTATTTATAAAATTTTGCATGGTTGATTGCATACCAAAAGAGGCAAACATCAGCAACGTACATCCAAATACTCCAAAAATACTCATAAAAGTTCTCGCTTTATGCCTAAACGTGTCTCTTAGATTCCAACGAGTAGTAAAATGAAGTTTATGAAAAGCCTTTGTTTTTTCTATCGCCAAACTAGACATAGCCATAGGCTCATAAGGCTTTAAAGCATCCACAGCAGAACCTTTTAATTGTTTATAAACAGATAAATATCCAATTAAAGTTAAAAATCCTATAATGCCCGCAATTCCTATATAAACAAACCATGGCATAGTAGCATTCCAATATGGCATCTCAAAATAAGTTCCCATTGAACCATTTTCACTCATGAAAATATGACAAACAACATAACCTAATCCAAGCCCTATAATAGAACCAAGTATTCCCACAAATAGAGCATAAGATGTATAATGCCATATTATTTGTTTATTTTTAAATCCTAAAGCCTTAAGTATGCCTATTTGGCTTTTTTCTTGCGAGGTTATCCTATTCATCGTTGTTACCATTGTTAATACCGCGATAAGTAAAAAAATTACAGGCACAATACTTCCCATGGTTTTTCCTTCATCTACTTCCCCTTTTGCTTCAGAGTATGAAGTAACATCTTCTTTATCTATTAATTGTATAGTTTTCCCCAACGCTTTATCTATTTTTTCAGAAAGAATCTCACTATCTATACTAGATATTATATTTGCTTGATAATAAATAGTTTTTCCGAGATATTTATTTGACAATTTTTCATAAGCTTTAGGAGAGATGTAGGCGTAACCTAGCGCATTAAAATCTGGCATTAAAGCGCCATCCGTAGTATTTATTAAGTACTCTGATGACATTATTATACCTTTTATTATAAATGATAAACTTATTCCATAATATTTTATGGTTATTTCATCACCAACTTTATAATCATTTCTTTTAGAATAATTTGATGAAATCCATAATCCATCTAGCGAGTCTTTATCGTATTTTTCACCACTTAGTAATTTAAAACTAGAAACATTAAAATTTTCAGTTACTGCAAGCTTTAAAGTATCTCCTTCTTTAGACTCTGTTGTTGAAATTTCAATAAATCGGGAAACGGCTTCCACACCTTCAATTGAACTAATTTTCTCTATATCATCTTGTGTTAAATTTCCTGACTTGTCATAAACCCTATAATCTGCAAAGTTTGTTTCATTATAAAATTTGGCTGTATTTTTCTCTATTGTATACCACTCCGCACTAAATCCAGAGAATAACCCTATCCCTAAAACAACCATTATTATCATAGAGATAAATTGCCCTTTATATTTACCAAATGTTCTTATTAATTTTTTAAATAACATATTACCACTCCAAATTATCAATATCTTCCGGATTTTCTATATTTTCAAAAGAACTTATCTTTCCGTTTTTAACTCTTATAACCGTGTCCCCTATCTTTGCAATATTTTGATTATGAGTTACCACAACAACAGTCTTTTTAAATTCCCTTGTCATCTTTAAAAGCAATTTTAAAACTAAAACGCCTGTTTTAGAATCTAGAGCTCCAGTTGGCTCATCACATAAAATTATTTTAGGATTTTTAGTCAACGCTCTAGCAATTGAAACCCTTTGCTGTTCACCACCGGATAATTCATTTGGAAACTTTTTAGCATGATCTAAAAGTCCAACTTCTTCTAGCATTTTAGAGGCGGACAAAGCATCTTTGGATATTTCTTTTACCAAAGTTACATTTTCATGAACCGTTAGCGTAGGAATTAAATTATAAAATTGGAAAATAAAGCCAACTTTTGATGCTCTATACTCTGCAAGTTCATTATCCGAATAATTAGAAATATCTACACCATCTATTGTTATTGTTCCCGATGTTGGATTATCAAGACCTCCTATCATATTTAATAAAGTAGATTTTCCTGCTCCAGAAGGACCTAGTATGACAACAAATTTTCCTTCTTCGATGCTTAAAGAAACATCTTCTAAAGCATTAAATTCATGTTCTCCTGATAGATATTTTTTAGTTACATTTTTTAAATCAATAATTTCCATATTTTTACCTCTCTTTGTATAGTTCGGCTTTCCGAACTATATGTTAATAAATAAGGTTCGTCATTCCGAACCAAGTTTATTATAAAACTTCCTTTATTATTAATCAAATATTTTTATGACATTCTTTTTAAATATGGAATTGCTAATTTAAAAAACTTTTTATAGGCTTCGCACTTATCTATATCTTTTCTCTCACGTTTGCAACCGCCTCTACATAACATATAATATTCACACTTTTTACATTTGTCTGGTGTTTCTAAACTTTCTTTTATAAAATTCATTGCAATCTTGTTATGTTCTAATTCTAAAAAATTAGATTCTTTTATATTTCCAAGGCAATACTCATCTATACAGTAAAAATCACACGGATACACCGTGCCATCAGCTTCTACTACAAATTGATGAGTGCAATAACCATTCATACCACATTGTTCGGCTTTTTGAAAATGAGCTAAATTTACAAAATTATCAAATTGCCTTATAGAAACATAATTACCACTCGCCATATCTTGTTTATATAAAGCAAAAGCTTTTATTAAAAAGGTTTCATAACTTTTAGAATCTAAATAAAACGATTCATCTTTAATATCTTCATTTAATGGTTTTAAACATGGTATAAATTGAAGTTTCTTTAACCCTTCACTTTTAAAAAAACTATAAATTCTATCTATATGCACAGCGTTTTCTGCTGTTAAAACTGATAAAACATTAAATTCAACATTATATTTTTCTAATAATTTGGCCGCTTTTAGAATTTTATCAAAAACTTCCTCACCATTTACATCTACTCTATTTTTATTTGCTACCTTATCGCCATCTAAAGATAATCCAACTAAAAAATTATTTTCTTTAAATATTTCACACCATTCATCATCAATAAGAGTTCCATTTGTTTGAATCCCCAAAAAGACCGGAGAGGCTTTTTGGTTAATTTCTTTAATTTTAGATATAACGCCTCTCATGAATGATTTACCAGAAAGAAGTGGCTCGCCTCCCTGGAGGTTTATTAGCACTTGCTTTCCGTCGGCATATTCAAATGTCTTTTTTAAAATAGTAACTAGAAGTTCATCACTTAAAAATCCTTTATCTTTTATCTCACGATTACTTGCAACGTCATGATAAAAACAATATTTGCATCTTAAATTGCATTTTCCTGAGGCAGGCTTTAGCATTAACGAAATAGGAGGCATTATTTTATAATACCCCTTCTATTTTCTTTTAAAGATTGTCTAAAATCTTTTAATGTTTGATATAAATTTGCTGCAACCTCTGGCTTTTCCATTGAGATATTGTAACCTTCAGCTGGGTCTGTATCTAAGTTAAATAAATAATTTTTATATGTTTGATCTATAAAAGCTGAGTTTTCAGTGCGAACTTTTTCATAATATTTAAAATCATAAACAACGCCATCAACTTCTACTGCTTTTTGAACAGCTTGAACTGTTCCTTTCTTCATATAGAATAATGTACTATGAACTCTCGTATCTGGTGCTACTTCGCCGCTCCAAAGCGATTTTAAATCAACACCATCTATAACTCTATCTTGTGGCAACAAGTTCACTCCCACATAAGATAAAATAGTTGGGAATAAATCAGTAAGCATTGCACTTGACTCTATCTTATAGCCGCCACCCTTTAGTGTTCCATTTGTTACACCTTTTGGATAACTTACAATTAAAGGCACCTTCATACCACCATCAAAGGTAGTATTTTTCCTTCCACGCAAAGCTCCTGTTACACCTTCTCTACCCGGCCCATTATCTGATGTAAATATAATCATAGTATCATCATATACACCCTCGTTCTTTAACATATCAAAAATTTCACCTAAAGATGTATCAAACTCTTCTATACATTGTATGTAACTGTCATCACTTGTATCGCCTACTCCATTTCCATTATTGTCTGAATAGATAGGATAATGTGGCCATGGTGTTGCATAGTACATAAAGAACTTATTATTTGAATCAATAGATTTTTTAAGTGTACTTTTTATTTCTTTAGTAAATAATTTTGTGCTTTCGGATTGATCAAGATTTTGCTCATGAGTACGAACCTCAGTTGCTACCCCATTTTCTTCTTTTACCCAATTATAAGGTGTCATATCGTTAACATAATAACTTCCGTAGAAATAATCAAAACCTTGATTCATAGGTAAATATTCGCCATAATCACCTAAATTCCACTTACCTATACATGAAGTATCATAATCTAATGCTTGCATAGCTTCAGCTATTGTTATCTCATCTCCTAAAATTCCATCAACATTATTTTTAAATTGATAAGGATTAACGAAGTGAGTAATCGAATAAGGATCACTATCTACACATGTTGGGAATATAACATTATCTAGATATCCACGAGTTGCATATCTTCCTGTTAGTAAACTAAATCTTGAAGGAGTACAAACTGGAGCTGAAGCATAGAAGTTTTCCATAAAAATACCTTCTTCTGCCAACTTATCTATATTTGGAGTTTGTATTGTTGCATTATCTTTCCCAAGATAACTATATGTAGAAATATCCGAGTAAGCCATATCATCCATTAAAATAACTAAAACATTTGGAGAATCATCATTTGTTGATGTGTTTTTTAATTGATTTAAATAATCGTCTTGGCCTTCTTGAAGGCTCTCAACATTTGGCTTTGCTCGAAGTGACATAAAAAACACATAACATACAATTGAAAGAACCATTAAAGTTGAAAAACTTATTGTTATTGCTCTTTTTATAGAATCTCTCATTTGCTTATCATTGCAAATAATTATTACAACAGCTGAAACTATAGGAAGTAAAGATAGCAATAAATTATACCAGATTTTCTTACCAATATTATCTGCACCCCAAATTAAAAAGTAAACGTATAGAGAAATTAATATATAGAAATATGTGAAAAAATCAACTCTATTAATACCTTTTTTCATTATTGAACGAATCATAATACCTATAGCCGTTAATCCAGCAAGAACTGCTGCAAATGGCGCTAAAGCATTATATCCTGTTACAAATAATACTATTGAATAACTAAAACATACAAATAGCCAAGCAAATGATGCTAAAAGCGAAGTTGATTTACCATTGTTTTCCATAATTTACCTCAAAAAAATTGATTGCAACTATATTTATTATATAGATTATTTGTTCATTCTTCAATTTTTTATTTTATTTATATGTTTTAAATGAAAATATGTTAAAATGCTAAATGAGGGTTTAATTATGTCTAATTTAAAAAAAATTTTTGTACTAATATCTATACTTATAATTTCTATTGTTTTTGTTTCATGTTCTATGTTATCTCAAAACAACAATGGATCCGATGACACAACCACTGAAGAAGGCTCAGACTCTGGCTCAAAGTTTGTAATAAACACAGGCTCTACAACTAATAAAAAGCCAACTACTACCACAAACAAAGACGATGAATCTATAAATACTGACAAAAAAGATGACGAATCCGCTGGCACTGACACTGGAAATGCCACAGCAAAGGATGAAACTCATACTTGTTCATTTACCATTTCAAAATATGATGATGATTATCACTGGATTGCATGTAGCCACGAGGGCTGCGACAAATACATAACAAAAGAAGCTCACGCCTATACCGTTACATATATTGATGCTAATACGCATGCATCAATATGCTCATGTGGTCGCACAGCAAACACAGAAAATCACTCTTTATCATACAAACAAACAACAACGGGACACTACCAAGAATGCTCTAAATGCAAGACTCATACACAAGAGGCAGCACACTCCTCATCTGGCTGGGCAGAAACTGCAGCTAAGTCTATGTGTAAAAAATGTGACACTTGTTCATATATAATGGAAACATCGGTAGAAACTTCCCTAAACACACAAATGAAACAAGAATTAAACTCAAGCATAACAGATGGAGATTTTAAAACAACTTCATCATATACTGCTTATGCACAAGCGGCAACAGCAGATTTTATTATTCCTGGAATCAATCAATATTTTGTTGTACAAGCAGTCGATGTTTGGGAGACAAAATCAATAATGCTAATTTCAGGATATTTTGATGTAGGAACAAAAAATATAACAACTGTATCATCTTGTTCGGTTATATTTGCAGTCAATATGTCAACAGGAAAATTAATTGGCGAATATTATGTTTTAAATAATGGTGGAGAGGACCACAATAATCATGATGGAGGCATTGCTGTAACAAACAATAATATTTATTTAGCAGTTGGAAATAAACTTCATAGAATTTCCTTAGATTCGCTCAAAGATAATAAAAATGGCAACTACCCTTCAACTCAAAACTATGTTTCTAAATATGTTGAAATAAAAGAAACCATTTCAATGCCAGTAAAAGCTTCTTATTGCAATTACTCTGGCGGTTATATTTGGGTTGGCGACTTTTTATATAAAAATTCAGGCACCCAGAGTTATACAACAGTTCCTCATGATGAATTAACCAATTCAGAAGACTCGTCTACAAATTATGGTGCGTGGGTTGTTGGGTACAAGGTTGATGAAACAAAGCCAAATCAAGAAATCTCAACCACTCCAGCATGTGCATTTGGAGTCAGAGAAAAAGTACAAGGAATAACATATGATTCAAATGGCCATAAATTCTATATGACAACATCTTATGGAAGAACAAATAATTCTACACTTTATTCTTACTCTTTCAATGCTTTTAATGGAAATCCAGACACTACAGTCACTATAAATAATACCTCTGTAAAATTCTGGTTCTTAGATTCTACTTATTCAGAAAAATCTTATACCATTCCGCCAATGGCCGAATGTCCTACTATTACAACCATTTATGATGATGATGGAAGTTCATATACTAAACTTTATATTCCATTTGAATCTTCATCAAAAAAATATAGCCAAGGATTAGACGACAAGGGAACATGTTCATTTGTACAACAAAGAATTCATTCAGTAGATGTTAACAATTTAACATAAAATCAAGTAGATATAAAATGAGTCGAGTATTGAATCAACTCAATACTCGATTTTTAAAATTCTTCTGAACAAGATAAACCACTAAAGAGTTTATCTATTTCAATTATGGGATCTTTTTTAGTTACATCCATTACTTCTTGTTTTGAAATTTCTTTAAATTTAAATAGTTCTGATTTTGCCATAAAGACTTTATCCCACTCTTTATTTTTTAAAATCAAAATATTATCAAAGCATTCTTCGTATGCATAAATATTTTCTTTGTTTTTATAAAATTTCATAAG
>CAVAVP010000022.1:0-29384 GCA_963592135.1 bacterium
ATTTAAATTAAAAAATATAAAATATTTAATTTTTTTTGCTATTTATTTATTAAAATAATTGTGTTATGATTTAAAAGTAAGATGTTTAGATTTTAATTAATTAAAATTTAATACAAGAAAATAAAGGAGATTATTATGGCACAATCAAGATTGATAGGAGACTATCCAGTTATAGGAATTCGTCCAACAATTGATGGACGTAGAGGCAAAATCAAGGTTAGAGAAAGTCTAGAAGACCAAACTATGAATATGGCAAAAGCTGCTGCTAAATTGATTTCAGAAAATGTTAGATACTCAAATGGCGAACCAGTTAAGGTCATTATTGCAGATACAACAATAGGAAGAGTAGCCGAGGCTGCTGCCTGTGCAGATAAATTTAAAAAGAACAATGTAGATATTACACTTACTGTTACTCCATGTTGGTGCTATGGCGCTGAGACAATGGATATGGATCCAATGACTATTAAAGCTGTATGGGGATTTAATGGTACAGAAAGACCAGGTGCTGTATATCTTGCTTCTGTACTTGCCACACATAGCCAAAAAGGACTACCTGCATTTGGCATTTATGGACATGAAGTTCAAGATGCTGATGATACAAGTATTCCAAATGATGTTCAAGAAAAGATTTTACGTTTTGCAAGAGCTGCAGTTGCTGTTGCTACAATGCGTGGTAAATCTTATTTACAAATAGGTTCCGTTACTATGGGTATTGGTGGAAGTATTATTTCTCCCGACTTCTTTGAAGAATATCTTGGTATGAGAGTTGAATCAGTTGATGAAGTTGAAATTATCCGTAGGATGACAGAAGGTATTTATGATAAGAATGAATATAAGAAAGCTTTAGCTTGGGTAAAAGAAAAATGCCGTCCAGATTTTGATAAGAATCCTGTAGAAATGCAAAAATCTCTTGCTCAAAAAGAAAAAGATTGGGAATTTACTGCTAAGATGGCTTGTATTATAAAAGACCTTTATAATGGTAATAAAGCACTTCGCAAGAACTTCACAGAAGAATCTGTTGGTCATAATGCAATCGTTGGTGGTTTTCAAGGACAACGTCAATGGACAGATTTCTATCCTAACTGCGATTTCCCAGAAAGTATTCTAAACTCATCATTCGATTGGAATGGTGCAAGAGAGCCATATATTTTAGGTACAGAAAACGATACATTAAATGCTACAAGTATGTTGTTTATGAAATTATTAACCGGAAGAGCACAAATGTTTGCTGATGTTCGTACATATTGGTCAGGTGATGCAGTTAAACGTGTTACTGGATATAAATTAGAAGGTAAAGCAAAAGAAGCAGATGGATTTATTCATTTAATTAATTCGGGTGCTTGTTGTGTTGATGCATGTGGCGAATTAAAAGATGAAAAAGGCAATGCCGTTATGAAACAGTGGTGGGAAGTTACAGATAAGGATATAGATACTATTATGTCCCACGTAACATGGCCTTATGCGGATTTAGGATACTTCCGTGGTGGTGGTTATTCTAGTCGTTTTGTTACAAGAGCAGAAATGCCAGCAACTATGATTCGTCTTAACCTTATAAAGGGATTAGGACCAGTAATGCAAATTGTTGAAGGTTGGACTTTAAAACTTCCAGACGAGGTTACAGATACACTTTGGAAACGTACGGATTATACGTGGCCATGTACATGGTTTACTCCAAGAGTTACAGGTAAGGGAGCATTTGATTCAGCATATGATGTAATGAATAATTGGGGCGCAAATCATGGAGCAATATCTTATGGTCATATTGGTGCTGATTTGATTACAATGTGCAGTATGTTACGTATTCCAGTATGTATGCACAATGTAGATGAAAAAGATATTTTCCGTCCATCAACTTGGAATGCATTTGGAATGGATAAGGAAGGACAAGATTTTAGAGCATGCGATGCATTTGGTCCTATGTATAGAAATATTCGTAAATAAATTGTAAAAATTATATAAAAAACCAACTTGATATATTTCAAGTTGGTTTTTTATATTTAAATTTTTAAGAATCAAAGTGTTTTTTTTTATTATGTAAATTACTGTTATAAATAAAAAATCTAGAAATATTTATATGAGATGGCGATTGAAAATATTGCAAAATAATTAACTCAAAATGCTGTATTTGACTAAGTTAAAATACAAAGTCCTATTTAAAAAAGTGCATATAAATTGTATAATGTTTATATGTTATGGATAATTGAATGGTAAATAAATGAAAAAATCAATAAAAGTTTTAACTATTATAGTTTTGTTATTAGCAGCTGTTTTTAGTGTTTCTTGTAGTAATAAAGAAACTTCAAGAGCAGTCATTTTTATTGATTTAACACAAAAGCCGGATGATATAGATGAAGCGTATTCTTATTTATATGATTTAACAGAAATAGATAGATGTGAAGGTAATTGTGATTTAGAAGGCGGCGAGTGGAATTATTTAGCGCACCCAGATAGTGTTTTGTTAAATAAGGGGACAGAAAATGAAGTAATATGGACTGCATATGTACATGGGCACGGAAAAGGTCCTATTTTAGTTAAAACATCAAGCGACGAAGGTTTAACTTATTCTAAAAGAAAAGTAACGCCAAACTCTTGGCTTTATAGTGAAGAAACACCAACTATTTATGAATTAAATTTTAAAAATGGAGATAAGAAACATATATTAATTTCAGCAAATCCTAAATGGGGCAAAAATGGCGTTAATGTTTTTGAAAACTACGATCATGGTAACGGTTTTAATGCTTCAATTTCTTTAGATAATTGTGAAACCTGGTCTGAATTTAAAACATTTTATGGATATGGAAGCGATGGATATGTTGCAGCTATAGTTGCTATGAGTTCATTAACACAATTAAAAGAAAACGGAGAGTTTGTAGAAAAATGGATGGGACTTTTTCATGATGCAAGTTTTAAGTTATATAAGTCAATTTTAACATTTGATATAGATGGTAATATGCAATGGTCAAAGCCAGAGCAGTATTTATCTAATAGTAAAAAAGGTTTAAGTTCATCTCAAAGGAGTATAGCAAAGAAAAATAAATTATGTGAAGTTGAGGTTATAAGGTCAAATAATGGTCTTGGAGATAAACTTGTAATGATTGCTAGGAACAATACGCATAAGAACAATTCCATGATGGCATTTTCTTATGATGAAGGAAAGACTTGGAGTGAATTAAAATATGTGCCTGATTCATTAAATGGTGATAGACATAAGGCAGAGTATAGCACAGATAATTCTGGTAGAATATTGATTACGTATAGAGATATTATAAATAAATCAACAGCAGTAGGCTCAATAAAAAGTCGTGGTTGGTGTGCTTGGGTAGGAACGTTTGAGGATCTTGAAAAATGGTACAATGGTGATGTAAGTTCAACAGGCCAGTATGAAATTAGACTTGCACATATTTACTCAGAAGATATAATTTCTTATGGAGAGTATTGTGATTCAGATACAGGATATTCTGGAAATGTATGTTTAAAGGATGGAACGTTTGTCGTTGATACATATGGAGAGTTTGATAAATTGGGTCAAACATGCATTGCTTCAAAAAGAATAAATTTAAATGATTTAGATAATTTAATAAAAAAATAAGGTAGGTATAGTATGGAAATAGAAAAAATTTTAAAAAGTATTATTGAACAAGATACATCAAAAATTGTAGTGTGTAATTTAGATCATATTGTAATTTTCATGAATAAAAAAGCAAGAGAAATATATGGAGATAGTATTTTAAATAAGAGTATATTTGATTGCCATAATTCAACATCTCAAGAATTAATCGTAAAAGTTGTTGATTGGTTTAAAAAGAGTAAGGAAAACAATATAGTTCATACGTTTTATAGTCCAACACACAATAAAGATGTGTATATGGTAGCCTTACGTGACGAAAATAATGAACTTATTGGTTACTATGAAAAGCATGAATATAGAGATAGAGATGCAACTCCATTTTATGATTTAAAATAGAGAGATTTGACTTTGTTAGTAAAAAAGGTGTAATAATATATAGGATAAAATTTAAGTGGAGAAAAGATGAGAGATCATATAGTTATAATAGGTTGTGGTAAGTTTGGATCATACTTAGCAAGTAAACTTTCAGCAGATGGTGAGGACGTAGTGCTTATTGATAAAAAACAAGAAGCATTTAAGCAAGTATCTTCAGACTTTACAGGAATAGAAATAATAGATGACGCTTTTGAAGCTCATGTTATGGAAGAAGCAGAAGTTTCAAAATCTGCTCAGGTTATCATAGCGACAGAAAGTGATAATACTAATATATTCTTAGCAGCTATTTGCGACAATATTTATCATGCGAAAAAAATATTTGTAAGACAAAGTAATGATGATAAAGATCAGTTATTCAAACTTACAAAATATAATGTTATAGATCCATTTGATTTATCTATTAAAAAGTATAATGAAATATCTGCGGAGGATGACTAATATGAAGATTTTGATTGCTGGTGGTCGTCATGAGGCAGACTATATAGTTAAAAAATTCAGAGAAGAAAAACATCAATTAGTTATTATTAACAAAGACTTAGATTATTCAAAGAGTTTATCTAAAGAGTATAAGGTTAAGGTTTATAATGACGATCCAACAATGATTTCCGTTTTAGAAAGAGCAGGAATTCAAGGTTGTGATATGGTGGTAGCATTATGTGCAAAGGATGAAGATAACTTTGTTATTTGCCAAATTGCTGAAAAAGTATTTAATATTGATAAAATTATTTGTACTGTTACAAATCCAAAGAATGTTGATTTGTTCCATGAACTTGGAATAAAATCTGTTGTATCATCTGCGGATTTCTTGGTAAGAACAATTCAATCTGAAGTTAACTTTGAAAATGTTGTTAACTCTCTTGCGTTTGAACAAGACAAAATATCTATGCTTGAAATAAAGTTAGATTCTCCAAATCTTGCAATAATAGGAAAGAGTTTAATGCAGCTTGAAAATACTAATCTTTATACTATTGCATGTATTTCCAGAAAAACAAAGGTTTTAATTCCATCAGGTTCTACAGAAATAAAACTTGGAGATAAATTGTTTGTTGTAACTTCTTATCAGGATCAAGATGCGATTGTTAAATATATAAGAAGAAAGGCTTCTAAAGAAGACAACTGATCTTTGTACTTTTAAATTTAAAAAAATGCTTGTGTTTTCTTAGCATTTTTGATATATTTCTTGTGGTAAAAAAACTTGGTCCTACATGCGTTTAATATGACGTTGTGTGATAGTTTTGAACTATAGACAATAAATGTTACTTCGCTAATGTCAGACGGTGAAGGAACATTATTTTTTTTTATAAAAAGGAGTAAGTTGCTTATGAGTAAGAAGCAAAAAATGATATCCGTTGGGCTGTTGGTTGTAATTGTAATATCTTTGCTCGTTGGAATCATACTTACAAACAATAAAATTGAAAGATCGGAATCCATTCAAGAGACAATGAAGGATGCTGTTCTTCACGAAACTGGTAAGATAAATCTTTTTGGTATAAAAGATGTTAATCCTGCTTTAATTTCCGCATATGTTGTAACAATTATATTATTAATAGTTGCTGCATTAATTCGAATATTTGCAATACCTAAATTTAAATATGTTCCAGGTAAATTCCAATTATTGCTTGAAAAATCAGTTGGAATGTTTGATGGAATGGCAAAATCAAATAGTCCTCATAGAAATGGATTCTTAGGGGCTTATATTTTTGCTGCGGGAGTATATATATTTGTTGGTACATTATTTGAATTAATAGGGCTTCAAGGTATTACAATTCAAGGACATTCAATAGCACTTCCAGCGCCGCTTTCGGATATAAATGCTGCAATTGCTATGGGGTGCTTATCTTATTGTATTATCTTATCTGGTGGTATAGTAGGAAATGGATTAAGAGGAGTAGGTAAAACTTTAAAAGATTTTTCGCTTCCAATTTCTATGAGTTTCCGTTTATTTGGTGCATTATTAAGTGGATTATTAGTTACAGAACTTGTTTATTACTATTTGCAATTAAGTTTTGTTCTTCCGGTAGTTGTAGGTGTTTTGTTTACATTATTACATGCTTTAATTCAAGCATATGTATTAACGATGTTAACAGCACTTTTCTACGGAGAAGTTTCAGAACCACATAAAAAAATAAAGAAAGAAAAAATTACACAAAAAGCTCAGATTGGAGGTAATTAAAAATGAAAATAATGAAAAGAATTATTCCTGCACTATTCGTGCTATTGATACTTATGTCTATTATATCTGTTTCATTTACTGCTACAGTATTTGCAGAAGATACAACAACTGAACAAACCACAGCGGTTGAACAAACAAGCGAAAATTCAACAGGTTCAAAAGCTGTAGCTGCAGGTATTGCAATTGGTTTAGCTGCCGCAGGTGGTGCCATAGCTATGGGTATTGCTATAGCAAAATCAGTTGAGGGTATTTCTCGTCAACCAGAGGCAGAAGGAAAAATTAGAACAAGCCTTATGCTTGGACTAGTATTCGTTGAGACAGCTATTATTTATGCATTAATAGTTGCTATATTAATAATATTCGTTTTATAGAAGGTAGGAAAAAGTAATGAATATTCCTTTGAATATAGATTGGCAACAAATATTGCTTCATTTACTAAATTTTGCAATCTTAGCTGCAGGTTTGTATTTCTTGCTATATAAGCCAGTAAAAAAGTTTATAGACAAGAGAAGTGCATACTATAAGCAAATGGATGATGAAGCAAATAAAAAATTAGAAAATGCAAATTCGCTAGAAAAAACTTATCAAGAAAAGTTAAATTCTGCTGAAGAAGAAATTTCTAATTTAAAAGCAGTTGCTGAAAAAGAAGCAGAAAAGAACAGTCAAAATCAACTACAAAATGCTAAGAAAGAAGCAGAAAAGATAGTTTCAGATGCAAAACTTAGTGCTGAAAATGAAAAGGAAAAGATTATTTCATCAGCTCAAAAAGAAATTGCAAAATTAACTGCATCAGCAGTAGAAAAACTTGCTCAAAAATCATTAGAGAGTTCATATGATGAGTTTTTAAGTGCCACTCAGGAGAGCGAAGAAAATGGTGAGAAAAACAAAAATAAATAAAAAAGCCATATTATATAGCGCTAAAGAACCTGATGAAGTTCGCTTTGGAAAGTTTTTAGAATTCTTAAAAAACAAGTATTCTGAAGATATTCAACTTGAATGGGTAAAAGACGACTCTTTTAAAAATGGTTTTAAGTTGGTGGTAGGTGCTGATGTTTATAACTGGAGTACAAGCGGACTTGTTAAGCAATTACAAGAGAAAATCTTAAATATAGGTAAATCTAATTCTAAAGATGTTGTTCCTCTTTTACAAGAAACTATTCAAAACTGGACTCCAAAAGTTTTAGCAGAAGAAGTTGGCACAGTCTTAAGCGTTGGAGACGGAATTGCAACAGTAAGTGGCCTAGATAACGCAACTTATGGTGAAATATTAATATTTTCATCAGGTATACGTGGAATGGTTCAAGATTTAAAAGAAAATAGTATTGGTTGTATTTTATTTGGCAATGATCAAGAAATAGTTGAGGGAAGTACAGTAAAAAGAACAGGAAAAACAGCAGGTGTTCCTGTTGGCGAAGACCTTATAGGAAGAGTTGTTGACGCACTTGGTTCTCCAATAGATGGTAAAGGAGATATAAAAGCTACCGGATATAATCCTATTGAATCACCAGCTCCAGGTATTATAGATAGACAGCCAGTAAATAAGCCTATGGAAACAGGTCTTTTAGCTATTGACTCAATGTTTCCAATAGGAAGAGGACAACGTGAACTTATAATTGGTGATAGACAAACAGGAAAAACAGCTATTGCTTTAGATACAATATTAAATCAAAAAGGCAAAAATGTTATTTGTATATATGTAGCTATTGGCCAAAAAGCAAGTTCTATAGCTCAATTGGTAGAAGTTTTAAGAAAAAATGATGCATTAAAATATTCTATTGTAGTGTGTGCAAGTGCAAGCGATACAGCACCGCTTCAATACATTGCACCATACTCAGGATGTGCAATTGGTGAATATTTTATGAATAAAGGTAAGGATGTACTTATTGTTTATGATGATTTATCTAAACATGCTGTAGCATATCGTGCACTTTCATTACTGTTAGAAAGATCACCAGGTCGTGAAGCATATCCTGGAGATGTTTTCTATTTACACTCACGTTTGCTTGAAAGAGCAGCTCATTTGTCTGATGCAAAGGGTGGTGGTAGTATGACAGCGCTTCCAATTGTTGAAACGCAAGCAGGAGATGTTTCTGCCTATATTCCAACAAATATAATTTCTATTACAGATGGACAAATATTTCTAGAAAGTGACTTATTCTTTGAGGGACAAAGGCCTGCAGTAAATGTTGGTATTTCAGTATCACGTGTAGGTGGAGATGCTCAAACAAAGGCTATGAAAAAAGCAGCAGGAGCTATCCGTTTGGATCTTGCTCAATACAGAGAAATGGAAGTGTTTACTCAATTCTCAAGTGAACTTGATGATGTAACAAGAAGTCAACTACAATATGGTATGGGACTTATGTATTTATTAAGACAAGAGCAGTATCATCCAATGAGTCAACATGAACAAGTAATCACATTAGTTGCTTCGCTTAATCATATTATGCAAACTATTCCAATTAAAGAAATTAATAATTTTAAGAAAGAATTAATTAAATTTATAGAAAGAAATGCATCACATGTATGTCAAGAAATAGACCAATTAGGATTACTTGCAGATGATATGAAACAAGAAATTTTAAAATTATCTAAAGAATTTTTAAATTCTTATAAGGAAAGAAAAGAATACTAAGGCATAAAAAATTATGGCAAATACCAAGGAAATTAAAAAAAGAATAAATAGCGTAATGGATACCCAAAAAATAACCAAAGCTATGTATTTAATAGCCTCAACAAAGATGAGAAAGGCGAAAAATGAACTTGATAAAACAAGGCCATATTTTGGTGCTTTAAAAAGCGAAATAAAAAGAATTTTTAGAACGGTTAAGGATCTTGAAAGTAAATATTTCTACCCAGTAGATGGTAGCCATATACCAGAAGGTACTTATGGTATGTTAGTTATTACTGCAGATAAAGGACTTGCAGGTGCATATAACCAAAACGTTATAAAGGAAGCACAGAAACTTTTAAATGAACATCCTGATATGGAATTATTTGTAGTTGGAGAATATGGTCGTCATGCATTTGTACAAAGACATATTCCAATTGAAAAAAGTTTTTTATATACAGCTCAAAATCCAACAATGCAACGTGCAAGAGAAATAAGTTCGCTTCTTTTAAGTAAGTTTGACTCTGGAGAATTAAAAAAGATCTTTATTGTTTATACTGACTTAAAAAATGGATTGGTAGCGGAGGCAACATCAACTCGTTTACTTCCATTCCATCGTCAATATTTTGAAACTGTACCAAGAGAAAAGGAAGTAACAACCCCATTTGAATTTTCTCCATCCATAGGTGCTGTTTTAGATAATGTTATGTCAAGTTACGTATCAGGATTTATATATAGTGCGCTTGTAGATAGTTTTTGCAGTGAGCAAAATGCAAGAATGACAGCCATGAATGCTGCAAATGAAAATGCAGAAAAATTATTGGATAAATTATCTATTCAATACAATCGAGTAAGACAAGCTGCAATTACTCAAGAAATAACAGAGGTTACATCAGGGGCAAAAGCGCAAAAAAGAAAACATGTTAAGGAGGCATCAGGTTCATGAATATAGGAAAAATTGTACAAATATCAGGACCAGTTGTAGATGTTTATTTTGAACAGGGAAAACTTCCTAAAATAAAAGAGTCTTTATCAGTTAATGTTAACGGAAAAGATAGAGTGATGGAAGTTGCTCAACATATTGGAAATAATACAGTTCGTTGTGTCATGCTTGGAGAAAGCGAAGATTTGTATCGTGGAATAGATGTAAAAGCAGAAGGTAAGGGAATTCAAGTTCCTGTTGGAAATTGTACACTTGGTAGAATGTTTAATGTTTTAGGAGAACCAATAGATGGTGGTGAAAAAATTCCAGAAACAGAAAAACGTTGGGAAATTCATAGAAAAGCCCCAAATTTTGAAGATCAACGTCCTGTGGTTGAAATATTAGAAACAGGAATTAAAGTTATAGATTTACTTGAGCCATATCCAAAGGGAGGCAAAATTGGCTTATTTGGAGGTGCTGGTGTAGGTAAGACGGTTCTTATTCAGGAATTAATTCATAATGTTGCTATGCAACATAGTGGATATTCAATATTCACTGGCGTTGGAGAGCGTAGTAGAGAAGGAAATGATCTTTGGTCAGAAATGAAAGAGAGTGGTGTTATAAATAAAACAGCGTTAGTTTTCGGTCAAATGAACGAATCTCCTGGTGTTCGTATGAGAGTAGCCCTATCTGGACTTACAATGGCTGAATATTTTAGAGATGAAGAAAATAAAGATGTTTTGTTGTTTATAGATAATATTTTCCGTTTTGTTCAAGCAGGCAGCGAAGTTTCAACATTGCTTGGTCGTATGTCATCAGCAGTTGGATATCAACCAACACTTGCAAGTGAAATGGGTGCTCTTCAAGAGAGAATAACTTCAACTAAAAATGGATCTGTAACGTCAGTCCAAGCAGTATATGTTCCGGCTGATGATTTAACTGACCCAGCACCAGCAACTACATTCTCACACTTAGATGCAACAACCGTTTTAAGTCGTAAGATTGCTGAGCAAGGTATTTATCCAGCAGTTGATCCGCTATCTTCCACATCACGTATTTTGGAAGCAGATATAGTAGGAGAGGAACACTATCAAATTGCTCGTAAGGTTCAAGAGATTTTACAAAAATATAATGAACTTCAAGATATTATTGCAATATTAGGTATGGATGAATTAAGTGATGAGGATAAACTTACTGTAAATCGTGCAAGAAAGATGCAAAGATTCCTTGCTCAACCTTTTAATGTAGCAGAAAAATTTACTGGAATTAAGGGTGTTTATGTTCCTTTGAAGGAAACGTTAAGGGGATTTAAAGCAATTTTAGATGGAAGTATGGATGGTTATCCAGAAGTAGCTTTTTATAATGTAGGCACAATAGATGAAGTAATTGAAAAGGCTAAGAAATTAAAAGAGGATATGAATGTCTGAGTTTAAAGTTTTTATTTTTGCAGCCGATAATGCGTTTTATGAAGGTCCATGTGAGTCATTGGTTATTCCGACGCTTCAAGGCCAATATGGAATATTGCCAAATCATAGTAATATGATAAGTGCAATAGTGCCAGGGGTAATGAAATATAAACTACCAGGACAAGAAGATAAAATTGCCGCCGTATCAGCAGGTCTTGTAAAAATAGAAAATAATGAAGTATTGGTTTTGGTTGATTCTATAGAAAGGCCTGAAGATATTGATGAAAATCGTGCAAAAAAGGCGGCAGATGATGCAAAAGAGGCTATGCTTCAAAAGAAAAGTATTATGGAGTATCGTACAGCACAGGCACACCTTGCTAGGGCTGTTAATAGATTAAAATTAAAAAATCGTCACAATAATTATTAAATTTTTATATTATTTAAATTATTCAATTTTTGTTTTTTATAATTCGTGAAAACGAATTTTTTTATATTTAACTCGAAATAGTTGAAAAAAAATAAAAAAAAATATTAAAATAGCTCTTGACTTAGAGCCAACTCCAAGGTTTACTATTTATTTGTAAGAAGCCAATGGAGGTATTTATGACAATAAAAGAAGTAGCTACTCAAGAGAATTTAACACCAGATACTTTACGATATTATGAGAAGGAAGGTTTAATAGGTCCAATTGAAAAAACCAAAGGTGGTATTAGAAATTATAATGAAAATGATATTGTTCGTATTAGATTTATTAAGTGTATGAGGGGAGCTGATTTGCCAATAGATGCTTTAAAAAAATATATTTCATTATATGATATGGGGCCTTCAACTGAAAAAGAAAGAAGAGAAATTCTTGTTAATGAAAGGGAAGTTTTGATTGAAAGATTAAATAAGATGCATAAAGCGCTAGATAGATTAAATTTAAAAATAAAATTATATGATGAGGGCAAGCTTGAGTATTTGCCAAAAAAGGAGAAGTAAAGTATGAAAAGTTTAGTAATTTATTTTTCTCATACAGGTGAAAACTATATGGCACATGGTATAGAGAATATAGAAAAGGGAAATACTGAAATCTTTGCAGAATATATAAAAGATATAACGGGTGCAGATTTGTTTAAAGTAGAACCTATCGAAAGTTATCCATATAATTACTACAAATGTTGTGATGTAGCAAAAGCTGAACTTATGGAAAATAAGAGACCTGTAATTAAAAGTATATTAAAAAATATAAAAGATTATGATGTTATTTATATTGGTGGCCCTATTTGGTGGGGCACTTACCCAATGGCTATATTTACCTGTATAGAAAATTTAGATTTTAAAGGAAAAATTGTAATGCCATTTTCGACACATGAAGGTTCTGGTCTTGGTGATGTAATGAGTGATTTAACAAAATGCTGTAAAAGTGTAGATATAAGAAAAGGCTTAGGGATTCGTGGATGCATGGTAACAGATAGTAAAAAAGAAATAGAAGGATGGTGTATAAAATGAAAAAACAAACAGCAGGAAGAGATGTATTAGGAGATTTAGCGCCAAAATTTGCTCAACTTAATGATGATGTATTGTTTGGTGAGGTATGGTCTAGAGAAGACAAGTTATCTTTAAGAGATAGATCAATGATTACAATATCAGCTTTAATGGCACAGGGATTATTTCCTCAATTAAAAAGTCATATAAAGATTGGTAAAGAACATGGAATTACAAAAGAAGAAATGGTAGAAATTGTAACTCAACTTGCATTTTATACTGGCTGGCCTAAAGCTTGGTCAACATTCCCAATAATAGAGGAAATATATAAAGAGGATTAATATGAATAAAGAAGAATTTGATAAACAAAATATATTTGGAAAAGGTGAGTTTAATAAAAATTATGCTCAATATTTTATAGGAAACTCATATTTAAATCCATTAACAGACAAAGACAGCCCCATATTTTTAGCAAATGTTACATTTGAGCCAGGATGCAGGAATAATTGGCATATTCATGAAGCAACAAAAGGCGGTGGCCAAATATTGATTTGCACTGCAGGAGAAGGATGGTATCAAGAAGAAGGAAAAGAAGCAAGAAACTTAAAGGCGGGCGATGTTGTTGTAATTCCAGCTAATGTAAAACATTGGCACGGGGCTAAAAAAGATTCTTGGTTTTCACATATTGCATTTGAAATTCCGGGTGAAAATTTAAAAAATGTATGGTGTGAAAAAGTTGATGATAAATATTATGATAATTTATAGAGGTTTAATATGTTTTTAGAAAATATAAACGATACAAAAGATATAAAGAAAATAAAGAAGGAAGATTTACATATACTTGCAGATGAAGTTAGAAAAACTTTAATTAATAAACTAAGTAAAGCAGGAGGTCATAATGGTCCTAATTTGGGAGTAGTAGAACTTACTATTGCTTTACATTATGTGTTTGATTCCCCAAACGATAAGATTGTTTTTGATGTATCACATCAATGTTATCCTCATAAAATGCTTACAGGAAGAAAACAAGCATTTATGGATGCAAATCATTTTCATGATGTAACTGGTTATACAAATCCAGAGGAATCTAAACATGATATATTTAAAGTAGGTCATACATCTACATCTGTATCACTTGCATTAGGATTAGCAGTTGGTAGAGATTTAAATAATAGAAAAGAAAACATAATTGCTCTTATTGGAGATGGTTCTCTATCTGGAGGTGAAGCGCTAGAGGGGCTAGATTATGCTGGGGAATACAAAAAGAATTTAATTATTGTTGTTAATGATAATGATCAATCAATTGCTGAAAATCATGGTGGCTTATATAAAACACTAAAGGAATTAAGAGACAGTAATGGCAAGTCAGAAAATAATTTCTTTAAATCACTAGGCCTTGATTATAGATATTTAGAGGATGGGCATGATGTAGAAAAATTAGTTGATTTATTTGAAAGTGTTAAAGATATAGATCATCCTATTGTTTTGCATATTCATACAATAAAAGGAAAAGGTTTATCTTATGCGGAGAATAATAGAGAAGCATGGCATGCCGGTGGTCCATTTAATGTAACTGATGGTTCAAGAGAAGTAGAAGCTACAGGTGATGATACTGTTTTTAGAAGTATAAAGGAACTTTTAGATAATAACAAAAAAGCAATAGTTGTGAATGCAGCGACTCCAATGGTGTGTGGATTTGTTAAAGGCGTAAGAGAAAAATATGTAGAGCAAGGCCAATTTATTGATGTAGGTATTGCTGAAGAAAATGCAATGTGTATGGTAAGTGGCATTGCAAGAAATGGTGGAACACCTATATTTATAACATATGCTCCATTTTTCCAAAGATCATATGATCAGGTATCTCATGATTTATGTTTAAATGATAATCCTGCAACGTTTATGGTAGTAGGACCTGGTGTATATGGAATGAATGATGATACGCATATTGCTCTTTGTGATATACAAATGTTTGCCCATATCCCAAATTTGATTTATTTAGCACCATCAACAAGAGAAGAATATGAGAATGCATTTAAGTTTGCAACAACTCAAAAAGAGCATCCAGTTGGAATAAGGGTTCCATCGATATTTTCAAATATGAGCAAAATAGATGAAACAGATTTTTCAAAGCTTGAGAATAAAGTTTATCTAAAAGGTAAAGATATTGCTATTTTTGCAGTAAGCAAGATGGTGGATATAGCAATGGAGGTTGCGAAGAAAATAAAAAATGAAAAGGGTTTAGATATTACTGTTATAAATCCATTAGTTTTATCTAGTTTAGATTGTAATCTTCTTGAAAAATTGAAATTAGACCATAAACTTATTGTGACTATAGAAGATGGGGAATTAATGGGTGGTTATGGTCAAAATATAGCTTCATATTATTCAGATACAAATATATTGGTTAAAAATTTTGGTATAACTAAAAAATTCCATTCAGAGTTTGTTGCAGAAAAACTTTTAGACGAAAATGGTATGTCTGTAGATAAACTGTATAATTATATAATTAGCAGGATTTAATAAAAAAATATAGGAGGCAAGTGCCTCCTATATAATTAATCTATTTTATCGATATCTAAATTTTTTAGATATTTTTTTAATTTTTCTTTTGTTTCTTTATGTCTAAGTCCAAACTCGATCGTAGCTTCAATAAAGCCTTCTTTATCTCCTATATCATAACGTCTTCCAACAAAATCATAAGCATAAGCACCTTTTGTTTTGGCAATAGTTAAAATGCTATCTGTTATATATTGTTCTTTTTTAGTGTCATCTTTTTCTTTTTCAATTACTTCAAAGATGTCAGGAGTTAAGATATATCTACCTAAAGAGGCAAGAGTGGATGGCAATTTTTCTATTGGTGGTTTTTCAACAAATCCTTTAATTTCTGTTAATCTTCCATCAACTTTGCCTGGATCTACAACTCCATATTTTGTAGCTTCTTCTCTTGGCATGCTTTGGCATCCTACAATTAGTTTTCCTGTTTTTTCATAGGCATCGATTAGTTGTTTAGTAACTGGAGTTTCATTACCTACATACATTAAATCATCGCCGTATAAAAGAGCAAAAGGTTCGTCATTTGCAAAATCTTTTGCAAGATATACAGCATTTGCAGTTCCATTCATTACGTATTGAATAGTGTAGTGGAAATTTGCCATTTTATTTATAGATTGAATCATATTTAAAAGCTCAGTTTTATTGGTGCTCTTAAGCAAGCCTTCTAATCTTTCATTTGTTGAAAAATGTTCTTTAATACAATCTTTAGATACAGAAACTATAAGTAGGATGTCTGTAATTCCACTATCTACGCATTCTTGACAAATTAATTGAAGTGAAGGAATGTCTATTATAGGGAACATTTCCTTTGGGATAGCCTTGGTCGCTGGCAAAAATCGTGTTCCAAATCCAGCACAAGGTATAACAGCCTTAGTTATTTTGTTCATTAAATAGACCTCGCTAAAACTTTTATTAACTCACATTATACTATTATGAAGAAAAATATTCAAATTATTGTATTTTTTCTATTGACATAACTAATTTCAGTGAATATAATTAGGTAAAAGGTCAAAGAAAGTCAAACTTTTAGAAACCAATAAAAAATAATAAAAGGAGTGATAAATAATGGCATCCAATATATCAAATGTTATAGAAGAGTTTATAAAGTCAATATTTGGTGAAGACGAGCAAGTTCAACTATCTCGAAATGATTTAGCTAATTATTTCTCTGTTGCTCCTAGCCAGATTAATTATGTACTTACAACAAGATTCGGGACGGATAAAGGTTATGTAATTGAATCAAGAAGAGGTGGAGGAGGTTATGTAACCATAATAAAGCTTTCTTCTAATCCTGATGAATTGTTGCCACAAATAATAAAAGAGATTGATGACCTTCCAGAACTCACTTATCAAAAGGCTTGTAATATTCTTGAAAGAATGGTTAGAGAAGATGTGATTGATGAAAAGGAATCTAATTTAATTAAAAGTGCAATATCAGATAAAGCTTTAGCAGTTCCACTAAGGGCAAACGGATTAAGAAAAAATATTTTTAAAGAAGTAATCTTTGGATTAATGAGGAGATAGTATATGAGTGAAAGAAAAATTTGTGATTGTTGTCATCAAGAATATGCTGTAGCAAATGTAAAGATTGGTGATAAGAAAATAGCACTATGTGGAAATTGTTATGCTAATTACCAATATGAAAATGCTTTTGAAAATATGTTTTCAGCCTCGTTCTTTGACAATTACTTTACTCCGTTTTCGGATTTTTTCAATTCTTATGTAGAAGAACAAAAAACACCAAAATATACATTAAGATGTAAATGTGGTTGTACAGAAGAAGATATTTTAAATACAGGAAGATTTGGTTGTTCTGAATGTTATAAAACATTTAAGAATGTAGTAGATAGATATGTTAACGAACTTGGTGGTAAGACTTATGCCGGTAAAGCGCCTGAACATATTATAAAAAATGGAGTTACTCCACCATCTATTGAAGATCAAATTAAGGAGTTAGAAGTAAAATTAAATGAAGCCGTTAGTAGTAGACAATATGCACTTGCTGGAACTTATGATAAAAAAATCCAAGAGTTAAAAAGCAAGATAAATAAATAGGAGGGAAGTTATGGATAATCAATATAAAAATACAGTTATATCTACACGTATAAGATTAGCTAGAAATATTAATAACTTACCATTTCCTAATAGACTTTCTAATCAAGAAGAAATATATAGTGTACTAGTTCGCGGAGTAGAAAAATCTTGTAAAGAGGTTTTTGGTTCACAATATGATAGTTTTCAAATGAACTCTATTAATAATATAATTGCAAACGCTTTAGTCGAAAGACATTTAATTAGTAAGGATTTAAAAGAATCTGAATATGGATGGGCTTTTATTAATAAATCAGAAGATGTTTCTATTATGGTAAACGAGGAAGATCATATTCGTGTTCAAAGTATAGTAAATGGATTTAACCTTGAGGCCGCCTATAATACAGCTGCCAAGATAGACAAGGCATTAAAGAATAATTTGGATATAGCTTATGATGAAAAATTAGGATATTTAACAGCTTGTCCTACAAATCTTGGAAGTGCAATGAGGGCATCTGTAATGTTGTTTTTGCCAGGACTATCAAGGCTTGGAACTATAGAAAATGTTATACTTCAATGCAAACAAGCTGGAATGACAATTAGAGGTTTGTATGGTGAAGGTTCTAATGCGGATGGTTATATATACCAAGTATCTAATCAGGCTGCAGTAGCATTAAGCGAAGACGAAATTATAAAGAAAGTAAAGGTTATCGTTGAAAGTATTTGTAAAGCTGAAGATAAGGCTAGAGAGAGATTAAAAAATGAACAAAACTTTGAACTAAAAAACGAAATAATGATTTCTTATGGTATATTGAAGTATTGCATAAAGATTTCATCAAAAGAGGCAATGCAAAATTTAGCAATGGTTAAACTAGGCATGGCTTTAGGATACATACAAGAGGATGTAGATACATTAAATAGATTAATTGTACTTATACAGCCGGGTATGTTATGTTACATAGCAAAAAAAGAACTTGATCCGCTAGCAAGAGATGTAGATAGGGCTAGTGTTATCAAGAATGGATTAAAATAGGAGGTATAAACTATGAACGGATACAGTCAAGAGTTACAAAAAGTAATATTAAATGCGCAAGAATTGGCAAGAAAGTCTGGTGGTTTAATGGGAACAGAGCAAATTATTAGTGCAATGCTTAACACAGAAGAATCAAGAGGTGGACAGTTGCTTAGAAATTTTGGTGTAAATCCAAATGAATATCAATCAATATCTATATCTATGGATGCGATGTATGCAAGTGAAAGTTATAAGGCTTCTGCAAGAGTGCTACAGGCTTTGCAAGCTGCATGTAAAAGAGCAATTTCTTTAAAGGTTGAATATCTTTATTCAGACTTGTTATTATTTGAAATTTTGAAAGATACAAGTTCTTATGGTGTAAAAGCTCTTATACAATTAGGAACAAACTTAAATGCAGTATATTCCGCACTAGCTAGTAAATTTTCAAATGAAAATATATCGCTTGAAGGTAATTTAAAAAGTCTCTTAGATTTAGAAAACGATGATGATAATGACTTTGATATATTTAAAGAATTTGAGACAGATGAGGTAGAATCTATCTTTAAAGGTAATGATAGTAACAGTGGAAGTAATGACAGCTCTTTAAAAGGATTAGAAAAGTTTGGTGTTGACTTAACAAGAAAGGCTCGTGAAGGAAAACTTGATCCTGTTATTGGCAGAAAGAATGAAACAGATAGAATTATTCAAACTCTATCAAGAAAGACTAAAAACAATCCAGTATTAATAGGTGAACCAGGTGTAGGTAAGAGTGCTATCGTTGATGGACTTGCTCAGGCAATTGTTGCGGGCGATGTTCCTGAAATGTTAAAGGATAAGGTTATATTCTCGCTTGATTTAACTAGTATGCTTGCTGGTACAAAATACAGGGGTGAGTTTGAAGAGAGAATCAAGAAAATGCTTGATGCTCTAAAGCAAAATCCAAATGTAATCTTGTTTATTGATGAGATTCATATGATAGTTGGGGCAGGTGAATCAGAAGGCGGCTCTATGGATGCTGCTAATATGTTAAAACCACAACTTGCCAGAGGTGAAATTCAAACTATTGGTGCAACAACAATTACAGAATATAGGAAGTTTATTGAAAAGGACCCAGCATTAGAAAGAAGATTCCAACCAATTATGGTAGACCCTCCATCAACTGAAGATGCTTTGTGTATTCTAAAGGGTGTTAGAAAGAAATATGAGGATCACCATAAAGTTAAAATTACAGACGAGGCTTTAAAGGCTGCCGTTAACTTATCAGATAGATATATAACAGATAGGTTCTTACCAGATAAAGCACTTGATTTAATTGATGAAGCAGCTGCAGCTAAACACGTAGGAGCTTCTGTAATGCCAAAAGATATTAGTGAATATGAAGATAAAATAGCTAAGCTTTCATTAGATATTAATGGTGCTGTTAGTCGTAGAGAATTCGCTAAGGCTGATCAGCTTGAAAATGAACGTAAGAAAATGCAACAAGAATACAATAATCTAAAGGCAAAATGGAAGACTTCTAAGAATAATGAAGATTTAATTTTAACAGAGGAAGATATTGCCAAAGTTGTTTCTTCATGGACAAAAGTTCCAGTAGTAAAATTGACTCAATCAGAGGCTGATATATTACTAAATTTGGAAAATGTATTGAGAAAGAGAGTTGTTGGACAAGATGAAGCAGTTACTGCTGTTGCTAAAGCTGTAAGACGTGCAAGAGTAGGAATTAAAGATCCAAAAAGACCAATTGGTACATTTATATTCTTAGGACCTACAGGTGTTGGTAAGACAGAACTTTCAAAAGCATTAGCTGAGGCTATGTTTGGTGATGAAAACTCTATTATAAGAATTGATATGTCAGAATACATGGATGCAGCAAATGTTTCTAAATTGATAGGTTCTGCTCCAGGTTATGTAGGATACGATGAGGGTGGACAGCTTACAGAAAAAGTAAGAAGGAATCCATATTCAGTTGTGCTATTTGATGAAATAGAAAAAGCACATCCTGACGTATTTAATATCTTACTTCAAATACTTGATGATGGTAGATTAACAGATTCTCATGGTAGAACTATAAACTTTAAGAATACAATTATCATCTTGACATCAAACATTGGTGCAGGAGAAATTAGAAAAGGTTCTTTAGGCTTTGGTGATGCTAAATCTACAATCGACTACGAAGGAATGAAGGAAAGACAAATGGATGCTCTAAAGAGAACATTAAAACCTGAGTTTATTAACAGAATTGATGATATTATTGTATTTAGATCATTTGAAAAGGCTGATATGAATAGTATTGCTAAATTGATGGGTAATAACTTAATTAATAGGCTAAAAGAACGTGACTTGGTTGTTGAAATCAAAGACGCTGCTTATGATGTTATTATTGAGAAAGGTTTTAATTCAGAATATGGTGCTAGACCATTAAAGAGAGCGCTTCAGTCTATGGTTGAAGACGAACTTGCAACAAGGATGTTGAAGAATGAGTTTGGTCTTGGTGATACTGTTGTAGTTGATGCAAAAGATGGTCTTTTAACCTTTGTAAAAAAGGAAGAAAAGAAAGAAGAAAATAGTGGAGATGCTTCTTCTGATGAAAAGGGCGAATCTTAAAACAGAGGTGCCTGTTAAAGTTGATTTTACATCTTTTAATGGGTACCTGAAAATGATATAATCTAGTTGGATTAGAAGTAAACTATAGGAGGAAACTATTATGCGTATAGAAATTATTTCAAAAAGTTACAAGAAAGGAGAAAAACTAGATGGCATTATCAAAGATAAATTATCTAAACTTGATAGATATTTTGAAGATGAAGCTAATGTAAAGGTATCTTTAAAGCAAATTGGTAAGGAAGGTACTAAAACTGTAAAGTATGGAATGGAAATAACCATTTTCTATGGAAGCAATTTTGTTAGAAGTGAAGTTATTTCAGATAATATGTACAAAAATATAGACTTGGCTTTACCTAAGCTTGAAGGCCAAATTAGAAAGTATAAGACACGACTAGACAAATTAAAGAAAGAAGCTTTTGACGAATCAGCATTATATGCTTCAACTATTCCAGAAGAAAAACAACTAGTTAGAACAAAAACTATACATCTAAATTCTATTTCAACAAAAGAAGCTATTGAAAAGATGGCAATGACTGATCACGATTTTTATGTTTATATGGATGAAGCATCAGGAATGGTAAGTATTGTTTATAATAGAGAAGATGGTGAAGTAGGTAGAATTGAACTAGTTTACTAAAATCTAAAAAAAATATTTAGATCCTAGCCAAGAAAATGGCTAGGATTTTTTATTTTTTATTTTATATATGTTATAATAAGCACTATGAAGAAGCGTTTTTGTGTAAGTTTAATTATTTTACTTGTTGTAGTAATTGCTACAGCTATGGCTTCTTGTTCTGTTGAGCAATCGCTTGATTATAATGATTCAATTGATTCAATGTATGGTGATTCGTTTTCTATTGTTTCAACGAGCAATGCACCCGATAATGCCATTGAATATAAAAATTTGCCTCGTGTTACAAAAAAAATAATCGTAGATAATAGAATATCTGGCGTTCATTCGCTTGGTTTATATATTCCAAAAGGTGAAAGTATAAAAGTTACTATTGATGCAAATCAAGTAGAGAAGGGACATAAAATTTTAGGTAATGATAATATGTTTTCTTCCTCTGGAGTTTTGCCCTTCTCTGTAAGTTTAAATGGTGTAGTTACTGTAATTGAAAGAACGTCAAGTTATGGTGGAGAAATAGAACTTTTCATATCAGATAGTGCAAGTACAAGTTTTTGTATAACAATTGAAGGTGCGGTTGAAAGTTCTTTTTATAGATATGGAATAGATAATGAGCAAAGTATAAACAATATTGGGGAGTATACGGTTTTAGATGCTACTAATATTAGATTATATTTTCCTATAGCGTATAACGAAAAAATAAATAATGTTTCAAGTGTTATGCTTTGGTGGAGAATGGCACTTGTTTCAATGGATAAATTATTTAATTTATCATTTTTTAATAATGATAATTCGCCACTTAAGATATATTTTAAAGACCTGGTGATAACGCCAAGTTATGATGCAAGTGAAAATAAAATATATTTACCTGTATCTTATATTGAAGAGATTGTAAATTATGGTAATTTAATATCTGGAAACAATGGCAAAATCTTAGAAATATTGAAAGTTATTGTGCAGGAAAAAGAAGAAGAGACGCTTTGCTATGAAAACTCCATTTTAAAGGATTCTATTTCCGATGTAGTTGCTTCTTTAACATATGCAAGTATGGTTGATTCTTATTTATCTACAGATATTGATACTAACAAAATTTTACATGTAGAAAATGTTGTTAAAGATACTATTAATAAAACCTATAGTGATAAAAATATATCATTATTTTTGAATATTTACTATAGCTTTGGAGAAGAGCAAGTATACAAACTTTTAGGTGCAAGTAAAACGTGCTTAAGTCTAAGTGAAATTTTGAATGAAGCAACAAGAATTTTAAATACTGACTTTACATCGTTAGCTTTAGCTTATGATATTCCTTATGCGATTGAAAGTAGCAATTTAAATAAGTTTTATTTAGTTTCATCAAGTTTAGTGTCAGGTGGAACTTTATTTGAAAATCAAACAGGACTACATGTTAAAATAGGTGAAACCACAACGTTTAATTTTAATGATAGTATAGTAGGCGAAGGATGGGAAGTTGCTGATATAAAGGGAACAGCAGGGCTTTGGTATAAGAATTCTGATGGAATATATTCATATACTCCAAATTCTAAAAACTTACAAGATAATTTTACATTAGTACTAAAAAATGGAGATAATGAAGTTTATTTAAAAAACAATATAACTGTAGATGTTGCAGTGTGCTCGACAACAATTTATGAAGATGTATCATTTACTTCACTTGAAGATGCAATTAAACATTATAAAGATGCTGTTTCAACGAAAAGCAAGTCCTTGTTGTATGCTCAAGTTGAAAAAGAGGAAGTAATTGATGATACAAAAAAGAGTTTTGTAGTAACAAATGGCTGTATAGAAGTGCCTAAAGATGGTTATTATATGATTTATTTAAAGAGCGCCGGGCTATGTTCTGTAGATTTTGGAGTTAAGGAATATTCTACAACTATTTTAAATAATATTTTGACCGTGCCTTCATATACATCTGAACTTTCTTATAGAGTAAAATTGCAAACAGGTTATACATACTACTTTACAATTTATAATCTTGCAAACAAAGGTGTAGGATATGCATCGCTTGGAATTAAAATGGATGAATGGGAAAATATTGAAGATGTAGGTGTAGATTATCTAATATATCCAAAATTGAGTAGAAGTCAAATAGTAGAGTTTTCAATTCCTCAAAAAGAAGTAGAGAGTATGACAACTCAAGGTGAAACTTATAATAATATTAATATTTCAAGCATGAAAATTAATGATAATGAATATATCTTTAATAATAGCATTGAGGGAATAGCAAATAAGGATACGGTATTAAAAGTAACATTAGAGAATACTGGTAGAATAAATTATATAAATATAAATGTTGAGTCTATGGAAGGGGTTAGCATGTATGTTATGTATGATAGTGGGCTTAAGTATGGTGAAACTTTAACGCTTAAAAATGGTGAAAATATAATTGAAGGTAAAGAGATTAGGGCGTCGTTGATTATGTTCTATTTTAGGGGAGAGAAAGACTATAAGGTATGTGTAAATAATATTAGGGTATCTTATAAATTAGAGAAAATGTCTATAATTCCATCCTCTAGTACTGAGATAGAATTTATTGGTGAATGGTATACAGATTATTCATACATTGGAATAAATGGAACACTGGTTGTTTCAAAAGCCGAGGGAGCGACATTCTCATATTCGTTTAATGGAAATAGAGTTGCTTTATATGCAGTAAAAGGACCAGAGTTTGGCTCCGCTACGGTTTATATAGATGATAAGGAGGTTGAAACTGTATCTTTTTATAGTGACAAGATAGAGTGTGCCCAACTTGTATTTAGTAAAGACCTTAGTGATGGAGATCATATAATGAAGATAATTTCAGATAGTGAAACTCCAATAAATTTTGATTACATTGCTGTGTCTAAATTGGGCGAAACTAAAAACGAAATAGACTATTCTAAGATTTGGTATATGTCAACTATAATTCCAGGCATTATATTAATAGCCGGCATCGTATTTATAGTTTTAGATATAAGAGCAAAAAAAATAAAGAAAAAAGATTCTCAGTAAAGGAATAATAAGACGAATAATTTCTATTTTAGCAGTCTATGCAATGGATTGCTAATTTTTTTTAATTTTTAACTCAAAATTTGTTGACATAAAAAAATGGGATGTTATAATAGATTTAGCAATTGAAAGACGAGAGTGCCAAAATTGTTATAGAAGGTAATAATATGAGTGAAGAAAAATTATCTGATAGAAAGAAAAAAATACTAACAGCTTTAGTTGATAGTTATATTAGTGAAGCTGAACCTATTTCTTCTTCCACAATTCAAGAGAAGTATCTTCCAGATGTATCTTCAGCAACGATTAGATCTGAACTTGCAACGCTAGAGGATTTGGGTTATTTAACTCAACCACATACATCATCAGGAAGAATTCCATCTTCAAAGGCATATAAGTATTATGTTCAAAATATAATGGAAATATCTGATGAAGAGTTAGGTCAAGTTAGAGATATGTTTGAAACAAAGTTTTTTTCATTACAAGAGATTGTAGATAATGGAGCAAAAATTGTTTCAGATATAACAAACTACACATCACTACTTATGATTTCTTCTACGGATAATATTGTTATTAACGATGTTAAACTCGTAGATATGTATGATGGCTCTGCGCTAGTTTTAATTGTTACAAACAATGGAACAATTAAAAACAAGGAAATTAAAATACCAGAAAATAATATGCAAAACTATATTGAAGTTGCAAATAACCTATTATATAGGACTTTTGCTGGTAAAAAACTTGTAGAGGTGATTCATTCACACAATATGATTGATCCACAATTAAAAGAGTTTAAATTAGTTTTTGATGAAGTATTTAATATGATTATAAGCTATAAAAAGGCTAGAGAAAATCAGGTATTAGTCGAAGGAAAAGATAAAATCTTTAATTATCCTGAATACAACGACATTAATAATGTTAAAAACTTCATAAGTATTGTTGATGATAATAAAAAACTTCATGAAATAGTTGATGATAAAAATGGTTCAATTGAGGTTTCGGTTAAAATCGGTAAAGACGATAATGAAAAGCTTCAAGATATGGCGGTTGTAAGCGCTAAATATAAAATGAAAGGCGAGGAAGTAGGACAAATTGGTGTAATAGGACCTCAAAGAATGAATTACAAAAAAGTAATCGCTGTCCTAAAGGAAATAGGCAAGTTGTTCGAGAACCAAGATTAAGGAGAACGTATGGCAAAGAAAAAGAAAGAAGAACAAGCTGAAAGTTTTGAATATATAGGTGAAAAAACTGAAGCAAAGAAATCTGCATCTGATGAAAAATATAATACATTGTACAACCAATTCGTTAGATTGCAAGCTGATTTTGACAATTACAAAAAAAGAAATGCGTCTTTAGGGACTTCAATGTATAACGACGGTGTTAATGATGCAATCATAGCAATCTTGCCAACTATTGATTCTATTGATATGGCAATTAATGCTCAAGTAGATGAAAATAACAAAAAAGGAATAGAACTAGTAAAGAAAGCGTTTATGGATGTTCTTGCTAAATTCAATGTTGAAGAAATTAAAGCTTTAGGAGAAGAATTTAATCCAAATTTACATGAAGCCGTAATGAACAAAGACGATTCAGAAAATGCTGGTAAAGTAATTCAAGTGTTTAGAACCGGTTACAAACGTGGAGATAAAGTCTTAAGACACTCTATGTGCGTAGTTGGACAATAATATAAAGAAATAAATTTTTAAAGGAGATAAAGAATATGAGTAAAATTATTGGTATTGACTTAGGTACAACAAACTCTTGTGTAGCTATTATGGAAGGTGGCGATGCTACAGTTATAGCAAACTCTGAAGGTGGAAGAACAACCCCATCAGTAGTTGGTTTTGCAAAAGATGGCGAAAGACTTGTAGGACAAGTAGCTAAAAGACAAGCAGTAGCTAATGCTTCAAGAACAATTAGCTCAATTAAGAGACATATGGGTGAAGATTATAAGGTTAAGATTGATGATAAATCTTATAGTCCACAAGAAATTTCAGCTATGATTTTAACAAAATTAAAACAAGATGCTGAAAGTTATTTAGGAGAGAAGGTAACACAAGCCGTTATTACGGTTCCTGCTTACTTTAGTGATAGCCAAAGACAAGCTACAAAAGACGCTGGTAAGATTGCAGGTCTTGAAGTTTTAAGAATTATTAACGAACCTACAGCAGCAGCTTTAGCTTATGGTCTAGATAAAGGTGAAAATAAAGGACAAAAAATTCTTATTTATGACTTGGGTGGTGGTACGTTCGATGTTTCAATCCTTGAGATTGAAGATGGTGTATTTGAAGTTCTATCTACAAATGGTGATACACACTTAGGTGGTGATGATTTCGATAATATAATTATCAAGTACATTCTTGATGAATTTAAGAAAACTGAGGGTATTGATTTATCTGCAGATAAAGCTACAATGCAAAGAATTAAGGAAGCGGCTGAAAAAGCAAAGATTGATTTGTCTGGTGTAACGAGTACAAATATTAATCTTCCTTATATTACAATGTCAGCGGATGGTCCAAAACACATCGATATGAATTTAACAAGAGCTAAATTCGATGCGTTGACAGCAGATCTTGTAAATAAAACATTAATTCCTCTAAAGAAAGCATTAGCAGATGCTAATTTAACAGCAAATGACTTATCTAAGGTTATCTTAGTTGGTGGTTCAACAAGAATTCCAGCAGTTGTAGATGCTGTAAGAAAAGCTACAGGTAAGGAGCCATTTAAGGGTATCAACCCAGATGAATGTGTAGCCTTAGGTGCTGCTATTCAAGGTGGTGTGCTTGCGGGTGATGTTAAAGATGTATTATTACTTGATGTAACTCCACTTTCATTAGGTATTGAAACAATGGGCGGTGTATTTACAAAATTAATTGATAGAAATACAACAATTCCTACACAAAAGTCACAAGTATTCTCAACAGCTGCAGATAATCAAACAGCAGTAGATATTAGAGTACTACAAGGTGAAAGACCAATGGCTAATGATAATAAGGAATTAGGTAGATTCCAATTAGATGGTATTGCTCCAGCTCCTCGTGGAATTCCACAAATTGAAGTTACTTTCGATATTGATGCTAATGGTATTGTTAATGTTACAGCTATCGATAAAGGTACTGGTAAGAAACAATCTGTAACAATTACATCTTCAACTAATCTTTCTGAAGATGAAATTGATAAGGCTGTAAAAGAAGCAGAAAAGTACGCAGAAGAAGATAAGAAACGTAAGGAATTTGTTGATGCAAAGAATGATGCTGATCAAATGATTTTCGCAACAGAAAAAGCAATCAGTGAAGCAGGAGATAAAATTACTGAAGAAGATAAGAAGACTTTAACAGAAGCAGTAGAAAAGGCTAAGAAAGATTTGCAAGAAGCAAAAGATGCTGAAAAGACAAGAGCTATCATTGATGAAATGACAAAAGCTAATGCGCCAATCTTTACAAAGTTATATCAGGCAGCTCAAGAAAATGCAAATGCTCAACAAGCACAAGATGGAGCAGCACAAAATAATGCTGGAACAAATCCAGATGATATCATTATCGATAATGGTGATGATTCAAATAATAAATAGTCATATAATAAAACTCCATTATATATTATAACAATCAAGGAATCTCTACATGAGGTTCCGAGATTGTCTTAAAAAAGGAATACTATGGATAAAGATTTATACGAAGTTCTTGGTGTTAATAAAAATGCCACGGATGATGAAATAAAAAAATCATATAGAAAATTAGCAATGAAATATCACCCTGATAGATTTGCTTCCGCTACTGATGCTGAAAAGAAAGACGCAGAAAACAAATTTAAGGAAATAAATCATGCTTACGAAGTTTTATCGGATCCACAAAAGAAATCAAATTACGACCAATACGGAAGTGAAGACGGACCTCAAGGTTTTGGTGGCTTTGGCGGTGGCGCCGGTGGTAGTGGTTTTGGCGGTTTTGAAGATATATTTAGTTCTATATTTGATGGCTTTGGTGGGGGAAGATCTTCAAATAGAAGTAATGCTCCTCAGCAAGGTGCCGATATTCAAACAAGAATAGATATAACACTTGAGGAAGCTTATCAAGGGATTGATAAGATGTTTGAGTATTATAGGGACACAACTTGTGCGGATTGTAAAGGTACAGGTGCTAAAGCTGGAACTTCAATGGAAACATGTCAATATTGTAAAGGTACGGGCGTGATTCGTAAAGTTCAAAATACTATATTTGGGCAACAAGTTGTACAAACAGTATGTTCTCATTGTGGTGGTAAAGGTAAATCAATTAAAGAAAAGTGCCCAACTTGTCGCGGTACTGGTACAATTAGAACTAAAGAAGTTAAAAAATTCCATATACCGGCAGGCGTAGATACAGGAAATAATATGACAGTTAGACATGAAGGCCATTGTGGTAAAAATGGTGGTCCAAATGGTAATTTAGTCATAAGTATTTATGTAAAGGAATCAGATCAGTTTAAGAGAGTAGGAAATGATCTTTATATGGATGTCCCTCTATCATTCTATAATGCTGCATGTGGTTGCGAACTTGAGATTAATACTCTAAAGGGATTAACTAAAACTAAAATACCAGAAGGAACTCAATCTGGAACAAAAATTAGACTTAGAGGATATGGTATGAAGGTTCTTCAAAAAGAAGAATATGGAGATCTTTATGTAACAATAAAAGTAGAAACTCCAAAAGGTCTAAATGCAAAACAAAAGAGTTTATTAAAGGAATTCTCAGACTCTCTAGGTGAAACTCAAAATCCTTCAATTAAGAGATTTAGTGAGAGAATGAAAGACTATTTTAATGAACTAAAGAAAAAAGCAAAGGAATAATAAAAAAAATAATTTAAAGTGCTTTACATCTATATTTTTTTTTGATATATTAAATAAGCACTTTTAAGTGGAAGCATAGCTCAGCTGGGAGAGCATCTGCCTTACAAGCAGAGGGTCATAGGTTCGATCCCTATTGTTTCCACCAT
>CAVAVP010000023.1:0-17081 GCA_963592135.1 bacterium
ATGCTTTAGCAATGAAAGATATAATTGAAGGAAATAAATTTAATAAAGAAAGAATTTCTGTTGTATCAAAATAAGGTATCCTATAGTATACTATAGTTAAAAGAGAAACTATGGAGGAAAAACTATGATAAATTATGCATTATTACCTGCATGTCCAGTAGAAACATGTTTGTATTTTATTTCAGATAAGTGGAAAATATTAATTATTCGCGAATTAATGGGAGGCACTAAAAGATTTAATGAATTAAAGAGAACATTGGCCCCAATTACTCAAAAAATGTTAACTCAACAGCTTAGAGAAATGGAATCAGATGGTTTAGTATATCGTAAAGTATATCCGGTTGTTCCTCCTAAAGTTGAATATTCTTTAACTGAATTAGGTGTTTCTTTACTTCCTGTTATTCAAGTGATGAAAAAATGGGGTGAAGATTTAAAAACACAAGGAAAGAAATAACATGAATAATATTGTAGAAGAATTAAAAAAAGTAAAAGTATTTTATATTGCAACAACTGGTTTAGATTCTAAACCTAAAGTAAGACCTTTCTCATCAATTGCTGAATTTGAAGATCATGCATATATTTGCACAGGTGTAGGTAAAGAAGTGTATAGAGAATTAGAAGCTAATCCATATATTGAGGTATCTGGAATGTATGATATGGGATCTTGGATTAGAGTAAGTGCGAAAGTAATTAAGGATAATAGAATAGAAGTACAAGAAACTATTTTAAATGATCCTACTGGACCTTCTCAACTATATAAACCGGGAGATGGGAGATTAGTAACTTATTTGTTAGATGAAATACATGCTCTAAAATATAATTTTTATTCAGCTCCTAGTGAAATCAAGGAAAAATAAAATGGATGAATTAAAATATTGTATATCTTATTTGGCAAAGATTAATAATATTAATTCTTTAATTCTAAAAACTGATTTTACTACTTTTAGAGGCTTAATGAATATTACTATGCCTTATAATTTGAGTGATGAATATTATTCAAATCAAGATATAGTACTTAAAAATGAACTAAAGAAAAAAAATATTTTTAATATAAAAAATTTAGAATATAAAAATCATTTGGCAATTTTTAGAGGTGACATTACTACTTTGAAATGTGATGCAATTGTTAATGCTTGTAATAGTCAATTGTTAGGGTGTTTTGTGCCTAATCATGGTTGTATAGATAACGCGATTCATTCTTTCGCGGGATTACAAGTGAGAAGAGATTTACTTATGGTAATGAAAAAACAAGGACATGAAGAAAAAAATGGAAAATGTAAAGTAACTAAAGGTTATTCGTTGCCTTCAAAATATATTTTTCATACGGTCGGACCAATTGTAAAAAATAACTTGAATGATTCTAATATAAAAGATTTGACTTCATGTTATAAGTCTTGTTTAGATAAGGCTAATGAAATGAAATTAAATAATATTGTATTTTGCTGCATTTCAACCGGAATTTATGGCTTTCCTAAAGAAGAAGCAAGTAAGATTGCTATCAATGCCTGCAGGGAATATTTGCTTAATAATAAGGATACAACAATTGATAAAATTGTATTTAATGTATTTGGGTTAGAAGATTATGAATATTACAAAAGAAATATTGATTAAATTAATAAACGAATCGGATGCTATTTGTGTCGGAGCGGGAGCGGGTCTTTCTTCTGCTGCAGGATTCGAGTATGGTGGGGAAAATTTTTTAGAAAATTTTTCTTATATGCACGATTTATATGGATACAATGATATGTATTCAGCGGGTTTTCATAGATTTGATACTTTAGAAAATATGTGGGGGTACTGGAGTAAATATATATATTTAAATCGTTATAAAGAAGGAGCGAAACCATTATATAAAAGGTTATTAGAATTAGTTAAAAATAAAGACTATTTTGTTATTACAACTAATGTCGACCATCAATTTAATCTTGCTGGGTTTGAAAAAAATAAAATTTATTATATGCAAGGAGATTATGGATTGTTTCAATGTAGTAAACCTTGTCATAATGAGACATATGATAATAAAGAAATAGTATTAAAAATGGTCGATAACATTAAAGATCATAAAATACCTTCTTCTTTAATACCATATTGTCCTAAATGTGGAAAACCAATGACGACAAATTTAAGATGCGATGATAGATTTGTCCAAGATGATGGATGGTATAAAGCTAAAGAAAATTTCGATTGTTTTATTAAAAAAAACAAAAATAAAAAAATTCTATATTTAGAACTAGGAGTAGGGTATTCAACTCCTATCTGGATTAAATATCCCTTTATGCAAAATACATATCATAATGCAAAAGCAGTTTATGTATGTATTGATAAGGGTTATATTTTGGTTCCGGATGAGATAAAAAAGCAATCTTATACGTATAACGGTGATATAAATGATATTATTTAGGCTCTTTAACGTCTCTATAAATACAATTACCTAAAGTATCTATTGCTACAACAACAGGGAAGTTTTCGACTTCTATTCTTCTTATTGCTTCTGGTCCTAGATCTTCAAAAGTTAGAACTTTTGCTGACTTTATAGAATTTTGATAAACAGCACCAGCACCGCCTATAGCTGCAAAATAAACACAGCCGTTTCTCTTAAAAGCTTCAATACACTCGGTAGATCTTTTTCCTTTGCCAATTTGACCTACAAGTCCTTTATCTAGCATAAATGGAGTATATTTATCCATTCTACAGGAAGTGGTAGGTCCGGCTGATCCTATAACTTCTCCTTCTTTTGCAGGACATGGACCCATAAAATATATAGTTTCTCCTTTAAAATTAAAAGCCTGATTGTTAGCTTTTATGCTTTCAAACAATCTTTTATGCCCAGCGTCTCTAAAGACAAGCATAGGACCATTTAGTAAAACTAAATCTCCTACTTTCAACCTCTTTAATTCTTCCTTTCTTAAAGGTAGAGATAAATTAATTGTTTCCACAGTCTTTTCCTCCTATTTCAAATTCAATGGCTCTTGAGCAATGACATAAAATATTTATAGATACAGGAAGTGAGGAAATATGTGTTGGGTATTTTTCGATAAATAATCCCAGTGCTGTCGTTTTCCCGCCAAAGCCTTGCGCTCCGATTCCTAAGTTGTTGATTTTATATAATAATTCTTTTTCTATTTTGTCTAACTCTTCATCGTCGTTTTTTGAACCAATCTTTCTAAATAAGGCATGCTTACTCATAAGTGTACATTTTTCCAGCGTGCCTCCAAGTCCAACACCAACAATAACTGGTGGACATGGATTAGAAGCTGCTTCTTTTACTGTTTCAACAATAAGTCTTTTTGCTTCATCTAATCCTTGGGCAGGGTTAAGCATATAAACTTTTGACATATTTTCACTACCAAATCCTTTAAGCATTAATTGAACTTTTACCTTATCACCTTTAACAAAACTTGTGTGGACAATTGCTGGAGTGTTAGTTTTTGTATTTATTCTTGTAACGGGGTCAAGTACAGACTTTCTTAAGTATGTATAGGCTTTTTCTACCTCATCATCTATTGCCTCTTGAAGTAGTTTTCCCTCTAGTATAATCTCATTTCCTATTTCTAAAAAGACTACAACCATTCCTGTATCTTGGCAAACAGGACGATGTTCATTTTTTGCTAAATCAAAATTGTTTTTCATAACATTTAAGGCAAATTTTGATGTTTTATTATCTTCTATATCAAGTGCATGAGAAAGTGCGCTGTAACAACTTTCTTCTACCTCACAAGAAATTTTGTCTATGACTTCGCTAATTTTCTTAGCTATATATTCTGTAGAAATTGTAACCATTTGCCACCTCAATGCTTATTTTATCAAAGTTTTATTGTCTCAACAATAAATATTATGTTAAAATACTTTTCGATGATTTTTTGTAATCTAGCCAGTGGTAGTAAAGGAAATTGTTCCTATATAGAATCTAAAGGTACATCTATCTTTGTAGATGTAGGAATTTCGTGCAAAGCAGTAGAAACTGCAGCAAAAGATATAGGGATAGATTTAAATAGAGTCTCTGCAATTATCATTACCCATGAGCATATTGATCATGTTAGAGGAATTCAAACATTATCCGAAAAATATAATATTCCAGTTTATATTCATCCAAAAAGTTATCTTATGTATGTTCATAAGAAAATTGGACAAATTAAAAATCTAAAACTTTTTACATTTGATAAAGAATTTAATATAGATAATCTATCTATAAAACCATTTAGGCTAAGTCATGATGCAGAATATACTCAAGGATTTTCAGTATTCGATGGAAAAAAAAGAGTTGTTTTTGCTACCGATCTTGGATATGTAACAGAAAATGTATTTAAGACTATGAGTGAAGCAGATTATGTTTATATAGAATCTAATCATGATTTAGATATGTTGATACATGGTGAATACCCACCTTACCTTATAAGTAGAATAAAAGGGAAAAATGGACATTTGTCTAATGTGGATAGTGCAGAAACTATATCCAAACTTTTCTTAGAGTATAATGTTCATCGTTTTATGCTTGCACATTTAAGTGAAAAAAATAATACCGAAGAAAAAGCAATGGAAACGCTTTATGAAACATTTTTAAAATATGGAATAGATAAAAATAAATTAGAAATAGATATTGCTACTCAAAATAAAATTTCAAGGATTATTGAAGTATGAAAAGACAAAGAATATTTGGTGCAAATAGATTAAATGCAAACTTAACCATAAAAGATGGAGCTGGAAACTTCATAGTTTGCTATTTATTACAAATAATTCTTCAGTTTTTGTTAACCTTGGTTTTAATAGCTACAGATGTTTCTGAAACTTTCCAAACTACAGTGGCTTATACGTGCTTATTATGTTCTATTAATGAAATGTCTATTATATCAGCCCCTACTTTATATTCTAAAGTTTTAGGTCAAAATTATTTTAAAGGAATGGGATTTAATAAAAAGATAAGCGTAGTTCAAGTATCGCTTCTTATTGTAATTGCCATATTAATGGTTTGTGCTTTTGCACCAATTGCAAATTATTTTGTTAATTTCATTTACTGGACTGGATTTAATGCAAGTAAAATAAGCACTCTTACTGTAAAAACAGTTCCGGAACTTATTGCAAGTATTGTTTTTGTGGCATTAGTTCCAGCAGTTTGTGAAGAAATAACATATAGGGGAATGATAGGAAGATCATTTACTTCAAAAAATATGATATTTGCTATATTTATGTCAGCATTTTTATTTGCAATAATGCATGGCTCTCCGGTGCAACTTGTATATCAATTTGCACTAGGTGCTGTAGTTTGTTTAATTTTCTTTACGACTCATTCAATATATACAGCAATGATAGTTCATTTTGTTAGCAATACAGTAGCACTTGTTGGGGGTTATATAAGTTATGTAAACAATATAACTACGGTTAACAACTTTGTTTATATTGGAATGATGATATTTGGTTTAATAACTCTTCCTATAGTTTTATATTTCTTTATTAAAATTTCAAATAAAGACAAATGGATAGATGTTAAAAATGCAACATCAATTAATGAAAAGTTGAAACTTATGTTTGAAACTAAGCAAGATAAACAAGAGCGAGAAGAAATAGAAAAACAAGTAGAGAGAAATTTATCTGAACTAGAAACGGATGAAGCAAAAGAAGTATATCTTGAGCATGTCAAAACATCAAAAATAAAAAATACATCGACAGATAGAAAAGCATTAATTTTAGCTATTGGTTTTGGAATGTTTGTTTGGATAATTAATACAATTCTTTGTTATTTATGATAAATATAAAAATCGTTTGTGTGGGAAAATTAAAAGAACAATTTTATAAAGATGCTATTTCCGAGTATGCGAAGCGTCTTTCTAGATTTTGTAAGTTTGAAATTGTAGAAGTTAATGAAGAACTTATAGATCCAAGTTTAAAGAACTTAGATATGGTAAAACAAAAAGAAGGGGAAAGAATTCTTTCAAAATGTGAGGGATATAAAATAGCTCTTGCAATTAATGGGAATAATATCTCATCTGAAGATCATGCAAAGAAAATAAAGGAATTAGCGGTCTCTGGTTCTTCTCACATAACTTATATAATTGGTGGCTCATATGGCCTATCTGATGAAGTTTTAAAAAATGTAGATTATAAGTTAAGCTTTGGTAAACTCACATTTCCTCATCAGTTAATGAGAGTCGTTTTAACGGAACAAATCTATAGAGCATTTACTATAATTGAAGGAAGTAGTTATCATAAATGATTGAAGAAAAATATATGAAAGCCGCTATAAAACAAGCAAAACTGGGCGAAAAATATGATGAAGTGCCTGTTGGTGTTGTAATTGTTAAAGATGGAAAAATTATAGCAAGGGCACATAATCAAAAGGAAAAGAAAAATTGTGCAAATTATCATGCAGAGATAGTAGCCGTAGAAAAAGCTTGTAAGGTGGTTGGAAACTGGAGACTTATAGGCTGTGATGTATATGTAACACTTGAGCCTTGCCCAATGTGCACGGGTGCTTTTATAAATGCACGGGTAGACAATATTTACTTTGGCGCTTATGATAAAAAAGCGGGGTGCTTAGGGAGCGTATATAATTTAATGGAAGATGGCAGGTTTAATCATAAAGCCCATGTGGTTGGTGGAATATTGGAGAAAGAGTGTGCTAATATATTAACAGAATACTTTAAGAAAAAAAGAGGCAAATAATGATAATTGTAGGATTAGGAAATCCAGGTACTCAATATAAAAATACTCATCATAATGCGGGGTTTATTTCAATAGACTATATTGCCAATAAATATAGTGCGGATTTTAAACTAGAAAAAAAGTTTGAAGCAGAGATTGCTTCTTTTAAACAAGATGGTGAAAATATTATTTTTGTAAAGCCTCAAACTTATATGAACTTATCAGGAATTGCTGTTCAAAAGATAGCGAGCTATTATAAAGAAGCATCATCGAATGTTTTTATAATATTTGACGATATTGAACTTCCACTTGGCGTTATAAGAGTAAGAAAGAATGGGTCTGGTGGCTCCCATAATGGGATGAAAAATATAATTCAAATGATGGGAACTCAAGAAATTCCAAGAATAAGAATTGGACTTGGAGTTGATAGAACTATGGACTTAAAAGATTTTGTTTTATCTAAAATATCTTCGCAAGATATGGCTGTTTTGGATAAGGTGAACGAAAAAATATATATAGGATTAGACTCATATATAAAAGAAAAAAATATAGATAAATTAATGCAAAAACTTAACGGTAAGGTTGAGTAAATGGAGTTAAAACATCTTAATGAATTATTAAACCTATATAATTTAGGTGGACAATTTTCTATTCTGCAAAGAAATTTGGAGGATGGAGATGTTTTGTGCCTAACGCCAGGCAAGGGCGAGAGAATTCATATAGTTTCAGCCTTAAATAAACAAGTTATTTATGTAACAAAAGATTCTTATTCTGCTCAACAAACTTATCAACAATTAAAAGGTTATCTAAAAGATAGAGTATGTTTATTTCAACCAAATGATGACCTTCTTATGTATAGAAAAACTTTTCAAACAAATATTCCTTGCGAAAGAGTAAAAGCATTATATAACTTTTTAGAGAAAAAATGTGATGTTTTAGTAACATCGCCTTTTGCCTTGATTCAGTTTGTGCCATCAAAAAAACAAATTGTAAATTATGTTAGAGAAATTAAAGTAAATGATGAAATAGATATATACGAATTAATAGATTTTCTAAGTAAGATAGGATACTTAAGACAAGAAGTTTGTCAAGAGAAAAATACATTTGCAGTTCATGGGGATATAGTAGATATATTCTTAGCGGACCAAAATATGCCTATTCGTATAAGTTTCTTTGGAGATACTATTGAAAACATAAAGTATTTTGATGTTGAATCTATGTTGTCAACAGGGGCTATAGAATCTATTGTTTTATATCCAAATAACGATATGCTCATTGAAAATATTGAAAAAGAAAAAGCAATACAAATAGTAAAAAAAGACATAAGCAAAATGCAAATTGATGTAGCAACAAGATGCGATCAAATTATATCAGAACTAGAGCTTTCTCAAAGTGTATCTCAGCAAGATCAATGGTTGATTCCATATGTAAGTAAAAGTTTAGACACCATCTATTCTTATGCTGGCAGTGGCGTTGTAATGGTTTTAGATGAACCTGATTCGATAAAAGGAATAATTAGCAACTATAGAAAAGAAAATGAATCAAGAGTTGTAGAATTTTCCAAAAAAGGAGAGGTTACATTAAAACATTTGGGTGCAATTTTAAGTAGTAGTGAACTTGAAAACGAATTAGATAAAATTACAAAATTGGCTTTTTCAAACTTAACTTCAAGCTGCACCTTATTAAAGCCTAAAAATATTGTTAAGTTAGGCTCTAAAAAGTTAAATAATTACATTCTTCATTATGATGTTTTAAAAGAAGATTTGCTTTTGCTTTTAAGATCAAAATATATTGTTATTGTTTGTCAAACTTCCAAAGATAGGGCGGAAAGTTTAACAAAAAATTTGATTAACGAAGATGTACCTTGCGTATATGTAGATGAAGATATTCCAAAAAAGCCAGGAATCTATATAGTTCAAGAATCAATTCTAGAAGGGTTTATTTATAAAGATGAAAAAATAGCCGTAATAGGTTCAGATAATCTTGTAAGAAAATCTCCGTCTTCTCAGTTTAGAAAGGATAAGAAAAATGTTTTTGTAATGCCAAAAGTTGGAGACTTTGTAGTACATGAAACATATGGCATTGGTAAATGTTTAGGTCCAAAGAGAATGAAACTTGGAAATGCAGAGCAAGACTATGTTGTAATTGAATATTTAAATGATGGCATTTTATATCTTCCAGTAAGCCAAATGGATAAAATTTCAAGATATTCTGGAAGTGAAATAATTCCAAAATTAAGTTCACTTCAAGGAAAAGATTTTGAAAAATTAAAAGCAAAAGTTAAAAAGTCTATAAAAGAAATGGCAGTAAACTTGTTTGATTTATATGCTTCAAGACAAAACAAAAAAGGTTTTCAATATTCAGAAGACGATGAATTAATGAGAGAATTTGAAGATAATTTTGAATATGAAGAAACTCCAGATCAAATAGATGCTATTAAAGATATAAAAGAAGACATGGAAAAGGGAGTAATTATGGATAGGCTTCTTTGTGGTGACGTAGGCTATGGAAAAACTGAAGTTGCGTTAAGGGCTATATTTAAAACTATATTAAACGGAAAACAAGCCGCTTTTTTATGTCCAACAACAATACTTGCTCAGCAGCACTTTGAAACTGCTAAGGAAAGATTTAAAAACTTTGGTGTAGGCGTTGAATTAATTTCTAGATTAAAGACAAACGCAGAGATAAAGGAAAGCTTAGAGAGAATAAAAACAGGGAAATCTCAAGTTGTAATTGCTACCCATAGACTTTTATCTAAGGATGTTCAATTTTTAGATTTAGGATTATTGGTTTTAGATGAGGAGCAACGCTTTGGTGTAGAGCATAAGGAAAAATTAAAGGTATTAAAGAACAATCTAAATGTTTTAACATTGTCTGCAACTCCAATACCAAGAACACTTAATATGTCACTTATTGGTGTTAGAGATATTTCAGTTTTAGAAACTCCACCTATAAATAGACTTCCTATTCAAACGTCAGTTGTTGAATTAACGCCGGCCCTTCTTGAAGATGCTATAAAAAGAGAAATAGGAAGGGGTGGACAAGTCTTTATTCTATTTAATGACATACAAAAAATAGAAAGATTTGCAAGCGATGTTCAGTCATTGGTTCCAGGGTCTAAGGTTATTTATGCACACGGCAAAATGTCAAATGTAGAACTTGAAGATAGGATAACAAAGTTTTATTCAAAAGGAGCCAATGTTTTAGTGTGTACAACTATTATCGAAAATGGAATAGATATACCAGATGCAAACACATTAATTGTTTGTCATGCAAATAAACTTGGTCTTTCTCAACTTTATCAATTACGAGGAAGAGTTGGAAGAAGTAATAAGATAGCATATGCGTATTTTACTGTAGATCCTAACGAGGTTTTGACTGATACTGCACTGAAAAGATTGAATGCTATAATGGATTATACGGAGCTTGGGTCTGGGTTTAAAATCGCAATGCGAGATTTAGAGATAAGAGGAGCGGGGAATATTCTAGGTAGAGAGCAGCATGGCCATATTGAAAAAGTGGGGTATGACATGTATTGTAAACTACTTCAAGAAGCGGTAAACGAGATAAAAGGATTGTCACTTCATGAAACCACATGTCAAATGGAAGTTAATATTGATGCATACTTAGATATGAATTACATCTCAGATGATAACGCAAGAATGAAAGTTTTTAGAGACATTTTGGATGTTCATACAAAAGATGATGTAGATATTTTAATAGATAGAATGAAGAGCAGTTTTGGCGAAATTCCACAAGGTGCAATTAACTTGATAGAAATAGGTTTTGCAAGAAATTTAGCTCAATCAATTAATATTGAAAAAGTGGTAGTAAATGCTAAAAATTCATACCTTGTATTTGAAAATGCAGAATTTTTAAAAGATGAAAAAATAGTAAATGCAATACAAGATTTAGGTAAAAATGCAAGTATTACTAGTGAATTAAAACCAAGGCTTGTGTTAGATTTTGGCCGTGGAGATAACGATTATAAATTCAATAAAGTTTGTAAATTTTTAATTAACGCTGCATACTAAACAAAATTAAATTGTTTACAACAATATGCGCATTATGTATAATAAAAAAGTATAAAAATTATTATATAATATAAGTCCATAAAGGAGCGATATAGATGAAAAAGAAAATTTTAGCTGTTTTGGTAATAATGGTTGTTGCTATCACAACACTTTTAACTACTACAGCATGTGCAACTGGAATCTTTAAAGTTAACGAGGATAGAGATTACCATCAAGTAATTGCTACAGTTAACTACAAAGATCTTTCAAAGGAAATTTACAAAGGCGAATTAGAAAATTATGTAAAGGCATATGCTTCTTACTATTCGTATTATTATTCAATGTCTACTGAAGATACAATGACATATTTCTACAATTCATTAACAAGAAATGCATTAATGGGAATGTATGCTAAGTATGATTTGTATAACAATCCAGATAATGAGGCTTATAAAGGAAATTCAATAAATAATACAAAGAGTATTACGGAATTTACATCAAAAAACTTCGTTTCTTTACAGCAATATGTTTATGCAATTGATCAAGTAAATTCTCAATTCCTATCTTCTTTTAATTCTTTACTTAAGGAAGAAGAGGAAGAGGAAGAATCAACAGGTAAGGAAGTTGAAAAGACTGATGATTTGCCAGAAGCTAGAACGGTTAGAACCTATGAAAATGAAGACGCGGATTCTTATGATGCTTCAACAAAGGTTTCATGTATCGCAATTTATTATGGTGAAAAATATGTAGATTTAACATATGGGGAAATTACAGAAGAATTTATTAAGAATACACTTGGTGAATCTAGCGTAGATACTTTCTTACAAAAAATGGAAGCGTATAACATCATTCAAAAGAAGATTGATGCAGAAAAAGATAGCATAGAAAAGAAAGCAATGAAGACAGCTCTAAAGAACTTAAAGGAAAACATGTCAGATTCGTATGTTACTTATCAAGAAACATTAGATGATCAAGTAACAAGTGTAGTGTTAAGCAACTTCCAAGCAAAGGTAGAAAAAACAGTAAGTTCTACCGATGATGAAATTAAAGCAGTTTATGAAAAATTAATCAATGGGGATAAGGCAAATGTAGATAAAGATACATATGCTACCGCGCTTGGAGACACAGATACTACAATTTATGTTAATGCCGTTGATACATATACAGGTGTAAAGAGTATTTTATTACAATTTAGTGATGCTCAAACATCAGCTTTAGAAGCAATTACAGCAATGTATGGTAATAACGAAACAAAGATTAATGAATTAAGAGATAAGATGGCTTTAGGAATTTCAGATGAAACTATTGACACACTTCTTAAAGAAAACAAAGGTGTTACTTCTAATATTTCTAACACTCAATATGATTCAACAAATGATTTATTATCTCAAGCTTATTTAGATAAAGATGTAAATTATGTTGTAGTTTTATATGCAATGGCAGAGGATATGAAGAATGTTCCTTCTCGAATTGTTGCTAAGTTTGAAGATTCAGACGAATATAAAGCTATGGATGCTTCAAAACAAGCTACAGCAAAAGCAATCGTTGAATACAATGCAAAGGTAGAAGTATTTACTCAATGGATGTATAAAGTAAATGATGACTCTGGAATGTTCTCAAGTGATTCATATTTGATTTCTCCAGACGGAGAGGATACATCTTATGTTGAGGAATATACAGTTCTTGCAAGAAAGCTTGCACAACAATCAATTGCTTCCTATACAATTGATGGATATACAAGCGGATCTACTGTTAAGAATGACACTGTAGCTTTTACTGGAAATTCGATTTCAGCTAACGGTACATATAAGATTTATAGTCAAGAATATACATCTACAACAACTAGTCCTACAGAAACTTTAAAAGCTAATGTTTACACATTAGAAACAGAAAGTGGCGCAACTATTTCATTTATCATTAATACATACGGAGTTCATGTTGTGTTTGTTTCAAAGCAATATGGTAAAGATGCTTTTGTTTCAGATGGAGTTGAAACGAAGACAATCGATGAAAAGAGCGCTATAATTTATACTTTAAATCATATCTATAATCAAAATTGTACTATAAAATATGACAATAAATACACAGCAGTTGCAGATGGTACTACTCCTGATTTAAATACTAAATATTATGTATGGAATGCTGGAGAATTTGAACTTGCAAAGATTGATGCTTTTGAAGAAGTAAAGAGTAGTGATACATTTGATTCAACAAAGATTTATTATATATTAAATAGTGATAAGAATTATGAAAGAGTAGATAATTTAACCGCATTTGCAGAAAACACAACTTATTATACAAAAGTAAGAACATTTAAAACTGGTGTTACATATTACACATCATCATGGGAATTAGTTAGTGTTTCATGTGATTATATGACATTAAAAGAATATCTTGATGATGAAAGAATTGATCAAAAATATCAAGATGAATATTCAAAGGAACAAGTAGAATTATTCGTTGATGATATTGATGTAGATACTGGTAAGTATATAATAAAGAATACAAAGATATATAATAAATTGCTTGAAGATTTAACAAGTAGCACAACAAATAGTTAAAAAAAAGGGAACGTTGAGCGTTCCCTTTTTTAGGAGAAAGTATGGATTTTTCAGAAAAGACAGTAAAAGAAAATTTAGTATTTGATGGAAGAATAATTCAAGTGTATAACGATGATGTTATGCTTGATAATGGTAAACTTACTCGAAGAGAATATGTAAACCATAGAGGAGGCGCTAGTATTCTTGCGATAGATAAAGAAGACAATATTTATTTAGTAGAACAATATAGATATGCCTACAAGCAAATGCTACTTGAAATACCTGCAGGAAAATTAGAAAAAGGTGAGGATCCTAGGGACTGTGCTGAAAGAGAACTTAAAGAGGAAATTGGAGGTAGTGCAAAAGAAATTAGAAAGATAACAATTTTATATCCAACTCCAGGATACACAAACGAACCATTATATATATATGAAGCTGTAGGGCTTGAAATAGGGGATAATAAGCTCGATGATGGTGAATTCCTTAATGTTAAGAAAATTCCGTTCAAAACGGCTTTTGAAATGGTAAAAACTGGCGAGATAAAAGATGGTAAAACCGTTGTGGCAATTTTATATCATGCATTAAATGGTTAAGAGAAAATAAAATATAAAAAAATAAGGGAGTTCAAATGAACTCCCTGTTTTTGTTTAGCTTTGATTATTTACCTGGTTTTATGATATCTTTATAACAATCTTTTGAGTAGAAGTTAGCTTCATCTTTAGAATGTGTATCATACCATAGTTGTGCGTAGAATGGAATATGTTTAGCAAGTTCATCATAATTCCAAGGAGCTGGTTGAGAATCTTCTGGTCCCCAATGTCCAGATCTTAATACTAGGAATGGAGAAGCTTCAAATTGAGTGCCATCATGATATTCCCAAATAAGTTTTGTATATAAGTCGCCTTTTTTCATTTCCTTAGAAATTAACTTACCACCTCTGAATTCAGCTGCTGAAATACAATCATTAATATCAATATCTTCATCTGCCTTTGTGTCATCATAACCATGAGATAAAAGCATATCTCTAGTAACGTTTTCTTTCTTCTTCATAGCTGCAAAGTCACATGGAGTGTTTTTGCCATCTGGTAAAACGCCTTCATTCCATAGAGGGTATTTAGACCAATCTTCACCTATCTTATCATAAGCTTCTCTAGAACCGAAGAATGCATTAATTCTTTGTTCACATTCTGGATGGTTTAACCAATATTTTGGAGAGTTGCTATTTTCAAATAATGGCATAATAGCTTTCTTTGCAATAAGTTTCTTGAATGGTTTGCCAAATTTCCATAATCTATAGAAGAATTGACTAGACAATTTGTTCCAGAAATCTGCATAAGTTTCTGAAGCTTGGAAGTGTAAATAATTATCTAATACATCAGAGTCATAGTACCACATACAGTGGAAGTTTCTAGCGACATTCCAGTCTGGCTTAAAGATGTCTTTAGCAGAGCATCCCATCATGCCGAAACCTGATTGGAAAGTTTCATAACCAGTAACACGAGCTGCCTCACCATTACCAATATTGTAAACATGTCTCCAGAACTTATCTGGTAGAGTTCCATCCATATCGCCGATAATTAAGTTTTTAGCCATTAATCCAGAAGATCTAGCTGTAGCCCATTCAATAGGAGTATTCCAACCTGTATGGAACATTAAGCCATCGTGCAGATTATTCATCATAAAGTTATCATATAAGATTCCTGATTGTCTTAAAGATACCCAGTATCTTAAACCACTTTCAATGATATGTCTTTCTGCACGTAATTTTGTTACAGCATAGAAGTCGAATGCACTAACTAAAAGTGGGTCACCAACACGTCCCCAAGGGTGTTGGTATGTTCTATTACCATATTCAGCAACAGTTCCAACTTCGATAAATTTAATTTCATCGTGACGTGGGTTTTCTTTAATAGCCTCGCATAGATTTACAGCACCATAGTAGTTTGTAGATTCTGCAAGCTTTGGATTGTGATCTGATACAGGTGGTATAACTGCAGCGCAGTGGAATACATAATCTGCTTTTTCTACTGCTTTAATACAATCTTCTTTTTTTGAAAGATCACCAAAAATAATTTCGATGTCATCTCCCCATTGTTTCTTTAGCTTTGCTGCTAATTTTTCATTTGCTGGTTTTTTTCTTAAAAGAACAATTCCTTTAACACGACCTGTTTCCATGTTTTGCTTTAAAACTTCGCTACCCATGTTACCAGAAGCACCAGTTACTAATAAAGTCTTCTTTTCCATTTAGTCCTCCAAATTAAAATGATTTAAATAAAAATACGGCAATTTGTTGCCTTTCGTATTATAACATAGGTAAATCGATAATGTAAATATTGATTATTGTAAAAATTGACAAAAATTTAATATTTTTAGGCAAAATTGAATTGCGAATTTGATTTAAAGTATGCAGTGTAATGTTTAATTGAGTAAGAGTGGATTTATCGTGTGATAAAACATAATAACTTGATAATTATTATTTTATATGATATAAATAGAAAAGCACGAGGCTATAATGGCAAAAATAAAAGAAACCAAAATCAATGATAAAGTTGTTCCGATAGAAGATTTGGAAAATTTAGATGAAAATGTTCCAAAAGTTGAAACATCTATATCTAAAATTGGCGATAAAAAGACAGTTAAATTAAATAAATTTGACATATTCTTTTTAAGAGTATGGTCTTTTGTTTGTGCTTTTATTTTAAAAATTTCAGGTTGGATTACAAAAGGTTTATCTTTTATCTTTAAAAGGGAAATACCGCAAAGATATGTAACAGCGGTGGTAGCAACCATTTTAATTATTTTGGTTGTAGTTATTATTACGGCTCCGTTTAATATTAATGTTGAAAAAACAGAAACTCTAGACATATATAATAGCAACTTAATTGCAGTTCAAAGAAAAGTTGGTGAAAATACAACAACAGGTGAACCTATATATAAGTGGGGATATGCAAACAAAAAAGGCGTTATAAAAATAGATTGTATTTATGAAAAAGCTATGGATTTTAAATATAATGTTGCGTTCGTTTTGGTATCCGAAGTAAAAAGTAGTGGTTCTACATCCACATACTGGAAATTAATTAATACAAAAGGTAAAAATGTTGGTTCTATTCAATTCCAACAAGTAGTAGGGGCGGAGCCCGTGGTTTCAGAATTTGCGGATAATAAACTTGCAAAAGTTTGTCTAGCAGGAAGTTATGGTTATATAAACACTAAAGGAAAGATGGTTATTGATGCTGAATATAGTGATGCTGGAGATTTTATTGATGGTATAGCTAGAGTAGGTAGAGGCTCATCTTATTGGTTTATTAATAAAAAAGGTAAACAAATATCTGATGAGTATGCATATGCTAGAGACTTTACTGAAGGGTATGCCGCTGTTAAGACGTTGGCAGGGAATTGGAAGTTTATTGATTCTAATTGTGAAGATATTATAGAGGCAAAGTTTGATGCGGTATCTGATTTTTATTGTGGATATGCTGCTGTGAAGTTAGGTGGCTCATATGCAATTATAGATACTAGTGGAAAATATGTAGTTAAAACAAATTCATTCTACGATCTTTCAATTTTAGATAATTTTAATATAGAAAAATAAATATTTATAAATACAATATAAGCATTAAGATAATATATAAAATAAGTTTTATTTGAATTTTTGTTGATTTAAGACTGGTTTCGTCATTGCAGAATAAAGAATTAAAAATTTTTCTTGTAATTGCCCAAAAATCTTGATAATATATAAGAACACACCCATAAAAAGATAGATTTTCAGAAATTTATAAAAATTTTTAAAAATATCTAATAAAATTGTTTGACAACAGGCGATATTATTTGGTAATGTGTAAAGGCTGTTTAGAAATAGGCAGTAAAGATGTACCTTAAAAACTGAATAGAA
>CAVAVP010000024.1:0-803 GCA_963592135.1 bacterium
GTTTAATACACCGAATAATTAATTTGCTTTAATTGTATAAATTTGATTTTATGCAAAATTTATTATTAGATAAATTGTACTATATTATGTTGCTTATTTTTATGTTTTCATTTATCATTAACAAGAAAGTTTTGTTAGAAAAAAGGGAATTGAATATGGAAAGACTTAATAAATATTTAGCATCATGTGGAGTTGCCTCAAGAAGAGGTTCTGATTCATTAATACTTGATGGTCATGTTAAGGTTAATGGAAAGGTTGTTACGGAACTAGGAACTCAAGTTAATGAAAATCAAGATAAAATTTCAGTTGATGGTACAATTGTCGAGCCAGTTAAAAATTATTCCTATATTATGTTGTATAAACCAAAAGGTTGTATAACAACAGTTTCTGATGAAAAAGGTAGATTAACTATTTTTGATTACTTAAAAGATCTTTCAATTCCTCATTTGGTTCCAGTTGGTAGACTAGATTATGATACAGAAGGACTTCTTTTGCTTACAAATGACGGGGATTTAGTACATAATTTAACCCATCCATCTCACGAAGTTCCAAAAACCTATGTTGTTAAAGTAGAAGGACAAGTTCTTGAACATAAGCTTGCACAATTAAGAAAGGGCGTAATAATAGATGATGGAAACGGCAATAAGATTAAAACTGATAGGGCTAAAGTTAAATTAATAGAATTTAAAAATAATATTTCAAAATTCGAAGTTACAATTCATGAAGGAAAAAACAGACAAATAAGAAAAATGTTTGAGGCAGTAGAAGAAGAAGTTATTTTCTTGAAAAGAATATCTATTGGC
>CAVAVP010000024.1:813-10556 GCA_963592135.1 bacterium
AATTAAGACTAGGTGGATTATCAAGAGGCGCTTATAGATATCTAAACGACTTTGAAATAGAGTATTTAAAACGCTTATAAAATATTGAATAAAAGTTAATTTAAGAACATAATTTTCTAATTTATTTTTTTGGTAAATTTATTGCGAAAATTTCTTGATTATTTCCATATCGATACATATAATATAAAATGAATTTTTAGGTATTAAAAATTTTTAAACAATTTTGTAATTTTTTTGGAGGTTTCTATAAATGGAAAACAAAGATCTTCTAGCTGATATCAAAAAAATTGATAAAGCTACAGAAAAGACTAAGAGTTTGATTAATTCTTTAGTTGACCAAGACAGTTTCGTTGAAACAGATGTATTTTTCTCAGGAAAGAGTTTTGATGATGCTGTTGAGGCTTTGGGAGAAGGTGTAGTAACAGGCTATGCCACAATCAACGGAAATCCAATTCAAATATTTGCACAAAACGCAGAAGTATTAAAGGGAAGTTTAAGTGCAGCTCATGCAGAAAAGATTAGTAAATGCATCTCAAGAGCCGTAAACACACAAACCCCTTTAATTTCTATTATCGATAGTTGTGGTGCAAGAATTGGAGATGGTGCGTCAATAATGGAAGGTTATGCTAAGATTATTGCTGCAAGTACAGAACTTAAGGGATATGTTCCTCATATCTGTGTAGTTAATGGTGTAAGTGTTGGTTTAATGACATCTTATGTTGCTAGTGCAGATTTCGTGTTCATGTCAAAAGATGCAGTAATGAGTGTTAACTCTCCAATGTATCTTGTATCAAATGTTAAGAATTTCCCAGTTGATTATAAGGAATATTTAGGTGCTAAAGCATATACTGAAAAGTCTGATTTGGCTCAATTCGTTTACAAAGATAATTCCGATTTAAAATCTCAATTAACCAAGTTAATGAATGTAATTTCAGATTCTGATGAAAATATTGATGATGATCCTAATAGAGTTGATCCAAATCTTGAAAAAGTTGATGCTCATGCAGCAGTTAAACTAATTGCAGATAAAAATTCTATTATTGAATATGCTAAAGATTACGCAAATGAAGTTTCATGTTCAATTGCTAAAATTAACGGTATTTCAGTTGGTTTCGTTGCAACAAAAGGAGAACTTACAAAGGCTGGTTTATCAAAGGCTACTAACTTTATTGCAAAACTTGATGATAACGAATTACCTTTAATCACTTTAGTTGATACAAAGGGTGTTAAAACGTGTTTAGATTGCGAAGTTGCTGGTGTTGCTAAAACAACTTATAACTTAATTGCTACAATTGCTACATCTTCAATTGCTAAAATTGGTGTTGCCTTTGGTGATGCTATTGGTTATGGTTATACAGCATTAATGAGCAAAGAATTAGGGTTTGGTTATACTCTTGCTACAACAAAATCTAAAATTGCCCCAGTATCCGAAGAAGTTTCAGTTGCTATGATGGCTGATCAATTAAAGGGAAGCGATGTTTCAGAAAATGTTGCTAAACTTTCTCATAAATATGCTGATATGATGTTAAATCCAGTAAAAGCAGCTAAAGATGGTTATATAGACAATGTTGTTGAAGCAACAAATCTTCGTCCATATATCTCATCAGCTCTATTAATGTTGCTAGGTTTATAAATAGAGGTTAAAAATGAAGAAATTTAAGTATCTTGCAATAATTCTTACTTTAGTAGTTTTAATGGTTTGTATGTTAGGTGCATGTGAACTTAATTATCGTGAGCCAGATAAACTTGGAATTGCTGGAGCTACTGTAGGTCAAAGAATTCTTATAGGCTTGCAAGTTACTGCTATGGGACTTGTAACAGTATTCTTAGTTTTGTTTATATTAATTTTCTTTGTTCACGGATTAAAATGGTTATTCACTGGAATAGATAAATTAAAAACAAAATTAAAAAATAAAGAGAAGAAAGTTGTTCCTATTGAAAATAAAGCAGTAGAAATTGTAGCAACAAGTAGTGAAGATGAAGAGGTTGTAGCCGCTATTAGTGCAGCATTAGTTGCATACTATAGCAATACAAATTACAAATCTAACGTTAAATTTAAAGTTAGATCGATAAAAGAAATTAAATAGTTAAATTTTAGGAGAAAATAATTATGCGTAAATTCAATGTTAATGTAAATGGTAAATCTTATGCCGTTGAAGTTGAAGAAATTGTAGATGGTTCAGTATCTGCACCAGTAGCTCAACCTGTTGTTGATGCTCCTGTAGCCAAGGTAGCTAAAGCTCCAGTTGTAACAGATGGAGAACCAGTTAAAGTTCAGATGCCAGGACTTGTAAAGAAACTTTGCTTTAGCAATGGAACACAAGTAAAAGAAGGAGATACAATTGTTATCTTAGAGGCTATGAAGATGGATACACCTATTGCTGCTACAAAGTCAGGTGTAATTACATATTCTATATCAGAAGGTGCTAACATCGATTCAGGCACAGTAGTTGCTACAATCGCTTAATAAGGAGGCTAATAATGCTTAGCTTTTTTACAACATTACCATCATTTTCTTTAGCTGAGTCTTTAAAAGCATTATGGGAATCAACAGGTTTTATGACAAGTTTGACACCACTTTGGCAAAATCTTATCATGCTTGTAATTGCTTGCGTGCTTATTTATTTGGCAGTTGCTAAAGAATTTGAACCTAACTTGTTACTTGCAATTGGTTTTGGTATGTTTGTCATTAATATCCCAGGTGCTTATCAAGCCTTATATGGTGAACCGGTTCTAGATGCTGCAGGTCAATTTATTACGGATCATGGATCTAAAGTTCTAGTAGAGGGAACAGAAGGTATTTTCTACTATCTATATAAAGGTGTAGAATGGGTTATTTATCCACCATTAATTTTCCTAGGAATTGGTGCTATGACAGATTTTGGACCATTAATTGCAAATCCAAAGAGTTTAATTATGGGTGCTGCTGCACAACTTGGTATTTTCGTTACATTTATCGTTGCGTTAAATATTGGCTTTACGGCAGAAGAAAGTGCTGCTATCGGTATTATCGGTGGTGCAGATGGTCCTACCGCTATTTATGTAACAACAAAACTTGCCGGTCATTTGCTTCCGGCTATAGCAGTTGCTGCATATTCTTATATGGCTTTAATTAAGGTTATTCAACCACCAATCATTAAGCTACTTACAACAAAGAAAGAAAGATTAGTAGTTATGGAACAATTAAGAACTGTTTCTAAAACAGAAAAAGTTGTATTCCCAATTGCTGTTACTTTAATTGTTGGCGTTTTACTTCCTTCAGCTATACCACTACTTGGTATGTTAATGCTTGGAAACTTAATGAAAGAATCTGGTGTTGTTCCAAGACTTGAAAATACAGCAAAGAACGAATTAATTAATATTATTACAATCTTACTTGGTGTACTTGTAGGAACAAAGGCTACAGCTGATGTATTCTTATCTACACAAACATTGTTGATTTTAATTATCGGTGTTGTTGCTTTCAGTTTCGGTACTGCAGGTGGTGTATTAATCGGAAAGTTAATGTATGTACTAACAAAAGGAAAAGTAAATCCTATCATTGGTGCAGCAGGAGTTTCAGCCGTTCCTATGGCTGCTAGAATTGCTCACAATGTTGGACAAGAAGAAAATAAGAACAATTACTTATTAATGCATGCTATGGGACCTAACGTAGCAGGTGTTATTGGATCTGCAGTTGCTGCCGGTGTATTACTTGCAGTTCTTGCATAATTATAGAGGTATAAAATGGTTAAAATTACAGAAACAATATTACGTGATGCACATCAATCTCAAGCCGCTACAAGAATGCGTATTGATGAAATGTTGCCAATCGCAGACAAATTAGATAAAATTGGCTACTACTCAATTGAATGTTGGGGTGGAGCTACTTTTGATTCTTGCTTAAGATTCTTAAATGAAGATCCATGGGATAGATTAAGAAAATTAAGAAAGGCAATGCCAAATACAAAGTTGCAAATGTTACTTCGTGCACAAAATTTGCTAGGTTATAAGCACTATGCAGATGACGTTGTTGATGAGTTTGTTAAAAAGGCTATTCAAAACGGTATAGATATCATTCGTATTTTCGATGCTTTAAATGATCCAAGAAATATGGAATCAGCTATGAAGTCTTGTAAGAAATATGGTGGTATTTGTGAAGCAGCTTTCTCTTATACAACATCTCCAGTTCATACAAATGAATACTTTGTAAATCTAGCTAAAAAGTTAGAGGATATGGGTGCTGATATTATTTGTATTAAAGATATGGCAGGTATTTTACTTCCATATAATGCTTATGATTTAGTTAAAGAATTAAAAGCTGTATTAAAGCCAGAAACAATGGTTCATTTACATACACACCAAACAGCAGGTACGGGTAACTTAACATATCTTAAAGCAATTGAAGCTGGAGTAGATATTATTGATACTGCTTTATCTCCTCTTGCAAATGGTACATCTCAACCTGCAACAGAGTCTATGGTAGCTGCATTACAAGGAACTCAATATGATACTGGTCTTGATTTAAATAAATTAAATGAATGCACAGAATATTTTAAGGGTGTTGCTGAAAGATTAAAGAAAGATGGTTGGCTAACAGACAAATCTCTAGCTACAGATGTTAAAGCTTTAATTTACCAAGTTCCAGGTGGTATGCTTTCTAATCTTGTTGGTCAATTAAAGAAGATGAATGCTTTAGATAAATTTGATCAAGCCCTTGCTGAAGTTCCAGCAGTTAGAAAAGATTTAGGATATCCACCGCTTGTTACACCTACATCTCAAATTGTAGGAACACAAGCTGTATTTAATGTAATTATGGGTGAAAGATATAAGATGATTACAGCTGAAACTAAGGGTGTTTTAAAAGGTGAATATGGTCAATTACCAGCTGCTACAAATCCTGAAGTTGTAAAGAAGGCTCTTGGAGAAAATCCAGATATAATTACATGTAGACCAGCTGATTTATTAAAGCCAGAACTTGAAAAGTTTAGAGAAGAGTGTAAAGAGTTTATCCAACAAGATGAAGATGTTTTATCTTATGCTTTATTCCCACAAGTTGCTATGAATTACTTTAAGTATCGACAAGCTAACAATATTAAAATTGATAGAGAGTTCGGTGATACAATGAAGGGAATTCAACCAGTTTAATAAATAAGTTTAAAAAAAATATAATAACCAAAAATAAGGCTAAAATAGCCTTATTTTTTTTATATACTTTTTACAAAAAATAAAAAAATTTTAGTTTATTTTAATTTATATTATTTAATATGAAAAAGGCTTTATTTAAAAAATTGCCAATTTAATGGCTATATAGAGGAGAAAATTATGAAAAAAAGAAGAGAAGAAGACGAGATCGAGGATATCGAAGATATCAAAATTGATGATGATGGGATAGATATTGATGATCTAGCCTTAGAAGACGAATTTGCCGATGATGAAGACGAATTTGTTGATGAAGATGAATACGATGAAGATGATGATGAAGAAGAATATGTCTCATCAAAGAAATCTAAAAAATCTAAAAAACAACCAAAACAAAAAAAGAAAAGTAAAACGGGAAAGATTATTGGAATTGTTGCTGCAGTACTTGTTGTTGTTTTGGTAGTAGGTTTTGTATTAGTAGATTATCTAGTATTACATCAATTTATTTTTAAAACAGAAAGTCAAGTTACATCTGTCGGATTTAAGGCTATCGATTTAGAAGCAGAAGATAATAAAATTTATGTAGGAAGTGAAGCATATAGTTTAGGAAAAGAAACAAGTACATTTAACTTAGCAAGTATGCTAGGTGCCGATTCAATTAGTCTTGATGATTCTTCTATAGCCACATTAACTGGAAATAGAGTAAAAGTTGCTTCAACTGGAGAAGTTACAGGAACTGTAGATGGAAATGCCGTTACATTTGTTTTCGTTGATGGTGTTAACGTTACAACAGAGGATGAAATTTATTTAGCTTCAACAAATAAAAAAGGTATTGTTTTACAAGAAGATTTAACTTTAACTGGTGGCGGCGAGACTAAGCATGAAAGAATTGAAGTATCAAGTGCTTTATATGGTAATAATCACACTCTAGATGCAACAAACTTTAACTATTATGAAAATAAAGAATCATACTTCAATATTGTTCTATATGTAGCTACAGCTAATGTTTTAATTCAAGATTTACATGTTACTGGAAATAATATTGAAGATGGTGCCGAACTTGCTCTAGATATAGAATTACAAAAGAAAGGTATGTTAATTGCAGTATATTCTGAAAATAAAGATACTCCAGCTTCTGTTACTATTAAGCATTGTCTTTTAGAAAATGCTAATAGATGCGTTTATGTAAGTGCAGCTAGTGCAAATATTGAAGATTCTATTATAAGAAATGCAGGTGATGCTTGTATTTCATCTGAGACAAGAGATATTTTAAAATCAGAATTAAATTTGAAAAACAATTTAATTGGTGGCGCTAAAGTCGCAGGTATTTTATTCTGGGGTTTCACAGCTGGAACAACTAAAGCAAACTTCCCAACGTTAAAGATTGAAGGATTCTTAAACATTTATAACTGGAAATCAACAAATGACTGCTCAATTATGCCAGATACAGAAAATTTGGCTAAAAACGTTAATCCAGTCATTCAAGATATGGTAAATTCAGAGGATTATGCAGATTATGCTTATATGTACAATAATGAAAAATATATCCATGTAGGTATAGTTCTTATCTGTACAAGACCTTGTAACTCACATGAACTTACATCAAATGGTATGCCAAGTGAATATGTAGAAAGAGAGTTTCCTATACCAGGAATTGCGAAAGTAGCTTTACGTGCTAATAAATTATATGGATATGCAAATTCTCCATGTGAAATTGAACCAGATGATAATTTATTAAATGATTCACATTTAGCATCTATGGGATTTAACATTGCTGATTAATAGTAATTAAGTCTTAAGACAAGGGATCAAGAAAAAACTTGGTCCCTTTTTGTTTGAAAAGGAATATACATTTATATATAATATACAAGATGACAACTCCAATTATTGTGCTAGTTATTTTATATGCCATCGCCTTTTTGTTGTACCTATATACATCGGGACTTGGCAGGAATTATTATAGGGCCGCTAATAAAATTATTTTAGCTGGACTATATGTTGCTATAGCAATTGTAGGGTTTGTTCAAAATGGAAGGAATTTTGCTTCGTTTGAAGTTGTTTTATTAATTGCTTTATTGTTTACTTTTATTGGCGATGTAGTGCTTATGGTGAATTTTAAAATAGGTGCTGGTGTCTTTACAATAGGAAATCTTCTATTATTTGCTTATGAAATCTTGCTTTTAGATAGCATGAATCATAAATTTAGTGAATACTGGTGGTTTTTATTAATTTGGGTAACAATATTAGGTGGCTATATGCTACTTGAAAAATTAACTTCAAGATTTGAAATAAAGGGATTAAAAGCAAGATTAGAAACTTTTACGTATTTAGGTCTTGTATCGCTTCATGGTTGTGTAGGTCTTACAATGTACTTTATAACAAACATTCCTTGGTGTATTATGCTAGGAATAGGTTCAGCTTTATTTATGGCTTCAGACTTTGTATTATGCTCATATACTTATTCTGTTAATCATTATAAGGCAGTTCATAGATTGAATACTTTTTTATATTTTATAGGGATATTTTTAGTAGCATTATCCCAAGTGGGGTTTTAAATGAATATTTTACTTGTAAATGATGATGGAATATATGCACCAGGAATACAAGCTCTTGCAAACGTATTAAAAAAAGATCATAAAGTTTATGTAATAGCTCCAGAGCGCCAAATGTCTGGAACATCGCATAGTATAACATTCTATGGACATTTAAATTATGAAAAGTTAGATATGATTGAGGGCGTAGATTGTTATGTATTAAATGGAACTCCATCAGATTGTACAAAGTTTGGATTACAAATAATACTTAAGGGAATAAATATAGATTTAGTAATTTCTGGAATAAATGCCGGATATAACATAGGAACAGATATTTTATACTCAGGAACAGTAAATGCTTCAATTGAGGGAGGAATTAGTAAAATTAAATCTATTGCTGTATCTCAAAGATATCAACTTAAGGATTATTCATATTCAGCAGAGTTTGTATATAAAAATTTAGATAAATTATGCAGTATGATAGATGAGAAAAATCATATATCTTTATCTATAAATATTCCAGGTATAAAAGAGAATTTAAAAGGCGTAAAAATTGCTAAAATAGGGGATATTAGATATGATGACTACTACGTTTATGAAGAGAATAAAGGCTATCATATAATGGGAGAGCCAGTTGAGGGTATGGTTAAAAGTGAGTGCGATGATGTAGAAATTATAAAGGATAATTATATAACCATATCATTTGTAAAAATAGACTATAACGATCAATTGTCTTATGAAAAATATAGGGATGAAAAAATAGAATTATGAAGTGTGTGGTTATAGGAGCAGGACCTAGTGGAATGTTCGCAGCAGGACTTCTTGCTGAAAAACACGATGTAATACTTTTAGATAAAAATGAAAAATTAGGAAAAAAACTTTTCATTACAGGTAAAGGTAGATGCAATGTTACTAATAATTCTAGTAGAGAAGAATTAATAAATAATATAGTTACAAATTCAAAGTTTGTCATAGGTGCTCTTTCTAAGTTTTCACCTCAAGATACAATGAATTTTATAGAATCATTTGGCTGTGAATTAAAAACAGAAAGAGGAAATAGAGTATTTCCTGTGTCAGATAAATCTTCAGATATTATCAAAGTTTTTGAAAAATTTTTAAATAAAAACAATGTTGATATAAGGCTAAATGAAAAAGTTTTATCAGTATCAAAACAAAGTGATAAATTCATAGTAAAAACTACTATGCAAGAAATAATTTCAGATATAGTTGTTATTGCAACTGGGGGCGTATCGTATCCACTTACTGGTTCAACAGGTGATGGATATAATTTTGCTAAAAGGTTTGGACATAAAATAGTAGAAACAAAGCCAGGTCTTTCTGCGCTTTTGTGTAAAGGTGTTAACCTTCTTGCTGGACTTTCATTAAAAAATGTGGAAGCAAATATTTTAATTGATGGAAAGAATGCTTATAGTGAATTTGGAGAAATGTTATTTACTCATGAGGGAGTATCTGGCCCAATTATTCTTTCGTTGTCTTCTAAGATAAATAAATATTATATAAATAAAAAATTTACAAAAAAAATTGTATTGTCTATAGATTTAAAACCTGCTTTAGATGAAGAAACCTTAAATAATCGACTTTTAAAAGATTTATCTCAAAAACGCAATCAAGATATAAAAAATATTTTACAAGAATATATGCCTTCATCTCTTATTCCTCATGTTTTAAATCAGGCTAATATTCAGGCAAATATAAAGGGAAATTCTATAACAAGAGCGAGTAGAGAATCTTTAATTAAAACGCTAAAAGGTTTAAATTTTGCAATAGACGATATGGATAAAATTGACAGAGCTATAATAACTTCAGGTGGCGTTGATGTTAAAGATGTAAATCCAAAGGATATGCAGTCTAAAACAGTTCAAGGATTATATTTTATTGGTGAAGTTTTAGATATAGATGCGTTAACTGGCGGGTTTAATATTCAACTTGCTTTATCAACTGCTTATACAATGGCAAAAAGTTTAATATAATATTTATTGAAAAAACCATCTTTATTATTTATAATATATAGGAAATTGGTGGAAAAAATGATAAATATTGCTATTGATGGTCCATCAGGGGCTGGAA
>CAVAVP010000025.1:0-3776 GCA_963592135.1 bacterium
CTGAAATGAAATCAACTGGAGAGGCAATTGGTTATGATTATTCATTAAATAGAGCGCTATTTAAGTCTCTAAAAGCTTCAGGAACAAGGGTTTCAACTTATGGAACACTGTTTGCAACAATTGCGGATAAAGACAAGGAAGATGCGCTTCCACTTATTAGAAGATTCTATAACTTAGGATTTAATATAACCGCAACAACAGGAACAGCAAAGTTCTTAAAAGAACATGGAATTAAAACAAGAGTTAGACCAAAGCTTTCAGATGGATCAACTGAGATAATTGATGATATAAAGAAAGGGTTTGTAACTTATGTTGTTAACACTCAAACAGAAGGCGAGGATATGGATGCAAAGATTATTCGTCGTGCAGCTATAGATAATAATATTGCGGTATTTACATGTTTAGACACTGTAAAGGTTCTTTTAGATGCACTTGAGGAAACAACAATGGGTATAGGAACTATAACAAACGACAAATAAATTATATTTTATATATATTTGCGCGCATTTATAATATTGAAAAAGAGTTTTTCGTTTGATATACTACTTATAGACAAAAAATAAAGGAGAGCAAAAATGCTTGATAGTGTAGAAGTTTTAGAAGTTTTTGAAAAATTAGAAACAAAGTTAAATAAAGGTATAGATAGCCTATTATTTGAATTTGGTGGTATGAAAGCTGGAAGAGCAAATCCTCATATCTTAGATAAAGTTGTAGTAGATTATTACGGTTCACCAACACCAATTAAATCTATGGCTAATATATCTGTTCCTGAGGCTAGAATTCTTCTTATTTCAGTTTGGGATCAATCAGCGCTAAAGGATGTTGAGAAGGCAATTAATGCTGCAAATATAGGTATTAATCCAACTAACGATGGTAAAAATATTAGATTAGTTTTCCCAGAATTAACACAAGAGAGAAGAAAAGAACTTGCAAAACAAATTAAGACAGTTTCTGAAAACGTTAAAGTTCAATTAAGAAACGCTAGACGTGACGCAAATGATGATATTAAGAAATTAAAGAAAGATAATTTAATTACTGAAGATGAACAATCAACATTAGAAAAGGATGTAGATAAGCAACTTGCTGACTATATCGCTAAGGTAGATAAATTAACAAAAGAAAAAGAAGATGAGGTAATGAGCGTTTAAAAAACGTAATTTTACTAAATTAAAATAGTTTATATAAGCTGGCGATATTTTTCGTTCAGCTTTTTATAATTAAAAAGAGGTTTTTTTATGGATCAAATCAGAATTCCAAAGCATATAGCATTTATAATGGACGGAAATGGAAGATGGGCAAAAAAGAGAGGTCTTCCAAGAAAATTTGGTCACAAAGAAGGGGTTAAATCTCTTCAAAAAATAATTGAAGGTTGCAAAAATAGAGGAGTTGAAATTTGCTCTTTCTATGCTTTTTCAACTGAAAATTGGAAAAGACCACAAGAAGAAATAGAGGAAATTTTTTCACTTGTTGAAAAATTTGCAAAAGAAGAACTAAGTAAGTATGTAGATAAAGGATATAGAGTAACTTATATGGGAGATATAACAAAACTTCCTGAAAATACTCAAAATGCTTTAAAGGAAATAAAAGAAAAAGGTTCATCAAATAGTGGAATGATAGTTAATATTGCCATAAATTATGGTAGTAGAGATGAAATTGTAAGAGCTGTTAATAAAGTTCTACAGTCAGGTATTAAACAAATAAATGCGCAAATGCTTTCTGATTGTATGTATACAGCAGGAATGCCAGATCCGGATATTATAGTAAGAACATCAGGAGAAGAACGATTATCCAATTTTATGCTTTGGCAAGGTGCTTACTCAGAACTATTATTTATTGATGAACTATGGCCTGATGTAAATGAAAAAACAGTAGATTATATAATTGAGTGCTACTCAAAACGCAATCGTCGTTTTGGTGGAAAATAGAAGGTTATTATGTTAAAGAGAATTATTACTGGAATTTGTATTTTAGCAGTTGTATTTGGGTTCTTATTAGGACTTAGACAAGTACACGTTGTATTTGTTGCGGCTCTTCTTGGAATTATTTCTATAATTTCAACATATGAGTTAGCAAAAACGTTTAAAAAAGCCGATTATAATTGTATGACGTTGCTGCCAATTTTAATCTCATTAATTGGAGTAGTAAGCGTTTATTTCTTTGGCTATATGGGCCTACTTTTAACAATGGTTTTAGGATCACTTGTATGTTTAGCTGTGTTTACATTTAATCATAAATATGAATTAAAGGATGTTTTTGCAAGTATTATTGCATTTATTTATCCGCTTCCACTTTCGCTTCTATTATATTTAAATGGATTTGAAATTAACGGATTAAATATTGGATTATACGCAATTTTACTTACAATATTTGTACCAATACTTACAGATACAATGGCATACTTTGTGGGTGTATCTTTAGGAAGATTTACACCAAAATTATGTCCAGAAATTTCTCCTAAAAAGACAATTGCTGGAGCAATTGGTGGTGTTTTAGGTGGAATGATGGCTACAATGCTTATATTCCTTCTTTTTGATTATGGACAAGTATTTTCATCATTTAAAAATGTCGATGTATTTACGTTAACTGATACAACTTGGAAAAGCATTGTAATATATCTAGTTTTAGGACTAATTAGTGCTCCATTATGTGAAATTGGGGATTTAGTAGCTTCATGGATAAAAAGAAAGGCTGGGATTAAAGATTATGGTAATATATTCCCAGGACATGGTGGAATGATGGATAGAATGGATAGTATTATTTTTATGATTCCAATTACTTGTATCTTCTTAGAGATAATGAAGTTTGTTTCCGAAGGTTAATATGAAAAAATTAATAATATTAGGTTCAACAGGTTCTATAGGTACACAAACACTTGATGTTGTAAGACATTACAAAGACAATTTTGAAATTGTAGGACTTGCTTGCAATTCAAATATAGAATTACTTAAAAAACAAATTGAAGAGTTTAAACCAAAATATGTTGCCGTAAGTGATGAAAAAGCAGCCGAAAAACTAAATGCAACAAATTTCCAATTATTTAGCGGAGATATTGCTGTAATTAATCTATGCATGATGGAATGCGACATTGTTGTAAACGCACTTGTTGGAGTTGAAGGTCTATCTCCAACAGTCACAGCCATTAAAGCAGGGCACGATATAGCACTTGCGAATAAAGAAACATTAGTTGCAGGTGGCGATATAGTTATGCCTCTTGCTAGAGAAAACAACGTTAATATTCTTCCAGTTGATTCAGAGCATTCTGCTATATGGCAATGTTTAAACTTTAATAAAAATAAAGAAATAGACAAAATTATTCTAACAGCATCAGGTGGTGCGTTTAGAGGAAAAACAAAATTTGAAATAGAGAATTTAAAGGCAAAAGATGCGCTAAAACATCCAACTTGGTCAATGGGAAATAAAGTTACTATAGATAGTGCAACTCTTATGAATAAAGGATTAGAGGTAATTGAGGCAATGCATTTATTTAATCAACCTTCTGTTAATATTCAGATTGTTGTTCATAAAGAATCGATTATGCATAGTGCAGTTTTATATAAAGATGGCTCAATTATAGCGCAAATGTCTTATCCAGATATGAAGCTTCCTATACAAGTAGCTTTAAATTATCCAGATAGAGGAGATTATTCTTTTACTCCACTTTCATTTAAAGATTTAACGCTTCATTTTGAGGATGTTGATTTAGAAACATTCCCATGTTTGGCCATTGCTCTTGATTGCGCTAAAAAAAGAGGTCTTGCGCCAACAATTATGAATGC
>CAVAVP010000025.1:3786-6622 GCA_963592135.1 bacterium
ATGAAGAACTAGTAAAAAAATATCTTCAAGACAAAATTAAATTTTATGATATTTCTAAATATATTAGGAAAGCTTTGGATAAATTTGATTCTAATGATAGAATTTCATTGTTTAATATTGAAAATATTGATTATGATGTAAGAGAGTTTATAAATAAGAGTATATGATTATATTAGGTGCAACTTTTTTATCTATATTACAATGGATAGGCTACGTAATTGTGGCACTTCTTTGTTTGATGTTCATGATTTGTGTTCATGAAGCTGGTCACTATGCGGCTGGAAAAATTTTTAAGTTTAACATACTTGAGTTTTCAATAGGTTTTGGACCAAAACTTTTTCAAAAGAAAAATAAAAAAACTGGAGAATTATTCTCAATAAGAGCAATTCCTTTGGGTGGATATTGTCAATTTGCTGGAGAAGACGATGAAGGTGAAAAGGTAGACGATTTTAATTCAAAACCAATTTGGCAAAGAATAATTGTTCTATTTGCTGGTGCTTTTATGAATCTTTTCAGCGCAGTTATAATAATTTCTATATTCTTTATGGCTTGGGGTGATTATCTTCCAAGAGTTGCAAAAGTTTATGATTATGTCGATTCATCTTACGAGCAAGTTTTGCAAGAAGGGGATTTAATATATAAAGTAAATGGTAAAAATTGCTACTCACTTGTTGATGCATCAAAGGTTACTTCATATATAAAATCATCAGACGAAAATATTGAACTTACAGTAATTAGAAATGGAGAAAAGATAGAGCTTAATGTTCAAAAGCACGAATATAAAGGTGAGTATGTAGATAGTGATGGAAATGTAACTGAAGTCTCTGGAAATGGCCTTGGTATATCTACAGGATATGAGAAAGTTAAATTTTCATTTTTCAGAGCAATAGGGCATGCTTTTGAGTTTACCTATGATGTTATAGCTCTTATATTTAAAACATTTGGTAAACTCTTTACAGGAAGTATAAAAATATCTGAATCAATGGGTGGAACTATTACCGCAATTGAATCGTTATCTATTCTTGCTCAGTCTGGTTTTGCAGCTATTATGTATGGTGTTTGCGTTCTATCTGCCTCTATTGGTGTTATGAACTTGCTACCATTTCCAGCACTTGACGGATGTAGAATACTTGTTTGTATAATTGAGGCAATAATAAGAAAACCTATAAACAGAAAAGTAGAAGGTATAATAAATTTCGTAGGATTAATTATATTATTTGGATTTGCAATTTTATGTGATATATTGCATTTCTTTGGGTAAGAGTATGAGTAAAAAGAAAGTTAAAGTTGGTAATTTAATAATAGGGGATAAAGATATTATCATTCAGTCTATGACAAATACAAAGACCATAGATGTTCAAGGAACGGTTAAACAAATACTAGAACTTGAAAATGCAGGTTGTGAACTTGTAAGATGTACAGTACCAACAAAAGAAAGTGCATATGCATTAAAGGAAATAGTTAAAAGTGTTCATATCCCAGTTGTAGCAGATATTCATTTTTCGTCAGAACTTGCCATGTTAGCTGCGGAAAATGGTGCTAGTAAAATTAGAATTAATCCAGGAAATATTGGAGATTTAAATAAGGTTAAATATTTAGCAAACTTCTTAAAAGAAAGAGAAATTCCTATAAGAATTGGTGTAAATGGTGGTTCACTTGATCAAAAATTCAAACGTTTAGGCCAAGTTGACGGAATGGTACAATCGGTTTTAGAGCATGTACACTTACTTGAAGATGTTAATTTTGACGATATCGTTATATCATGTAAATCTTCAAATGTTTTTAATATGATTGAAGCTTATAGAAAAATATCTAAAATTGTAGATTATCCTATGCATATAGGTGTTACCGAGGCAGGGACATATAATCAAGGATTAATTAAAAATGCTATAGGAATTGGATCCCTTCTTAAAGATAATATTGGAGATACAATTAGAGTTTCTTTAACGGATGACCCTATAAAGGAAATTTATGCTGCTCAAGATATTTTAAAGGCTTGTAATTTATATAATAGACCATACTGCGAAATCATATCTTGTCCTACATGTGGTAGAACTGAGATAAATGTAAAAGAATTTGCGGAGAAAATTGAGACGTATTGTAAGAATATAAAAAAGAATGTAAAGATCGCTGTTATGGGATGTATCGTAAATGGTATAGGAGAATCAGAAGGGGCTGATTTTGGTGTGGCCGGCGGAAAAGAAAGGTCTATAATATTTAAAGATGGCAAGAAGATTGAAACTATAGACAATAGTCAAATTCTACCACGTTTAAAGGAGTTAATAGATAAGTACTAATGGCAGATTTTATAGAAGAGTTTAATAAAGCATCTAATAATAAATTTAATTATATTAGAATAGGTTCATATAACATAGATGAGGAAAATTCAAATTTAAATTTAACACTTGTTGTTCCTTATGAATATTTTAACGATGAATCTAAATTTTCAATTTATGATAGACAAGAAATTCATGAATGCGTTAAAAAAATTATTCCAGAAAAATTTGGATTAAAATTAAAATTCGATAAGATTTTAGTAAGTCATGAAGTTATTTTGCGCTTTATAAACAATTTTATTAAAAAAAAATATGCAAGAATACTTATTGGAAGATATATTCCAAAGGATATAAAAATTAATATTGAAGAAAATGAAGTTTCTATAATTTTACCTATAGATAAAAATGTTTGCTCATATTTTGTTTCAAGAGAAGTGGATAAAGAGTTAGAAAAATATTTAAATTCAAAATATTTTGCTTTTAATCATGTTAAATTTAAAGAAGTCGAATTAACTAAAGAAACTGAAGTTATAAGAAAAAAAAGAGCACAATTTATAGAC
>CAVAVP010000026.1:0-27047 GCA_963592135.1 bacterium
CCTAATTTATAACACACCCCCCCCTATGTCAATAGCGGTGTGTTCTAAAATTGGTGCATAAGAAATTTTTAAATAATAATTAAATCAAAGATTTAATTAAAAAGATAAATTTAAAGAAGATTTTATAAAAATTTTACAAAAAATTATTCTTTAGTTTTAAAGTCTTCACCCATTTCAAGACCATTTGCATATAAATCATAAATGGATGTTTTATAAATAGTATCTGAAATCATTAATATTTTCATAAGCAATCCAGGAAAGATACCAAATATTTTTGTAATCCAATATAAAACAAATCCAATAATTGGCCAACTTGATGGTATTACAAATAAAATTTGGAATATTAAGTCAATTAAAGCAAATATAGAATATGGAATAATAAATAATACTATAAAGAATATTTTAAGTATTTTATAAAAAACGTTTTTGATATCTTTATCAAATCTAAGGATTAAAGAAAATTTATATACAAAATAAACTAAAATATCTTTAAAAATCATAGTGTTTCCTTTATTTTTGTAGCGTTTTCAAGCATTTCCATTGCATGAGGTTTAGCTGTCTTTTCAGAAGTTTCCCCGCCTACAAGTCTAATTATTTCATTAATTAATTCATCTTTTCCGAGTTTGTTTATCTTTGTCTTTGTTGTTGAACTATCTGATTCTTTTACAATTAAGAAATTAGTATCAGCTATTGATGCAAGTTGTGGTAAATGCGTTATTGCTAAAACTTGTTTATCTTTAGATATTGAATATAATTTTTCAGCAACTACTTGAGCAATGTGTCCTGAGATTCCTGTATCAATTTCATCAAATATCATAGTATCTATTCCGTCCAAATCTGATATTGTGTTTTTAAGGGCAAGTGTGAATCTAGATAATTCACCACCTGAGATAATTTTAGTTAATTCTCTTGGCGGTTGACCTTTATTTGCCGAGAATAAAAATTCCATTTCGTCAATTCCATTTAAAGATATAGAATCAATCTCGTTAATTAATGGAAACTCATTAAATTTAGCTATAAATTGAGCATCTTTCATTCCAAGTTCTTTTAATTCTTTTTCAATTTTTAAAGATAAATCAAAAGCAACATTATGTCTTATGTGAGATAATTCTTTAGCATTTTTATATAAATCTTCAAATAAGTTTTTCTTATCTATTTCTAAATCAGCAAGTTTTTCTTCTCCATTATTTAAAAAGTCATATTTATCTTGAATACTATTTAGATAATCATTAATTTCTTGCTCTGATGATCCGTATTTCTTTTTAATTAATCTAATCTTATTTAATCTATTTTCTATTTGATTAGCTTTTTGTGGATCAAATTCAGAAGATTTTGCAATATCTTCTATTGATTCTCCAGCATCTTTTAAATCAATTTTTGCAGATTCTAATCTTGAAATAATATCTTCAAGAGAGGAATCATATTCGGCAACTTTATTTAAGTTTTTAATAGCATTAGACAAAAGCAAGTTAACATTTACTTCACTTGAGCCATTTAGACTTTCATAAGCTTGAGATAGAGATTCTACAAATTCTTGAGAATTATTCATTTTACTTCTTAAGGCTTTTAATTCCTCTTCTTCTCCATCTTTAAAGTTGTTTTCTTTGATTTCGTTTATTTGATATTCATAAAGTTCAAGGTTTTTCTCTAAATCTTCAAGATTTCCGTATTCTTTTAATTTTTTAATGGTTTCCTGGTAATTTTTATATAATTTTTCTTGTTTATCTTTAAGAGGTTTTATTTTATCTATGCCATAGTTATCTAAAATCTCAAGGTGCATGCTTGGATTCATAATAAATAATGCATCATTTTGACCATAAATATCTACCAATTTTGATGTTAAGCTTCTAAGCATTGAAAGCGTTACTTTTTGACCATTTATAGAACAATTATTTTTACCATCAATATTCATTGTTCTTTTTATCATAAGTTCGTCTTCTTTTTCTATTTCTAATTCATCAAGTAAATCATAGATTTTTTTGTTATCTATATTGAAAAAAGCAGTAACTGAAGCACTTTCCTCCCCATATCTAATTAGTGTTTTGTCAGCTCTTTTTCCAAGTACAAAGTTTATTGAGTCGATGATTATTGATTTACCTGCACCTGTTTCTCCTGATAAAACATTTAAACCCTTAGAAAATTCAATTTCCAAAGATTCAATTAATGCGATATTTTTTATAGAAAGTGTTGTTAGCATAATTAAAAGAAACTCTTTAAGGTTTTAGCTATAAGTTGTGCTTCTTCAGTAGTTGTTGCAACAGCGATAATACAATCATCTCCGGCAATAGAACCTAAAAGTGTTTCAAAATTTTGTTTATCTAAAAATGCAGCAGCAGAATTAGCAGCTCCTGTTACAGTTTTTATGACAACAATATTTTGTGCGGTTTGTATAGAAAGTACAGACTCTTTAAATAAATTACCAAATTTTGCAGAAATACCATCTGTTGTATATTTTACTTGAGTATATTTAAACTTTTTCTTTTCGCCATGCATTTTAACAAGGCCAAGTTGCTTAATATCTCTAGAAACTGTTGCTTGAGTTACGTCAAAGCCTTGCTCTATTAGTTTATCTACTAATTCTTCTTGTTTTTCAATCTCATTATCGGTAATTATTTCTAGTATTGCATTTTGTCTACGATTCATATGTAACACTCCATAATTTTAATTTCTTTGTTATTTTTTGGTAGAAATTGTTTGAATCATTTTCAAACTTAATAAATTTAACATTATTCTTAGTCTTTTTAAGTAAAACTTTTGCATTTTTACTGTTAAACTCTTCAATGTTTTTACCATCCACGATTAATTTTAAATTTTTAGAATCAGATTCTATTTCAACAACACAATTATCATTAATAACTAAAGGTGCAGTTCTTACTGGGTATGGGCAAATTGCATTGATTATAAATGCATTAACATTTGGCGCAATTAATGGACCATTACAAGATAAAGAATATGCAGTGGAACCAGTTGGGGTTGAAAGCATAATTCCATCACCTTTTGTTGATACAGCATTAACTCCATCTATCTTTACCTTAAATGTCGAAACCTCTGATGTAATACTTGAAGATAAAACAATTTCATTTAAAGCATTAAGCTCTATATTTTCAGCTTCAATTTTTACAACAGCTCTCTCTACAATTTGATATCTACCATTTATTAAATCCTCAAGAGATTTTTTTAAATCTTCTTTCGAAATTTCGGTTAAAAACCCGATTTTTCCGCAGTTTACACCAACAATAGGCACTTGTTTTTTTTGTTCTCTTACAACCTTTAAAACAGTACCATCACCGCCAAATGTTATTATTACATCACAATTTTTTGCAAGCTCAGATATATCTACTTTTTTTAAATTTAGTAGATTTTCATCAGTGTTATCTGAAAATACTACATCAATTCCTTTTTTAGTTAAAATACTTGATGCAAGTTTTGCATAATCTTCATTTATGTCTTTATGATTGTTTGTATAAATTCCAATTTTCATATTTATAATTATACATACATAAATAAATTTATGCACTACTTTTAATTGGATTTTTTAGATAATAAAATTAAATATTCTTTATTCTTTTCTGGTTTTATAGGAGCGTTTGTAATTTTAAGTGGTGTTAAACCTATGCTTAATGCATAAGATTTGATATCTTCAATAACTTTATCTATTACCTTTTGAGATTGAACTATTCCTTTTTTTGATAGATATTTTTTACCGCATTCAAATTGTGGTTTTATAAGTGCTATTATCTGTCCATTATTTTTTAATAGTTTTGAAACATTTTCAAGAATATAAGTAAGGGATATAAAAGATACATCAATAGACATAAAATCGGCTTTCTCTCCTATATCATTAGGAGTTATGAATCTTGCGTTTATTTTATCTTTAACAATAACTTTTGGATTATTTTTTAAATTTTCTGAAAAAGCACATTCACCAACATCTACTGCATATACTTTTTTAGCCCCATTTTGTAGCATACAATCGGTAAATCCTCCATTAGATGCACCAATATCTATGCAAATTTTATCTTTTATGGAATAATTAAAATCTAAAATTGCTTTTGCAAGTTTATCTCCACCAAGTGAAGCGTATTTAAAATCTTGCATTATTTCAATATTATCAAATTCGCTAACATCGATTGATGGCTTATTTACAATTTTTCCATTTAATGAAACAAAATTTGACTCAACTAATTGTTGAGCCTTTGTTCTTGAGATGTTATTTAATTTAGATAAATATAAATCTAATCGCATAAAGATTTTATATAATTACAAAGTGAATATGAATCTAATCCATTTTCTTTTAATAAATCAGCTTGAGTTGCATTCTTTAAGATTTTGTCATTAATTCCAAGAATGTGAAGATCTACATTTTTAATGTTATTTAAAATATAGTATTCTGATACTGCTGCACCAAATGAGCCTGAGATAACATTATCTTCAATTGTTATAATAGTTTTATCTTTTATATCTTTTAAAATTGCTGAATCCAAAGGTTTTATAAATCTTGCATTGATTAGTGTCACAGGAATATTCATTTCATTTAAAAATTCAACTGCATGCGAAGCAACTGATACACATGTAGCGCCCATTGCAAGTATTACAAATCTACTATTTTTCTTTTGAATATATTCCCATTTTCCAAGCTCTATTTTTTCATGCTTAGCGTAATCTATTCTAACATTTCCTTTTGGATATCTTATAGCCATAGGTCCAACATAGTTTTTAGAAAATTCAAGCATATTTTCAAGTTCCATAGAATCTTTTGGACAAGCAATAACCATATTTGGCATTAATCTTAAGTAAGCTATATCGTAAATGCCTTGGTGTGTTTCACCATCACCAGATACTATACCGGCTCTATCTATGCATAACTTTACATTTAAATTAGATAGACAAATATCATGTAAAACAGAATCAAAAGCTCTTTGTAGGAATGTTGAGTATACGGCAAAATAAGGTTTTTTACCACCAAGAGCAAGACCGGAGGCCATAGAGGCTGCATATTCTTCACAAATACCTACATCGACAAATCTATCAGGATTCATTCCCTTAAATACTTCAAGGCCTGTTCCTTCTTCCATAGCAGCAGTTATAGCAAAGATGTCTTTGTCATCTTTTGCCATTTTTGCAAGTTTTGTTCCCATAATGTGTGAAAATGATGGTTTTTCCCAATGTTTTGGTGAATAGCCATGATATCCTTCTGGGTTTAATTCTGCTTCTATGAGTCCTTTTCCTTTTGTTGTTTTGACGTGCAGTACAATAGATTTTTTACATTTTTTAGCATATTCTAAAGCATTTATTAATTCTTCAATGTTATGACCATTTATATTTCCAAGATAATCTAGTCCATATTCATTAAAATTAGCCCCAGATACGGTATGTATTCCATTTAAGTATCTAGATATAGAGTTGATTGTTTTAGAAATGGACATATCATTGTCATTTATGATGATAATTTGTTTTTTATTTAAAGATGTTAAGTCATTTAATGCTTCATAAGATAATCCACCAGTTAGTGATCCATCACCAATTAAAGATACAATTTCGCCATTGATACCAGCTCTAGCGAGACCCGTTGCTATTGCAAGCGCAGTTGAAGCATGACCAGTTGATGCTGTGTCATAGATAGATTCACTAATTCTAGGGAAACCTGAGATGCCATCGGTTTTTCTTAAAGTTGAGAATTGTTCGTATCTTCCTGTTAATAATTTATGTGTATAGCATTGATGTCCAACATCAAAAATTAATTTATCTTTTGGTAAATTAAAGACATATTCAATAGCAATTGTTAATTCTACAACACCTAAATTAGAAGCAAGATGTCCACCATTTGTAAAAACGGTATCTATTATAACATTACGAACTTCTTGAGCTAATTGATTTAACTCGTCAATTGTTAAATGTTTAAGATCTTTAGGTGAATGTATATTTTCAAGTATTGTCATTTTTCCCCTTCTTTTGTATTAATAATTATATACCAAATGCTAATTTATACAACTATTTTTGTCTATTTAACATGCTTTCGATAAAATCATAAAAGATGTCAGCATAATGTATTTTATTTTCTATAGATTTTATTGCATTTATTGCGAGTGAAGCATACATTTCACAATCCCTTTTGGCTTGGTTTATACCCCCTACTAAATCCACATAAGTGTTTTTATTGTTATTTGAATCTTGGTTAACATCTTTTCCAAGGATTTCTTTTGTAGATGTTTTGTCTAAAATATCATCAACAATTTGGAAAATAATTCCAAAATTGTCAGCAAATTCTATGAATTTTGAAATTATTTCGTCTTCAGCTTCAAATCTCATAGCACCTGCAACTAATGCACCTTTTAAAAGAGCTGAAGTTTTTAATCTATACATAGATATAAGTTCATCTTTAGATAATTTTTTGTTTTGAATATCTATAGCCTGGCCAGCTATCATGCCATATAAGCCAGAGCAATCAAGTATATATCTTGCCGCATTTATTTGAGCTTTATAGTTGTTGTCAATGTATGGATAATTCATGGCAAAATCATTATTGATGCAAGATAGCATAACCTCTGCTGCTCCATTTAACATTGCATCTCCCGTAATTGTTGCCATTCCTGAACCAAATTTAGCATGAGTTGTTAATTTTCCTCTTCTGTATTTATCATTATCCATACAAGGAAGGTCATCATGAACTAAAGAATACGAATGAATAAGTTCAATTCCAATTGAAAGATTTGATATTAATCCTGGAATATTTTTTAAATCATTTGACACAGAAATAGCGCCTAAATAAACAAGTATAGGTCTTATTCTTTTTCCGCCGTTTAATATTGAATAATTGTAAGCGCAAGTTATTACATTTTCTGATGTAATATCTTTCAAATAATTTTTAAGTTCTTTTTCAAACTCAATTTTATAATCTTCAAGAATCTTATGCATTTTGTGTTGGTTCAAAAGGTTTTTCAATTAAGTCGTTCATTTGTTTTTGTAAAATAGTAACTTTACCTTTTGCTTCCTCTAATTCTCTTGAGCAATTTTTGCAAAGTTCAATGCCTTTTGAAAAAGCTTTTAAAGATTCGTCAATGGTAAGTGAACCTGATTCCATCTTATTTACAATGCTTTCTAATTCTTTCATTGATTCTTCAAATGTCATTTTTTACCTCTTCTATTTTTGCTGTGGCTGAACCGCCATTTGTTATTAAATTTATTTTGTCTCCAACTTTAATGTCAGAAATTGATTTTATATTTTGTCCATCTTTTGTCTTTGCAAATAAATAGCCTTTTGTAAAGATTTTTGTAGGGTTAGAAGTATCTAATCTTGTACATAATTCTTTTAATTGATAGTCCTTAATTTTTAGAATATTATTGGCTAATAGACATATTTTGTCTCGATATTGTTTTAAATTGTAAAGATTTTTAGAATAAAGGTCATTTAAACTAGAGCAAAGACGTACTTGCAAGTTATGAAGTAAAGCAACGTTTTGATCTAGCATTCTAGACAAGGATTTGATTAACCTATTTTGTCCATCTTTTATAAAGTCTTTAACGTCGTCTACTTTATACCCTAACATTTCAGCTGCTGCTGTTGGAGTTTCGCATCTTAAATCAGCCGCTAAGTCGCAAAGCGTAAAATCCGTTTGGTGACCTACTGCAGAAACAATAGGTGTTTTTGCATCATAAATTGCATATACAACCTTTTCATTATTAAAGCACATTAGGTCCTCAAGTGAGCCACCGCCTCTTGCTACAACAATTACATCAAAGTTTAATTCATCAACTGTTTTTATGGCCTCAGAGATTTCATCTTCTGCTCCCATACCTTGAACTTTACAGTCATAGCAAATGATATCTATAACGTCGTTATATCTTCTCATTGTGGATATAATATCTTGTATTACAGCTCCTGTTTTAGATGTTATAACGCAAACCTTTTTTGGAAATTTAGGAATAGGTTTTTTATGAGCTTTATCAAAATAACCTTTCTTTTCTAATTCTAATTTTAATTTTTCATACAAAGCTGCAAGTGCCCCTATGCCATAGGGTTGAATTTGAGAAATATTAAATGAAAGTTTTCCATAAGGTCCATAGTAGCCTACACTACCTTTAGCTAAAACTTGCTCGCCTTCTTTTGGGACATATTTAGTTTGATAATTAAAATCATTGCAGCTAATTAAACCGCCTTCATCTTTTAAATTAAAATATGCATGTGCTCTTGATACTTTAAATCCTTGAATTTCACCACAAATAACTATATTCGATAAAAATTGACTACCTGATATAGTTTTGGTGATTATATTATTTAATTGTGTAATAGTAATAAAATTATCAGCCATTAACTCTCGAATTTGCTGCCATTAAAGTATTATATAAAAGCATAGATATTGTCATAGGGCCAACTCCACCTGGAACAGGTGTTATAAAAGATGCTTTTTTCTCTACTTCATCAAAATCTACATCTCCACATAGTTTTCCCTCAACACGATTAATACCGACATCAATAACAATAGCGCCATCTTTTACCATATTTGCTTTTAAGAATTTTGGTCTTCCAATAGCGACTACTAAAATATCTGCATTCTTTGTTATCTCTTCTAAGTTTTTAGTCTTTGAGTGGCATACAGTAACTGTACAATTAGCGTTTAATAAAAGCATAGCCATAGGTTTTCCAACAGTGTTAGATCTTCCTATTACTACCGCATTTTTGCCACTAATTTCAACACCTGTTGAAGCAAGAAGTTTCATTACACCAAATGGTGTACATGAAATAGTTCTAGGAGTTCCCATTGCAAGTAATCCTAAATTATTTGCACAAAAACCATCTACATCCTTTTCTTCAGGTATTAAATCTAGTAAATATTTTTCATCATAACCTTTTGGTAAAGGTAATTGAACTAAAATTCCGTCGACATTTTTGTCATTTGCAAGTGTTTTAATAACAGTTGCTATATCCTCTTGTTTTACGCCATCTGGGAATTCATATTTTAAAGATTTCATTCCTACTTCTTCACAACCTATAACTTTGTTTTTAACATAGGTTTGAGATGCAGGATCTTCTCCTACAATAATTACAGAAAGACAAGGAACTCTGCCATATTTTTTAGAAAATTCCTCAACTTTTTCCTTTATTTCAATTCTTGTATTTTTTGAAACTTCTTTTCCTAAAATTAACATTATGCGTTTAACTCCTTATAAACACCGCTTAAAACACCATTGACAAATTGATATGATTTTTCTGTAGCATATGATTTAACAATTTCCACAGCTTCAGCTATGGAAACATTCATTGGAATATCTGAAATATACTTCATTTCATATACAGCAAGAAGAAGTGCTGCTAAATCTGCCTTAAAAATACGCTCAATTTTGAAATTTTTTGCATTTCTTGAGATAATCTCTAAAAGTTCATCATAATGCTCTTTAACGCCGTGTACGACGCTTGTTATATATTCTGAATCAATCTTTGATAATTCTGGATCTTGAAATATTATATCTTTAGATATACCATCCTCTGTCTCTTTAGTAAATATATATTCAAAAATTAATTTGTATGCATATTCTCTAGCTATTTTTCTACTCATATTTAATCTCCAAAAATTAAACAAAGATTACTGATTAACTGAACCAACAACTGTTACATTTATTTTCTTAACTTTAAGTGAAGTTGACGATTCAATCTCTTTTTTAATCTTTTCTTGTAAATTACAAACAACAACTGGTATAACCTTTCCATAATAAACATTTATTGAAAGATTAACAGTAACATAATCATCTTTAATTATAGTTTCTACTGCATTTTGATTCTTTTTCTTTTGAGTAGGAACTAAAAGTCCTGGCTCATAAGTAACAGCAGCAACCCCAGCAACTGAAGAAGCAGCCGAAACAACAATAGAAGTTATAATATTATTGTATGTTTTATTTTCCATCTTTTTTCCTCGTTTGCTAGTATTCTATCATAAAGGTAGAATATTTTCAATTAAGTAGATAATTTCGGCAATATAATTTTTTTTTAAATAATCAAATTAAACCTACTCTTGCTAGTAAAAAATATTTTTCGTGGTTTCTATATAATCTTTCATAACAATCTATTCCATTCCTTATTTACTTATTACTAAATGTAATTGTATTACATTTTGAAATTATAACTATTTATTTATAAAATTTAATAAAAAAAAAGACCTAAACATTTTGTTAGGTCTTATACTATCATTTTTATTAGATATTAAACTCTTGACATATATTCGCCAGTTCTTGTATCTACTCTAATTTTTTCACCTTCATTTACAAATAAAGGAACTTGAATTTCATAACCTGTTTCAAGAGTAGCTGGCTTTGTTGTACCTTGAGCGGTGTTTCCCTTAACTCCTGGTTCTGAGTGAGTAATTGTTAATTCAACAAAGTTTGGAGCATCTACTGCAAATGGGCTTCCATTATAGAAGTTAACTGTAACTTCTCCGCCTTCTACTACGAATTTTAATGCATCCTCACACATATCTCTATTAACTGGAATCATATCAAATGTATCTGGATCCATGAAATAAACTAAATCTCCATCTGAATAAGAATATTGCATCTTTTTATAATTAATTTCGGCTGTTTCAAACTTTGCAGTTGGGTTGAAAGTTAATTCAACTGTTCCACCATTAATAACATCTCTTAATTTTGTTCTAACGAAAGCAGCACCTTTACCTGGTTTAACATGTAAAAAGTCTACAATAGTAACAACTTTACCTTCATATAAGAAAGTAACACCTTTTCTAAAATCTCCAGCTAATACATAGCCCATAGTATACCTCCAAAAGTATTTATATAATTATTAAATTTTTATTTGCATGTGCCAAAGGATTGACAACATTGTTTTCTATTAATACGGTATCTTCAATTCTAACACCACAAAAATCAGGAATATATATGCCTGGTTCAACTGTTACAACCATACCATTACGTATTATATCACTCTTTGCACGCGTTGACAACGTAATATTTTCATGAATATCTACGCCAACACTATGACCAAGTGCATGAGTAAAATATTCTCCATATCCCTTACTTGTTATGTAATCTCTAGCAATTTTATCTGCATCACTGCCGCTCATACCAGACTTAATTTCTCTTTCAGCTTTTAATTGAGCTTCAAGTACAGTGTTGTATACATCTAATTGTTTATCAGATATTTGTCCGCATGCAACAGTTCTTGTCATATCTGAACAATATCCTTTCCATTTAGCACCGATATCCATTGTAATAAAATCACCAGATTTTAATTTATTATTTGTTCTATGAGCGTGTGGTGATGCTCCATTTTTTCCAAAAGCCACAATTGAATCAAATGCTAGTTCAGCACCATTTTTTAAATAAACATATTCAATAAGTGCAGCTATTTCTATTTCACTTACCCCTTCTTTTAACACCTTTAAAGCCTCATTAAAGCCTTTTTCTGTAATTGATTGAGCAATTATTATATTTTCTAATTCTTGCTTAGATTTAAACATTCTAAGAGTTTCAATGTCTTTTGATATTTCAACTAAAGTTTTATTAGATAATTTTTCTAAAACTTTTTTAGCTTCATAGTAAGATATATTACTATCCCAACCAATTTTTTTATAAGGTTTTAAAATATTTACTATTGAATCAAAATCTCCAGCTATAACTTCAAATTCATTTTTTAATACAATTTCAGCTTCATTTGTGTATCTTTTATCTGTAATAAAGTACTTTTCATTTTTAGTAATTATTATTTGGCAGTTAGAAGATTCAAAACTAGATAAATAAAATGTATTACTAGGAGATAACACTAATAATGCATCGCATTCGCATTTATCAAACAATTCACTACTTTTACTCATAATCTTTAATTTAGGCTATTATAATAATTTTTCATTAACATAGAATCTCTTGTTTGAGTCCCAGCACTTTCGCAAATAACGTATGGATTCATCTTATATTCTTTAAAGATTTCCATTAATGGTTCAAACTCTGGACCAAACTTTGTATCATCAAATGTTAAATGTCTAACTTCTCCTTTTCCAGTATATTCAATTTTTGAAAAATGAACATGAATTTTTTCAGTTTTTTCAAATCCAATTTTATCTATTAATTTATCGATAATTCTTCTATAGTCATCTTTAGTTTTAATACCACCGCAGTCTCTTGCATTTAAATGACCAAAATCTATACATGGAACAATCGTTTTATCTCCATGATTTACGATTTCAATAATTTCATTTAAATCTCCAAGTTGTGCGCCTTTCCCCATTGTTTCTGGGCAAAGCAACAAGTTATCATATCCTCTTTCGTGTTTTATTTCTACTATTTCTTCAAAGGCTTTTAATAAAACATCCATTGCGTATCTTCTTTGTAATTTACAAGGAGACCCTGGGTGAAATACAACTCTATTCCCTTGAAACCATTTCAAAGCTTCAAGGGAGTCCATTATATAATTTATATTATTATTTTTCTTTTCTTCTTCAATTGTTGCCAAATTTATAAAGTATGGAGCATGAACGGACATTTCAATATTTGCTGCTTTAAATGCATTGCCAGTTGATATTGCGGTATCTTCTGAAATGTTAACACCTCTTCCAAAAGAATATTCAAAACAATCAATGTCTTTATCCTTTAACCAAGAAATTCCGTCTGTTAATTTTTTAAAGTTTTGAGCTTTGAATTCTTCACAACTCCCACTAGGACCAAATTTTATCATTAATCATATCCTCCATTTAATGAACATACATAATTTATATCTTGTTCTATTTGCATTTTTAATTCGATTTTTGAATTAAATTTTTTAATATCTCTTAGTCTTTCGATAAATTCAAGAGTCATTTCCTTTCCATATAAATTTTTATTGTAGAAAATTATATAGGTTTCTATTTGATAACTTTCTCCATTTACTGTTGGCTGTATTCCGACATTTGTTACCGATCTTAATCTTACTCCATTTATAATAGATTGAGTAAAATAAACACCTTCTCCTAATTTAACTTTATTTCTATTTATTTGTATATTTGCCGTAGGATATAAGTCTTTATGTCCAATACCTTTACCATTTATTACTTTACCTTGAATTATATATGGGCTTGATAAATTTGCATTTATTTGGTTAATTGAGCCTTTTTCAACTAATTTTCTAATAACTCTTGAAGCAATCTTTTCTCCATTTACTTTGTATATATCTACAATGGATAATTCAATATTATTTGCTATACAATATTTGCTTAATGTTTCAACATTTCCTTCTTTTTTATATCCAAATGTGTAATCTTCGCCACAAACTATTGCTTTAATATTCTTATTTTTAACAATTAAATCAAGAAAACTTTCTGCATAAATTTTAGAAAAATCTTTATTAAATTCGGCACTATATACATAGTCTATATTTAATTTATTCAATGCAAAACATCTTTCATCAAATGTAAATATCAATTTTTCTTCGGAAAAAAAAGAAAGTGGATTATTTGAAAATGTAAATAATGATACTTTTGCATTATATTTATTTGCCAAACTTTTAGCTTTTGTTATTAGTTTTAAATGACCTTTATGTATACAATCGAAAAAACCTAGGCACAAAACTTGTGCTTCTAAATTACTTTCGTTATATTTTAATATTTTCATTTCATTTTCTCTTGACATATTATTCTAGGTTTGTGTTTGATTTAACTTCTCCAAGTTTATTTTTCCCAATAAATTTTAATTCATTTTTATATGTTAATGCTATAAAATCATCTGTTTTATTATCTATTTTTATTTTATTCCCTTGTTGAATTAGTTTGTACTCACAATCATTAAGTTCATATGAAGGCATTATATTTTTAATAACATCTATCATTTCAATTTTTTTACTCAATGGATTTTCTCTAATTTCATCAATTGATGAAGAATTCTCAAGTTTTATTGAAGCAAGTTCAATTCTTTCAAGCTTAGACATAAAGCCATCAACATTCAATGATTTTGCCACATCTGTAAATAATGTTCTAATATAAGTGCCCGATGAACATTCAACTAAAAGTTCAATAGTTTCAACTTTATCTCCATTTAGTTTTATATTGTTTTCTTTTAGATTATATATGGTAACTTTTCTTTCTGGAATAATAAAGTCTTTGTTTTTTCTTGCCATATCGTAGGCTTTTTGACCGTTAATTTTAATAGCAGAATATTTTGGTGGTATTTGGGTTATCTCACCAATAAAATCGCTTAAATGCTCTCTTACGGCTTTAGTTGTAGGTAATTCACTTTCGCTAATAATTTTGCCATAAGAATCTTGTGTATCTGTACTTTTTCCAAATGTTAAAGTTCCTATATAAGTTTTCTTTTTTAAAAGTAGATAATCAAAAAGCCTATTTGCTTTATTTATGCCAACTAAAAGTAGGCCTGTTGCTCCAGGATCAAGAGTTCCCATGTGTCCTGCTTTTACTTTTTCATTTAAAGCTTTTGATACAAGATTTCTACATTTAACAACGACATCACTAGATGTCCAATTTAATGGTTTATTTATAGCGATAAAAAAATTGTTACTCGACATACTGTTTACAAGCGTAAATTACTCTATCTAGAACATCATAATAATTTCCTTGAAGCGCAAAACCTGCAGCGCAAGGATGTCCACCTCCACCAAAAGAAGCAGCAAGTCTATCTATAGGAGATGTAGGAACTGATCTTAAACTTATTTTATAATCATTTTCAGATTTTTGAGTAATTGCTACAGCAATTTTAATTCCTTCAATATTTTTAATTTCATTTATAATGCCTTCGGTATCAAGCATTGTTGTTCCGGTTGCATTGAAATCTTCAATTGAAAAATAGATAATGCCGATTTTATTGTCTTCATAAAATTTTGCTTTTCCAAGTACTAAATTTTTTAATTTAAACACAGGCATTGAAACAGAATTCATAAAATGATTAATAATATCTTGTGTATTTATATTTGAATTTTGTGCAAGTTCTTTTGCAATTTCTTTTGTTCTATCTGTTGTGTTAGAGTTCATAAAATTACCACTATCTGTGATGATTCCAGAATATAAAGACTTTGCAATATCATCATCAAAACAATTTTTTATCTTACACATTTTTTGAATAATATCATATATGATTTCACATGCTGCAGCAGCTTTTGAATTTACATAATTAATTTGTCCGAAATATGTATTGGTTCCGTGGTGATCTATAACTATTCTTTGTTTTGTTTTTAAAAAGTTATCTAATAAGTCCCCCAATCTTTTTTCGTCTGCACAATCTACCGCAATACAAACATCATAATTTGTAGGTTTTGTTTTATTGTATATGTCAAAATTTGGAATATAAGACAACTTTGAGTTAAACTCTGACGAACAAAAAACTTCAACTTCTTTACCAAAATTTATTAAGGCTTTATATAAAGCTAAAGCACAACCACATGTATCTCCATCTGGATTTACATGTGATATTATCATAAATCTTTTGTTGTTATTGTTATTTATAATCTTAATAAACTCTTCGTACATAAATTATTGGTTGTTGTTATCTTTTTGTTCATCTTCTTTTACAACTTCTGTTAATCTTTGATTCATATATGAACCATAAGCAATTGAATCGTCATAAATAAAATGCAATGAAGGTAGTTTTCTTAATTTCATTTGTTTATTAATTTTTTGTTTAATATAACCTTGTGCAGAATTAAGTCCCTCAATAACTTCAGCTTCTTTTCCTGTAGCCCCAAGAATAGATACATAAACTTTTGCATAAGTTAATTCTGTATCTACAGTTACTCTAAGTACACTAATAAGTCCGGTAACTCTTGGATCTTTTACACCATGCTGAATTGCAATTGCTATTTGTTTTGCAAGTTCAGCTTCTATTCTTTCAAATCTACTCATCTATTTTTTCTTCCTCAAGCAAGTATGTTTCCATTACATCGCCTACTTTAAAATCTGAATAATTATCTAGTCCAACACCGCATTCATATCCAGCATTAACTTCCTTAACATCATCTTTCATTCTCTTTAATGAAGCAATCTTACCTGTATGAATAACGATATTATCTCTTAATAATCTATAACCGCAATTTCTTTCAATCTTACCATCTAGAACGTAACATCCAGCAATCATACCAACACCAGTAATCTTAAATAGATTTCTAATTTCAACATTACCTAACGCTACTTCCTTATATGTTGGAGCTATCATGCCTGAAATTGCTGCATTAATATCATCGATTGCATCATAAATTATTGAATATGTTCTAATATCAATTTTTTCTTTTTCAGCTTGAACTTTTGCCTTACTTTCTGGTCTTACACCAAATCCCAATATAATTGCACCAGTTGTAGCTGCTAGCATTACATCTGATTCATTTATTGCTCCAACGCCAGCGTGAATAATTTTAATCTTAACATTATCTTTAATTCTATCATCAGAAAGTTTTTGCATAGCTTGTTTTACTGCCTCACTAGAGCCTTGAACATCAGCCTTTATAATAATTGGTAAAACTTTCATATCAGCTGGTAATTGATCTTTAAACATCTCTTCAAGTGATCTAGCATTATTTCCAGCACTCATAGCATTTCTTTCTTTATCTATTCTTTCAGCTACAGCCTTTTTAGCTAATTTTTCATCTTCAACTACTATAAACATATCACCGGTTGATGGTACTTCCTGGAATCCTTGAATTTGTACTGCATCAGATGGGCCTGCTGTTTTAACTGACTTTCCTGTCCAATCTGTCATTGCTCTTACCCTACAAATCTTTGTTCCAGCAACTAAGAAATCTTTAATCTTTAATGTACCGTTTTTAATAAGCACTGTTGCAACCGGTCCAATACCTTTATCAAGTCTTGCTTCAATGATTGAACCTGTAGCTAAGGACTTATCTGTAGCCTTTAATTCAAGAATTTCTGCAACTGTTAAGATGTTATCTAATAATTCGTCTACACCTTCACCTGATTTAGCTGAAATTGGGCAAACGATTGTATCACCACCCCATTTTTCTGGAAGTAAGTCATATGAAGATAAATCAGTATATAATTTATCTAACTTTTGTTGTCTTTCATTAGCTGGAATTTTATCTATCTTATTTGCAGCTATAATTATTTGAATGTTAGCATCTTTTGCGTGAGATATAGCTTCAACCGTTTGTGGCATAATTGAATCATCTAATGAAACAACTATAATACCAATATCTGCAACTTGTGCTCCTCTTCTTCTCATAGAGGTAAAAGCTTCGTGTCCTGGTGTATCTAAGAATGTAATTTTCTCACCATTAACATCAATAGTATATGCTCCGATGTGTTGTGTAATACCACCAGCTTCGGTTGCAATAACATTTGTCTTTCTAATATAGTCAAGAAGTGATGTTTTACCATGGTCAACGTGTCCCATAATAGTAACAACTGGAGGCCTTTTGTCCGTTCCATTGTCTAATGTCTTTTTCTTAACTAATTCAGATAATTTATCTTCTGCTGTTTTTTCAACATTTAAAGTAAGCGTAATACCATAATCAAGTGCGATTAATTCAGCTTCTTCAAAAGTTATAGTAGAATTAATAGTAATCATCTTACCATTTTCAAAGAATTTTTTAACAATTTCAGTTGCTGGTTTACCAATCTTTTCACCAAATGTCTTAACAGGAATAATTTCACTGTTAATTTCAGCTTCTGTAATTTCTATCTTTTGTGAATCTTGCTTTTTAGCACCTTTTTTTGTGTTTTTAATTCTTACAAAACTATCATCATCTTCATCATATTCTCTTGATGTATCATATGTATAACCTCTCTTAAACAAGTCACGATTAGAAAGTCCACCTTTTTCTTTTTCTACGTGTCCTTTGTCTACTTTCTTTTGTTTTGAGGTATCTTTCTTTGTATCGTTAATAGGAAGTGCAGCAAAATCTGAAGGTTTAGCGCCAACACGAACTTGTTGAGGTTTTTGTGGATTTCTACCATTATTTAAAGTTGCTCTATTTCCATTTTGACCAAGTTTTGTATAGCCACCATATCCAGGTTGAACATGATTAGCTGCAGGAGTTTTAGTCTCTTGCACTGGTTCAACAACTTTCAAAATAACTTTGTTATTCTTATCTACAAAGAATTGACATTTTCCTTTACCTTTTATGTATTGATAAACAGGCTTTCCATCACGAAGAACAGGTCTATCTTGATTCTTATTTTCAACTGGCTTTGCTTCTTGTTTTACTTCTTCAACTTTTGTTTCTTTTGATTTATCTTCTTTTTTATTTTCTGGAATTTCAATTTTTTCTTCTACTTTAGATTCTTCTTCAACTTGAGGAATATCTTTCGTATTTTCTACATTTTCTTCTTCAACTTGAGGAATATCGTCTTTTTCAATTTGAGGAATGTCTTCTTTATTTTCTTCTATTGGCGCATTATCTTGAGATTCTGGAACATTTTCATTTTTATTATCTTCAACAATAGTAATTGTTGCTAAATCAATATTTAGGTTATTTTCTTTGCTATCTATAATTTCTCTTAATTTTTCAATAAAATCATTTATTTTTTCTTTATCGGAATTACAAAGTTTAATAACATTAAAACTTTGTTTTTCTATATTTTCCTTTAATTGTATTAATTCTTTCATTTCCATAATAATCTTCACCTCTGCGCCTAAATTAGTTTTATTATTGCATTTGATAGAGATTCATCTATTAAACCAATAATTTTCACATTACTTCTTTTTAAAATTTCATTTAAATAATTTTCTTCAACTTCTAGTGTCTTCACTAAATTATCTTCTTTATATTTAAATAATTGTTTTTTACTACTTTGTCCGATAGTTTTATCATATATAATCAAATATGGTTTAACCTTTGATGTCTTTAGCATATCCAGTCCCCATATTACTTTGCCCGCTTTGACGGAAAAATTTATATAAGAACTAATTTTTGCGTTCATCATAGTCTTGTTGTATTTTTGCATAAATATCACTTGATATTTCCATATCAAAAGCTTTATTTAATGCTCTATTTTTTATGCATTTTAAAATACATTCTTTTTTATCACAAATATATGCACCACGACCTGGTTTTTTACCTGTAAAATCTAAAGAAATCTCTCCTTCCTTATTTTTTACAATTCTAATTAAATCAGTTTTGTTTTTCTGCTCTCTACAAGCAATACACATTCTTACAGGTAATTTCTTTTCCATTATGACTATCTAACTTCTCCACCATCTTCGCTCATTTTCTTAACATCAATTTTCCATTCTGTTAATTTAACGGCAAGTTTAGCATTACAACCTTTTTTACCAATAGCCTTTAAGTATGCCTCATCTGGAACTAAAGCTTTTGCTTTTTGTTCAACTTGGTTAATACTTACAGCTATAACCTTAGCTGGTGATAATGCTCTTGCAATATACTCAACTGGATCTGCTGAATATGGAACAATATCAATATTTTCGCCATTAAGTTCTGATACAATAGCTGAAATTCTCATACCCTTTTGTCCAATACATGCACCAACAGCATCGATTGTAGGATCTTTAGCTTCAATTGCAATTTTTGTTCTATATCCTGGCTCTCTTACAATCTTCTTAATTGTAACAAGTCCTGTTTTGATTTCAGGAATTTCAGATTCAAATAATCTTTTAATAAATCCAATATTTGTTCTTGAAACAAGTACTTGATTTGCTCCTGTTCTTGTATTTGTTCTAATTGTTTTTACATAAACTTTTAGTATTTGACCTAAAGAATATTTTTCATCAGGAATTTGATCGCTCTTTAACATTACACCTTCCATTTGCGAATCAGCGATTGAAACGTAGATGTTTTCACCTTCAATTTTTCTTATTTGAGCTGAAACAATTTCTCCTTCTTTATTTTTCATTTCCTCATTCATTTTAACTTTCTTAACGTCGTTTAATTTTTGAGTTATAACTTGCTTAACTGTTTGAGCGGCAATTCTTGTAAATTCTCCAATATCAATATCTTCAGTTAAAGCTTCACCAACTTTAATATTTGCTTTAATTTTTTTAGCATCTTCTAAAGCAATTTCTTTCTCTGGATCTTCAACTTCTTCAACAACAGTTTGATAAGCCATAAACTTAACTGTTTGTTTTTCAGGATTTAATACTAAAGAAACAGGACGAGCTTCGCCAGATTCTTTCTTATAACCAGCAGAAATTGCTGATTGAAGATACTCAATTAAATCCTCTTGTTTAATATCCCTTTCTACTGCTAAGTCTTCTAATGCTTCAAAAAATTTTTGATTTTTCATTTTTATTAATACCTCCTAGAATTTTATTGCAGCTCTAATAAGTGCAATGTCTTTTATATTTAATTTTATTATTTTTCCTTTTACTTCAATGTCACACGTATCACCATCATATGCAACAAGTTTTCCTTCAAACTTTTTAATTTTATTTATTGCTTTGTATAAAGATACTTCAACATCTTGATTCATTTTCTTTTCAAAATCTCTTTTTGTCTTTAATGGTCTATCTAATCCTGGGGATGAGATACATAAGTTATAAGGTGTTTTAATTGGATCTAATTTATCTATTGGATCATTTACTGCATTATGAATTAATTCACAATCGTTTAAATCAACACCGCCATCTTTATCAATGTAAATATAAAGATTGTCTTGTCCATATTCTTTTTTAAGTTCTATATCCACAAGTTCCATCCCTTTTTCAATAATTATAGGTTCAACAACTTCTTTAACATCATCTGTTAGTTTTGACATTTTGCTCCTTACATTAATAAAAGCGGCTTAAACAAGTCGCTTTTAGTAGATTTCTCTATAAAACTATATTAATTATATAAATATAGAACAAAGTTGTAAAGCAATTTGTTTAATTTATATTTATATAGTTAATTAAATGTAAAATTCAAATATTTACTAATTATTTTCAATAGTTTATTATAATTCAAAGGGGTTAAAGGTTAATTATGATTCAAACTATTCAAAACAAAGCATTAAAAATTTTTCTTATAATTTGTATTACACTTCTTATCTTAGCAATTTTAGCAGTATCAGTTTTATTTGGAATTTCTTATTCAAAAGATAAAGACTTAAAAGATGTAAGAATAATGGGATATTATATTGGCGATTTAACCGATGAACAATTAGATAAAATAAAACTAAACGAATATACAAACATCTTATATGGCTTTGCTTACGCAAACAAAACAACAGGCTTTCCTGAGCTTTCAAGTGAAAAAGAAGCAGGTTTAGTTAACTTTTTAACTTATAAAAAAGAACACAATTTAAACCTTAAATTTCAGTTATGTATAGGTTCGTTTGATACAGAAAAATTACTCGATGCAAAATATAGAGTGGAATATGCAAGCAAATGTAAAGAATTAGTTGATACTTATAATTTAGATGGAATAGATATAGATTGGGAATATCCTCAAAATGATTCAGAATATTATGCATTTGGCCAACTTTTATATGAAATAAGACAAGCAATAGGAAAAGATAAATTATTAAGTTTTGCAGCCACAACTACACTATATCAGGTAGATGAATATGACAATAAATTAATACAAAGTGTTGTTGATTATGTTAATGTTATGACTTATGATTTTTCTCTTGAAAAACACAGCAATGTTATAACTACAAAAATAATTTTACTTAACTACTTTGTAACAAAAGGATACAAAAAATCTATGTTAAATATTGGTGTACCTTTCTATGGTAGAAGTGCTTCAAAGGAATATGAATACTATGGTTATAATAGTTTAATGGATATGGTAGATAATAATGAGCTAACTCTTGTAGAAAAAGCTGATTATTCCTATGCTTATGGTCAATATGGTAGGGTTTCATTTGATACAGCAAAAATTACTAAAAAGAAAGCTAAATTTGTTAAAAGATGTAACTTTGGTGGTATATTTACATGGCATATTTCATGTGATAGAAATAATGAATTATTAGAAGCCATGCTTTATGCTAAATAATAATTTATTGTTTATTTTTTACTTAATGTAATTAAATACCAAGTATCTCCTGTTTCAACATAGTTACTTTCGAAAGTATATTGAATTGAAATTCTTGTACTAGAAAGCCCTAAAGCACTATATATTACTGAAGAATCAATGTTGCTTGATTGTTTTAAAACAAAATCTACAGACACTTTTTTACCTGAGTTTACATATGAAATAATTGTATCTTTATAATATTTAATTAAATTTCTAAGTTCAGTGTCGTTTTCTATATAGAAATCATTACTTGTAGTTTTACCTGTTCCGTAGTATAAACTCTTAAATACATTAACTTTTGTATTAGCAGTTGTATCTAAATAATCCACAGGAGTAAACCCTTTAGTTGTTTTATATGCATCAGTTCTCAAAAACTCACTTCTGACTCCAAGCTCAAAATTTTTATTGTTTATTCTAAGACCTGGGTTTGCGTGCGTTGCATCTAAAGTATACCACTCTTTTTCTCCATCATTATTTGCATCTATATATACTTTATTCCATGCATGAGAATTGCCTGAAACTTCGATACATTTAATATCTTCAATTCCTGCCATTATACAAATTGTTTTACACATCGCATCACATACAGCCACATGTCCATAAATCACGCCCTCTACAGACCAAGAATAAATATTTTCCCATTCCATCTCGCCATTATTGGTAACAGTTACTGCAGCATGGTCATATTCAACATTTGATATCATCCACATATATATTTGATATAACTTTTCAAAGTCAGACATAGAATCATCAACAATTTCTCTCATAATATCTTCTATATCATTTAAAACCTGTTCAGCAACTGAATTTGCAACAGGGTTAGGTTTATAACCATGAGATAATGCATAATATAGTTGATCGGATGTACTTACAGAAATTGAGTTTATTCTATTTTTATATTTAAAATCAGAGAAAGAATCTAGCCTTGTTTGAGTATAACTATTTTCAGCAACATTAAATATTTCTGTGTATATATCACTAGTATAATCAACGCCAGATTTTTTAGAGTATCTTGTTGAATCATTATCAGTCGATTTTTGTACAGTATAGAATTGTTTTGTACCTACTACTCCAGATTGTGTTCTAATACCGCAATTTGCGGCAGTAAAGGTAGATAATACCTCGCTTATATATTGGAATTCATTAGAAGAGCCTGTGTTATATTTTACACTAAAATATCTTATGGTATTATAAAATACAGCATAATTGGCTAAAGATCTTAATTCTTGATCAGAGCATATTTCAATTAAATCATAGCTAGATTCACCATGTCCTTTAAACTTAGATAAGCTATCTAAAAGGATATCTCTTTCGCAGTATATACAAGTTTCGGCATCATACTTATGATCTACTTTTTCAAGTATAGTATTTTCCTTAGTTCCATTGCATCCAGGACACTTTTCATATTCAATGTAACCATCATTTTGACATGTTGGATTAACAGTATTTTTAATAGCATAATAATGCTCTGCTTTATGAATATCTACTCTTGACATTCCACATGAACAAGAATATCTTGATTCACCATCATGAGTACAATCATATTGAGCAATTACTTCTTCGCTTATAGTATGTTCGGCTTTATTTATAACTTGTGAACACCATTGACATTCTTGCCAATGATAAGTTGTATCATAGTTATATACATTTGAATTTAAAGGTGTATGATTTAATTTAGCAATTTCAGTTTTTGTCTTACCACAATTTACACAAGTATAAATTACATTACCTTCAACTTGACATGTAGCCATACTATCCACTGATTCTCCTAAATCATATGAGTGACCAATTGCAGGTATATTTTTTGTTACATTATCTTTTGCATTACACTTTGAGCAATATCTAGCATAATTTCCATCAGTTTCACATGTAGGAGAAATTTCTATTATCCAATCGCCATAAGAATGCACACATGTATTAACTTCATCTCCCGCAAAAATTTTAATAAGGGAGCACGAAGATAAACTTACAATAAAAATTGTAAGAATTGCTATAGTGATGAATGATTTTATAATAGCCTTTTTATTTATACTCATATCCTAGTTTATTATATCATACATATAGTTTTTTTTAGCAAAACATTCTATAAAACAAAATAAGTGACTCTCATTTTTAGAAAATCACTTATTTTAAGATATTTTACTTAATAACTTATTTGTTAAGAATTGTTAACATAGCCTTAAGAGTTTTATTAATCTCAGAAAGTGATTTAGCTATATCGGCAAGTTCTTTACTATCTACTGTTGATGGAACTTCAGTCTTTATAACAGGCTCAATAAAAGGTTTTGTTTCTACTGGAGCTGGAGCTACAACTTCTTCTTCCTCTTCAATAATTTCATCTTCTTCTTGTACAGGAGCAACTACTACTGGCTCTTCTACAACTGGAATTGGAGCTACAACTTCTTCTTCCTCTTCCTCCTCTTCTTCTTCAACTGGAGGTTCTGGAATTACTGGAACTGGCTTTTTAAATCCTTTTTTACAATTTGTACAATATAAACAAACTTCACCGCTTTTTGTTTTTTTCTCAACAAGTGGAGTACCACAAATCTTACATTTTGGAGTCTCGTCAAGTTTAACAGTTTCTTCTTCCTCCTCTTCTTCTTCAACTGGAGGTTCTGGAATTACTGGAGCTGGAACTGGTTTTCTAAATGCTTTCTTGCAATTTGAGCAGAATAAAACCATCTCGCCAGATTTTGCTTTTCTTTCAACTAATTCTGTACCACAAATTTTACACTTTGGTGTTTCATTTACTTTTACAACTGGAGCTGCCTTAGGAGCTATCTTTGGAGCCTCAACTTCTTCTTCCTCTTCTTCAAAAGCAGGTTTAGCTGCTGGTATTCTATAACCTTTTTTACAACTTTCACAATAAAGAATTACTTCACCTGTTTTTGTCTTCTTTTTTACTAATTCACTGCCACATGCTTTACATCTAGCCATAACTAAAATCCTCCAAAATTTATAAACAAATTTATTATATATTATTGCGAACTTCTTAATTATAACTTAAATATTTTTTATATAAAAAACCTTAGTGTAAAATCTTAAAATTGCTAATTTAAAATGCACTCTTATTTTTTCAATTAATTTATGATAATATTTAATTGCTAATCAAGGAGATAAATTATGGCAGATATGATTTCTACAATAAAATCTAATATTGATATTGACATTATTAATTATAAAGTAAAAACGCAGTTATTTGATTTAATAACTTTTACTGAAAGTAAATATACAAATGAAATAGAAGTAATTGCAGCAAATATAGTATATGGTAATAAAAAGTTTGTTTTACTTGCCGGACCTTCATCTTCTGGCAAAACTACATCTTGTAGAAAATTATGCCAAGAAATAAGAAGACATGGGAAAAATGCTATCGCAATTTCTCTAGATGATTTTTTCATGAATAGAGAGACCTACCCTAAAAATCCAGATGGTTCATATGATTTTGAAACATTTGATATTTTAGATGTTAAAAAGTTTAATGAATGCATAAAAGATTTAATCACTAAAAACGAAACTGACCTTCCTGAGTTTGATTTTTATACAGGAAAAAGAAAGGAAAAATACAATCATATAACAATAAGTAGCCAAGATATTATTGTGATTGAGGGCACTCATGCACTAAATCCTAATTTGCTTACAATGAAAAATGTAGATAAATATTTTTATAAAGTATATATTTGTACATACACTAACTTTTGCAAAAATGGCGAAGTCGTTTTGCCTGCAAAACTTTTTAGAATGTTAAGAAGAATGATAAGAGATGTTCAGTCAAGGGGAACTTCAATAGAAGATACTCTAAAGATGTGGAACAATGTTTGTATAGGAGAAGATTTATATATAAAGCCTTATAAAAACCAAGCAAACTATTTGCTAGATACAACCCATATATATGAACCATATTTATATCATAAATATCTAGAGAATGTTCTTAACAAAAACAAAGAAGATAAATATGCAAAAGAACTTTTAGAAAAATTATCTTACTTTGGTTATTTAACACAAGAAATTGTTCCAAGTGATTCTATGATTTGGGAATTTTTAGTTAAAGAAAAATCAACTGAGGATTTACTCAAGCTTTAATTTATTAGCAAGAGCAATAAAAACATCAGCCGTTGCAAGAGCATCAGATAATGCTCTATGTGCTTGTTTATTATTTATATTATAGATTTCACACAACTTTGCAAGTGAATAATTTTTCTGATTAGGATCTACTTGTTTTGCTAAAATTTTTGTATCATAAAGTTGATTATCCACAACATAACCTAAAGATTCAGCATCTCTTTTAATAAATGGTAAATCAAATAGTTTAGCATTTTGTCCAACTAGTATACATCCATGAATATAATTCATAAATTTTTCCATAACATTTTCAATTAATGGTGCTTCGACAAGCATATCATCAGTAATACCATTAACTTTTAATGCATATTCTGGCATTTTCATTTCAGGATCAACTAGTGTTTGGAAAGTTGAAACTTTTATTCCACGAGAAATCTTTACTGCTCCAATTTCAGCAATTTTATCTACACTTAAAGAAAGACCTGTTGTCTCTAAATCAAATACAACAAAATCGTTTTTAGCAATAAGTGGACATAGATATGGTCTTTCATCAAACAATGTGTATTCTTTATTGTTTGGATCATTATATTCTTGAGGATCTGGAACAATAGTTTTAATTTTTTGAAGTTTTACAAATTCCATTTTCTTTAAAGTACTCTCTTCATCTGCTTTAGCACGCATAATGCTATTAACAAACATAATAACGCCTTTATTTAGTGCATCTTCTTTTATTTCACCTTGGACAACATAATCTGAAATTACTTGAATATTTTCTATTTTACTTTTTTGTGCCTTTTTGCTTTTTGAAAAATAAATACAATTCATTTTGTTTCCAGTTAAATCTTGAATGATAAACTTGTAAAATAGTTTTCCTGATTTAGCAACTTTCTTTTCAAATTTTGAAACTTTACCGCAAATTGTTGCAATTTCCTGTGGCTTTGAACAATTTGAAATATATACAGGAGGTGATGCAATGTAGGAGCCAATTATAGATTTACCTTTTTCACATATAATAATTCCATCGTCTATAAATTGTGCTCTTTTTTTTCTTATAACTTCAGAAAAATTGATTGATAAATAATTTAAAATCACCGCCAAA
>CAVAVP010000027.1:0-4444 GCA_963592135.1 bacterium
CTTCAATTATATCTTTCATTGCTAAAGCATAATCATCATAAGTAATAGTTGATTCTCCTTTAGAATTAAAAATCAACTCTTCTCCTCCAAGAATATAACCATTAGTATTAATTCCATCAACAACAAACTTGCATGCAGGAGATACATAAACCCAGTTTAAATCTTCAGATTCTCTTAAAGTTCTTAATCCCTCTCCGTGAGATGAAGATAGTGGCTTCCAACTTTCTGGAAAATCTTTACCTTGATCAACTGTTAAAGTTCTTTCTTTATTTACAAATAATGAACCTGCACCTCCTACTACATACAACTTGGTGGTAGTATTTTTTAAAATAGATGCTAAATGTTTCATCGCATTTGCAATATTAGGAATAGTTTCTTTAGTCCATCCCCCAACTGCATCTAGAACCACATCATATCCTTTAGTCTCTTCTTTAGTTAGTAAAGATACGTCTTTTCGAATATAAGTTCTTACATTACCATTATTTTCGCTTTTTCCTAAGCCTACTACTTCGTGACCTGCATTGACTAATACTTTTGCGATTCTTCCTCCAGCATTACCATTAGATCCAATAACTAAAATTTTCATTTTTTTTACCTCCGTTTTTTTTATAAGTGAGCATTTTTCACTTACGAACGCATTATAGCAAACAGGTCTCAAAATGAAAAGTACGCACTTTTTAGTGGGATAGTTCCCTTTTTGATACCATGTTTTTTTATTTCTATTTATTTATATAAACTTCAATAGTTAATAAAACTATAAATTCGCCATACACTACTTCCTCTATCACATTTTTTAACCAATTAAATCAATACTAAAATGAACAATAATAAAACAATTAATAACATAAAAATCAAAAAAAAACATTTAATTGCAATACAAAAAAAATACAACTTTTCAACTTGATAAAATTTGAAAAATTATAAATACGATTATTTTTTTTGTTAAATTTATAAAATAATAATGTTTAAAAATACAATTATCGCAAAAAATATATTATCTGTTTTAAAAATTGACCATAAAAAATCCGAATCATTCGCTTGCTTCGCACCAACAATTCGGATTATATAGTTTTTGTACTCTAAAATACAAAGAATTCTACAATTTTATTTTCCATAACTATCTTTTAATCCAGTTATTTGATTAAACTCATACTTTCCGTTTTCGCCATAATTTTTGACTGCACTATAGTAACCAATTCTCATAAATTGGAACCTATCATAGGCTTTACAATCTTTAAGTACCGCCTCGCCTTTTGCATTGTTATAAACAATGTGGCTATTTGGAGTTAATCTTGTATCAAAATCCCCCTCACCATCAAGTAATAGATAATCATAGTCATGAAGTGTTAAATCTACACAATCTTCAGCATTAACCCATTGAATTACGCCCTTACATTTCAAATTACAATTTTCTTGTCCTTGTCTTGTTTGAGGAATATAGTTACATACAACCTCTATTACATTGCCATTTTCATCGCACTTATGTGAAACATATTCAACGATATAAGAACCTTTTAGTCTTACTGTTCCACCTGGAACCAATCTCTTGTATTTTGGAGGTGGCACTACGGCAAAGTCGCTTCTATCCATATATAGATTCTTTGAGAATGTAACTTTATGAGTCTTTTTATTTTCATCATTAGGATTATTCTCTAAATCATATATTTCATTTTCCGCATTTGCTATAGTTAATTTAATAGGATCCTTAACAACCATTACACGATCTGCTTCCATATTTAGATTATCTCTAACAAAATGTTCTAAAAGCGCTACATCAACTTCACTATTTGCTTTAGATACGCCAATCTCTTCACAGAATTTTCTTATAGCTTTAGGTGGATAGCCTCTTTCTCTCATGCCAGAAAGCGTAGGCATTCTAGGATCTGACCAACCATCAACCTTTCCTTGATCTACAAGTTTCTTTAAATATCTTTTTGACATAATTGTTCTTTTCATGCCAAGTCTTGCAAATTCTATTTGTCTAGGATAACCTGTTGTATAACCACAGTTTATTTTTACCCAGTCATAAAGTGGCCTATGATCTTCAAACTCAAGAGTGCATATACTATGAGTTACTCCCTCTATAGCATCCTCAAGAGGATGCGCAAAGTCGTACATTGGATAAATACACCACTTATCTCCCGTTCTTTCATGAGTAGCTCTTAAAATTCTATAAATAACAGGATCTCTCATATTCATATTACAAGAAGCCATATCTATCTTCGCTCTTAGAACTTTTTCGCCATCGGCATACTTGCCATCTTTCATTTCTTCAAAAAGTTTTAAGTTTTCCTCAACGGATCTATTTCTCCAAGGGCTTTCTTGTCCTGGATGGTTTAGGTCTCCTCTTGTATTTTTAATTTCTTCGGCTGAATAGTCACATACATATGCAAGTCCTTTTTTTATTAGACCTACTGCATGTTCATACATTTGATCAAAATAATCTGAAGCATATAATTCTTGATCCCATTCAAAACCTAACCATTTAATATCCTCTTTAATAGAATTAACATACTCTATATCTTCTTTACTTGGATTTGTGTCATCATATCTTAAATTACACTTTCCTTGATATTTTTCCTTTATACCAAAGTTGATACATAAAGACTTTGCATGTCCTATGTGTAAATAGCCATTTGGTTCTGGTGGAAAACGAGTAATTATCTCATTTGTCTTACCTTGTGATAGATCATCGTTAATTATTTCCTCTATAAAATTAACTGACTTTACTTCTTCTTCCATTTTAATATAATCCTCTTATTTTTAAAGTTTTATCATCTATTGACATTCCAAGTGCAGCAGGGTTTTTACTTAATCCTGGCATTAATAATATATTCCCACAAATAGGAACTATAAATCCAGCACCGCCTCTAATTTCTACATCCTTAACAGTTAATGTGAAGTTTGTTGGACGGCCTAATTTTTTAGCATCATCGGAAAAAGAGTATTGAGTCTTTGCAATACATATAGGCAAATTACTCTTACCTATTTTATTGATTTTTTCAATAGCTATTTTTGCTTTTTCTTCAAACACCACATCTTTAGCTCCATATATTTTTGTAGCAATTGCTTTTATCTTATTTTCTATTGAATCATTCAATTCATATGTAAAGTTTAATGTGCTTGGCTTTTGTATAGCATTAAGCACTGCATTTGCAAGTTCAATAGAGCCCTTGCCGCCTTTTTCCCAACACTCACATAATGCAACTTCACAGTTATTTTTAACGCATTCGTTTTTTATATACTCTAACTCATCATTCGTATCTGTTATAAACTTATTTATTGCAACAACAACATTTACGCCAAACTTATTTTTTAAATTATCTATATGCCCTAAAAGATTACAAATACCTTTTTCTAAAGCTTCCATGTTTACTTCTTTGACATTTTCCTTTGCAATTCCACCGTTATACTTTATAGCTCTAACTGTAGCAACTAAAACAACAGCACTAGGTTTTAAACCGGCTACTCTACATTTTATATCTAAGAATTTTTCCGCGCCTAAATCTGCTCCAAATCCTGCTTCCGTTACAGCAAAATCTGCAAGAGTTAGAGCCATTTTTGTAGCTACAATTGTATTACACCCATGAGCTATATTCGCAAAAGGTCCGCCATGAATGATTGCAGGAGTTCCTTCAAGTGTTTGAACTAAGTTTGGCTTTATTGCATCCTTTAGAATTATAGCGCAAGCATCTTGACACCCTAAATCTTTAACTGTTACCGGTTTTCCACTCATGTTGTAGGCTACAATTATGTTTCCAAGTCTTTTCTTTAAATCTGCCATATCTTGTGCTAAACAAAGTATTGCCATTGTTTCTGATGCAGTGGAAATATTAAACCCATCTTTTCTTTCTACTCCATTATTTTCTCCACCTTGGGCAACTGTTATATATCTTAGTGCTCTATCATTCATATCCATACATCTTTTCCAGACTATATTGTTTATATCAATATTAAGTTCGTTTCCTTGATGTATATGGTTATCCAAAATCGCTGAAATTAAATTATTTGCAGTAGTTACGGCATGAATATCCCCAGTAAAATGCAAGTTTATATCTTCCATAGGAACAACTTGCGCCATACCTCCACCGGTTGCACCACCCTTTATTCCAAAAACTGGACCTAAAGATGGTTCACGTAATGCTAAACATACTTTTTTATTTAATAAAGATAGTCCATCTGCAAGGCCTATGGATGTAGTAGTTTTTCCCTCTCCTAATGGAGTTGGATTAATAGCTGTAACTAATATAAGTTTGGAATCCTTTTTTGGCGATGGTTTTACAGAAATCTTGGCCTTATATTTTCCATATAATTCTATATCGTCTTCTTTTAAACCCAACTTTGCAGCAATATCTACTATTTTCTTTTTTTCAATACTTTCTGCAATTTCAATATCACTTTTCATTAGATACCTCGCCCAAACTACAATATAATTATTTTATAT
>CAVAVP010000028.1:0-13606 GCA_963592135.1 bacterium
GGGGGGGTGTGTTATAAATTAGGCATAACCAGATTTAGTAAGTTTTGTGGAAACAATTTTGTATATTTTATATTTTTTGGGTTTGTTAATAAAATAGACTGATTTTTCACAAAATTCAAGAGGTTATAAAAAAACTTAAGGAGAAATAGAAACAATATGAAAATTAAAAAAATTTTATCAATTTTATCATTTATTCTAGTTGTGATTATGTTAACATCATGTTTTGTTTCATGCGATGACGGAGAAAACGCGGAATGGATATATGACGAAACAACACACTGGCACAATACTATTGTTGAGGGAAAGATCGTAATAACAGATAAAGCCGATCATACTTTTGGAGAAAATGGCCAAAAAGTTAAAACTTGTACCATTTGTGGATATAAATTAGAAGAAAAAAATCCTGAAACAATAAACCCTCCACATACACATTCATTTACGCAAGAAATCGTTGAAAACAAATTCTTAAAGACAGCAGCTACTTGTCTAAATGCAGCAGTATATTATAAATCTTGTTCTTGCGGCGTAGCTTCAACAACCGATACTTTCACATCCGGCGAAGCATTAGGACATAATTATTCTAACAATGTTTGTTCAAGATGTGGGGAAGCATCTAACGGAATGAAGGCCATCGTAGGCAGTGGAGAAAATGCAAAAGCTTATGATAATTTAACTTCTGCTATTAATGCTGCTCAAGAAAATGATGTTATTAAATTACTAGATAACATCATTTTAGACGTTAAAATTACTGACAATGCAAAGTTAACTCTCGATTTAAATGGAAAAACTTTAACTAATGTTAATGGTGATACAATTACTATTGATCTAGGAAGTGAACTTACAATACAAGATAGCGTAGGTACAGGTATTGTAGATAATATAACACATGCTAAAGCAACTATTTATAACAATGGTACAGTTATTTTAAATGGTGGTAAATACACAAGAAGTCTCGAAAATGGCAAAAGTATAAGTGAATCTGGTGGCAATTCATACTATGCAATTCTTAATCATGGAGTTATGACCATAAATGAAGGAACTAAAGTAGAATTTATTGGTGCTTTTTCAAGTTTAGTTTCTAATGGTTACTATAATTATTCTGCAACTACTAAAGGTGATAGAATTGCTTATATCAACAATATTGGTCAAGCTAACCCTTCTTTAATAATAAATGGTGGTACATTTACTGGTGGTATTAATACAATAAAGAATGACGATGGAGCAATGCTTGTTATTAATGATGGTACATTTGAAAATGTTACACAATCTGCTGTAGTAAATTGCAATAAAGCAACAATAAATGGTGGTACATTTACTTTAAATAATACCGATGATGTAAAATATGTCGTATTCAATAGAGATTATAATGAAGGACAAAATATTTGTATACTAAACATCAATAATGGTACTTTCAGCCACAAGATTAAAGCAGGATTAAAATTAACTGTAAGCGATGATGTTGATACAAGTAAAATAGATGCCATAGCTAGCAATGGAAATAATTACTATAGTTCTTTAACAAATGCAATTGCAGATGCTGCTTCTGTAGAAAATTCTAATGATGCAGAGACAATAAAACTTTTATCTGACCTTACTATAACAGATAGATTTATTATTGAAAAACATTTAGTTATTGATTTAAATAATCATAAAATTACAATGGCTGCTAATCACGCTAATGGACAAGTATTTAGAGTAATTGGCAGTGGGGTTACTGTAACAATTAAAAACGGGTCAATTGATGGAACTGCTTTTATACAACAAGAAGGGCAATCAAATTGGGATGATAAAGAGTGTGATCCTATTATTGCAAGAGAGGGTGCTATAGTTAAGTTGTATGATCTTGATATTACAATAAATAGTATCACTGGTTCTTGTGCGTATGCGTTTGCAAACAGTTACATTTATATCTACAGCGGAACTTATACAAATACAACAACTGTTGACTATCCACATAGTTCCGACGCTAATATTAAAGCACTTGTTTTAAATCAAGCAAATGTAGAAACACAATTAATATTTGTAGAAGGTGGAACATACAAAGGATATAGCCCTGCAAATGGTGATGAGTCGAAAAAAGTTACTTCATTCCTTGCATCAAGCGATTATGAAGCAAAAACAAATGAAAATGGAAGTTATACTGTACAACAAAAAAATAGTTAATACTTAATAATTTCTTTTAAACCCAAACAAAAACAGCTTATATGTAAAAAAAACATTAGGCTGTTTTTTCTTTTTTGTAAATGTTGAAAAATCCCATAAATTTCAATATAATTGAAGTCAAGAGGTAAGATATGAAACAGGAAATTAAACAAAAGAAAAAACATGGGCCCGTCTTTTGGACTCTAATATCCATAAATATTGTTATTGACTTAATAATAGTAATTGTTGGCGGTTATCTTTTATATATTGTTGCTTCATATTCTCGTATAGGTAATGTATCTTTAAATGTTACTAACAACTCATCTCTTGATGAAGTTAGTACCTCCCAAACTTACTCTATAACGACATATAACATAGGATTTGGAGCATACTCTCAAAATTATACATTCTTCTTAGATTCAGGATACGACGATAATGGTAATGAGACCGTAGGACACTATGGCAAAGCTTTATCTAAAGATGATGTTTTATTTAATACAAATGGTGCAATTAAGACAATACAAGAAAAATCTCCAGATTTTGCATTATTTCAAGAAGTAGATACAAACTCAACTCGATCTTACCATGTAAATCAATATGAGAAAATTACAGGTAATTTTACAACATATGATCAAACATTTTGTTCAAACTTCCATAGCACATTTTTACCATATCCGCTATACGATATGCATGGTTCAGTTCAAGCTGGTCTTGCAATTATGAGCAAATATAAAATCTCATCTGCAAATAGATATGAATATACTATATCAAACTCTATGTCAAAGTTCTTTGATTTAGATAGATGTTTTGCCGTAAATACTATAAACGTTTCAAATGGTAAAACTTTATATATAGTAAACTCTCACATGTCTGCTTATGATAGTGGTGGCACAATCAGAAAACAACAAATGTTAGAGTTAAATAACTTCCTTGCAAAATGCCAAGAAAATGGAGATTATGTAATTGTTGGTGGAGACTATAATCATGACTTAATTACGTATAATCCCGCTTATACATACACAAGTGAAAATAGAGTGTTTAACATGACAAAAAAAGCTCCAGATTGGTTAGCATACTTCTTTAACGAAGATGGCACATCAGAACTTATTGATGGATATTCTGTTTATGCAGATGATTCGAATCCAACTTGTAGGAATAATGATGTAGAGTGGAATCCAGACAATACATTTGTATGCGTTGTTGATGGATATATTGTTTCAAATAATATAACAGTATCTCTTGTTCAAAATATACAAACAAAACAAGGAAACAAAAACCTTGATGGCTTTGCATATTCTGACCACGAACCTGTTTATATGGAATTTAGTCTAAATTAAAAAGAGGTTTTATATGATTAATTATTTTTGTAAATACCCATTATACGAAGTAACTAAAGATTTAGTAGATGTTGCTATGGGTAGAAAAGAAGCTGAACTAGTTATTAAAAATGCAAAACTAGTAAATGTATGCACACATGAAATATTAGACAACACTATGGTTGCCATAGCAAAGGGAAGAATTGCTCTTGTTGGCGATGCTTCGCACTGTATTGGTAAAACCACAAGGGTAATCGATGCAAATGGAAAATATTTAGCACCTTCCTTTATGGATGGCCATATGCATGTTGAATCTTCAATGTTAACAGTTGGAGAATATGCAAGAGCAGTAATACCTCATGGTACTTCAGGAATATTCTTTGATCCTCATGAGATTTGTAATGTTCTTGGCTTAAAAGGCGTTAGATATATGCTTGATGATTCAAAAAGAACACCTCTTAAAGCTATGCTTTGCGTTCCATCTTGTGTTCCTGCAGTTCCTGGCTTTGAAGACACAGGAGCGGAAATTACCTCAAAGGATGTAAAAGAAGTAATGTCTTGGAAAGAAGCCGTAGGCCTTGGAGAAATGATGAACTTTGTAGGAATTCAAAATAATGAAAATGGACCACATGCTATAGTAGCTGAAACATTAAAAGCAGATAAATGTCCAACAGGGCACTATACAATTCCTGAGACAGGTGCTGGACTTAATTCATATATTGCCTCAGGAATGAGATGTGATCACGAATCTGTAAGAGAAATTGATGCACTTACAAAAATGAGACTTGGCATGTATGCACAGCTTAGAGAAGGCTCTGCTTGGCACGATTTAATTGAGGTATCTAAAGCTATAACAAATCATGAGGTAGATTCAAGATATGCTCAATTATGTACAGATGATTCCCATCCTTACACACTAGTAGGTCCAGGTCATCTAGATAGAGTTGTTAAAAAAGCACAAGAGTATGGAATAGATTTTATAACTGCAATTCAAATGGTAACAATAAATGTTGCCACATGTTTCCAACTAGAGCACGAAATGGGCTCTATAACACCAAATAAATGTGCAGATATGGTATTAATTGATGATATTAAAAATTGCCATATAACCGATGTATTTATTGATGGTGAGCATGTTGCAAAAGATGGAAACCTTATAATTGAATATGGTAAGTATTCATATCCAAAAGATGCGTATAACACTGTACACTTAGATAAATTAACAGAAAAAGACTTTATCATTCCAGCAAATAAAGACAAAGTTAAAGTTAGATCGATATCCGTTGAAGGTGGAAAAACTATAACAACTGAGGATATTAAAGAATTAAAGGTTGTAAATGGAAATATAGAGGCTGATGTAAATCAAGATGTATTAAAAGCTTTTGTATTTGAAAGACATCATAGAACAGGAAAAGTTGGTAAAGGCTTTTTAACAGGATTTGGTATAAAAGAAGGAGCACTAGCTCAAACTGTTTCACATGACGCCCATAATCTGCTTGTTGTTGGGACAAATGAAAAAGATATGGCAGTTGCTGCAAATGCTTTAATTGATTGTGGAGGCGGACTAGTAGTTGTACAAAACGGAAAAGTAATAGCAATCGCTGAACTTCCCGTTGCTGGTCTTATGAGTGAAGAAAACGCACAAGTTATGTCTAATAAGATTAAAAACATTGAAGAAGAATGGAATAAGGTAGGATGTAAACTTCCATCACCATTTATGACAATGGGAATTGCTTCCCTTGCTTGTATTCCTAATTTACGTTTAACAAATAGGGGAATAGTTGATTGTATTAACTTTAAATTCCTAGATTTAATTGTTGAATGATGAAATTCTTTAAAAAAAAATTAGCAATTTTTGAAATAGTTTTTGTAGTTTTATCTGCATTAACTATTTTATTTTTATTGCTAGGAGTATCTACACATCACTATGTTTCATATGGCAAAAAATATAGCTCAAAAAACTATGTTTCAGCATATCTTTATAAATATAATGAACTTCCAGTAAATTTCATAGATAAAAAAGAATGGGAGGCAAATAATTACAATTACAAATTATTTAAATCAGGCAAAAACATAGGTGGAGATAACTTTGAATATAAGGGAAACATTGTTGACTATACTCAAAATACTAATTTAAGAGAAGCTGATTTATATAAATCAAGACATGAGGTCTATAAAAATAAAGATAGAGGAACAATTAGACTTGTTTATGCATATAATGAAAATAAAGTAGTTGAAATTTTCTACACAGAAAACCACTATACAACATTTGCTAAAATAACAAAATTTAATGTCAACTTATTTTCAAATATATGCTACATAATTATGGGAAGTTTATTACTTATTCAGGTAGTTATTGTAGTTATTGATTTATGTAAAAACAAACAAACTCGAAGTTTTGGCTATTTTAGACAACTTGGAATATTTTACCTTGAAGGTTTTGTTTGTTTAATTGGGTTTATCCCAGGAAGCATTTATTTCATTGTTCTTAAAATTCAAAATCTTTTTAGTAAAAAAGTAAAAATTATAGAGCAGTAAACAAATTAACATATAAAACAAATATGTTAGAATTATTTGGTAAAAAATATATAAATATTATATAATAAAAAAGAATTTAATTAAGCAGGAGTCCGATATGGAGTTTTCTTACGTAGATCCGTTAGTTACTAGATATGCTACAAAGCCTATGCTAGAACAATTTTCTGAAGAAACAAGAATGATTCTTTGGAGAAAATTATGGGTTGCTTTAGCCGAATCTGAAAAAGAATTAGGTTTAGAACAAATTTCCCAAGAACAAATTGATGAATTAAAAAAATATGTTTATGATATCAACTTTGATGTAGCAAAAGCTAGAGAAAAAGTTGTTAGACATGATGTTATGGCTTACATTTACGCTTATGGACAACAAGCAAGGTCTGCTGCGGGAATAATTCACTTAGGTGCAACATCATGTTTTGTTACAGATAACTCTGACGCAATAATTTATCATGATGCATTAATAAAAGTTAGAAATAAATTAGTTAATGTTATGGATAAATTATCTAAATTTGCAAAAGAATACGCTGGGTTGCCAACACTTGGTTATACGCATTTACAACCAGCACAACTTGTAACAGTTGGAAAAAGAGCAACACTTTGGTTACAAGATTTACAATTAGATTACGAAAACTTAACATATTTAATCAACAATACAAGACTTAGAGGAGTTAAAGGAACAACAGGGACTCAAGCTTCATTTTTAGATTTATTTAATGGAGATCATGATAAAGTTAAAAAATTAAACGAACTTGTTGTTAAAAAGATGGGTTTTGAAAAATATTTTTCTGTTTCTGGACAAACTTATACAAGAAAATATGATTACAACATCTTATCTGGACTTTCTCAAGTAGCGCAATCAGCTTATAAATTTGCAAATGATATAAGAATACTACAAAGCTTTAAGGAAATAGAAGAACCTTTTGAAAAAACTCAAATTGGTTCATCAGCTATGGCTTACAAGAGAAATCCTATGAGAAGTGAAAGAATTTGTTCACTTTCAAGATATGTTATGACACTTCCAGAAAACGCAGCTCAAACTGCAGCAACTCAATGGATGGAAAGAACATTAGATGACTCTGCAAATAGACGTTTAGTTATGGCTCAAGCCTTCTTGACCATAGATGCAATTTTAGAAATCTATATGAATGTCGTAGATGGTTTAGTTGTTTATGATAAAGTTATAGAAAAAAGAGTTATGGCAGAACTTCCATTTATGTCAACAGAAGTAATACTTATGGAATGCGTTAAAGCCGGCGGAGATAGACAAGCATTACATGAAAGAATTCGTATTCATTCAATGGATGCTGCAATGCAAGTTAAAAAGTTTGGAAAAGATAATGATTTAATTGAAAGAATCAAAAACGATCCATCTTTTGAAGCTATAAAAGATAAAATTGACTCAATATTAGATCCAATAAACTTTATTGGAAGAGCAAAAGAACAAACTTTAGAATATATAGATGAAGTAATTAATCCTATTCTAAAGGAAAATAGTGCAATTTTAGGAGCATCTGGACAAGTTAACGTCTAAGATGAAGTTAGGTTTGAGCAAATCCTGACAAAAAAAATTGCCCTTTAAATAAATTTAAAAGGCATTTTGGCAGGGGAGACGCGACTCGAACACGCAACCGACGGTTTTGGAGACCGTAGCCCTACCATTGGGCCACTCCCCTAAATAAAAGCATAATTATTATATAAGTGAAAAAACATCGTGTCAATAAAAAAGGTTAATTTGAAAGGATATTTATGGAACTAAAATACAAATTAGGGTTTATAGGTGCAGGCAATATGGCAAAAGCTATATCTGATGGCATTATTAAGTCTAATTATATAAAAAAATCTGACATGATAATGTCTAGAACTTCAAGCAGCGGCTTTTATAATGGAATAGAAATTGTAACAGATAATAATTTTATTCTACAAAATTGTGAATATGTCGTACTTGCTGTAAAGCCACAAATTTTTAAAGAACTCTCTCAAACAAAATTATTTAAAAACGCTAAATGCTCATGTGTAATATCTATAATGGCAGGAGTTAAGAGCGAAAATATTCAACAATTATTTAATAGTAGAACTGCAGTTATTAGAGTTATGCCAAACACTCCATGTTCAGTTGGTGAAGGTATGGTTTGTATTGCTAAAAATAAATATCTAGATAATTATAACAATTTCGTTAACGATATATTTGCTTGTTCATCAAAAACAGCTTTTATTGAAGAGAGTCTATTTGATGCAGTAACATCCATCTCGGGTTCAGGTCCAGCTTATGTGTATTATTTTATTAAAGCTATGATTGATGCTGGAGTCGAGGGTGGTTTAAATTTTGAAGATTCAAAATTATTAACACTTCAAACAATAAAAGGCGCTGTAAAAATGGTAGAAAATTCAAGTGATGAATTATCCATACTTATTGATAAAGTATGTTCAAAAGGCGGAACTACAATACAAGCAATAGATATATTTAGACAAAATGAAATGGATAATACAATAAAAACAGCAATTAAAAAATGTAAAATGCGATCAGAGGAGTTATCTAAATAGTGAAAGAAGTGATGATTTATACCGATGGCGCATGCTCAGGCAATCCAGGCCCAGGTGGTTGGGGAGTTTTGCTCATGTATATGAATAACAAAAAAGAATTATCTGGATTTGATAAATCTACCACCAACAATAAAATGGAGTTGCTGGCTGCTATTAAGGGACTTGAAGCTTTAAAAGAGCCATGCAAAGTTTCATTGTACTCAGATTCAGCATATTTGTGTAATGCTATAAATGAAGGTTGGTTAGATTATTGGAAAACACATAATTGGCGTACCAAGTCTAAAGAAGATGTTAAAAATGTGGAACTATGGGAAAAGTTAGTTGAGTTAATGGAAATTCATAATTTAACATTTATAAAAGTTAAAGGTCACGCTGATAACGAATATAACAATCGTTGTGATGCTTTAGCAACAGGAGAAATAGCAAAACATACAAAATAAGGAGGCAGATAGACTGTTTACCTTATTTTTTTATGAGTGAAAAATAAAAGGTTTTAAAATATATAAATCTATCAAAGGGGATAGATTAAGGAGTAAAAAAGAAAAAATGTCAGCAGTTGATATTATTAAATCAGTATTAATGCTATTAGCAGGTTTGGGTACTTTCCTTATTGGTCTAGATATCATGGGTAAAAACTTGGAAGGATTTGCCGGTGATAAATTAAGAAATTTATTTTCAAAAATATCAGATAAAAAAATATTGGGTATTGCGACGGGTTGTGTAACAACAATTATGGCACAATCATCATCAGCAACTACCGTCATGGTTGTAGGTTTCGTTAATACAGGAATGATGACACTTGTTCAAGCTACAACAATCATAATGGGAGCAAATATAGGTACAACATTAACAGCTTACCTTATTGCATTACAAAATCTTCCAATTTCCGCATTTTTCTGTTCTATGGCTTGCGTAGGTGCATTTATGCAAATGTCTAAGAAAACTAATATGAAAAATATTGGGGCAATACTTGCAGGCGTAGGAATGCTATTTGTAGGTTTAAGCGTAATGAGTTCATCAATGTCAGGGGTAACAAATATTGAAAATGAAAATGGAGAAAAAGTAATTGCTGTACTTTTAAAGAGTGTTTCAGGAAACACAGTATGGAGCAAAATATTACTAATACTTATAGGTGCTTTAATTACTGCTATTATTCAATCATCTGCAGCAACAACTTCTATCTTGATTGGACTTTGTTCAGCAGGCACTATGAAATTAGAACCAGCAATAATGGTAACTTTAGGTATGAATATCGGTACTTGTATATCTGCAGTTCTTGCTTCAATTGGTCAAACAGCAAATGGTAAAAGAGCTTCTGTTATCCACCTATTATTCAATATAATTGGTACAATAATATTTAGTATAATTTTATTCGCAGCAGGCAATTATATTATTCCAGCTATAGATAATTTAAAAATTGGATCAGATTATGCTACATCAATATCTTTAAAAATTGCTATATTCCATACAATATTCAATTTAACAACAACAATTTTAATGTATCCATTTATAAATGGATTAACAAAACTTGCTACATTAATTGTTCCGGATAAAAAATCAGATAAGGAAATTGATGAATTTGCAAATAAATTTACATATATCAACGATTTGATTTTAAAAACTCCATCAATTGCCATGGAAATGCTAAGAAAAGAAATCACTAAGATGGCACAAGATGCTAAAACAAATCTTCAATTATCTGAAGAAATGTTACAAAATAAAGATTTATCCAAAATTGAAGAGTTTGAAAAAAGAGAAAAACACATAGACTTTATAAATAAAAATCTATCTAAATTCCTTGTAAAAGTTTCAAACCTTGACATAACTTATGAAAACGAGCTTGAAATCGCCGCTTATTATCACAATATTTCAGATATTGAAAGAATAGGTGACTATGCAGAAAATATCGTTGAATACGCCCAAGATTTGATTAATGCTAATGTTGATTTTACTGATGATTGTAAAAAAGAGTTGCAAGAGATGATGAATGCTGTAAATGAAGAACTTTCATTAACTATTAATGCTTTTGAAAACAAAACTTTAAAAGATTATTACGAAATTGATGCAGCTGAAGATTTAACAGATACTTACTATAACGTTTTATCTAGAAATCATATTGTTAGATTAAACCAGGGAATATGTAATGCTGAAGCCGCATCGGTATTTATATCATTAATTGGAAACCTAGAAAGAGTAGGAGATCACGTAATGAATCTTTGCAATTCCATGAAAACATATGTTAAAGTTCCTGAGAAGAAAACAAATTAAAAATTATTTTATTTTTCAAAAAATAGAAATCATACGGATGATATTAAATTTGGAATCGAATAAATCGATTCCAAATTTCTTTATATTGAATCATATGAAAAAGTAAATTCCATTACAATAAAATCGAGAAATTAGGGTTATTTTTTTTATTAAGTTTATATGTTATAATTTTATTAAGAAATCAAAGATAGGAGTATTTATGGCATTATCTGAAAAAGCAAAACTTCGAATTAAAATTTCTTTAATAATAATACCAATAATTATAATATTACTCGCAAGTTTAGTATTTAACGCAAACACAATTGCAAAAGTCTCTAACAAGAATTTTATTTCAAAAATTTCTAAAGTCGAATATGAAAATCAATTAGTGCCTTATATAGATACAGAAACGGGTTATTATACCTTTACAACAGATAGTGATTTTAAAATATTACAAATCACAGATTTTCACATAACAGCAAGTGTTACAAGTTGGGCTAAAGATAAAATGGCATTTAATGCAGTAGCTGCTATGATTTCTTATGAAAAACCTGATTTAGTTTTAATTACTGGAGATTTAACATACGCAGTTCCTTATGAATTAACAGGGAATAATAAAAGACCTGCAGTTTTAATTGCGGAATTTATGGAGCAACTTGGTGTTTACTGGGCTGCCATTTTGGGAAATCATGACTCAGAAAGTTATATGTATTATTCAAGAGATAAAATTGCTGCCATTTATGAAAATAGAGAAAAATATCCACATTCTTTATTCATGAGTGGACCTAAAAATATCTATGGATATGGAAACTATATCATAAATATTGAAAATACTTCAGAGGAAATTACACAATCCATAGTTCTTATGGATACAAATAATTTATTAAAAGGTTCAAAATTAATAAATGGAGATTACGATTGTATTCATGAAGATCAAGTAAAATGGTATGAAAGTGAAATGTATAAATTAAAGGAAATAAATAATGGTATTATGCCAAATTCTCTTATGTACATTCATATGCCTCCACAAGAGATGAGCATTGCCTCTGAACTATATTTGAATGGTTCAACATCAAGTGATATTGAATATTTATATGGTGAAAACAAAGAAGAAGCTGGAAAAGTATTTTCAAGTACTAAAAATTATGGACTTTTTGATAAAGTTTTAGAAATTGGATCAACTAAAGGTATATTTTTTGGCCATGACCACTTAAACAACTTGCATATAAAATATAAAGGAATTGAATTAGGTTATGGTATGTCTATAGATTATATTGCATACTTTGGAATTAAAAATTACGGAAAACAACGTGGTTGTACAGTCATGAATGTAAATACTGATGGTTCATTTGCAACACATCAAGAAAATTATTATCAAGATAAATATGTTCCGATTCAAACAAAAGAAACTGTAAAAATGACAGATATGAAAAGTTAACTATTAATTAACGTGGAATCTTGTTGAATGATATAAACTCGAATAAATTAATATATCCGCAGGTATTGTTAATAACATAATTATAGGAAATACAATAGGTTTTACAATAGAAATAGGATTAACAAACGTTGCTTTAAATACTCCAAAGCCTATTATAATTATTATTAATAAAATATTGACCATAAACATCAACATATACATAAATGTCTTTTTTAAGTTAAAATTAGCGGCAATTCTTTTGTTTGGATTAATTATATAATTAATCGCAAAAGCAACAGGAACTAATAAACCAAGTCCAAGAGCAATAAATAAAGAGCCTGTAGAAGTTTTTAGAGCAGAAGCTGAAACAATATGTAGGAAACATAATAATACTGCATATAAAGCATATGCACAGCCTGCAGTAGCACCTAGAATTCTATTTATATAAATATATTTATTTACGTAATATTCCGTCGTATTTTTCTTAATATAAGGTTTAATAATAAAGCCTTGAGATGCAAATGTCTTTTGTAAAGATTCTAACGAATATTGCTCAGCATAATCCATAATAGGTGGAGCAAATTGATTTGTATTATATGGAGAAGCGTACTCAAATTTATTTTTATTAGAATTTGAGAAAATATCTTCCATCGTATTTACATAATCAACATCTTGTTCATAAATAACTGTATCTTTTCCAAAAGTATAATTTTGAGTATTTATAGATTTTTTTATTGGTTGATTTTCAATTGAATCGGTAGATGATGGGGTATCTTCATCTCTAACAAGCAAAATTGTTGGATTAATATCATCCTCACCAGACTCATTTGTATCATTGTTAATCAATAAAATAGGCATATCACCAACATCAGCTGCTTCCTCAGCAGTTGGATTAGATCTTGGATTTCTTTTTGTTCTAGGACGCAATTCTGAAGCCTCAAAAGGTGGTTTTTCTTCTGGATCAAAATCCTTAGCTGATAATAAACCATTTATGATAGTTCTAGAATATTCCCATTGATATTTATCGTTTTCTAAAAATTTTCTACCATCATCAAGTAGGGTATAGTAAACTCTTTGAGCTCCGTTAGATGAATCACCTTTATAGGATCTGATGTAGCCAAGCTTTTCTAATCTCTTTAGGCACGAATAAAGGGTAGGTTGTTTTAATTCATACAACCCCTTACTGTTTTTTTGTATAACCTCAAGGATATCAAGACCATATCTATCTTCGTTTTCTAAAGTAGAAAGTATAATAGTATCAACATGATCTCGTATTAAATCTTTATTTACATCAGAATTATCCATTGCATCTCCTAAACTATCTAATATTATATTACATGCGCGTAAAAAAAACAATAAAGTAGAAAATATAATTATAATTTTAAATTGAAAACAAACAGAGAAT
>CAVAVP010000029.1:0-21913 GCA_963592135.1 bacterium
ATGTACTACAAGATGCTCATATTGTTCTTTTTTAGCAGCGGAAATAAGTAGAGTAAAAAACCTAATTTGTCCATATACGCAAGAAGTCGTTGAAGAAATTGAAATAACAAAGAAAATAATTCAAGAGAAAAATTTAATTGTTAAATCAGTCTACATTGGTGGTGGAACTCCAACCTCAATTGATGATGAATCATTTGAAAAAATTGTTTCAGCAGCAAACTTTAATTGTAGTGAATACACAGTTGAAGCAGGAAGACCTGATACTATAACTCGTGAAAAATTAGATATTATGTCAAGATGTGGTGTTACAAGAATTTCTATTAATCCACAAAGCTTTTGTCAAAAAACCCTTGATTTAATTGGAAGAAAACATACAATTCAAGACATTTTTAGTGTGTATAAAATGGCAAGGGAATACTCATTTGATATAAACATGGATTTAATTGCTATGTTACCAAATGAAACTTTTGAAGATTTTAAGTATTCAGTTGATACTGCGATTTCTCTAAATCCAGATAACATTACTGTTCATACACTTGCTTTGAAAAAAGGTTCCAAATTAATGGAGAATAATTATTCAAATGTATCCGAAAATTTACCATCAAAGATGGTAGATTATGCTATGAATACAATACTTGCTGCGGGCTATGAGCCATATTATATGTACAGGCAAAAACATATGTCAGGAAATCTTGAAAATGTTGGATATTGCAAAAAGAATAAAGAATGCATTTATAACATTGACATTATGGAAGAAACAACCTCAATTATTGCAGATGGTGCTGGAGCTATATCTAAAAAGTTAGACATTAGCAAAAACCAGATAACTAGACTGCCTGAAGCAAAGGGACTTGATGTATATTTGCAAAGAAAAAATTCGATTATTGAAGATAAATATAATTTTTTTATTAATTAATAATATTTTTAGTTGCGGCAAAAAAAATATTTTGTTATGATATTACCCGATACCAGTGCTAGGTTTAACAAAAACTCCGATGTTTTACGTAGTGCTTGGCGAATTAATTTTCCAAAGAAGGAGGATATAAACAATGGAAAAGATCAACAAGAAAGAAATTATTGCACAATTCGGAAAGAATGAAAATGACACAGGTTCAGCTGAAGTTCAAATCGCTTTATTAACAGCAAGAATTAAACATTTAACTGAGCACTTAAAAGTTAACAAACAAGATTCTCATTCAAGAAAAGGTTTACAACAAATGGTAGGTTCTAGAAGAAGCTTACTTAAGTATCTTAAAGAAACAGATATTGTTCGTTATCGTGCAATTGTTGACAAGCTAGATTTAAGAAGTTCTAACTAATAAAACTTAGGGGGTATTACTACAGGTAATGCCCCTTTTTAAATCTAATTTTTTAAAGAAGTAATCAAAAAAAGGAAATTTATAGATTAAATACTAATATTGGAGGATTAGTGATGGAAAAGAAAATTTTTAAGACTATAATTGGCGGTAGAGAAGTTTCTGTAGAGACTGGCGCTTATTGTGGTCAAGCTAACGGAAGTTGTATCGTTAGATGTGGAGACACTGCTGTCATGGTAAATGCATGTATGGCAAAAGAAGCTAGAGAAGGTGTAGATTTCTTCCCATTATCTTGTGATTTTGAAGAGAAAATGTACGCTGTTGGTAAGATTCCAGGGGGATTCAAAAAGAGAGAAGGAAGAGCGTCAGATAAGGCAATTTTAACATCAAGATTAATTGATAGACCTTTAAGACCTTTATTCCCAAAATTTTTCTATAACGATGTTACAGTTATAGCTACATGTTTATCAGTAGATACTAACATACCACCAGAAGTTTACGCTATGTTAGGTTCTTCTATTGCTTTAACAATTTCAGATATACCATTTGCAGGACCTACAGGTTCAGTTGTGGTTGGTTATGTTGATGGACAATATGTTATTAACCCAGATGCTGAACAAAGAGCAAAGAGTAAGTTAAGTTTAAATCTTTCTGGTACAAAAGATGCTATCTTAATGGTAGAAGCTGGATGTAACGAATTAACAGAAGAAGAAATGGTACAAGCTATCTTATTTGGACATGAAGAAATTAAGAAAATTGTTGCATGGATAGAAAGCATTCAAGCTGAAATCGGTAAAGAAAAGATTATTCCTAATATTTATCATCCAGCTGAAGATGTTAAGGCTGATGTTGAAGCTTACTGTGATACAAAGATGGATGAAGTTTTAACTCACTTTGATAGACATGAAAGAGAAGTTGCTGAAGAAGCATTGGATCAAGATGTTTATGCACATTTTGCCGAGAAATATCCAGATTCAAAGAGAGATATTTATGAAACAATGTATGCAATGAAGAAAGCAAAAGTTAGAAAGAAGATTCTTGAAGAGGGAGTAAGACCAGATGGTAGAAGTTTAACAGAAATTAGACCAATTTGGTGTGAAACAGGTATTCTTCCAAGAGTTCATGGTTCTGCTATATTTACAAGAGGACAAACACAAGCTTTAACAACATGTACTTTAGGTTCAATTTCTGAAGTTCAAAAGTTAGAAGGATTAGATGAAGATTCTTGCAAGAGATATATGCATCAATATAACATGCCAGGATATACAACAGGTGAAGCAAAACCTCTAAAGAGCCCAGGTAGAAGAGAAATTGGACACGGAGCTTTAGCAGAAAGAGCATTAGAGCCAGTTATTCCACCAGTTGAAGAGTTCCCATATGCAATCAGAATGGTTTCAGATATCTTATCTTCAAATGGCTCTACATCAATGGCTTCAACATGTGGTTCTACATTGGCATTAATGGATGCAGGTGTACCTATTAGAAAACCGGTTGCAGGTGTAGCTATGGGATTAATCTCTAATGAAGATAAATCTAAGGTTGCTGTTATGACAGATATCCAAGGATTAGAGGATTTCCTAGGTGATATGGACTTTAAGGTTACAGGTACAGTTGATGGAATTACGGCTATCCAAATGGATATTAAGATTAAAGGTATTAATGAAAAAATCTTAAGACAAGCCTTAGCTCAAGCAAGAGAGGGTAGATTATTTATCTTAAATAAGATGTTAGAAACAATCCCTGAACCAAGAAAAGAATTATCTAAATTTGCTCCAAAGATTGTATCATTCCAAATCAATCCAGATAAGATTAAAGATGTTATCGGATCAGGTGGTAAGACAATCAATAAGATCATTGAAGATACAGGCGTTAAGATTGATATCAACGACTTTGGTGATGTATTTGTTTCATCAATAGATACAGAAATGATTGAAAAAGCTAAAAAGACAATTCAATTAATTTGTTCAGATCCAGAAGTTGGTGAGGAATTAACGGGAATTGTTGTAAGAATTATGAATTTTGGTGCATTTGTAGAAATTGCTCCAGGAAAAGATGCTATGATCCATATTTCTAAATTAAAGAAAGAAAGAGTTGAGAAGGTTGAAGATGTATTAAAACTTGGTGACAAGGTTAAAGTACAAGTAATCGATATCAACGAAAAAGGAATTGGATTAAAACTTCTAGAAGTTCTATAATCTTAGAAAATATTGAGTTTAAGGTGCATCGAAAATAAATCGATGCACCTTTTTTTTATATGGTAATAAATGTTTACTATATTTATATAAAACAAAATTTTTATATTTTGTATAAATAATATTAATAGTGTTTTAGAAATAAACCTATATTAATTAAATTTATGCTATTTGATTTTAAAAATATAAAGGAGTATAATTTTCACATATGAAAACTATAATTAAAACATTTAATAGTGGATTGCGTTTAGCATATATGCAAAGACAAAATGTTAGAAGTGTTGCAATTTGTATTCTTTGTGGTGTAGGGTCACAAAATGAAACAACAAAGAATAATGGTATTTCACATTTTATTGAGCATACTGTTTTTAAAGGAACTAAAACCCGTTCATCATTTGATATTGTAAATGAAATTGAGAGTATTGGTGCTCAAACTAATGCATTTACTTCAAAAGAAAATACTTGTTTTTATACATATTCTGTAAATTCGGATGTAGACAAGTGTGCCGAAATTCTTTCAGATATGCTTTTTAATTCAACTTTTGAAAAAAAAGAGTTAGAAAGTGAAAAGAAAGTAGTTTGCGAAGAAATATCTATGAGTGAGGATGATAATGAGGGGGGGTGTTTTGATTTACTGTCTGAAGGATATTTTGGAAAAGACACGCCATTTGGTAGAGATATTTTAGGTACAACAGAGAATGTAAAAAGTTTTACTAAACAAGATATTGAAAAATATATGAGAGAAAACTATTGTGCTAAAGATGTCGTTATAACAATTTGTGGTTCTATTACTTTAGAAAAAGCAACAGAACTTATTGAAAAATATTTTGAGGGCAAGTTTTCTAATAAGAAAGATAGAATATGGAGACAGCCTAAATTATCTACAAATCAAATATACGTTCACAAGTTTAAAGATATTGAACAAGCAAATATTTGTATAGGGATGAACGGTGAATGTAGATACGGGGGAAAATTGCTAGCCTCAAAAGTAGCCCATGAAATTTTTGGTGGTGGAATGAGTTCAAGATTATTCCAAGAAGTTAGAGAAAAACATGGACTTGCTTATTCGACATTTGCAGTGGGTAGTGGATATGTTAATAATGGCATAACTAATATTTATATTGGTACAAATATAAATAGTGCCGCAAAAGCTGTAGAATTAACGCGAGATTTAATAAAAGATATAAAGAAAAATGGATTTACTAAAGAGGAAGTTGAAAAAGGTAAGAACGCTATAAAAAGTGCTTTAATCTTTAGCAATGAAGGTAATATTGGAATTATGAGGCAAATATCTAAATTTGCATTAAATTATGATAAGGCCTTTGATGTTGATGACTTTGTTGATATAGTAGAAAATCTTACAGTTGACGATGTAAATCAAGCATTTAATGAGTGTTATGATATTTCAACAGCATCAGTTGCATATGTAGGAAGAGAAATAAAAGAAGATTTACTAGAAGTTTTTAGTAAATAAAAAGTAATATGGACTTAACTAGAATTAAAAAAAAAGAACAAAATTCTTCCGATTCTCTTAAAAATAAAATACATAAGAGAAGAGGGAGAATTTCATCACTATCTGCAGTTATCCTCATTTATATTGGGGCTATCTTCGCAGGTAGTTTTCTTTTAAGTCTTCCTTATTCAGCAAAAGGTGGCACATGGACTAATTACTTAGATGCTCTCTTTACAGCAACATCAGCTTGCTGTATTACAGGATTTGTAACTGTAGATACATTTACACATTGGTCGCTTTTTGGCCAAATAGTAATAATGCTAGAAATGGAATTAGGTGGTATTGGATTTATGACCTTTATAGCATTGTTAACTAGAGCGGTGGGCTTCAAATTAAGATATAAGGATAGAAAATTTTTAATGGAATCCGTAGGTTTTAAGGATAAAAACGGATTTTTACATGTTCTTTCTAATATTATAGTTGGATCTTTATTTTTTGAAATAATTGGCGCTGGAGTTTTGTGTATAAGATTTATACCTGACTTTGGAGTTGGTCAAGGTATTTATTATGCATTTTTCCATTCAATTTCTGCATTTTGTAACGCAGGTTTTGATTTAATGGGAGTTTGGGGAACACCTTATGCTTCACTTACAATGTATCAAGGAGATGTGTTAGTTGCCGTAACATTATCTGTTCTTATATTTATGGGTGGCTTAGGCTTTATTTGTTGGGACGATTTAATGTCTTCAAAATTTAAGTTTAGTGAATTAAAATTACATACTCAATTAACAATGCTTGGCTCGTTTTTCTTAGTTATATTCTCAACAATAATATTTTATGGCCTAGAGTATAATAATGCGCTTGCGAATTTGTCTGTAGGAGATAGAATCTTAAGTTGCTTTTTCCAAGCAGTAAATGCAAGATCTGCAGGATTTACAACAATAGATATGTCAACACTTAATGATGCAAGTTTAGCCTTTACTATGCTTATAATGTTTATTGGAGCAGGCTCTGGTTCTGCCGGCGGAGGAATAAAGGTAACCACATTTATTATTGTTACACTTGGAACAATTGTTCTTGCAACTGGTAAAAATGAAATTGTTTTTGGTGGCAAGAAAATCTCAAGAGAAACTATAAATCAAGCACTTGCAATTGTTGTTGCGTATATTCTTATTATATTTGTTTCCACTGTCACAATCCTTTGGATTGAATCTTCGTGGGGAATTAGTGATTTAAAACTTGTAGATGCTTTATTTGAATGTGTGTCAGCTATGGGAACTACAGGTATGAGTTCAAGTTTAAAAATTGCAGATTTACATATTGCATCTAGACTTATAATTATTATTCTTATGTTTATGGGTCGTGTTGGAATTCTAACACTAGTTTTAACGCTAACGTCATCTTCAAGAAATAAAAGAGAAGACCCTGTAATACTTCCTGAAGAAAATGTCATGATAGGTTAAAAATACAATTTGCTTTTAAAAAAATTAATTAAATATAGAAATTTTACATATTTTCTTAATAAAACATTTCCAATAAGATAAATAAATATATTTTTTTACGCGTGCGTGTGTTATAATTTATACGTGTAATTGTAGTTAAATGGGGGTTAGCATGGCTAATCAAGACGAAAGTAAACTAGATAGATTTTTTAAGGGATTAATCTTTATAGGATTATTTGGCCTTGTTGACCTAATTTTACTGGGTGTTTTTGGTTACTCAGGCAGCTTTGTAAAAAATGCAATGTTAGGTATTTTTGGATATGCAGTGTATGGATATGCTCTCGCAGGAACAGTAATGGGGATATTAATTACAATTGGATGTAAACCAAAAGTGTCCATAGGGGTAACATTAAATTATATTGCAATATTATTTGTAATTATTTGTATAGGACATTTAATTACTTATCAAGAGTTTTCATCGCTTAGTTATACAGAATATTTATTGAATGCATTTAACTCGCATGATTCACTTGCGGGTATAGTATTTTGTTCTTTTTTATATCCACTTGCTAAATTAAAAACTTTTTCAATAGTATTTCTAAGTTTAATACTTGTAGGTTTAATTGCTCTTGTGATTGTAAGTCAACTTAACTTTGAAATTGGTGGTATTAAATTAAGAGAAAGAAAGCATAAAAAAGCTGAAAAGAGAGAAAATAGTATAAATAGTGGCGAGGTTTATTCTGAAATACCAGAAACTCACGATGACATTAAGTTATATAATGGTGATGTTAATGGTAATGAATTTTCAAATAAAGATTTTAAGACTAGAAAAAGAAGAGAAAACTTTGATGAAATTAAGCCAATTGATGAGGTAAGTACAGAATCTATAGAAGAAAATCTTGCAGATTCTTCATTAAGTCAAGAAGAGCAAGACAATATTATCTCAGGAATTGGTATGGATATAGGAAATTCAGATGAGATTGAACTTGCAAGACAAAAAGCAATGGAATTTGATAACGCATTAACAATTATTCCACCTATTAATATAGAAAATAATCAAGAAGAAAAAGAACATCATATTGATGAATCTCAAGTTCCAAGAGGATATTTTAACTCAGATAGAAAAGCTCAAATACAAGAAAATAATGATTCAGGAATTAATGATAATTTAGGAGTTTATATTCCAAAGATTAATCCTGCATTTGAAAGACCTAGTGAACAAATGCCAAGAAATCAATATGGAGCACCTTTATCTAACGAAAATAAACAGGATGAGTATGAAGAACCAGCATCATCTATGTTAGGTAAAAATGATCCAATGGAAAAATTAATGAATCATTTCTTAGAAGAAGAGAAAAAGAAAGAAGAAACGGGTATTTATCAAGAAGAAATGCAAGAAGATGATTCGATGCCAGATTTTTCTCAAAGTATTTTTGAAAATGATGATAATAAAGATGAGGACATAGAGGAAGCACACATCGCAAAGCCTAATAATGATATTTTAGGATTTTTAAATAAAGAAAATGCTAAAAAGGACAATGAGGAAATTGAAAAATTTGCAAAACCTTTAACTCCACCTTTAGATGAAAAGAAAGAGGTAAAGGAAGAACCAAGAAAGATTGAGCCATTATTTGTTCCAAAAGCTCCTGTTAAACCTAAACAAGAGGAAGTAAAGAAGGAAGAAGTAAAAGAAAAGCCAAGGCATGTTTTTTCAAAGTATAACCCACCTGATGTATCAGTTTTAGATGATTTAGAAATAAGACCTTTAGATAGATCTGAAATGGAAAGAAAAGCTGAGGATTTAAAGAAAACTTTAGCCGCATATAAGGTAGATATTGAAATCCAAAATATAATTATGGGACCTACATTCTCAAGAATTGAGTTCAGTAAGGAACTTTCAACACCAGTTTCAAAAATTACACAAAGAGAAGCGGATATTAAGATGGCGCTATGCGTAAGTAGTATGAGACTTTTGGCTCCAATTCCGGGTAAGAATTTATGTGGTGTAGAAATTCCTAATTCTGTTAGAAATCCAGTTCCATTTAAAGAAGTGTTCTTAAGTGATGAGTATCAAAAAGCAATTCATGATCCTAAGAAATATTTAGTATTTGCGTTTGGTCAAGACATTGAGGGGCATAACTATTCATATGATATGGTTGACGCACCTCATATGTTAATTGCAGGTGCCACAAAATCTGGTAAATCTGTTGCTATAAACGTTATGCTTGCATCGCTATTATGTAGATATTCACCAGAAGAATTAAGATTAATCTTATTTGATCCAAAGAAGGTTGAGTTTAAACCTTATGAAGGTATTCCTCATCTTCTTATACCAAATATTTTAACTGAAGTTCCTAAGGCTATGAACGCCATGAATTGGGCCATAAATGAAATGGAAAGAAGATATACTTTACTTGAAACAAATGGTGTTAGAGATATTCAAGAATATAATAAATTACCAGAAGTTAAAGCTGATAAATCCTTGTATGTTCCATATATCGTTATAGTTATTGATGAGTTTGGTGAAGTAGCAGCAGATGCTACATATAAAAAGCAATTTGAAATAGCAGTTCAAAGACTTACACAAAAAGCAAGAGCTGCAGGTATTCATTTAGTATTAGCAACTCAAAGACCTTCAGTTAATATAATTTCAGGTACTATTAAAGCCAATATCCCTACAAGAATATGTTTAAAATGTACATCAGGTATAGATAGTAATACAATTCTAGATCAAGTAGGCGGTGAAGAATTGTTGGGCCGTGGTGATATGCTATTTATGAGTGCTGAAAAAGGAAGTGAACTAGATAGAGTCCAAGGTGCATTATTAGATACGCCATCATTGGATAATTTAATTAGTCAAATAAAAGCAAAGAATGAAGTTTATTTTGATGAAGATGCAGCAGCTATTATTAATAAAGAACCAGAAGAACCAAAGACTGAAACTATGGTTGAAGATAAAACTGAAAAAGGATTAGATCCAGTCTTTTTGCAAGCTCTTGAGGTTTGTATAGATAACAATAATGTATCTACATCTTTCCTTCAAAGAAAAATCTCTGTAGGGTTCCCAAAAGCCGCAAAAATTGTGGATTGGATGGTGGAAAAAGGTTATGCAAGACAAGAAGGCAATAAAAAGGTTATGGTTTTGACTAAATTAGAGTTTACGCAATTAAAAGAATCCTTAGAAAATCAAAATAATCAAGAAGAATAAAAGAGGTTAGCTAGATGAATTTACCTACAAAAATAACAACAGCAAGATTAGTGCTTATTCCTATAATAATAGTTACTTTTTGTTTAGAAAGTTTATTTGATTGGATGTTTATAGTAACAGAAGTTTTATTTTTTATAGCTTCAACTACGGATTTTATAGATGGATATATAGCAAGAAAATATCAAATGGTAACAACACTTGGAAAGTTTTTAGACCCAATTGCTGATAAAGCCTTAACCTTAACAGGGCTTGTAATAGGTATAGCAAATTGTAGAATAGGAATTCCTTATTTTATGGAAGTTTGTACGATTATAATAGTAGTTAGAGAATTTATTGTTTCACTATTAAGACAAATTGCGGCATCTAAAAATGTTATTTTAGCAGCAGACAAACTTGGCAAGATGAAGACTATGACAGGGATGATTGGCTTGAATGCTTTAATATTTGTTCCTTTTATAAATTGGGATAATAATGCAGCTATTATTGCTGGAACTATATTTAGATGGATAGCAATTGTAGGAATTTCATTAACAACAATTTTAGCTGTGGTTTCTGGGTTTAATTATGTATTTAAAAATTTAAAAGTGTTTAAAGAAGAAAAATCTGCAGTAGAAAAGATTTCGGAAAATAAGGATTGTCCAATTCCTGATGAGAATATAATTAATGTTTTAAAGGCTTGTGTTCAAGAAAAGAGATGTGATGTTCTATTTATTCAAAAGATAGATAATATAGGCTATTATAGAGCTTTAAAAATAGCTATATGGATTGAAGTAATGGGATTTTCTATAATTGAAGATAATAAAAGAGTTTTGAATATGACAGAAGAAGATATTCAAAAAATTGAAGAAAGTTTTAAAGAAAATAAATAGTAGGTATATATGAAAATTGGAGTAGTATCGCTAGGATGCGATAAAAATAGAATAGACACGGAAAATATGTTAGCCTATCTTCAAGAAGATGGATATGAATTAACTGCGGATGTAGAAGATGCAGATATTATAATTGTTAACACATGTGGATTTATAGATAGCGCTAAAAAAGAATCAATTGACACGATTTTTGAGATGGCAAAGTTAAAAGAAACGGGTAAATGTAAATATTTAATTGTTTCTGGTTGTTTATCTCAACGATACATGGATGATTTATATAAAGAACTTCCTGAGGTTAATATGTTTGTAGGAACGGCCTCATATCAAAAGTTGCCAGAAAGAATAAAAGAAATGGTAGCAACAGGAAAGCGTAATTATTATAAAAATGATATTAATGATAGATACTTTTCAAAAAAGAGAGTTTTGACAACTCCACAACATTTTGCATATATAAAAATAGCTGAAGGTTGTGATAATCATTGTACTTATTGTGCAATACCTTCAATTAGAGGAAAATACACATCACGTGACTTAGATGATATTGTTCAAGAAGCTAAGGAATTAGTGGAGAATTACGGTGTTAAAGAACTAATTTTAGTTGCTCAAGATGTCTCAAAATGGGGACATGAAAAAGCGAACAAATGTAAACTTATTGACTTATTGGAGGAATTAAGTAAAATAAATGTTGAGTGGATAAGGTTATTATATCTATATCCAGAAAATATTTCAGATGAGTTGTTAGACTATATGGCAAATAATAATAAAATCTGTAAATATTTAGACATTCCTTTACAACATAGGTCGTCATCTATTTTAAAGGTAATGAATAGGCATATTGACAAAGAATATATTGATAATTTATTTAAGAGAATTGAAAAGTATAATTGTTTTACAATAAGATCTACATTTATAGTTGGATTCCCAGGAGAAGCGGAAGAAGATTATATGGAACTTGAAGATTTTATAAAAGAAGGAAAAATTGATAGATGTGGTTTCTTTACATATTCTCAAGAAGAAGGAACAGCAGCTGCAAGACTTAAAAACCAAATTGATGAGAAGGTAAAAATTGAAAGACAAGCAAAGCTTTATGAAATTCAACAAAAAGTAATGGTTGAAAGAATGAAGAAAAAAATAGGTCAAGTAGTTGAAGTAATATATGAAGATATAGATTATGACAAGCAAATGTTTGTAGGAAGAAGCAAATTTGATGCTCCAGAGATAGATACAAAGGTTTATTTTAAGGCAAAGAATTTAGTAGATATAGGTAACATATATAAGATAAAACTTACAAAAATGGATGGATTAGATTATATTGGAGAAGTAGTAGAATGATAGAAGAATATAAAGATTATTGTGTATTAAAAGTTTTTGATTTATCAAGTAGTCAAATAGAGAAAATAAAATCTTTAATTGATACTGATGGAGTTTTTCTTGAAATTTCAAGTCTTTATAAAGATTCAACTATTATATTGATTAATAAAAACGAAAGTGAAATAAAGTTCAATGAAGTTTTAAATATGATTTTATCTGAATTAAAAGATTTTATTTATGCAGATAACGAAATGACACTTGAAGAATGTGTTGTTAAAAAGGCAATAGAAAAAAGTGTAAAGATAGGCATAGCAGAATCTTTAACCGGTGGAATGGTTTGCTCATCTATTGTAAATGTGTCAGGATCTAGCGTTGTTCTACATGAAGGTTTAGTAACATACGCTACAACTGCAAAGGTTAGAAGATTACATGTAAAAACATCAACATTAGATAAATATGGTCCTGCAAGCAAGGAAACCTGTAAAGAAATGGTACAAGGCATTTTAGAAAACAAGGAAATAAAATTAGCTTTAGCAACAACGGGATGTGCTGGTCCAAATAGCGATGAGTTTGATACGCCAGTTGGTCTTGCATATATTGGAGTTGGAGATAGTAAGGATATTATTGTTAAAGAGGTAATGATTGATGGTAATAGAGAAACGGTCAGAAAAACAGTAACAAATATAGCATTATATATGTTATTAAATTATATTGAAAAATTAAATTAGAGGTATATATTATGGCAAAAAAAGAAGAAATTGTTAGCACGGAAAAAGGCGCACTTATTGATGAAGCTATTGCTAAGATTGAAAAAGGATACGGCAAAGGAACTATCGTTCGTTTAGGCGATAAAAAAGTTCAAAAGATGGATGTAATTCCAACTCAGTGTTTATCTTTAGATGTAGCATTAGGTGTTGGCGGATTCCCTAAAGGAAGAATTATTGAAATCTATGGTCCTGAATCTTCAGGTAAAACAACACTTGCATTACATGCCATTGCATCATGTCAAAAACAAGGTGGAACTGTTGTATTTATAGATGCTGAACATGCCTTAGATGCAGTTTATGCTAAAAACTTAGGAGTGGATATAGATAATCTTTATGTTATTCAACCAGATAGTGGAGAGCAAGCTTTAGACAACTTAGACACGTTAGTTAGGTCAAACTCTGTTGATTTAATCGTTGTAGACTCTGTAGCAGCATTGACTCCAAAGGCTGAAATTGAAGGTGAAGTTGGACAAAACACAATTGGTTTACAAGCAAGATTAATGAGCCAAGGATTAAGAAGAATTACATCAGTGATTTCTAAGGCAAATACTTGTGTTATATTTATTAATCAATTAAGAGAGAAAGTAGGTATTATGTTTGGTAATCCTGAAACAACTCCAGGCGGTAAAGCATTAAAATTCTATGCTTCAATTAGAATTGATGTTAGAAAAGGCGACGCACTAAAAGATGGAGCTGAGTTTGTTGGTAATCATACAAAGGCTAAAATTGTTAAAAATAAGGTTGCTCCTCCATTTAGAACAGCAGAATTTGATATTCTATATGGTAAGGGTATTTCTCAAGAAGGCTGTATAATAGATATGGCTATTGCGGAAGGAATTATGTTTAAGAGTGGCTCTTGGATTAGCTATAATGACGAGAAAATTGCTCAAGGTAGAGATAAAGCAGTTCAATATTTAAGTGATAATCCAGAGGTTGCGGAAGAGATAAAAGAAAAAGTATTAGCAAAACTTCAACAAGAACAAGTAGATTAGAAGTTAAATCTTGACTATTTATACAGAATATATTAAACTTGTTTATGGGTGTAAAAGCCCATAAATTTATATAAAAAATGAAACTTGACAAGTGTATAGGAGGTAACAATGGAAAGTAACGCAAGTTGCTTTGCTTTTATCCTTGGAGCAGCAGACTCAAATTTGAGTTTTGTATTAGGAATATTATTTACTGCTATAGTTGCTTTAATCATAGGTGGCGCTGCAGGTTATTTAATATATAGATATTATGCTCGTAAAGCTTTAGGCAGCGTAAAAGATGAAGTTGATCAATTACGTAAGAAAGGAAACGAAGAGCGTGAAAACGCTTATAAAGAAGCCGAAGCAATAAAAAAGGATGCAAAAGTAGAAGCTAAAGAAGAAACAAAGAGACTTAAAGATGAGGCTAATCGAGAGATTGAGGCCAAAAAACAAGAAGTCGCACGTAATGAACAACGTGTTAACCAAAGAGACGAACAACTAAACAAAAGAGAAGTATCTTTAGATAATAAGAGTAATCTTTTAGATGAAAGAAAACTTGCATTGGAAACTAAGGAAGAGAAATTAACTAGTCTTGAAAACGAAGTTAAAGATGCACATAATAAGATGCTTGAAGAGTTGGAAAAAGTTGCTAAATTAAGCCAAGATGAGGCGAAAGAAGAACTTAGAAAAGAACTTCTTGAAGAAGTAAAACAAAATTCCGCGATAGAGGCTAAACAAATTGAGCAACTAGCAAAAGATGAAGCTAATAAAGTGGCTAAGAAAATAGTAGGACTTGCAATTCAAAAGTGTGCTGCAGAGCATACATCTGAAACAACCACATCAACTGTTAGTCTTCCAAATGAAGAAATGAAAGGTCGTTTAATAGGTCGTGTAGGTAGAAATATAAGAGCAATTGAAAATGCTACTGGTGTAGATTTGATTATAGATGATACTCCAGATGCAGTAACAATATCTTGTTTTGAGCCAATGCGTAGAGAAATCGCCAAAAACACTATTGAAAGATTGGTGTCAGATGGTAGAATTCATCCAGCAAAGATTGAAGAAACAGTTGAAAAAGTAAAGAAAGAAATTGAAAATCAAGTAAAGGAAGCCGGTGAATCCGCAGCTTTCGATGCTAATGTATATAATTTACATCCAGAAATAGTTAAACTTTTAGGAAGATTAAAGTATCGTACAAGTTACGGACAAAATGTTTTAGAGCACTCCCTAGAGGTTAGTTATCTTGCAGGTGTTATGGCATCTGAACTTGGCGCTGATGAAAAAATCGCTAGAAGAGCTGGTTTATTGCATGATATAGGTAAAGCAGTTGACCATGAACTTGAAGGTACTCACGTGCAAATAGGTGTAAATATTGCAAAAAAATTCAAAGAATCTAGAGCTGTAATTCATTGTATAGAAGCTCACCATGGCGATGTTGAAGCTGAAACAGTTGAAGCGGTGCTTGTACAAGCGGCCGATGCTATTTCATCTGCAAGACCAGGCGCTAGACGTGAATCTGTAGAAAATTACATAAAGAGATTGGAAAAATTAGAAGCTGTTGCTAATTCATTTGATGGTGTGGAGCAATCATTTGCTATACAAGCCGGAAGAGAAATAAGAGTTATGGTTAAGCCAGAAAAGGTTGATGATGCCGCTATGGTATTTATGGCAAAAGAAATAGCTAGTAAAGTAGAAAATGAATTAGAATATCCAGGCCAAATCAAAGTTAGCTTAATTAGAGAAGTTCGTCAAACAGAGTATGCGAAATAAGTCGTATAATTTGTTCTCCCTATGATAAGGAAAGGGGTCGTCTAAAATAGATGGCCTCTTTTTTTTTCTCTAATTTTCTAAATAAATAATAAATATATGGACAAAATTTAAAAATTAATATGTTTACTTTGTATAAAAATTACAATAAAATTTAAAAAAAATTAAATCAAAATGTATTAGAAAATTTTTGAGTAAAGATGTCTTTTTTATGAATTTATAGAAAATAAATTTCTTGAATAATTTTAAATTAATGTTATTTTTATAAAAGTAGGGAAGTAATTTTAAAAAAAATCTAACTGAATCTTATGCTTTTGTTTTAAATTTTTAATAATTTTTAATTTATTCAAAAAACAGGACAATTATTTTGTTTACTTGAAAGTTTTACTTTAGTCGTTGTTGACTTTGATACTATTCTTATGTATATTTATTTTGATAATTTGTTTTTTTATTTTCTAAGGGAGATTGAAAATATTTAGGGATGACGAGGTTGTAAACATGGAGGTGTTTATGGCTTTGAAGTTTATTAAGTGTGAAGGATTAAATGATGTCCTTTTTCGAAAAATTTCCATTGATAGTTTAGATTCTAATCTTTCAATTATTGTTTCAGATACTCATAATGCAATTATTGTTCGTGATGGAATAGCATACGAAACATTATCTGCAGGTCGTTATAAACTTTGTGATAAAAAGTTTAATTTTATGCAAAATCTTGATCAAGCGCCATTTGTTGACGTTATTTTTGTTTCTAAAACTGCAAGACTTAATTTGCTTTGGGGAACAACAACACAATTTGATATGAGAGATCCTATTACTAATACATCAATTAAACTTGGGGCATCAGGAGAACTTGAAGTCCAAATATCAAATCCAAGAAAAGCTTATCTAGAGTTGATTGGACAAAGAGAAAGTTTTGATATTGATGATTTAAAAGAAAGATTGCAAGGAAGGCTTTTATCTGAGGTTCAATACCATATAGCTAATATTATGAAGGGTTTGAAACTATCTTACGATAGATTAGGTGAAGTTTTACTTCCTGTATCTAATGCAGTATTGCCTCATGTTGCTGAAATGTTCGAAGAAGACTATGGTCTTAAAGTTTATTCTTTTACAATATCTAGAGTAATTATATCAGACGGTGACATAGAAAAAATAAATAAAGCAAGAGATAACTTAAACAGAATAACAATTGCGGAAAAAGAAGCAGAAAATAAAGAAAGATTAGATGAAAAGAAATATCAAAGAGAAGTAGATTTAAAAAGATTAGAAAGAGAAGATTATGATAGATATCTTGAAGTTTGTAAAATAATTGGATGGCCAACTGGTAAAAAATCAGCGGGGGCGCAAGAATCGGAAAAAGATTGTCCAAATTGTGGTGCAAAAGTTAAAGATACTATGAAATTTTGTTCTGTTTGCGGGCTTGAACTCGTAAAAAGCAAAATAAAATGTCCAAATTGCGGAAAATTAATTACAAAAGATGATATGTTTTGTAAGCATTGTGGCGCTAAAGTGAGGGATTAATATGTGCTTTAAAAAGAAAAAAATTGAAGAAGAAATTGATATTTATATTGAAGACCGAAAAACAATTTTATTAACAAGCCAAGAGATAGATATCTTAATTGAATTGGATAGAAATAAAATTTTTAAAACAGAGCTTTTAAGTATTCAAGAAGAACTTAAATATCTTTCTCCTAGAGATAATCAAGTTGTTTATGAAATAGATAAGAAAATTCGCGATAAAATCGGGGAATTAAGACTTTTGTTTAATAGATTAGTTGGACAGGATAAAGAATATATAGAATCTCTTGTTTTGGAAATAAAGGTCTTAATTAAAGAAAGAAATGCTAAGGAGATAAAATGATGTGCTTTAGAAAGAAAAATATATTTGATGAAATTACTAAAGAAGAAATAATTGATGCTATTTGTCAATTAGAAAGAGAAGAGGAATTAATTGAAGAAAAGATATCTTTGTATAGTAATAAAATTATTATTTTAATGGAAGATGGGAAAAAAGCAGAAGATAGAATAAGTAAACTTTTTATTGTTAAGAAAATATCCAATGAAAATGAAATTAGAGATAGAAGTATAAAGCAAGGCCTTTATATTTTATATAACATAAAGATGGCAAATAGATTAAAGGATGCTTTTGAAAATAATGATTTAATTAAAAGGGTAAGTGGATTAAAACTTTTATCTTGTTTGCAGGATCAAAAAGAATTAGCAATTTTCTTAAATAAGGCGCTAGATACTAAGGTTTTAGAAGAAGATGTTTTAACAAATGCTGATGATATGTTTGTATCTATTAATGAAATGTATAATGAAAATTTAAAAATTTATGGCATAACAAGCATGCAGGAAGATGAGCTTTTGTCATTGTTTGAGATTAAAGAAGATGACGAAGAGCAAGGTAAGATAATAATAGAGGAAAAATGATGAACGAATTTAGATGTCCAATATGTGGTGGAGAGCTATCTTTAGAAGATAAAAATTATGGATTAGCAAAATGTTTAAATTGTGGAAATAAAACTAAAATAGAATTAGGTTTGCTTAAGGATATGCCTGCTGCTATATCAGTTCCACCGCAAGAGCAAAAAAATAATTTGTTTGAAACTACAAGTAAAGAAGAAATAGAGCAAAAACAAAAAGATAAATCTGCAATTGGTATGGTGAAATTTTCGAATATTTCTATACTTTTGATGGGAATTTCAATTTTGTTTTATTCCTTGTATTTAGTATTTTTGATTATTAAGAAAGATTCTACTCAAATTGTTCAAGCTCTTTTAGTTCTTGGTATAGCTTTTATTTTTTCTATCATTTGTATTGTGGTCTCTAAAATCAAAGTAAGAACTATTAAATTGTCTAATTTTTTTTCATCGTTTAAACTTTTTTTTATTTTTCTAATTTTTGCATTTCTTGTATATTTATCTATTATAAAATATATAATTATATAAAACGCGCATTGACTTATATACTAATAAGTTGCTAAAATAGTGTGGAAGTTTTGACAAGGAGAAATGTTATGCGTTTTAGCGATACTTTGAATATTAATGATTTAGGACATCTAGAAATTGGTGGCTGTGATGTAGTGGATTTAGTCACTAAATATTCATCTCCATTGTATGTTCTTGATGAACAGCATATAAGAGAAGTTTGTAGAAAGTTTAAACGTTCGGTTTTAAAAAACTATGGTTTAGGTAATATGGCTTATGCTTCAACAGCTTTTTCGTGTATAGCACTATATAAGCTTTTACAAGAAGAAGATGTTGAATTAGTAGTTTACTCTGGCGGAGAACTTTATACTGCGATTAAGGCTGGTTTTGATTTGAAAAAAGCCTATTTATGCGGAAACAACAAAACTGAAGCTGAACTTAGAATGGCAATTGAAAATCATATTGGTCGTATAGTTGTTGGAAATGTTGATGAAATAAAGATTATTGATGCGCTATGCGAAGAATATAAAGTTAAACAAAACATAATGATTTCCATAAATGGAGATGTAGAATCTAATTTTGGTTTTTCTATTTTGAAAAATGAAGCATTAGAAATAGTAGAACTAATTGAAAAATGCGCTAACTTGCATTTTTATGGTTTAAGTAGTCAAATTTCATCACCTACAGCAGATTCTACAAAATATGTAATTTTAATTACAGCTTTAATTGAGTTTATGAAAAAATTGAAAGCTGAAGGTGTTGAGATTGAGGAAATTGCCTTTGGCGGTGGATTTGGACCATATTATTCATCAAATACGAAGATGTTTAATGAAGATAACTATGATGAATATGGTAGACTTATCTCTAAACTTGTAATAGATAGTTTAATTGAAAATAATTTAAATAAACCAAGATTAGTTATTCAGCCAGGAAGATCGGTAATGTCTGAAGCTGGAATAACTTTATATAGAATTGGAAGTATAAAAGAAACTGAATATGGTAAGAAATTTATAGCAATTGATGGCGGAATGTTTGATAATATGACAACGTTGTTCTTAGGTAATACATACGAGGTAATGTTAGCAAATAAGGCTGAAGATAGACCTTCAAGTTTGGTTTCTATTGCAGGAAAGAGTTCGGAAAAAGAAAATATTATTTTTAACGATATTGTTCTTCCTGAAATAAATAGAGATGATATTTTAGCACTTTTGTCTACAGGTGATTTTAAATATGCGCTATCAAATAATATGAATAGAAATTTATTACCAACAGTGATATTTGTTAAAGACGGAAAGAGTGGTATTGTTATTAAGGGGCAAACATATGAAGACATTTTAAAAAATGATGTAGAAGAAGTGGAGATGTCGTAAAATGTTAGTTTCAATTTTTAGAAATTCAAGTACTTTTTTAGAAGCAATAGTATTGCTTTGTGCTTATGCAATAGTTTTGTTAGCAGCAATTATCTTACATGAATTAGGACATGGTTATGTTGCATATTTAAATGGCGATGAAACCGCTAAAAAGGCCGGTAGATTATCTTTAAACCCAGCAAAGCATTTGTCTCTTGTAGGAACAATCATGATGTTGCTTGTAGGATTTGGTTGGGCAAAACCTGTACCTATTGATCCAAGAAATTTTAGAGAATATAAAAAAAGTATGATTTTAACATCTTTAGGTGGTGTTATTGTTAATCTTAGCCTTGCTTTTATTAATTCTGTAGGCCTTGCTTTGTTGTTAAAATTTGCGCCTTTCAGTTTTCCGTCTAGAAATTTTGAGTATTATTTAGTACAGTTTTTCTTGTATTTGTTCTATCTTGGAATGCAAGTAAATGTTTTGCTTATGGTGTTTAATTTGCTTCCAATTTATCCACTTGATGGTTTTAGAATTATAGAAACATTGGCAGAGCCGGATAATAAATTTGTTAACTTTATGTATAGATATGGAAACTGGGTAATGATAGCATTTATTGGTATTTCCTTTATTTCGTCAAGTACCTTTGGAACTTCTTTGTTTGGAATGGTAAATGATTTAGCTCAATTGATTTTCAATAAAATTTGGGTCTCTATTTTAGGTGTAGGTATAGGAGTAAGCGTCTAATGGCTGATAAAATTTTTGAATATCATCCCGCTAGTGTTGTTAGTTTAAAAATTGAGGATTTTAGTGGTCCTATTGATGTTTTATACAAGTTAATTACTGAAAATGATGCATATGGAAGTTTATATGACATAAGAACTTTTCCGTTGCATTTAGTTACAGATCAATTTGTTTTTTATCTTGGGCAATTAGATAAAATTGATGCAGATGTAGCTTCAGATTTTATAAAAATAGCAACAACTCTATTAAAAATAAAAGCATCCGTTCTTGCGTATGTTCCTGTTGACGATGATGGCGAGGAATTTGAAGCCATAGATTTTGATGCAGAGACTGAATTAAGGCGTAGATTGGAAATTTATAAGATAGTACAAGATAATGTTCAAATTTTAAAAAGTAGAGAAAAAATAAATAGAATAAACCGTCAACCAAAATATTCTGATTCAGATGCTATTATTGTTATAAACAAATTTAACATAAATAAACTTTTGGATGCTTTTGGTGAAATTGTAATGTTAATGGATGAAAGAGTTCAAAATCCGTTAGGAATGCAAAATAAGACAATTCCTAAGGATCCATATCCATTATCTGAAGAATCTGTAAGATTGACAAAAATGCTTCATACAAAGAAAAAGGTAGGTTTTTATTCGTTATTTGATAAGAAAATTACAAAGGGGCAAGTTATTTCCGATTTCCAAGCTTTGTTAAGACTTGTATCAAAGCAAGTATTGCTTGTTAAGCAAGAGAGTGATAAAGATGAAATAGAAATAGAATTTAACCCAGAATTAGATGTAGAGGGTGTTAATTTAGAAGCACTTGCTTCAGTTGATGGCTCGGAGGAAGAATAATGGAAAATTTAGTAAATGTAATTGAGGCCATGATTTTTGCGGCAGGAAACGCTATCTCTAAAAAAGAGATATTAGATCACTTGCCTGAAGATGTATCAAGAAAGAATTTAAATGATGCAATAGATAAATTGGCTGAAAAATATAGCGGAGATTGCGGTATTTTACTACAACAATTTGAAGATAAAGTCCAATTTTGCTCAAATGATAAATATGGAGAAATAGTATCAAATGCTCTTCAACCTGTTAAGGAAAAAGAATTAACAAAGAGTTTAATGGAAGTTTTATCTATTATAGCGTATTATCAACCAATAAAGAAAAGTTCAATTGAGGAACTTCGTGGTGAAGTTGCTGCAGATTATGCAATATCAATGCTGCTTAAGGCGGATTTGATTTGTGTAGCAGGATATGACGCGACGCCCGGTCGACCACTTTTATATGCTACAACTGATGGATTCTTAAAGAAATTTGATTTAAGAGATTTATCAGATTTGCCGGGAATAGAAGATGTAAAACAACGTATGTATGAACTTGGAAATTTCAACGTTCAAAAAGAGGGACTATATAGGGAAGAGGATAGTGACGATGAACCAACTGATGCTCAATTACAGCAAGAGTCAGAATTTGGAGAATTTGGAGACTTAGATAATGGTATGCCAACATTCTTAGATGAAGAGGAAGTTGAAGAATATTCAGGTGAGGAAAGTGAACTTGGCGAATTAGAAGAAATAGAGGTAGAAGAAAATAACAA
>CAVAVP010000030.1:0-21099 GCA_963592135.1 bacterium
TTTTTATTGTATCTATTTTCTTGAATTACTTTTAATAATTCACTATCTTTACATCTATTTGCGTGTTTATCTAAATATTCTTTTGATTCCCAAATTTCAAAAAATACAATCTCATTATTCATTTCATTATATTTAGAAACATCAAATCTTAAACAACCCTTATCTGTACTTTTTGAAATACTTGCATGTTCAAGAGCTGCTTTTAAGAATGTTTTCATATTTTCTTTTAGCACTTTATTTATACATACTACGTATATCATAACTATCACCCTCTTGTATATTTTAACATTTTTCTTATAAAATAGATAGAGAGAACAATTATGGACGATATAAGCAGACCGCTTCTTGAAGAAGAAAAAGACTTAATAATTAATTGGTTTATCCAAAATGAAAAGGATAGCGAACAAATAAAGACGCTCCGTTTGCGCAATAAACTAGATAAATCACCAAAAACTTGTAGAGAGTTAATTGAAACTAATATAAAGCAAAATAGTTATAAGATAGATTCTTTAAGTTTCTATATGCTTTTAATGGCACATATTTAATTAATCCATATATAATTCGACATTGCCATTAAGTAGAGATTTTTTCACATCTATAATTCTTTGATTTTCAGAACCCCTAAATTTTAAAGAAATATTTTTTTGAGCTTCTATAAATCTTCCATCAACTAAAACATCACACAAAGACAAAAGTTCATTTGCATACAAACCACTTGCGCGAGAGCCATTTTTTATCTCTTCAAATGTGAAACCCGAATATATCCATACCGTCTTTTTGGGATATATGTTTTTGATTTTTTGTAAAAGAATAACTAAATCTTTTTGATTTTCTATTTCAAAAGGCTCACCTCCCAAAATAGAAATCCCATCAATATAATCTGGAGCCAAAGATTCTATAATCTTATTTTCAACATCTTTTGTGTATTCTTCCCCATAATTAAAATCCCATGCAACTTCATTAAAACAATTTAGACAATGATGTCTACACCCAGACACAAACACCGAGGTTCTAACACCCTTACCATTTGCTATATCGTAATATTTAATTGTTGCTATATTCATATAGTACTCTAGTAAAAAAACACCGAACTTTATTCGGTATTTTTTTTATTATAGATGTAATACCCTTTCTTTTATTTCTTGAGTTCTTCCTTGGTTCCAATATTGTGTTCCAATATAGCCACAAGTTCTTCTTGCTACATTCATCTTTGTTTGATCTGTATTCCCGCACTTTGGACATCTCCAAATTAATTTACCATTAGCATCATTAACAATTTCAATTTCTCCATCGTATCCACAACATTGACAGTAGTCTGATTTAGTATTTAATTCTGCATACATAATATTTTCATAAATGAATTGCATTACAGAAAGTACTGCCTCAATATTATTTTGCATATTAGGAACTTCAATATACGAGATAGCTCCACCTGGAGATAATTTTTGGAATTCACTTTCTATCTTTAATTTACTAAATGCATCAATTTTTTCAGTTACATGAACGTGGTAACTATTTGTAATATAGTTCTTATCCGTAACCCCAGGAATTATACCGAATCTCTTTTGTAAAGCTTTAGCAAACTTATAAGTTGTAGATTCTAATGGGGTTCCATATAATGAGAAGTCCATATTTTCTTTTTCTTTCCATTCTTTACACTTGTCATTCATATGTTGCATAACTTCAAGAGCAAAAGGTTTTGCACTTGGGTCTGTATGAGATTTACCTGTCATATACTTTACGCATTCGTATAAACCTGCGTAGCCTAAAGAAATTGTAGAATATCCACCAAACAATAATCTGTCTATTGTTTCACCTTTCTTTAACCTTGCAAGAGCTCCATATTGCCACAAAATTGGAGCAGCATCAGACTTGGTTCCCATTAACCTATTGTGTCTTGCCATTAAAGCTCTATAACAAAGTTCTAGTCTATCATCAAATATCTTCCAAAAATTTTCTACATTACCTTTTGAAGATAAAGCAACATCTACAAGGTTAATTGTCACAACGCCTTGGTTAAATCTTCCATAATATTTTGGCTTTCCGTTTGCATCAACATAAGGAGTCAAGAAAGATCTACATCCCATACAAGTATAACAATGACCCTCACCGTTTTTATCTACTTTATATTCTATCATCTTCTTTTCAGAAATATAGTCAGGAACCATTCTCTTTGCAGTACACTTTGCAGCTAGTACTGTTAAGTACCAGAATCTTGTTCCTTCTTTTATATTATCTGGCTCTAAAACATAAATTAATTTTGGGAAAGCTGGTGTTGTATATACTCCTGCCTCATTCTTTACGCCTTTTATTCTTTGTTTTAAAGTTTCTTCAATAATTAATGCAAGATCGGCTTTTTCTTGTTCATTTTCGGCCTCATTTAAATACATAAAGACTGTAACAAAAGGAGCTTGACCATTGGTTGTCATTAAAGTAACTACTTGATATTGAATTGTTTGAATACCCTTTCTTACTTCTTGTCTTAATCTAGACTCTGTAAGTTCATCTATTTTTTCTTCAGGAATGTTTAAATCTTTTAATTCCTCTTGTAATTCTGATTTAATTTTCTTTCTTGAAACATCAACAAATGGAGCTAAGTGGGTTAAAGAAATACTTTGCCCACCATATTGAGAAGAAGCTACTTGAGCAATTATTTGTGTTGCGATGTTACATGCTGTCGAGAAACTATGTGGTCTTTCAATTAATGTTCCTGAAATAACTGTACCATTTTGAAGCATATCTTCTAGATTTATTAAATCACAGTTATGCATATGTTGAGCAAAATAGTCAGCATCATGGAAGTGAATTATACCAGCATCATGTGCGGCTACTATATCTTCTGGCAATAAAACTCTACGAGTTAAATCTTTACTTACCTCGCCTGCCATATAATCTCTTTGAACGGAGTTTACTGTTGGATTTTTATTTGAATTTTCTTGTTTTACTTCTTCGTTATTGCATTCAATCAATGACATGATTTGTTCATCTGTTGTATTAGACTTTCTAACAACAGCTCTAGTATATCTATATGTGATGTACTTTCTTGCCAAATCATGGGCGCCCATGTCCATTAATTTATTTTCTACTCTATCTTGAATTTCTTCAACGTTAAATGACCGAATAGCTTTCTCACATTCAACCGTAATTTCATTTGCTATTCTCTCAATATCCTCTTGCGAAATTCGAGCAGCGTCAGACACATTAGTATTAGCTTTTTCTATAGCTCTAATGATTTTTGATTTATCATAATCTGCTTCCGATCCATTACGTTTAATAAGTTTCAACATAAACCCTTCCTCCTTACATATAATTAACCCAGTGTTAATTCTCTCTCAAAAATTAAAGTGTATTTAGATTATATATATCAAAGATATACATGTCAACAGCAAACCACAAAATATTGTGAGTAATTTTTTGTCTAACTACTATATATTGTGGTTTTGTTCGAAATTATTAGACATAATTGTAGTAAAAAATTTTACATAGAAGACAAGTGTCTAAATGTTTAATTTACAAAACTTTTTATTTGATTAAGTTTTCTTTCTTTGATGATTTTACAACGAATAATATTAAGGCTAAAAGCAGCACTGGAAAAATTATTGCGACTGAAATTCCTATTCTAAGACCATCTCCACTATTTGAAGATATAGAATTAGAAACTGCACCTACAATTGTTGGCCCAAGTGTACATCCTGCATCCCCACCTAACGCCATTATTGAAAAAACTTTACCTTCACCATTTTTAAATTTCTTAGCTGCGATATTTAAAACACCCGGCCATGTAGCACCAACAAAAAATCCACATAATGCACAGCCAATTAAAGATATAATCGCTGGAGAGAAAATTATTATTACATAACTTATAACGCACCCTGTAGCGGAGATAATTATTATTTTTTCTTGTCCTATTTTATCTGCAAAAATGCCAGATAATATTCTTGCCGCTCCCATTAATATAGCAAAAGCAAGAGGTCCTAATAAATCACCCATAGTTTTTGAAACATCAAGACCACGCTCTGCAAAATAGGATGCCCATTGAGCAATCGCAAGTTCGGTAGCACCTGCACAAACTATCATAAACAAGCATGCAAGGAATACTTTGTTTTTTAACAAGTCCAACAAAGACATTTTTGATTCTTCATTTTCCGCCTTTAATTCTTCAATTGGAACAAATATAAATGTGATTATATTGATAAAAGGGAAAATCGCGCAACCCATAGGCAAATAACGCCAATATGAACCTAAAAATTTAATATAAAGAGTTGTAAGTAAAACAACAACTGCTACTCCCCAGCAATACGAAGAATGCAAAAAATTAAGACCCATATTTGATTTTTTGCCAGGAATAGCTTCAACGATTGGACTTATTATAACTTCTATAAACCCAGCTCCTAATGAAGCTATCATTATAGATATTACAATTCCTAAATAATGATTGCTCATTATAAAAGGTAGAATTCCTAAAAGAAGCAATCCTACAAAACTACAAACATGAGCGAGAATTGCAATCAGTCTATACCCTAATTTTTCTATTAGTCTTGTGGATAATGCATCAATAACAAGTTGTACAAAAAATGTAATAGTTATTATTAATGTCAATTTTGCTAAATCTATATTAAATTCATCTTGTATACACACAAATAAAAGCGGAACAAGATTTACTACTATTGCTTGCACGAAAAAACCTAAATAGCACGAAACCTTTGTAAAATTATATTTATTTAACATTTATAAGCCTCTAATCTATTTATTTTCCTTCCCATTTTTATATATTTTTCTTCATGTTCTGTAACAATATTATTCTCAATATTAGCCATACCTACATCGTAGCATATGTTTTCGACCCTGAATCCTGCTTTTTTAAAACTTTCAATAGAATACTCAAAAAATTCTAAATCGTCAGTTTTTTGCTCGATTTTGCCATCGTTTTTCAAAATTTTCCTGTATATTTTTAGAAATCTTTGTGAAGTTAATCTTTGTTTTTCATCGGTTGAGGAAGGAAGTGGATTTGAAAAATTTAAATAAATAGTAGAAATACTTTCATCTTTTATAAATTTTTCTATACATTCAACTCTACAATTAATAAATTTTAAATTTTCAACTTTTTTATCTCTTGCTTTTTCTATTGCACCAATAATTATGTTACTAAATTTTTCTACGGCAATATAATTTATATTTTTATTTTGTAAAGCTTTTAAAATAGCAAAACTACCAAGGCCACAGCCAAGATCTAACTCAACACTATTTTCATTGCCAAATAGAGATTTAACATCTATATATTCCTTTTGTTCTATATATTTATTAACATTCGAAAATGCGCCTTCAGTTGCGATTAAATAATCGCTACTTTGAGCAATTCTATTATTCAAATTTCCCTTTCTTCTCATTCGCATGTAAAGATTATAACAAAGAAAAAAAATCAACGCTACTTTTTATTATATTCACTATATTTTATTAAAATGATAAAATATATGTATGAGGTTAAATTATGTCAACACAACATCAAGTTACAAAAAGACAAAAATTGTTAGGAATAAATGGCAACATCCAAGAACCAGGATTTGCTTTTAATCAAGTATGGGAATATAAAAGACAAGATATAAAAGCACCAAAGTGGCGTATAAAGGAATGGGATTATTATTACATAGGCAATCAAGAATATGGCTTATGTTTGACAATTGCCGATTGTGGCTATGTTGGAAATATTAGTGCTTCACTTCTTGATTTTAAAAACAAGACTCAAATCAATAAAAGCGCTCTCTTATTCTTTACTATGGGCAAAATGAACGCACCATCAACTCCTGATATTGGAGATTTTTATGGCAAAAGCACACAGGCTGATTTTGCTTTTGAAAACAATGGAAAAGAAAAACATTTATCTGGGATATTTGAAGAATTTTATGATAATAAAGATCCACTAATCTTTGATATAATTTTAAAGGATATACCTAAAGACCATATGGTAATAGCTACTCCATTTAATAAAGATAAGCATTTTTATTACAATCAAAAAACGAACTGCATGAAAGTTTATGGTTATTTCACAATTGAAGGTGAAGATTATACCCTAGAGGATAAAGATACTTTAGCAGGTTTGGACTGGGGCCGTGGAGTTTGGACATATAACAATACATGGTATTGGGGTTCATTTCAAACACTTTTAGACAATGGTATGAACGTTGGCTTTAATATAGGATATGGATTTGGCGACACATCTATGGCCACAGAAAATATGGTTTTTGTTGACGGAAAAGGCTATAAATTAGATGAAGTCACATTTAATATACCTCAAAAAGATGGCAAGGATGATTTCATGTCTCCTTGGACTTTTACATCTAATGATAACAAATTTTATATGGACTTCACTCCTATTATAGATAGACAAGCCCCAATAAACTTAGGTATACTATGCATGATTCCACATCAAGTCTTTGGTTATTTTAAAGGGTATTTCATTCTTGATAATGGAGAAAAAATAGAAATAAAAAATAAAATTGGATTTGCAGAAAAAGTCCACAATAAATGGTAAAGAGGTAAAAAATGTCTAAAGGAAAAAATCATACAGGTTGTAAAATTTGTTGTATAACTTCTTTAATTGTTATTCTACTTATTGTAGCCGTTATAGCAGTATCTTTATTTGTTATAACTCCAAACATGATAAATATTGGTGATACAAAAATTGAGCAACTAAATAATAAATCTTTAAACGAATTAGGTTTTGGTGATTTGACATTATTTAAGATCATTAAAGAATTAGTTTCTATGAAAAATGTAAAAGAATCTGACATTGTTAAAAACGGATACGATTCTACTGAAGAATCATCAAATACGGAAACTAATTTCACAAATGCAACTGGATATAATAAAGACAATTTTGATTACACTACACTTGCAACACCAGAAGGAATGTTAAAGTATGATAATCAATATCTTTTATCTTATAAAGACACAACCATTGCTTATATTTTTAATGAAATAATTTCATCCGCATCTAATGATGCTGCTGATTCTTCAGATGTAGATTTACAAAATGCTGCCGAATTAAAACTAAACATTAAAGAATTAACTCTAACGAAAGATACTACTGGAGATTTCTATATGAGAATTGTTGCGTCGTTTGATACAGTTCCACTAGCTAAAAAATTAGGCGATGACAAAAGTTCACTTTTACCAGAAAATATCTATCTAGTTTCTAATATTAAAACAAGTGTGGATTCTACTGGAAAATTAATATTTTCTGAAGGAACTATTGGCATAAATGGAGATACAAACACAGCAACAGGAAAAGCAATCATCAACATGGTAAATGAGGTTTATTCACTTGAAGAAATGAATAATACACTTTGCAACGAAATATCTACAATTATATGGAATATTGGACAAATCGGAACGGCAACAGTTGACTCAAACAATATTGTTACAGACGACATATTTTTAGGAGTTGTAGGTTTATATGATGGCAAAATAACTGTCATAACACATACTAAATAATATAATATAGTTCATTTTAACCTCTAAGTTAAAACACTTGGAGGTTTTTTATTCATTTTTTCATTTTATATGGTTTAATTAATACCATAAGTTATCTCCTTTAATTTTTATTGCAAAAAAAATAGGCTGCTTGGATTTTTTATTCGCAAACAACCCATTTTTATTAATTACTAATTTTTCATATTCTTGCTACACCTGATTTTCTAGCAGCTTCTGCAACTGCAGCAGCAACTGTCTTTCCTACACGAGGATCAAATGCTTTTGGTAAAATATAATCTGGATTTAACTCTTCATCAGCAACTAAACTAGCAATAGCTTTAGCCGCAGCAATTTTCATCTCTTCATTTATATCGCTTGCCCTAACATCTAATGCTCCTCTAAATATTCCTGGGAATGCTAAAACATTATTTACTTGGTTAGGGAAATCTGATCTTCCTGTTCCCATAACAGCAACTCCCGCCTCTTTTGCCTCATCTGGCATAATTTCAGGAACTGGATTAGCCATAGCTAAAACAATAGGATCCTTTGCCATTGTCTTAATCATATCTTTAGTTAGTACACCTGGCTTTGAAACTCCAATAAAGATATCTGCACCTGGTAATGCATCAGCAAGTTTGCCTCTTAAGTTACCTTTATTAGACCAACTTGCAATATCTGCTTTTGCTGGTGTTAAGTTTTCATTATCCTTACTTACAATACCTTTACTATCACAAAGAATAACATTCTTCATTCCTGCACTTAAGAATAATTTAGCAATAGCAACACCTGCAGCACCTGCTCCAGAGAATACTGCTGTACAATCTTTAATATCCTTCTTAACAATCTTTAAAGCATTTGTAATAGCGGCTAAACAAATAACTGCTGTTCCATGTTGGTCATCGTGGAAAATTGGAATATCGCAACGCTCTTTTAACTTCTTTTCAATTTCAAAACATCTAGGTGCTGAAATATCCTCTAAGTTAACACCACCAAATGAACCTGCAAGTAATGCAACAGTATTAACAATAGTATCTACATCCTTACTTCTTACACATAAAGGTATAGCATCTACATCGCCAAACGATTTAAATAAAACACATTTACCTTCCATAACTGGCATACCAGCCTCTGGGCCAATATCTCCTAATCCTAATACTGCTGTACCATCTGTAACAACGGCTACTGTATTCCATCTTCTTGTTAACTCATAAGATTTATTAATATCTTTTTGGATTTCTAGACATGGTTGAGCAACACCTGGAGTGTATGCTAAAGATAAATCTTCTTTATCTTTTACAGGAACTCTAGAGATATATTCTAGTTTTCCTCTCCACTTGTAATGTAATTTTAATGATTCTTCTGCGTAATTTCTACCCATTTTTTATCTCCTATTTTTCCCAAGGGAAAACGTAATTTAATTTTAATTGATCTCTTACAGCACTCATTTCTTTTTGAACTGGCTCACTTACAGGAACACCTACATTCTCCCTTTGTTTCCAAATTTCATATTCTTTTTCACCTGCTGTATAAATTCTTTCTGCACCAGGTTGTTTCTTTGAAGCACGAATAGCTCTTAAAATTTCACCTGATTTCTTTCTACAAACATCTTCGCCTAAGAAGTGATTTGTATCAATAGCAATAAAGTAGTGACCTAAATGATATGGAACTAATTTTCCATCAGCATCTTTACCATTTAAAGCTTTACCATACGCACCATCTTGTAGTGCAGCTGACATTAATTCAACAGCTAAAGCAAATCCATAACCTTTATATCCACCTAAGGCTTCACCGATACCACCTAATGTTGTTAAGGCAGCTGTACCTTTACGAATTCTCTTTAAAGCTTCACCTGCATCTCCCACAACTGGTTCGCCATCAATACCAACAATAGTTCCTGGATGAACTTGTTCTCCTATTCTTTCATAGTATTCAATCTTACCATTTTGAGTAATTGACGTAGCACAGTCAAAAATAAAATCAAAAGCTTCATCTGTTGGAATACCAATTGTAAATGGATTTGTTCCAAACATTCCCTCAACTCCCCATGTAGGAGCAACTGATGGACGAGCATTTGTTCCTGTCATACCTATACAGCCTTGTCTAGTTGCTTGAGTTGCATAATATCCTGCAATACCATAGTGACAAGAATTTCTAACTACTACCATTCCCATACCATACTTTTTAGCCTTATCGATAGCCATTTGCATAGCTCTATGACCAATTACTTGACCCATCCCGTCATGGCCATCAACAACTGCTGTTGTTTCTGTTTCTTTAACAATTTCAAAATTTGTTACTGGATTTTGAATTCCTGCAACAATTCTGTCAATATAGATCGGTTTAAAACGATTGCAACCATGTGATTCTATACCACGTTTGTCAGATGATAATAATACTTCTGTACAAATCTTAGCATCATCTCTTGGTACGCCATAACCTACGAAAGCGTCTTCTATAAACGCATAAGCTGTTTTCCAATCTAATACAACTTTTCCCATAATTTATTCCTCCATAAAATTTTAAATTTAATATACTTTAATAATACTTTTTAGTAGCCTTAAAGTCAATAAAGACCACGCTTTTTAGTGCTCTCCATTTTGTTCTGGAGCCATATTTTCTAAAGCTTGTTGATGTCTTTTATCCAACTCTTTTCTAATTTCATTAAATCTTTCTCTACCCAAGTTTGCTTTATAGGCAGCAATTATAGATAATAAGAAAATCACACTAGGTATTACTGCGATAATTATTCTTATCGCTGTTAATGATTGTTCTGGCTGAACAATTGTGCCACCTGCATTAATAATTTCATAATATTTTTCAGAATCCGCTTCAATGTATCCAGCTAGACCTAAAATAAATGAAACAAGCGCACAACCAATACCGGATGCTAATTTATAACAAAATTGAGTAACACCATAGTAAGCTCCTTCTCTTCTTTCGCCATTAACATATTCATCAACATCAACTACATCTGGCAAAGATGCATATGGAATTATTTGAATTGCAGACATTCCTATACCACATAAAACTACATGAATAATTGTAAATGGTAATGAAACTTTTGGAATAACAAGAGCAAGCATTAAGCATACAGACATATAAACACATGCTACAGCATAAATTTTATGTTTTTCAAACTTCTTGCATAAAAATTCCCATAACGGAGCGGAAGCTATTGCGCATACTAAAGGTATTGCAATAAATACCATAGTTAAACTTGCATATTCACTATTAGCAAAACCAAGGGCATCATTAATATAGAAAATAAAGACAGTCATAATAATATCAAATCCCATCATAGATAGAAGATATGTTGCCATTATTGTTCTAAACTCTTTTAGTTTAAAGAATTCCTTTAGGGTTTGAATAAAACCTTTTGAATTTTCTTTAGAATCGTCAAATCTTTCAGTAATACCAAATGCACCTAAAAGCCAAATAATCAAAGCGATTATAGCAAATACTGTTGCTGACATTAAGTATGCATATTTTTGAGAATTAAATACTTTATAAAATACACTTTCTTCTCCTTCACCAAGTAGAGAGAACACAGCTGCGCCTAGAATTAATCCTACATTTGCTAAAATAATTCTCATACTATTTAGCGATGTTCTTTCATCATAATCTTTTGTAATATTTGGAGCTAGGGTATTATATGGAACATAGATTACAGTCCATGCTGTACAAAATAACATATACATTCCAGTATAGAATATAAACTTTAATGCTTGATTATTTGTGCCTGGAACTAGCCATAACAATACAAATGTTATAACAAAAGGAACAGATCCAAATAACATATAAACCTTTCTCTTTCCGAATTTTGAATGGGTTTTATCTACTATTCTTCCCATAGCATAGTCTGTTACGGCATCCCATGCTTTACCTACTAAGAAAACAGCTGCTGCCCATTTTGCGTTTAAGCCTCCTACATTTATCATAAAATACAATAAATAATAAGAAACTGCGGCAAACAAGATATTATAAGCCATATCTCCTAAACCGAAGGCTACTTTTTCTTTTGTTTTAAGTTTTTCTCCCATCATGCCACCTCTTTACTTAATAATTTAATTATACTCACTTTTATTATAAATAAAAGAAAAATAATAAAAAAAGGACACATTTTGTGTCCTTGGTAGCGGCAGTCAGAGTCGAACCAACGATCTACCGGGTATGAACCGGTCGCTCTAACCAACTGAGCTATGCCGCCATAATTATTGGGTGCGGGGGTAGGTTTCGAACCTACGACCTCCGGGTTATGAGCCCGACGAGCTACCACTGCTCTACCCCGCGACATTCACGATGCTTGATAATAATAAATAATTAAGAGACACATTGTCAAGCATTTTTATTAAATAGTGTATTTGCCCGCATTTTCTTACAGCGTTTTGATTTCACCTAATTTATATTTTAAATACCCTTCTAAATTGTCGCTTTCTCTAATAATTAAATAATTACGATTCAACATTTCCATCATTTTTAAAATTAAATACCCACCACACACTATAACATCGGTCCTTTTTGGATGCATACCTTTTATTTTTACCCTATCTTTTATTTTTGTAGCATGAATTTTTTCAACTATATATTCTACATCTTTATAATACAATTTTGAATAATCTATTACATTAGGATCATATTCCTCTAAAGACAACTCTATAGCCTTATAAGAAGCTGCTGTTCCACCTATTGCTATTAGTTCGTCAAATTCAGGAACCTGACCATATTCTTTTTGTTTGTCTAAAATTAGTTCACTTAATTTTTCAGGATTTTCACCACATAGATCTTTTAATCTAACAATCCCCATATCTACACTTTGCTTATATTGAATATTTTCTTTAGTACCTATTGCGAGTTCAGTTGAAGCTCCTCCTATATCCATAACACATGGATTACCTCCAAAATAGGCACCATAAAATCCTATGTATGCTTCCATTTCTTTTGGAATTACATCTACAATTATTCCCTTTTCTTCAAGTGCTTTCAAAAATACTTCCTTATTTCCCGCTTTTCTTACACATTCGGTTGCAAAAACATAAATTTCATTAGCTCCTTTTTTTTTAGCAACTTCATAAAACTCCTCTATGGTTTTTATAGTTCTTTCCATAGCATCTTTTTGCAAATTATTTGTTAGTGCTAGTTTTTCAGATAATTGAGTTACTCTAACCAATTTATTTTCCAAAGTCTTTTTACCATTAGACAATAACAACCTTACTGAATTTGAACCAATATCCATTACACCATACATCATAAATCTGACCTCTTGAGAATTTTTATATTACTTATTTTAATATCAACAAAAATGCTTGACAATAGTTTTGAATCTATATTATATTATTAAGGCTTAATGGCTCCATGGTCAAGCGGTTAAGACATCACCCTTTCACGGTGGTATCGTGGGTTCAATTCCCGCTGGAGTCACCAAAATAAAAATTAGTCGATACATTTAGTTATCGACTTTTTTATCCAACTGGTATGTTAATATAGATTTATATATTGAAATATATATTGCTATAAAAAATATAGTTCCCCACATATTTCACCATTGGAATATCCCAACACACATGCTTGCTTTATAAACAAAAGGTTATAACAAAGAACAAAAAGTTTATTTCATTTTACACTTAATTATTAAGGAGCTGTATTTTTAAATAAAGTAAGTAAAAAATATTAGCCCGCATAACTTGGTGTATAATTACCACTTTTTATTATCCAAACAAATATATCCCATAACTTCCAATCATCTAATCCTATAGACCTAAAAGTATCTGTTTCATTATATTTTGCTGCATCAAAGTTATGTAAGATTCCTTCTTGATCGGCCATAGTAGTTCCAAATTTAGAATCCATCTCATTTATTGTAAAAATTTTACTAAAAGCGAAGGCTGCTATTAAAACTAGCAACAAAGCAATTAACACAAAAGCTATTACGCATCCACAACAAGAACTACCAGTTTTGTTCATACATTTATTATATTTATTAAGCACTTAAAGGTCAACAGTCCACTTTTTAAATTGACACCGTAAACAGTGCGTGTTAAAATATTATCGTTTTGGAAGCATAGCTCAGCTGGGAGAGCATCTGCCTTACAAGCAGAGGGTCATAGGTTCGATCCCTATTGTTTCCACCATTTATAGCCACGACAAATCTCGTGGTTTTTTATTTTTTATTTTTAAATTTCTATTGCTACCTTATAAACATCATCTTTTGGAAGATTGTTTCTTTTAGCAACTTCTTTTATGGCTTCTTTTTTACTAATTCCACTTTTCAATAAATTCTCAAGTTGTTCTTTTATACTTCCTTCAGGTTTAATTTCCACTTTTTCCCCAGGAAGCACAATTAAAACATATTCACCTTTTGGATCGTCTATTTTAAAATCTTTTAAATTATATTTTATTGAACTTTCGTATATTTTAGTTAATTCTTTTACTACATACACTTCTCTATCTCCTAAAAGTTTATATAAATATTCACAATCCCTATTTATATCATATGGAGAAGAATATATAACAAGCGATGTATCAACATTTTTATACTGTTCAATTAAAGTATTTCTTTCTTTTTTTTGTGGAGGCAAAAACCCTATAAAAGTAAAAACAGGGTTTAAAATTCCACTTAAAGCAATGGCTGACGTTACGGCAGTGGGGCCCGGGACAACCTCAATATTATATCCCATGTTTTTAAGTCCATTAACAAGAATGGCTCCAGGGTCTGAAATAGCAGGCATACCAGCGTCTGTAATTAAAGCTACATTTTTGCCTTCATCTAAATATTTTGCAATCTTTTCAATACTATCTCTTTCATTAAACTTATGACAGGCAATTAATTGTTTTTTTATATTGTAGTAATTTAAAAGACCTAAAGAATGTCTTGTGTCTTCACACGCAATAACATCTACATTGTTCAAGGTTTCAATTGCTCTTAATGTAATATCTTTTAAATTACCTATAGGTGTTCCTACTAAATATAATTTGGCCATTAATCTTTTACTATTCTATAACCTTCTTTACTATCTAAAATGCTATACCCTAACTCTTTTATTTTATTTCTTAATTCATCTGCCTTTGCAAAATCCTTATTCTTCTTAGCATTAAGTCTTTCTTCGGCTAGCTCCACAATTTCTTTTGGAGCGTCGTTATTAGCATTAGATAAATCTTCATGAGCATTTTTTAAATTTAATCCAAAAACTTTATCAAACTCTAATGCAAGATTAAATATATCTTTACTCTTTGGTTCTTTTAACATTGTAAATAATACACCTAAAGCTAATGGGATATTTAAATCGTCATTAATTGCATCTTCAAATTCTTTCTTATATTTAGACAAAATCTCTTCACTTGTTTGAACTTGTGAAATTTTATGTTGGAATAAAGATGAAAGTAATCTATTATATGAAACTTTAGCAGCATCCATTCCTTCGAATGTAAAATTTAATTTCTTTCTATAATGAGCATTTTCGCAGAAATATCTAAATACTATAGGAGCATATCCCATCTCTTCTAGTTGAGATATTCTATATGTATTTCCTAAGCTCTTTGACATTTTGCCATTATTTACAAGCATAAACTCTCCATGAACCCAGTAATTAACAGATTTTTTACCAGAAAGAGCTTCGTTTTGTGCAATTTCATTTTCATGATGTACTGGGATGTGATCCACGCCACCTGTATGAATATCAAAAGTTTCTCCAAGATATTTTCTAGACATAGTTGAACACTCTATATGCCAACCAGGGTATCCCATTCCCCAAGGAGATGGCCATTGCATAATATGATTAGGTTCTGCCTTTTTCCATAAAGCAAAATCGTACGGACCATGTTTTTGTTCATTAATTTCTACTCTTGCACCGGCTTGTTGCTCATCAAGATTTAGTCTAGAAAGTTTCCCATATGATGGAAATTTTGAAATATCAAAATAAATTCCATCATCAATTTCATAACCATAACCCTTATCAACTAATGCTTGAACATATTTAATCATATCTTCAATATGATCCGTTGCTTTAGCTATAATTTCTGGTCTTCCTATGTTTAATTTTATTAAATCCTCAAAGAATACTTTTGAATAAAATTCTGCAATTTCCATTGGAGATTTCTTTTGTTCTCTTGAAGCTTTTTCCATCTTATCTTCGCCATCGTCGCCATCTGAAAGTAAATGTCCAACATCAGTAATATTCATAACACCTTTAATTTTATATCCATCATACTTTAAAACCCTTCTAAATAAATCCATAAACACATATGTTCTTAAATTTCCAATATGTGCATAATTATATACTGTTGGTCCACAACTATACATGCGAACGCATTTTTCATCTATTGGTTTAAATTCTTCTTTTTCTCTTGATAACGTATTAAATATTTTTAACATACTATTTATCCTCCAATTTATCTTCATTATTTTCCATTATAATAGAATATTTACAAGACTTAATTCCTAACTTTTCTTCTATTATTTCTAATCTTTTATTTATTCTTTGAAACTCTTCAAGAACTGGGTCTGGCAATTGTTGATCAACATCGTCTATTTTTTCATTGTTCATTCTAACAACTTTACCCGGAACACCTACAACCGTACAGTGAGGTGGTATGCTTTTCAAAACAACTGAACCTGCACCTATTTTCGAATCATGCCCAATTGTAATATTTCCTAAAACTTTAGCACCAGCTGAAATCATAACATTATCCTCTATTGTTGGATGACGCTTTCCTTCTTCTTTTCCAGTTCCTCCTAAAGTTACACCTTGGTATAATAGAACATTAGTTCCGATAATGGCAGTTTCTCCTATAACTACACCTACTGCGTGGTCAATAAAAACTCCTCCTGCGATTTGTGCTGCTGGGTGTATGTCTACACCGTATTTTCTACGAGAGCCTGCAGAAATTATTGTTGCGATTGTTTTCATATGATGGTTATAAAACCAATGAGCAATTCTATATCTAAATAAGGCTTTAAATCCGCCATAAGTAAAAAACACCTCAGCTTTTGATCTAGCTGCTGGGTCTTTTTTCATAGCTACTTCTAAATCTTGTTTTATTTTTCCCATTACTTTCTCCAATAAAAAAGTCATCCTCTATTCAAAGACGATGACTCGTGGTTCCACTTTGATTTAGGCATGTTGCCCCTCATTTTTGCACTTACGTAGCACTTCACGCACAACATTTCCTTTGTGAGCAACTTAATCGCACTTCATTCTATATCTCCCAAGATGGCTTTCAGCCGGTGACCACCCTCTCTTTATAGTACATCTAAAACTACTCTTATTAAGTTATAGCCTTTATATTTGTAAGTCTATATTATATGATAGACTTTAATTTTGTCAAGTAAAGAAAAAATTACATTTTCTTTGGCGTTGCAATTCCTAAAATTTTTAATGCATTAGAAAGTACTTGTTTTACACATTTTGTTAAAAGTAATCTTGCATTCTTAACACCACTTTCTGCATTTGCTATATTACAGTCAAAATAAAATCTATTAAAGTCTTGTGATAGGGAAATAGCATATCTTGCTATTAAACATGGCTCGTACTTATTTGCAGCATCAAGCAATGTATCTTCAAACTTTCCTAGAGTTCTGACAACCTGATAAGCAGACTCATTATTAATTCCTTTATAATCAATATCTCCAGATATTTCCCCACACTTTTCTAAAAGAGAATTACATCTTGCATAGGTATATTGGATATAAGGACCAGTTTCTCCTTCAAAACTTAAAACTTTATCATAACTAAATGTTATATCCTTTATTCTGCTGTTATAAAGCATTGCAAAAATTACAGCTCCAACACCTACTTGTTCTGCCACCATTTCTTTATTTTCAAGACTAGGATTTTTATCTTCAATCACCTTTAGCGCCTTACTTACTGCCGTATTTAATACATCCTCTAAAAATACTACATGTCCCTCTCTTGTAGATAATGCACCATCTTCTAGTGATACCATTCCATGAGCAACATGTACCATATCTTTTGCCCAAGGATATCCCATCATTTCTATGATCTTGAATAATTGTTTGAAATGCAAATCTTGTTGGTATGCAACAACATACAAGCATTTATAAAAATCGTAAGTTTTCTTTCTATAAAAAGCTGCTGCTAAATCACGAGTTGCATATAATGTTGCACCATCTGATCTAACAAGTAATGATGGTGGCATTTTATCATCTTCAAATTTAACTACTTGAGCGCCTTCAGATTCAACAAGTAAACCTTTTTGTTTTAATTCGTCTAAGACTGGTTGCATCTTATCATTATAGAAGCTCTCTCCATTATAAGAATCGAAAGTAACGTCCAATTTTTTATAAATTTTATCAACTTCTTTTAATGTTATTTCTTTAAACCAATAGAATAAACCCAATGCTTCTTTATTGCCATCTTCTATTTTTTTAAACCATGCTCTTGCCTCGTCGTCAAGTTCAGGTTTTACTTCTGCTTCCTTATGAAATTTAACATAAATATCTAAAAGGCCTCTTACGCCTCTATTTTCTATATCTTGTTTATCTCCCCATAATTTATATGCAACAATTAACTTTCCAAATTGTGTGCCCCAGTCTCCTAAATGGTTTATTCCTACAACATTGTAGCCAAGGTACTTATACAACTTATAAAGCGCCGAGCCAATTGAAGTATTCAACATATGTCCCATATGGAAAGGTTTAGCAATATTAACTGAAGAAAAATCGATACATATAGTTTTATTATTTCCTATATTTGATGAACCATATTTTTCTTTTTTATCCATTATTTCTTGTAAAGTTTGTTTTGACAATGTTTCTTTATTTAACTTAAAGTTTAAATATCCTGCTATGGATTCAATTGTAGCAAAATCGCAAGAAATACTATTTTTTAATTCATCTGCAATTACATTAGGAGCTTTCTTAAATACTTTTGCAAATTTAAAACAAGGAAGTGCATAATCTCCCATACTAGAATCTTTTGGTAATGCAAGCAAATTATAAATTTCTTCTTGAGAAACCCCTTCTATTTTAATTAATTCACTAATACTTTTCTTATAATCCATAATTACACATTAAAGCGGAATAAAACCACATCTCCATCTTTTATTACATAATCCTTTCCTTCGGATCTTACTTTTCCTTTTTCTTTTGCAGCATTAAACGAACCACATTCAAGCAATATTTGCCAATCCACTATTTCTGCTCTTATAAATCCTTTTTCAAAGTCTGTATGAATCTTACCTGCTGCCTGAGGAGCTTTAGTTCCTTTAGTTACCGTCCAAGCTCTTGTTTCTTTCTCTCCTGCTGTTAAATAACTTATTAACCCAAGCAACGAATAACAAGCTGAAACTAATTTATCCAAGCCGGATTTATCTATTCCTAAATCCTTTTGGAACATTTCCTTTTCTTCCTTTGGAAGAGAAGCTATTTCTTCTTCTGCCTTTGCGCAAAGAACAATAACTTCAGAGTTTCTAGCTTTTGCATATTCTTTAACTGCAAGAACATGTTTTGAATCAGGTTGACCTAATTCCATATCTGAAATATTTGCTGCATATATAACTGGCTTTTCCGTTAATAGACAAGAATCCTTTATGATGACTTTTTCATCATCAGTAAGATTCATTAATCTAACTGGAATTCCATTTTCTAAATTCTTTTGTATTTTATCTAATAAATCAATTTCAACTTGGAATTTTTTATCTCCGCTTTTTGCTGCATTTCTAACTCTACCCGCTCTTTTTTCTATAGTTTCCATATCGGCAAAGATTAATTCATATTCAATAGTTTCAATGTCTCTAAGTGGATCTATAGAGCCATCTACGTGAGTAATATTTGCATCTTCAAAACATCTTACTACATGAACAATTGCATCAACTTCTCTTATATGAGATAAAAATTTATTACCTAGTCCTTCTCCTTTTGAAGCCCCCTTTACAAGTCCTGCTATATCCACGAATTCAAGCACAGTTGGTGTTATTTTTTTTGAGTTATAAAGTGCAGCTAATTTATCTAGTCTTTCATCAGGAACTGCAACAATTCCTACATTTGGCTCAATTGTACAGAATGGATAATTTGCGCATTCTGCTCCTGCTTGTGTAATTGCGTTAAATAATGTTGATTTACCTACGTTTGGTAATCCTACTACTCCTAGTTTCATTTTATTTCCTCTTTAATATATCTTCTTCTATAATATCGTCTTTTTCTTCTTTTACATCAAGTACTTTAACTTTATTTTCTCCAGATAAACTCAATGTATTTTCTTCACCTTTTATCAATCTTTTTATATTTCCTCTATGTGCAACAATTACAAGCACCCACCATATTGCTATTATAACTATTGCCCACCATGTATTTCTACATAAATATATTGCATGTCCAGCAAACACAGATACTGCTAAAAAAGAACCTATAAACCCATATTTTATTACAAACAGGAATATTATTAGCACTATAAGTGTAATTATACCAGCAATTGGAGAGATTGCTATATACACACCCATTGTTGTTGCAACACCCTTTCCTCCTCTGAACTTATCAAAAATTGGAAATATGTGTCCAAGCACAACGCAAAAGCCCATGATTATTGCAAATACATAAGGATTAGTAGTTACAAATCTGCCAATTAATGCAAACCCTAGTCCTTTTAAAGCATCTAAAACAAAAACCAAAACACCCCATCCTTTTCCTACAGAGCGCAATACATTCATTGTTCCAGGGTTTCCACTGCCTAATCTTTTTATATCTTTATTTTTTATTTTTGATATAACTGTTGCAAAATTAATAGAACCTATTAAATAAGCAGCTATGCATATTAAAAAAATGTATTTTATTTCCATATTAAATCTCTTTACTGCCGTTATTTTATCACATATACGCAACTTCTAACAACTTAAACACCTCTTTAGTATAAATTGTGTTATTTGAAAAAGTAAATTTCAGTGCACATTTTAGAAGTTTTAAAAATTTAACAACCCATTTATTTAGCAGTTAGAACAACATTAAAGATAAAATCTTTGAAACATAATAATCCGCTTTAACTACTATCGTGAATCTTTGAATAAACATTATCATATAAATCTGCATTGTTATTAAACCGTCTCTAATTTCACATTTATTTTTATTTCCAAATACATACCCAGTAAATAATTTATAATTACCATTTTTATCAACTGATTTTGAATAAAACATTCTTTTAAATAAAAAATAACTTCTTTACTGACACCATTAGCCCATAAAAATTCCTCGAAACCCAAAGGATACATTTTAATTTCATTAATTGCACCCATTGGATAAAGATATGTTTTAATGTAATCCCAAGCAAGGAACCGCTTGTAATATAGCGATATTTGTTTTCCTTTTTTAAGTATTTAAGCATTGTTATAAGATGAGAATAATATTGTATTTCGTCTAAAAAAATAATTGCATCATCTAAAGAATTTAATTTATCACCATATAAAGAACCGAGAAGCAAATAAAAAGATTTTGATTACCTTCATAATCGCTTTTTAAATCTATTTCAATACAATTTTTAATTTTTTTGATGCATTTTCTCTAATAATAAAACTTTTTCCCAATTTGTCTTGCACTATCAACAATGTCAATTTTATTATCTTTATTGTTATAATATTCTTTTAAATCAGTTTTTATTTTTCTATTAAACATACAATGCATTCTCT
>CAVAVP010000030.1:21109-65721 GCA_963592135.1 bacterium
GATTTTCCAATATTTCACTTTTAGTGTGTTGTTTAATTAAAAATTTGGTATTATGCGACAGATTTTATGCATATTGATTTTACATTTTTAATTTTTTATAATAAAAAAGGGTTATGAGGGGAATTTGCTTATGAAAAATATTATTTTGAATGGTCCAGAAGCACTAGAAGAAATCGATGTCGATGTTAATGAACTTGAAGATATTGAAGAAATCGATTCTGAAGAATTGAAATTAGAGGATATAGAAGCCTTAGAGGCTTAAATATAGCCTATACGCCCTCTAAATCAAAAGAAGGTATATAATCTTCACTTGCACTTTCTATGTCTTGAATAAAGGAATTATTAAAGCCTTTTTCTAATAGTTTATTAATAGCTAGTTTATATTCAACTGGTTTTATTTTTCTATTAAGTTCTGTTATATTCTTAGCCTCTCCATAAGGAATAAATTGCCCCATTAAGGATATGTAACTATCTTTATTTAAATTGTTTGTTATCCACTCTAAAACGCCTAATGTGTTTTGAATAGCATTTGGTAAAACTAAATGTCTAACAACGACTCCCTTTTTCATAAGTCCTTTTTCTATAACATCAATGGGTTGTTGTCTTTTCATTTCACTTATAGCTTTTGTTGCCTTTTCAAAATAATCATCAACTTTTGAATATTTTTGAGACAAATTATTATCTGAATATTTTAAGTCAGGAAGATATATATCTATATATCCTTCTAATTTTTTTAAAATTTCTATCTTTTCGTAACCTGAAGTGTTATATATTATTGGAACATTAGGCCTATAAATATCTAATGCTTTTATTATTTGGTCTACAAAATGAGTAGGGGTAACTAAGTTAATATTATTTGCACCTTTCCCTTCAAGTTCTTTCATTATCTCAACTAATCTATTTATACTTATCTCTTTTCCAAATCCGCGAGATATTTCAAAATTTTGACAATAAACGCACTTTAGTGTACAACCTGAAAAAAATATCGTACCGGAGCCTTTATCTCCCGATATAATTGGTTCCTCCCAAAAATGCAGTGCAGCTCTTGCTATTTTTGTTTTATTAGAAACTCCGCAATAACCATTGCTTATATCTCTATCAATCTTACAATTTCTTGGGCATAACTTGCATTGCATAATAATCCTACTTATATAGACTATAGGCCCTAAATTAAGGGCCTAATTGTTTATTTTATTAATTCCTTAATCAAAGAATCCAAATCGTTTCCTTCATATTGTTCCACAAGTCCTAAGTCTGTCATTTCACTTAGTTTTGGATCAATTGGAAGAGAAGCGGACACTTTAATATTAAATTCTTGAGCAATTTCGTCTACCTTGTTTTTTCCAAATATAAAATGTTTTTCTTTACAATTTGGACAAACAAAATATGACATGTTTTGAACTATTCCAACAATTGGAACATTCATCATTCTAGCCATCTTAACTGCTTTTTCAACAATCATTGATACTAGATCTTGAGGAGAGGTTACTATAATAATTCCATCTATTGGGAGTGATTGGAATACAGTTAACGTAACATCACCTGTTCCCGGTGGCATATCTACATACATATAGTCTATATTGCCCCAGTAAGTTTCTGTAAAAAATTGTCTTACTGCACTATTTATAATAGAACTTCTCCAAACAACAGGATCTGATGGATTTTGAAGGAACATATTCATACTAACGACCTTTATTCCTGTCATTGTTTCCATAGGAAGAATTCCATATTTACTTCCTTCTGCAAGGCCTGTTAACCCAAATTCTTTACACATAGAAGGTCCTGTAATATCCGCATCTAATACCGCAACATTAAATCCTTCACGTCTTGTTAAAGTTGAAAGGAGAGATGTGACCATACTCTTTCCGACTCCACCTTTTCCTGAAACGACCGCATAAACTTTCTTTACCTTTGAATGATCTTCTACTTTAAACTTCTCTATTTTAGAAGAACATTTTTCATTGCAAGAAGAACAATCATGATTACAATCCGACATTCCCTTAACTCCTTTTTGTTTCTATATTATTATAGAATAAGACATATCAAATTCCATATTTTTATCTAATCTATTTATAAGTTCTTTATCTTTAAGTTCAAGATTTCTTTCTTCTAAATCTGGAATCCCATGCCATGGTTCTATACATATATATGCACCATAATTTTCATTTGACCAAATTGCCAAAACTTTTGGATTATTAACTTTCATCTTTATATCAACACCATCACATCTATGTAATGTTAGATTATTCATATAAACATCTGTTAATAAAAGTGTTTTGTATTTTCTAAATAGATTCTTACTTAAATCTAACTTCTTTATTTTCCCAAATTTTTCTTTACCTGTAATAAAACATCCATCTTTATTTAAAGAATAATTATTTGGCTCTATTTCATATTCAAACTCAATAGAGTTTCCATCAATATTATCCTCACCTTCTTCTCTTTTTAAAGGCAACTTCAGTGCAGGATGCCCTCCTATTCCAAAATAAATGGCTTTTTCATCAATATTAACAACTTTATAAGAAACCTTTAATTCATTATCTATAAGTTCATAAGTTGCGAAGAACTTAAATTTATAAGGATATTGAAGCAGCGTACTTTCACTCCAAGTTAAAGATAGTATTACCATATCTTCCTTTTTAGCTTCAACCATTAGCGTTGAGTATCTACATAATCCATGGCTTTTCATAGAATATTCAACACCATCTACTGTATATTTTTGATCCTTTAGTCTTGCTACAAACGGAAATATTACAACATCTTGACCAAGCCAACTATCTTTATCTCCTTGCCATTGATACTCAATCCCATCTTTTTGTATAGATGTCATTGATCCTCCGTTTTCATTAATATTTACCTTTAAATGCTCATTTTGAATTGTTATCATATTTAATTATCCTTAAAGATGTCATTAAAATCGTCTTTTTTCTTTTCTTTTTTCTCCACTTTCTTTTTCTCTATATTCTCTATATTTTCTTCAGAATTCTTTACAACAACATTATTTTTTCTTAGCATACCTTTAGATAGATATACAAATACGAATCCTGTTATTCCAAGAATTACTAAAGCTCCACCTACTACAAGTAAGATAATTGCCCATTGTGGAATACTATCTAAATCAGTTGAAGTATCAGCACTGGAACCTGTATTCAACTCATTATATTGAGAAAGAAGTGTATTGTATTTATTATATAATATTTCGCCTTCTTGAGTACTTCTTAATTCTTCTACATCCTTGCTAGATAAATTACTAAACATTGTTACAATTTTTTCGAATTGCTTATAGTTTTTCTCGGTAACTTCATCGCCAAAACTATTTAAACTGTTTTTAAATTTATCTAAATCAACAATATCATCTACTATGTCAATTGAAGAAGAAACTTTAATACTGTTAAAGAAAGAGGACCAAGTTGGATTATTATTAAATGCTTGTTTTACACTGTTTGAACCAACATATAAAGTTAATCCCTCAACATCGGATACATAATTTACGAAATTACAATATAACTCATCTACATCCGAGTTATATTCGGCAAGCAATGCAGGAACTGATGTTCCACTAAAATACACACTACTTAACGATGCACAACCATAGAATGCGGCATGTCCTATATATTTAACTGTAGCAGGTATTGTTACACTCTTTAATGATTGAGCATTATAGAATGCATAACTTGAAATATAACTTGTATTAGCTTTAATTGAGTATGATGTAGAGGTTGAAGATATTGGATAATATGCAAGCATTAAACTTCCATTATCTAATTTTGTATAAATTATAGAATATCCATCACTCGTTTCATCTAGAACTAAATTGTTGTTATCTTCTACACTTACAAGTGCTGATGTTCCTCCAAACACAGCCATTCCAAGGAACGTTAAAGTACTTGGCAATGTTACTTTTGTAATTTTTGTGTTTATAAACGCTAAATCCTCTATAGACTCAACGCTTCCAAGTGTTATAGCTGTTAATTTTGAACATTCTGCAAAAGCCGCATATCCTATTTCCTTACAATTAGTTAAGTCAATTCTATTTAATGCCTCGCAATATGCAAAACCATAATCGTCTACACTTTCTACTCTTGATAAATTAATTCCACTACTTGTTGTTGGCCTAAAACCACCTATTATAAATGAACTGCTTGTTGCTAGGCTTGTACACTTATAGAAAGAACCATAGCCTACTTTTATCGAAATCCCTTCACTTGTTGGCCACTTAACTGTAGATAAATTTTCACATCCATAGAATGCAACACCATCTATCTCTATCGTTTCATTTGTTAACGAATTGCCGATTTCAATAGATTGTAAAGAAGAGTTTGCAAAGGCTGCATATCCAATATTACTTGCCTTATTAAATGCAAGGCTATTTAATGATGTACAGCCATAGAATGAATAATCACCCACACTTTCAATATTTGAAGTTTCTAAATTTTTTAATGAAGTACAATAAGCAAATACATACTCCCCAATACTGGTTATAGTATTTGGAATAGTAACAGTGCTTAATTTGCTTAAATAATATGTTTTATTATTTTCCGTAATAGGAGCAAAAGTATATGTTCCTAATTCTATAGAGCCATCAGAAAATACAACTTTTTGCAAACTTGTACACTTTGCAAATGTATATGCTCCTATTTTTTGAACCGCTCCTAGCATGGCACAAACAAGCGACGTATCTCCCTTAAATACATAATCTCCAAGCGTTGTTGTCTTATCTTTTATATTGATTATATCAATAGAGGTATTAGCAAAGGCATGTGAACCAATATATAACTCTCCGCTGCCTTCCTTTATATTTACTGTGCTTAAATTTTCGCAGTCTTTAAAGGCGTTAGAACCGATGTAATTTACGCTTGAAGGTAGATAAACGTATTTTATATCACCGTTACCCTCAAATGCCCCATTTTCTATTCTTTCGATGTTTGTTTGTGTTAAATCAATAGTACTTTCATTTTTTAAGTTGCTAAACACATTTTTACCAATACTCTTTATTGTTGAGTTTGTTAATATTGACTCATAATCTAATGACATCACAAGCATGTTATCAATGATTATATTTGGAGTTTTAGCTCCATCAATTGTAAAGTTTTCAAGCTTACTACAACCATTAAATGCAAGCATAGAAATTGAAATATTTGATACTGTTTCAGAATCTAAAATCACCTCGTTTAAGTTTGAACAATTTTCAAATGCATAATCTCCTACTTGAGCTACGCCCTTTAAAGTAATACTCTCCAAACATACGTCACCTGAGAATGCATGATTTTTAATAGATGTTACCTTATTATTTGTAAATACTACTTTTTTAATTGATGCATTATTTGCAAATGCATATTCACTTATTGTTGTACAACTTTCAGGAAGTATAATAGTTTCTGCATTTTTAGCATAAGTAAATGCCTTTGAACTTATTGCAACTATATTTTCTGAAGACAAGTCTATGTTTGTATCTAAACTAAAGCAAGCTAGAAGCACTTTATTTTCATTTATATAAGTCTCTGGAGATACAGTTACTTTATATTCTTCAATTGTTATTCCATCAGCCTTTATTGTAACTATTGTTGAACCTGCACTTTTTGCCGTTAATATCCCATTTGCTTCTGAAACAATTTGAGAATCTAAAATTTCTATAGAAATATTTATAGGATTTTCTACATAATTATAGTTATAAGGAGTATAACTATATTCAAATCTTAATGATTCATTTGGAGCTAGTTTTATTTCTTCGCTTTCAATATCTATATTAAAGAAGGACTCACCATCTTCTGTTATGGTATTTTTCATTATATAACCACTTATATAAGCTTTTTCAAAGGTGGCTGGTTCATATTCATTATTAGAATCCGCAACAACATTAACAATTAAACTTGTAGTAACATTGTTTTTATTAGTTACGCTAACTACTGCCATTCCCTTAGATAAACCAGTAATTTTACCTTTTGACATTGCTAAAATATTTCCATATGAAGCGGTCCAAGTGAATGTATCTTCAACATTATATCCTGTTAAGTATTTTGTTTGAGCTAAATCTATTTCTTGATTAACTGATATTTCTATTTCACTATTTACAAATTCAAACTTAGACTCTGTCAAATCAGTTTGAGCAGTTGGACCTTTAGAGTCTGATGTATCTCCTTTGTTATTTGTAGATGTTTGATTTCCCATATTAGAGATAGAATCGTAATAAATATTAGCATTAAAAGCATAATCTACAACATAGAAATAAATGTATCCATTTAAAGTTTTAGATATAGCATCTGTTATATCTATCTTTAAACTCTTTGTTTGACCAACTCCATCAGCGCTTGTAGCTACAGGATAGAAATCTTGTGCTGTTAGTGTTACATTTGTAGCGCTTGTTCCTTTACCTGTACAAATTCCAATTGCTTGAATATAGTGGTTATCGTACATCTCGATGTTTGCATAAACCTTTCCGTTTTCTGTTGTATATTTTATATCTGTAATTTCAGGTAATTCATAATCTACATAGAAGTTTTGTGTATAGGTATCTGAAATTGTATTTTCTTCACTTTCCTCATCATATGTTCTATAGACATTTAATGTAACATTATATTTTCCATTATTGCTTAATCCTAAATTATATGGAGAGATAGTTACAGATAAATCTCCACCATAAAGCATTCCATAAGATGAATAATAGACTGTCTTAGTCACATAATCTAGTGAGCCCGTAACTAAAACACTGCCTGTTACCGAATCCGATACAACTAATTCAATTTTTTCTGCATTTCTAAGCAGTCCAAGTTGTATATATCCAAGAGCATACATTGAAGAAGAATAAATTGACAAAGCTGAATATTCTTCATTTGCTGTTGGTTTTTCATAGCCTTCTGCGACCTCATATGCATATTCTCCCATAGGAATATAATAGCTTCCTGCATATATGCCGTATGATGTAGATGCCCTCATTGCTGCGTCGCTACCACTTGCTTCTTCATACGCTGTTATATCTAGCATATTCGCATCATTCCAGTCTCCATAGAATCCAATAAATGGACAAGTCAATGTATTAGTTCCATTTAGACAAATGTAGCCTTCAATATATGTTCCATTTGTAAATTTATCTAAAATAAGCATTGCATCGCTGTTTAAAGCAATTGTAATTTCTATTGTAGCACTTGAGAAAGCATCAACAGTTACAGTCCATTTATTATTATTAAAATTGCCGTTTTTTACAGCTATGATTGCAAAAGTTAAACTTTCATCTAGCCCGCTCATTTTATTCTCTTCTGTTAAAGCTTCTGTTAATACTTTTGCAGAAATTTCATACGTTTCACTTGTAGTGTTAAAGTTAGAAACCTTTAGTTTTAGAACAAATGAATTACTTACATTATCTCCAAGTTCTATTTTCGTTTTATCTATTTCATTACCCTCACTATCAAAAGTTGTAATAAAGGAACGTGCATTTATTGACTTATTTATATCTACAAGACCTGCACCTTGTGAACGTGGCGAATATAACTCTCCATTAATATCTGTAAGAAGCGTTGTATTTGACATTAAAAGTTTTGAAGCAATCGTTGTTACTGAAACCTTATTTGATGAATCTATACCAAATACTGAAGCATTTTCTTTTACATATTGTTTTATAACAGCAAATGCACCAGAGACATTTGGTGTTGCCATTGATGTTCCAGAGTTTGTCACATAACTTTGATCTAATCCTAAAGAATATACTCCTGAACCATATGCAACGATATCTACACCTAAAGATAAATTGTTATTTACTCCACTTGAAGAAAAACTAGAAATTCCAGAATAATAGTAAGATGAATCTAATAAAAGCGTTCCTTCATTTGAAATTGCGTTTTGTGCCAATATTTTACCAACTTTAGATGTTACTGAAATAGTAGGTATGGTATCTGAACCTTGAATTCCAAATGTTACAGAGCCTTCAGTATTATTAACAATAATTACCCCTTTTGCACCCTTTTCTTTGGCTATTGCTATTTTTTCAGTTGCTGTCATATCTGTAGATCTTTGTATAACTACTATTTTATTTATTACATCTATGCCAGCATAATCACTCTCTACTCCGTCTGCTATATCATCGCCATTTTTTAAGATGATATAATCTAGCGAGTCTAGGGAAACAAAATCATTACAAAAATCACCATTTGATGAAGTTTTGTAATAGTAAACGTCATTGTACTCTATTTTTGAAGAGCCTACCATCATGTACTTGATTTCAGCAGCACTACCTATAGAATAAGAAGATACAAAGGAAGCTGGAGAACTAATTACACCATTATCTATGTTTTCTTTGCTAGCTAAGTCTCCACTTTCACCGCCAACAGCACTCGTTGTTGAGTTGCCTGATGCACAAACCACTGATATGCCTTGGCTTTCAAGTTTGTCTATAGCTATCATCATTTCATCATCATCTTGATAACTAAATCCAGCAGAAGAACCTAGCGACATATTAACAACATCAACATTTAGTTTTAAACAATCCTCTAGCGCTGCGATTATTGAATCGTCATACATTAAACCTTGAGAATCTGCTACCTTCATTAATGCTAATTGCGCATTTGGAACTACTCCTTTAAATGTAGATGAATTGCCTGCCAAGATTCCTGCCACATGAGTACCATGGGAAATGGTTGAGTCATATAAATCAACATCGTATTCGCCATAATCATAAGCGTATACAATTTTATCTGATAAATACAAATCTGCAGCCGTTGCTCCTGATAAAGAATATGAATTTAAACTCTTGATTAATTCTTGAGTATAAGTGTCTTTTGAAACAGTTAAACTTGTTGAAGTTATATTTGAAAGCGCCTCATGAGTCACATCAAATGCTGCATCAATAACAGCAACCACCATCCCTTCGCCTTGGTATGAGGTAGTATTATTTATAACACCTTCATTTGTTCCTGATGATGTAGAATAAGTTGATAATACAGTATATTGTGGACATATAGAAACACTCTTTACATAAGACAAGTTAGACAAACTTAAAATATCTTGTGCAAGTATTGTTATTGAACTTCCGTTAAAAAATTCAGAATATGTGTAATTCAGTGTCACCTCACATCCAAGTTTACTTAAATCATCAACTATGTTATGGCTCTTGTCATCACTGTATTTAACAATTACTCTAACCACTTCATCTAACGAAGCATTCAATATATTTTCAGTTAAGTAATTTTCAATATTACTAATATCTATCTCCATGCCCGCTAGCGAGGTTAAAGTTGCTGAAACACTTGAACTTTCTTCACTATCCGCAAAACAAATAGAAGTTGTACATACAAGTACAATTGCTAATACAATTATTAATAATACTGCTAAATTTTTTTTCATTTTTCCTCTACTTTAGATTATAAAACTTTGCTAATTTTTCAAATTGAGGAAGAGAATTTACTATTGTATTATAAGATACACAATATGCGATTCTTACATAGCCTTTGCATCCAAAGGAAGATGCTGGGACTACTAAGATGTTATATTTTTTCGCCTCTTTTACAAATTCATGATCATCCTCAGTTGGAGTTTTCATAAATAAATAGAAAGCTCCCTCAGGTTTAACACATTCAAATCCTAGTTTTGTTAAACCATTATATAGTTCTACTCTATTTTTGTTATATGCTTCTACATCTGTTTTTTCATTTAAACTCTCTTTGATTAATTTTTGTTGTAATGATGGAGCATTAACAAATCCTAAAATTCTTGTAGCAACTCCAGCTGCCGCAAAAACATCTTCATAATCATCAATTTCATTTGGAATTACAAGATAACCTATTCTCTCACCAGGTAGAGATAAAGATTTAGAATAAGAATAACCTACAATTGTATTTCTGTAATATTTTGTTAAGTATGGAACTTCTATATCTGAGTATACTAATTCTCTATATGGTTCATCTGAAATTAGATAAATACTTGTTTTGTATTCTTGTTGCTTTTTCTCAAGAATTGCTGCAATTTTTTCAATCCATTCTTTTTTATAAATAATACCTGTTGGGTTATTAGGGTTATTTATAATAATAGCTTTAGTCTTATTAGTAATTTTGTTTTCAAAATCCTCATAATTTGGTTCAAATGTTGGAGGATTTGGATTTACTACAACTAAATTTGCATCAAAATTTGACGCATAATTTTTATATTCACCAAAAAATGGTGCAAAAGTTATAACTTCATCATTTGGATCTAAGAAAGTCTTAAAAATAACATTTAAGCCGCCTGCGGCTCCAACAGTCATAACAATATTGTTTTCATTAAAGTTTGTACTGAATCTTTTATTGATAGAGTTTGCAATAGCGTTTCTTACGTCTTCATATCCAGAATTACTCATATATCCATGTAAAACAACAGGATCAACAGAGTCTACTATCTTCTTTATGTTTTCATTAACCGCCTTTGGTGCGGCAACATTTGGATTACCTAAAGAAAAATCAAAAACATTTTCTGCACCATATTTTGCTGCCATTTGTTTTCCTTCTTCAAACATCGCTCTAATAACAGAAGAGCCTTTTACTAAACCTACCATCTTTTTTGAAATCATTTTTCAACCTCACTAAAATTATATTTTTGTTAACTAAAGAATACTTAAAGTTATTATTTTTCTTTTTTGTCAATTAAATATTATACAATTATAATATTTAGTATTCAATCTCTTTTCTTAATCCCTTTGGATAATGATTTTTTGCCCAAGTGCCATCGCCTTTAAACCAACCAAGAGGATAACCATCTACGCACACAATACCCCATCCTTTTATAGATGTTTCTATTGCTTCGCCTTGTAAAAATTTATATACTTCTTTATCTTGAGAGCTTAAATCTATTACATTTTTAAAATCTTCCCTTTTTAATGCAAGTGCAAGGGAATGTGATGGTTCAAATCTGTTTTTCTTTAATTCTCCTAAATGAAGGCCACATCTTAAAACTTTTAGACCATCTAGTTTATCTATAGGAGATAAATATAAATTATCTCCAAATTGCGTATTATATTCTATATTTACATTTAAAAAATCTTTCACAAACTTAACAAAATCCTGATTTTGTTTTATCTTCTTTATTGGTAAATTTAAATTTGATTTACTTATATCTCCTCTTTCAAACAAAGCAAAAAAATGCCCCTCTCCATTTTCTCTATGAGGCCAAAGTTTATGTGATTTTATCAATTTAAAATCTGGGTATTTACTTAAAAACCACTCCGCTATATCTTCATCTTCCTGTATTGAGAAAGTACAAGTTGAATAGATTATTCTTCCATTTTCTTGCAGCAAATCCACCGCATTTTCTAAAATTTCTTTTTGTCTTTCAGCACACATTAAAACATTTTCTCTAGACCATTCATTAGTAGCTTCTGGTATTTTTCTAAACATACCCTCTCCAGAGCATGGCGCATCTACAATTATCTTATTGAAAAAATTTTTAAATCTCTTTTTTAACTTCGATGTATCTTCATTAATAACTACAGCATTTTTAATTCCCATCCTTTCGATATTTGAAGAGAGCACCTTAGCCCTATTTGGAATTATTTCATTTGATACAATTAATCCTTGATTATTTAAATATATTGCAGCTTGTGTACTTTTTCCGCCAGGTGCTGCACACATATCTAAAACAAAATCTCCTTCATTTATTTCAAGATTTTTTGCAACCATCATAGCGCTTGGCTCTTGAATATAATAAAGTCCCATTTCGTGGTATACATGCTTACCTGGCGTATCTTTGTTTGTATAATAAAAACCTTCACTGCACCATGGAACACTTGTTAATAAAAATGGCAACATGTCTTTATTTTTAAGTTTTAGAGTATTAATTCTTAATCCTTTATAACTTTCATTATTATATGTAGATATAAAGTCTTCGTACTCTTTATCTAAGATCAATTTTATATCTTCTTTAAAATCTTGCGGCAACATAATTTTCCATATCCTTTTTCATTGAACCGGGCACATTATCTGATATTTTTATTGAATAAGTAAATATATTATACAAAGAACTTTCATAAATGTCTTTTATGATTATTTGAGTAAAGAAATCTGCCCCGTATGAATTTAAATGAAAATCCTCATTATAGAATAATCTATAAGATAGTTTTGTATCTACAAGGCTATTTATTGCCTCTAATTCTATTTGGTCTTCCCAACTTTCTTCAAAGGCTTTTATAGTTTCTGTTGTTGTTGATATATTTTTTGAAATATTATTATAAGGTCCATAAGCAAATAATATTTTTGCCCCCTTTTGTCTTAACTTATTAGCCCAATTTTTTATATATAAAGTAAGTTCTTCGTTTATTATTTCAGGACCCACATAAGTTGTCTCTCTATCTGTTTTTCCTTCCATTATATTAGCTTCTCTAAAATAATTAAGTCGACCTTTTTCGTCAAAAGATTTAATAGAATAAACCGTATTTTCATGGTCTATTGAGGCATGGTTATATAGCATTGCGCAAACATCTTTTAAATATTCAGTAAGACCGGCAATATAGCTTGCCTTATTTTTTTCACTTAAATCCTTAAACATAGATGGAGAATTTATAGAAGCTTTAATTGCAATATCTGGCGTAAAATATATTGGCATAGAACCTTTATAAATATCGTACATAAGAATAACGGTATCTTTACTAGTTATATACGGCTCTACCCAATCCATCATAACTGTATTACCAACGGCACCATACAAACCGAATATAACTACTTTTTTATTAAATTCTTTTTCTACATCTTCTGCATTAATTCCAAATAAAAGCGATGAACTTCCAACAAATACTATTCTATCTTCACCTTTTGTTTTTTTTAGGTAGTTATATTGTATTTGCAATCCTCTTTCGTATGAATCGCTATATACATCAGCACACATTATAAAGCAAGCCATTCCGCCTATTGGTATTAAAACTAATAGAATAAGACATGTTATATAAATTATAGCTTTCTTTTTTTTTGTCATTTATGCTATCTCACTTGGAATTACAATTTCATAATTAGTTTCACCATATATTTGCATTTCTATATTTCTTATCATATAGGAAGTAAAATATTGAGCACCATATGAATTTAAATGATAAACACTATCGTAAAAATAAGAATCTGGAAGATAACAATCCCACATATTATTAATAGATTCTATTCCTATTTGAGATTCCCATTCATCACTAAATGCTTCAACGCTTTCTTTAGTTGTATCCTTATGCTTGCATAAGTCCTTATCCATAGGTCCATAACTAAAATAAACGACGGCTCTATTTTCTCTTAATTCATCTGCCCAGTCATTTATATAAGAAGTCCATTCTGAATTTATTTTACTAGGGCTTATATAACATATAGTTTGTTCTTCTTTATTAACACCGCCCATAATGTTTGAATCTCTAAAATATGTTAATCTCCCCTTTTCATCAAAAGAAGTAATTGTATAACAAGACCTATATTGTCTTGGTCTTTTAGCCTGATTATATGAATAAATATTGTCCTTCATATAACTAGGCAAGTGAGCTAAATATTGACACTTATCTCTTGAGTTTAAATCTGAAAACATTTCATAGTTTCTAAACGTTCCCTCAATTGTTAAAGTTGAAGAAAAATATGGATTCATAGCGTAATCATATATGTCGTACATATAAATTACTAAATCCCCTGGTGTTATATATTTTCTTGTCCAATCTAAAATACATTCATTACCAATTGCGCCATATGAGCCAAACAATACAACTGCATTATAACCTTTATTTTTAAATTTTTTTTCAATCATATCTACATTTAATCCAAAAACTAAAGATGAGGTACCAACAAACACTATTCTTTGAGTATTTTGTGTTTCTTTTAAATAATTGTATTGTAAAACTAAAGATCTTGCGTAAGAATTTTGATAATAATCCGGATACAATAAGACTATTCCTATTATTGTGGTAAACGGAATTAAAATAACTAAAAATATTATTAATAAATAACTAACTACTTTTTTCATACTAAAAATCGAAGTAAATAAATCCCCCTGTTTGGCCGCCTAAGGATTTTACAAGAATAAATGAAGCAATTGTTATTACAATCATGATTATACAATTTAATGTAGCTTGTTTTCTCCATACAGCAACTCTTGCATCATCAACTGGCAAATTTTTATAATCTATAAATTGGTGATTCATAACTCCCCAAACAACACATAAAATAATTATTTGAACCCAGTATATATAGATATTTATTATTTCAGAATCAAAGACACTTCCAAAACTTACAAACTCATTAATCCCACTGCCGCTAAACATAGCATTTATATAACTTACGAAATTATTTAAACTTGTTGACCTAAATAAAATATACCCGAAACAAACAATTGTCATTGTTCTAAAAACTTGGAAGCAATTAAATACTTTATTTGTACTTGATATATGTAATACTTCTTTTATTTTTTTATAAACTGGATCTAGTATAAGCCCACTTATAATAATTAAACCATAGAACATTCCATGGAAAACATATGTCCAACTTGCGCCATGCCAAAGTCCAATTAAAAACCATGTTACAAATAAACTTAAAGATGTAGCTATAATTGAACCAAGCTTTTTATGTTTACTCTTTAGAAGTTTAGTGCACAATTTCGATCTAAGTAGTGGATAGTATACATAATCTCTAAAGAAAGCTCCTAAGGAAATATGCCATCTTCTCCAATATTCTGGAATTGTTTTTGATAAATATGGTCTATCAAAGTTTTCATCTAAATTTATTCCTAGCAATTTAGCAGAACCTAAAGCAATATCCATAAATCCTGAAAAATCTGCAAAAAGTTGAATTGCATAACCTATCGCACCTAAAGCACCAACAATACCAAATGCGTTTGTTGAATTTGCAAAAACATCATTAACAAATATTCCAACAAAATCTGCAATTGCTATCTTTTTAAAATATCCTAAAATTATTCTTTGAGTTCCTTCAAAAACATTATCATAATTTAATTTATGTTCTTGTAGCAATTGAGGAGCTAACGTGTTATATCTACCAATTGGGCCTTGTAATATCTGTGGAAAAAATGATATAAATAATGCATATTTAAATAAATCCTTTTCCGCATCTATTGTTCCACGATAAACATCTATACAATAACCGATTGACTGGAATATATAGAACGATAAGCCCAGCGGAAGAACAAAATTTAATTCATTCCAAGAAAGATTAGCTCCCATCAAATTTAAAAGTGAAACCACATTTCCACAAATAAAATCAATATATTTAACAACTAAAAGAATTCCTAAGTTTAAAATAATTCCGATTGCTAGAATCCAACTTCTTTTAGTATTATATATTCTCTTTATAACCTTCTTTTTGTCTTTTGTTATATTCTCTTTTAAGGATATTTCCTTTTCCTGTTTTTTATTCATTAAGTCTATAAGCAACCCAACAAAATATGTTATTAAAATTGAGGCAACTAAATAAATAAAATAAGTAAAACCAGCTATTAAATAAAAAACTAAGGAAGACGCAAGCAAAACTCCCCATTGATATTTTTTAGGAAGAACATAGTATAAAACAAATACTATAGCAATAAAAAGTAGGTACCAAGCAGATGTAAAACTCATTATTTTTCATCCTCCTTTTTATTTAGCATTGATTCTAACGATTTTTCTTCTTCTTCGCTAAAATTAGGCGGAATTAAATTATCCTTATTTTGTGTTGTAATTCTTGAGGGTTTTTTTGTAGTAAACCAAAACACTAACAATTCTACAGCCCATACAATAATAAGTTCTTGGATAGTACAACCCCAACATATTTGCCAAATAAATTGTATTATCCAGAAAAATATAGCAAAAAATCTTAAAACAATCCTAAGCTGTTTAGAATGCATTGAAAAGACACTAAGCATAATTACCACAAAAACTAGCGCTAAATATGGATAATTATTAAGAATTACTAAATTTGCTATGTTTTCTATCAAATTAAGCCTCTCTAAGTATTATATCTACCATTTCTCCAACATTTTTCATGCCTAAAACTTCTTTCATTGTAAACTTTATATCAAATTCTTCCTCTATTTGAGCAATTAACGTTATATGGGTCAATGAATCCCAGCCATCAACATCTTTTGCTTGGGTAGATTCATTTAATTCTATATCTCTATCAAAAACATCATTAAAGATTTCATTTAATTTATTAAAAATTTCTTCTCTTTCCATTTTTTATTCCTTTATATAAACTTCTTTATTTTTATATTCATCAACTACTAATTCAAATTGTCCGTTTCCTACATCTTTATAACCCATGGTTTTATATAAATCCTTAACCATAGCATTTTTCTCTGTTTTAATATATTCGCCTATTACTTTTTTATAACCTTTATCTTTTGCAATTTTAGTTATTTCATTAAAAATAAATTCTTCCATTCCTCTTTTTAAAACTCGACAACTCATCAAAAGCGTATCTATAAATAAATAATCTTTCTTTTTCTCTAAAATTAATACGCTTATGAGACCATACTCGCCCATGTCATCTTTTAGTGTAAAGTATCTTGTTATGTAGTTATCGTTTTTACTTATTTTTTCTATATCTTCAACATCATATCTTTTAGTTCTTAAATTAAATTGATTTGATCTTTGCGTTAATTGAGAAATACGTGGAATATAGAATTCATCAAAAGATTTAGCTTGGGCTACCATATTTAAACTTTTTAAAAATTCATTATAATTAGAGCTTTTTTGTTGTAACTCTATTCTCTTTGATTCTACTTTATAAAGTTCGCTTCTATTTAAATCTTCTTTAGAAAAACTTAATGTTTCAAACAAATTTAAATCCTCTAAATATTTTAAATAAAGAGCTGGGTCTTGCGGCATATCAGGAACACAAATTTCCGGTATTGAAGATTTAACTTGATTTCTTTCAAAAAGGTTATCATCGACAAAAACCATACTATCAAATCCTATATTTAAAACTTTTTGAATATACCTTATATTTGAAGCCTTATCTTCCCAATTAGCAACAAACATTGTAAAATCATCTAATTTTAGAATCATCTCTGGATGTTTTTCAAATGGCAATTTTGCAACTTCTTCGTTATTTTTACTGCAGACTGCTAATAAAATTCCTCTTTCTTTTAATAGCTTTAACCATCTTTGAAATTGAGTAAAAGCTTGGCCTATGCCTAGTTCTCCTATTTGTATATTTTCTAAACCATCATCACCTATAACCCCACCCCATAAAGTGTTATCTAAGTCTAAAATTATACATTTTTTTATTTTACCCAATGCTGCCTCAATAATTGATACTGTATTTTGTGCAACTTTTGGAAGAGCTTGTAAAGAGATCGGCATTTTAGCCATATAAAACATCTTATCATCAAAAAATGCTTCTCTCCCCATTTTTGATTGAATATCATTTAAATCTATTATAGATACATTTTTTTCTTTAGAATATTCGTATAATTTCATATTTAATAATTGAATTTGATATTCAAATGAAATTTCAACATTATAAGCAAATGAACCAAAAACTTCTGTACTATAACATACAAAATTATATTGTAAAATTTTAGATTTTGAATTTTTAATTATAGAATCCCAATATAATCTAATAAGATTTATTTTATCTTGTGCAAAACTATTTCTCTTATTTAATGGTGTTTCTATAAATTCATTAAATAAAGATTCCGTACTTATGTAAATTAAAATTGCATTTGGATTAAACTTAAAAACCTCAGATTCCGAATTTAAAAATTGAGAATTTAATTGATTAAAATCTACATCTAAAACATCAAGGTTAATATTTTTTTCATAAGCATAACCTTTAATTGCAGTAGATAAATGTTGAGTTGAAGATGTACCTACTACTGCTAAAGAATACTTTAAGAAATTTTCTAAAACTTCCTTTTTGCAATTTCTTTTTAATTCTAAGTAAGATATTTCTTTCATATTATATATTATAAGTATATAGGAAATCTAAGTCAATTTTAGATATTACCGGTATAACTATTATTTTAAGTTACATTTTTTATTAACGTTAACTATTAAACAATATTACTGAAAATAAATTTGTCAGTTTAAAAGAATGGTTAATAAATTAATATTTCTATACCATATAAAATCCACTTTAATTGCGCTTAACATTAGATGAACCTGCAGCAAAGCGCAAGGCTTTGCATTATATTGTATTAAAAGGAAATTAGAATTAATTTCGTGTTAATTTTTAAATCATACTTATCATCTATTTATAAATTTGCTATGTCAATTAATACTTACTTTTTATTTTGCTTAAAATATTGTGCTAGAATTGACAACGTGCACAAAAAATAATAAAATTAGTGCAGAAGGTGATAACATGCACAAATTACCATTTAAATATAATTATGATGATATTGATATTCTAAAGGCGCTAAATAAAGCTAATAGTAAATTAGGAGAATTAAATGGCATTATTAAGACTATGCCAAATCCAAATATTATATTAAATGCTGTAATATTAGGTGAAGCTAAAGAATCAAGTGAGATTGAAAATATTGTTACTACATTTGATGAAGTTTTTAAAGAAATAACACTTAAGAACCAAAATTCAGCATCAAAAGAGGTTGTTAATTATCGTCAAGCTATTTTATTTGGTTGTTCTCAAGTAAAAGCTAATGAATTTATTAGTTCGAAAATGATTGAAGAAATTCATCATATTGTTGAACCAAATGTCGGTGGTATAAGAAAAATTTCAGGAACTGTTATTGTGAATACTAAAACTAAAGAAATACTTCATAATCCACCTCAAAGTGAAAGTGAAATAAGAGATTATCTGTCTAATTTGGAAAAATATATGAATTATGATGAACTTGAAAATACAGATCCACTTATAAAAATGTCAATGATTCATTATCAATTTGAATCAATACATCCATTTCATGATGGAAATGGTAGAACAGGTAGGATATTAAATATATTATATTTAATTTTGCAACAAAAACTTTCACTGCCAATTTTATATTTATCTAAGTATATAAATTCTACAAAAGAAGAATATTATAGATGTCTTTATGATATAAGAATTGATAATAAATATATAAAAGACTACTTGTTGTATATGATAAATGGTGTTGAAAAAACATCTATATTTACTTTAGAATTTATTGATAAGTTCAGAAAAGCAATGGATGATTGTAAAAAACGAGTAAAAGAAAATAAACCTAAAATATATTCTGAAGAATTAATAGATTATTTATTCTACGATTTTTATACCAAAAACGAATATCTAAGAGAAAAAATGTCTATTTCTAGAAATACAGCTGGAAAGTATCTTTCTGAATTAGAAGAAATAGGCATTCTAACATCCGAACACGTTGGAAAAGAAAAAATATTTAAAAATAATTATTTATATGAATTAATTAAAGAATGGTAAAATTGAAAAGTATTGTGGAGTATATTAAATGCAATTTGATTCTATATATACAAAATAAAAATTTTAATCATTTACCTTCCAATAGCCGCCATTATTTGAACCTATTCTTTCAACTAGTTTTTTTTCTTTTAAGATTCTCAAATTTTTTTATGCCTTGAGATGATAACGCTGTTTTAAGCATTAATTGCGAAATTGTTACATTCGGATTATTTCTAATTTCAGAAATTATAATTTCTTGAGACTTATTAATTTTTTGGGTTACTTTTTGGTCTACTCTTTGGTTTACTATTTCAAACGAATTTACATTTATCTTATTAAACAGAATTATAACTGTAATTCTATTTTTTCAATTTTAATACTCTCTTTCCCATATTTCCCTACAATTTTAGGAACACCTTTACCAGTTTTCTTGCTAATATGTAGTTATAAAAAGATGTTAGATAATTTTTTATTTCTCAAACTTTGTTTTTATTGAATATTGAATTTTTTCAAAGGTTTCCCTTGTTTTACCTATGCTATTAGAAAATTTTTCTGCTACAACATCACCATATTTTTTATCTAAAACCTTAAAAATTTGCCTAAAAATCAAATTAACAACAAGAGTTATAACTCCTGATATCACAACATAAACAACATGCATTATATTTGTTGGCCATTGTACTTGTAAGAAAGCTCCATCAAACCAAGCTCCATCACCAAAAACGCAGAATATTGCAAGCAACATCGCCAATATTAAAATACCTACTCTAATTTTATTCCAAGGCAATGCGACAAAAAATGCACAAATAAAAGCAGCGAGAGTCATACTTAATGACCCTAAAGACACTACATAACTTCCCTCCGAAATCTCTCCTTCTATTACATTTGTAGCATTTAATATAAATATGAAACACGTTGCTATAATTATAGATAATGCTGCAGGAATACTTACTTTTATTACATTTCTTAAGAAATTCCCCTTTATTCTCTCCTGATTTGGCATTAAAGCGAATAAAAATGGAGGAATTCCTGCTACGAAGAATTCAAATAATAACATATTTGCAGAAGAAAAAGGATAACCTATAGTCTTTGTTACCATTAATACTATTGAGAATATAAATGTTATTGTCATTATAAATATGTTTTTCATTATAAACAAAGATGAAACCTTTTCTATATTTCCAATAACTCTTCTACCTTCTTCTACAATTCTAGGCATTGATTGGAAATCATTATCAAGCAAAACTATACGTGATATATTTCTTGCAACTTCATTTGCATTACCAAAAGAAATTGAACAATTACTGGCTTTTAATGCTTTTACATCATTAACACCATCTCCTACCATTCCTACAATATGTTTTTTCTTTTTAAGTTCTTCTACTATTAAAACCTTTTGCTCTGGAGATACCCTTCCAAAAACTACCGCATCGCTACAAACTTCTTTTAATTCTTCATCTGTTAGCTCACTACAATTAACAACTTTATCTGCGTTTAAAACACCAGCTTTTTTAGCAATTGCAGAAACCGTTAATGGATTATCTCCTGATATAATCTTAATATCTACATCATTATTACTAAACCAAGCTAAAATATCTTTTATATTCTTTTTTAATTCTTCCTCAATTGCAAATACACAAATAGGTTTAACAATACTTGGATCAATATCATCAATAGAACCATCAAACTCTCCTAAAAGTATTGTTCTTTTCCCTTCTATTGCTTTATTGTGGCAATATTCTTCAACATTTTTATCATCAGGACATATTAAATCTGGGGCACCTAAAATATAAGTTTTTCCGTTGTCTAACTGCACTGCGCTATATTTTCTTTGAGAAGAGAAAGGTAAATTGTCTATATATTGCAATTCTTTTCCACTTTCACAATATTTATTTAAGGCCATTGCAGTAAGTTTTTTATCTCTGTTACTCTCGGATAAAGTTATTATTATGTCTGCTACATCTTGTTTTGACAATTCGCTTAAATCATATTCTTCTAAAACTTCTAAATTGCCATCCGTTATAGTTCCTGTTTTATCTAAAAGTAATGTATCTACCATTGCAATCATTTCAACAGAATATATATCCTGTGGAAGAGCATTTGTTTTTGCTAGCTTTAAAACAGATTGGGCAAGCGCAGTAGAGGTGACAACAAACATTCCACAAGGAACCATTCCTAGCATTGTATAAATTACCATAGGAGCTGCCTCTTGCCATGAGTTTCCTGCCACTATATTTGCTATTGCCAATATTATTGCTAAAAACACCAATATGCAGCTAAATACTTTTATAATTTTATCTATAACATTAAACAATCTAGATTCCGGCTTATTTACTTTTTTTGCAATATTGGCTATTGCTTCAATATAGCAATCCTTTCCTACTCTCTCTGCTCGAATTGCAGCTTCTCCTGCAATAACAACAGAGCCTGCCATTATTTTTTTATCCTTATCCTTTTTTACGCCTTCCGATTCACCTGTTAAAATTGATTCATCTATTTCAAGTGTACCATCTAGAATAACACCATCTACTGGAACCTGTTGACCTGCAGACAAAATAAAAATATCATCTAAAACAATTTCTTCCGTTGGAATATTGTATGTTTTACCGCCGCGAACTACATCAACCTTCGCTTCTTTTACTATTGAAAGTTTTTGAACAGTCCTTTTAGCCTTTACTTCTTGATATATACCTATTGCAATATTTACAATTATAATGCATGAAGATAATGTCTGATTAGCCTTACCTAAACATATTAAAACTATACATAAAATAATAATTAGAGAATTACAAAAATTAAAAATATTTTCTATAAAAATCTTTGCTATTGATTTTGTTTTATCATTTACTTTTTTATTAGTTAAATTATCTTTTTTTCTTTCTTCAACTTGCTCTAAAGTTAATCCCTCTAAAACTGATGTATTTATACGATCGGCTTTTCTTAATTTAAAACTATCTTTCTTCTTTGAAAGCTTTTTATTTATTTTTTCTTGGGATATTTCTTTCATAAAAATATTCTAACACATTACAAATTACCATAACAATAAAAACTTTTTGTGGCAAGTTATTTAATCAAAAAAAAGGTTAACACTAAATGAATAACTACATTGTGTTTAAATATAAATTAGTCTTTCTATTCATTCAAGTGTATCAAAATATAAATAGAAGCCTATTGATACTTTGCCAATAAGCGTTTGACTTATAGTTTTAGATGATACATTATTAGTATCAAAATTAAATTTAGACCCTAATGGCACTAAAGGAGATGCTGCATGATAAACTTTTCTATATATTCCAAAAAAACACCTACTATGGCGGAACGGAACGAAAATTTGGGGTGAACATCGACGGTTTTGAATACATGATCAAATTCAAAAGCAAACCAATTTAGGAGTAAAAAAGTTTAATCATATGTCGGAATATATAGGCAGTCACGTATTTAACATGTTAGGTTTTGATGCGCAAGAAACATATCTTGGGCTATATAATGGCGAGCAAGTCGTCACTTGTAAAAACTTTATAACCAAAGGTTATCAATTTGTTTCGTTTAACGATATCAGTGAAAGCACACTTGAGCAAAACAAGGAAGCGTATCAATATTCGTATCAAGATATTATGCAAATGCTTGCGGACAATGTTGAACTTACCGACGCCAAAGAAACAATCGCTATACATTGGCGCCGATGTTTGACAATGGTTCGTGTTTGTTCCCACAACTTACGGGCGATGCCACTATGAACAAAATTATGAACTCGGAAGATCTAACATACGAGTGTATATATAAATTTCCAACTTCTCAATTGCAACTTGATGGCAAGAAAAGTTCGTATTACGAAGTTATTAACTCTCTTTTATTTAAGGAATGTAATGAGGCAGTTGTTAGAATTTGCCAAAAATATTCTCAGAAAGAAATTGATAATTTAATCAACTCAACGCCGTTTCTAACAGACATACATAAAGAGTTTTATAAATACATAATTAGGCAAAGATATGAAAAGATATTGCTTTTCGCATATAAAAAGCTAACAGGGAAAATTTGATGGAAAAGTTAAACACAATCGGCATAATTTGTTTTTAAGGACAATTTCGGTATATTATACAAAGTATCAAAATAGAAATATGACAAATATAAAAACGACGAGTATTCATATTTGTTTACTCCGTATTATAATGTCATAGAATTTTTGCCAAACTCTCTATTTTCGAGAAATACCTGAATTAGATTTGTCGCTAAGGAAAGAGCGTTATGAAAGAAAAAATATGGTTCCCGTATTTATATCCGAACGCACGCCGAGCGAAAGCCGCGAAGACGTGAAACAACTTTTAGATAAAAACGGTATGGAATCGTTGAAACGCCTTGAATGACTAATTAGGACAAAGACAAAATATTCGGGAGATAACTTGTTTGTAATACCATATAAAGGGAACGAGATTACAACACACTAAAAGCATTCGATGTATGATCTTGTAAAGCGGTCTGACAACATCAACATAGCACTTTTATCCGTTATTTACGCAGGAGATTATCTCTATATTGATGATATATCAATAGATGATAACACAAGAGCAAATTACTATCGTCTCTTGATGCCGATTTATATGCGAGAATATAATTCAAAAAGGGAGGCTCGGCAACGGGGAATAGAAAACGCCAAGGCTCACAACATATACAAAGGACGTAAAAAAACAAAAATAGATCCACTTTTGCTTGAGAAGGTTTTAAACGATTATGCAAGAAAAAAAATAACAGCTGAGGGAGCTGCAATGCAATTAAGAATAAGCAAAGCTATATTTTTCCGTAGATTAAAAGAAAAAAATAGATGATAAAGTTTATCTTACTAAAGAACATGGACGGACATACAAAGATTCGGCTTTCATCTACATTTTGTTAATGACAAACTGAAAATTCCTGCAAACATAAGTTTGCTGTCAACACCTCCATTGGTAAAATTATAAAAGTTATTTTAAAACGCACAGTTTAATTTGTGGTTAAAATCTAATATTTTATTAAAAATCTTATCTATTTAGATAATTTTATAGAAACTTCTCCACTATTAAGTTTTATATTTTGACCATTTTTACATTCTACAATTAAGGCAGCGTTTTCATCTATTGTCACAGCTTTGCCTTCTAGTTTTTCATTATTTAACATAAACTCTATATTCTTTCCAAGAACAATACTATGAGAAACATATTCTTTTAAAAATTCTTTATTATCTAATTTTTTATACATAGAAACTAACTCATTTAATATACATGAAACCAATTCATTTTGTGTTACTGATGGCACTTCATTTTTATCGAAAATAGTTCCTACAATTTCCTTTAAATTTTCAGGCAATTTTTCTACATCCAGCTTATAATCAATTCCTATTCCTACAACACAACTCCCTATAGTGTTAGTTTCCAAATCTAATGAAGCTTGGGTTAGAATTCCACATATTTTCTTATTATCTAGAAAAATATCATTTACCCACTTAATTCCAACCTTTTTATTAGTTAATTTTTCAATTGATCTAACAACCGCAACAGCAGCCATTGGAGTTAATATTGTAATTTTAGATACTTCTATACCTTTTAAATCTAGTAAAATACTAAAATAAATTCCACCTTCAGGGGACTCGAACTTTCTACCAATTCTACCTCTTCCTAATGTTTGTTTTTCCGCAATCTCAACAATAAGATTTCTCTCACCTTTATCTGCAAGTTCTAATAGGTCTTTATTTGTGGATTCTGTCTCTTTTCTATAGATAACTCTAAAATTGCCCAATTCCTTGTTTAATAAGCTCTCTACACCTTCTAAAGATAATTTGTTATTATCTCCAGAAAAAATGTATCCTTTTTTAGTGGATGATTCTATCATATAGCCTTCCTGTTTTAGTTCATTTATTGCCTTCCAAATACTAGTTCTTGTTATATTTAAAGTTTTAGCGATATCGTTTCCTGATATCGCTTGATTTTTATTATTCTCTAAAATTTTAAGAACTTCACCCTTTGTAGACATAATTATATTTCAAACTCTACTCCTATGAATCCTGCTAAATCTTCTTCGCTTATACTTAAGAATGGACAGATATTTACATAAGCCCAATATTCACGGAAGTTATTTATCTTTACAACTTTATTTGTAATAGCAAGGCCCGTGTTGTTTAATCCTTGAATAGCTAAATTCATAGCATTTTCAGAGATATCAGATAATGTATAAGCACTTGATGATGGGTTTGTATCTAAGCCATTTATAGTTATTTTAGTAACAATATTATCTATATTCTTTTCATTATAAACTCTTTGCAATACAACTATATCGTTTGTAGAAGAACTTTCTGCTTCTACTGAATAAGATAAGATTGAAGTTTGAACAAATGCTGTTGAATTTGTTGTTGTACCACTATTATTATTTGCAACAACTTTTATTACTACATTTTCTTCAGCTACAAACTCCGCTTCAACTTTAATATTATCTAGTTTTCCGTTATTATTTGTAGATACAACGCTCATTGAAGCCTCGCCGCTTGCGATGACTAATACTTGTGCAAATGTTAATTTTTCAATACTTGCAGTATTAGATAAAGTTCCAAATAATCCTGTTGATGTATCCCCTACTAATACAAAGTTCTTTACCTTTTTATTATTACCTTCAATTGTTCCACTAAACTCGTTTGTAAATGTATTAACTAATTGTGATCTTCCATATAAATCATTAGTTACAATATAATTAAGAGATTGATACTCGCCTTCATTTCCGTCTAGATTATTGTCTATCATAAGTAGAGCTTCAAATGTATCTATTATGAATCTATTTGATGTTTTATCAAATGCAAAATATCTTAATGTTAAGTAATTTTCTCCAGTAATTGTTACAGCTAAATTATTAGAAACTGAAATTGGAGCTGTTGGATTTTCCAACAATACTTTAACATATGTATTTGCTTGTGTTGCATAATACTTTCCATTATCTGTTGTTACATAATCGGCACTAACTGTTGCTAAGATATCTTCATTAAACTCGGCAGATTCAAGCTCAGTGTTAATATTGCTAATTAAAGTTTGTAAATCATCACTCGATAAAGAGTGAGGAATATTTGTAAGATTGCTTACTTCTCCTATTTCAACACCAATTAATGAAAGCTCAGTTCTATAGGATTGATCTAGATTACTAAAGTTAGCTTCAATAGTTCTTTTTGTTATACTTCCTTTATTAGATACTACAAATGAAGTAGAAGTGCTTTCTGTAGTTGAAGCCATTACACTTGTTAAAGTAAATGTATTTGAAGTATTTGCAAGATAGTTATAATTCTTGTTGTAAATCTTCTCACCTTGAGCGCCTATGTTATAAACTGTATTTGTATAATAAATATCGGTTCCATATACAACGCTGCTTTCAGCATTTGATGCACTTGAATCTATTGTATGACTAAATGTTAAATCATATACATAAACGCTTGTTATACTATCTTCGCTAATACCAGCCTCGAAAGTCTTGTATTCTAAAGCATTAATTTGTTCAACTGTTACTAATTGATAGTATGCCCTTGCAAGAGATTGTACATTTACACTTGTAACATTTGTTGCACTTGTAAAGTTGGCACCATCTATATCTATAAATTCTACAATATATACAATATTATTATTTTCATCTGTGTTATAAGCTCTATAAGTAATGAACTTATAAGTACCATTTACATTTACAGCAGCTACTGCTTTTGTCGTTGAATAATATGAAACGTTATATCCTTCTCCAACCTTAGAATCACTATATTCACCTACTGCATATAATGAAGTATTTGCATCTGTATCTTTAGCTTTTAATTCGGTTTCAGCAATATTTGTTGAATCATATTCTTTTGTAATTGTAGGTGCATTTGTTAATTGTTTTGGAGTAATAATTAACATAATCTTTTCTTCACCTGACTCACCTGTTACAATCTCAGCTATAAATCTTTCAACATCATATCCAGATACGGCTGTTCCACCCTCAGAAGAACCACCATCAAGATATGTTGTATAAGTTCCAACCTCTGTTCCAGAGATTACAAATGTCTTTGTGTTGTCTTCTGATGCAAATTCTGCCTTTTGAACTGAACCTGAATATTCTTTTTCAATTATTGTATCAATTCCTGCTGCAATCTTAACTCCAGCTACCGCACCTATAATAGGATTAAATATTGTATAACTTATATCATTTGCTTCAGTATATAATGCAACACTCACTAAATCGTCTCCAATATTAAATATACCTACAGCTCTATTTAGGTTTGTCTTATATTCTGTATAATCCACACTAAATGCTGCCCAAATGAAATCTCCAAGTGGAGCAATTACTTCAATTGCTAAAACTGGAGTTTGAGAAGTTGTAATTCTATAATCCTTATAATACGTTGTGTTAGTGTTATCTGAGCCACCATTCACATATTCATTATGTCTTGCGTTATCTGTTGTATATTTACCCTCATGCGTGAAGTAGTAATCTAAATATCCGTCAGTATAGTTATTTGCATAGAATGCAAGAATAGTTGACGTTGTATCATAAATTGATGTTATATTGCCGCTTCCTACAAGAGTATGAACACATGTAATTGCATCAATTGCGTATTCAATAGTTGTAGATAATGTATTAAACATTGCCTTTCCTAAAATGCTTGTAGATGCTGTGTTGTTTCTTGCAGATATATAATTTATTGTGCCTGATGCACTATATGCTAAACCGGCGAATAAACTATAAGTTTCTTGAGCGCTATAAACAACAGTTACATTTGTTAATATACCCGTTGATGTATGAGCGAAACCGCCGACTGTTGCTTTTGTTAATACATTTCCTTCTTCATCTTTAACTAATGTCAAATCTTTTAATAATTCTAATGAACAGTTGCTGATTGTTCCTTTATTTGTATTAACAACAAGTCCTACGCTTGTTAATTCTTCATTAATTTCAGTATTTGTTGCATACTTAAAGTTAATATCATACAAACCACCTTGAGTTTGAAGTGTTGGAATAAATAACGCTGCAGATGTTTCGTTGATATTGAAGTTCCCAGTAAGGATAATTGAATATCCATTACCATAAAGAGTTCCTGAGTATGAAGTTGCATTCAAACTTGTTGCTTCAAACCCATAGATATTATTTGTTAAGTAACCATCATTTCCAGCATTTATCAAAGCAATTAGTTCTTCTGCTGTAGATACTGCAGTTCCTGTTATTGTATAAGTTCCATTAAATTGACCATCACCAAGTTCGCTTGATGAGATAGCAATATTTGATCCACTTGTCTTATTTTCATTATTATACATAGCAAAACTATACCTATCTGTTAGAGATACAGTATCTAATTCACTAAGTCCAGTGAATATAAACTCTAATGTGTCTGAGTAGATATTTATATTAGATATATTCGATGTCTCAAAGTTAGTCCAAGCGGCATTGTTGCATCTTACAGCAAATGCGGCAACTAAAACTGATTTCAACTCTGTTTTATGTGTTGTGCTATTTAAGTTTTGTACTACATCTTCATATATAACATCACTGATTATTGCATTGCCTTCAGTGTTCTTATATTCTTTTAAGAAGTCAAACCCTTCTAAATTTGTTATTGCAACAGCTACATTAAATGAATCAGTGCCATATTGTCTCTCTGCAATAATTGTTGCCGGATTTATAGTTAAATCAATTGCGCTTACTGTTATTGTATAGTTTGCAGGAATAGATGCATCCTTATTGTTTTCACTTAAACTTGAATCAACACTTACTGCAATGGCTTCGGTTGGGGTAACATTAAAATATAAGCCTGGAAGAGTTCCTATACCACTATAAGAAATTTCTACAATTTCATTATTTGTTCCATTTAATTTAATTCCTGTGCTTGTTCCATTAAATTCTTTTTCATATATGCCCGATAATGTTAACTCATAAGGCATAATCTTATATTGAACTGAAGTAGTGATAGAACCATTAAATGTGTAGTTTTGACTTGTAAAATTAGAAAGTGCTACAACAGCTGTTGCACTATAGCTTTGAATTTCACCATTTTCATCTACTGAAACATTTATCATGTCAGTAGCAGCTAAAGAAGAAACTTGTGGCGTACCACTTAATGTTACATTTTCTGTTGAGCTTACACCTTGAGCTGTTGCTTTAATTGTAGGAGTTCCAACCTCTATTTCTTCTGTTGAGTCTGTACCATCATATACCTTAGTAACTGCACCTAATGAGACAGTTATTTCTGATTGACTTAAGGCTCTCTTATTGATTGTAAGTCTTATTGTATAATCATTAAATGTAAAGTTAGAACTTGTTGATGTTAAAGATAATGTAAATGTATAACTTCCTGCATTTGTCACCTTAGCATCTGAACCATTATATTTTAGCTTAAATGTTAATGTACTTCCATCAACCGTTAATTTACCATTACTTAATGTTGGTCTAGAGCCACTCCAATTAAATGAAGCTGTTAGGTTTTCAATACTGTAATATTGACCATATAGATAAGTAGTTGTTGCATTTCCACTTTGAATATTAACCTTACCAGAAGAATTTACTTTTGAGTTTACTGTAAATGAAAGTGAACTTAATGTTCCAGTACCTGATGTAGCCACATTAATAACTCTTTGCAATACATCACCAATTCCAGCAATTGAAGTACTCGTTACATAATAGTTATGATATAAGTTGAATGTATAATGTAACCATGTGTAATCTACGCCATCAAATGTAAATGTTGCTACACAAGGAGTTGTAGCTGACGAACCAGAATCATTTAGGTTAACTTGATATAGATTCTTACCATTTGTTGCATTCTTACCATCTGATGCAGATATACCCATTGTTCCAACTAAGTGGTAAGTTACACTTGCGCCACCATCATCAACGATTTCCCATTTTTCGCCCTTATCTGCGTTAAATGAAGCTGTATCAAACGTGTTTTTACCATCATATAATTTTGTTACATTCTTTATTGTAACAAGTTTAGGAATAATTACACCTATTCCTTCAATTACATATGCTGAACCAGATAATGTTGCATCAAGAGTATAGTTGGTTGCGCTATTTGAACTTAAAACTCTATAAACTGTCTTTGATACAGTACTATCTCCAGATACATACATATAAGTATAAGCAACAGTATTTACATTAATATCGTTATATTTTCCACCTTCGTATTTAACATTTGCGTCAGAGAATGTACCATCAACTTTAGCAAACTCGTTATTGTTACCCAAAAGCACATAATTTGCCTCCTCTGATGGGAATGTTGTTGTTCCATCATATGTCTTATAAACATAACTTATAGTCATATTAATTGGAATTATGTATGCTTTACCTGTTGCTGTATATGAAGCAGATGAAGCATCTTCAATACAATAATTGCTGTCTTCTAATCTATACAATGTAACTGAAGCACCTTTTTCGTTGACATATGTAAATGCGTTCAATGATACTTGTAAATTACAATTTCCTACATCTTTACTTGAATAAGTTGCACTTGGTTGAACATTAACTACAGTAACACCTAAAGTTGATGAAGAAGTTGTCTTAATCAATATTGATGTTTTGCTTGTCTCGCCCGAGCCTGAATAGTCTACTTTATTAGTTTTATCATAATTTTTATTTGCAAGGACAATTTCGGCGCCTGTTGGATAAATTACACCAATACCATTTATTGTACTTGCTTTTAGATAATAATTACCTCCAACAATATTATATGATGTTCCATTTATGTTTGTAGATGATGTTGTTATTGTAACATTTATACTTGAACTTACCTTGCTTGATGCATAAGAACCTGTAAATGTTATCTTATCTTGCTCGTAAAGGCCTGATGTCTTACCGTCTGCATTATAAGCAAATGCAGCCGAAGATATATCATTTTCTCCGTCATATTCCTTTACTACTTTTGTTATTGTAAGTAGCGCTGGAGTCACATAAACAGTTACATCGGATTCTGTTGTTGTATTGCTATACTTATTACCTACATAAGCTATAGTAAATTTAATTGTATAACCTGAAGACTTTACATCTTTAACATTTGTACCATCTCCGGTTATTGTTAATTCTTTACTATTTATCATGCTTTCTGCATCTAAAACTGTTCCGAATTGGTCAGTAATTGTAATATGACCTGCCCACTCTACACCATACTCTATATTCTTGCCTGTATAGACATAGCTTAAAATAGGATCTTTAATTTCTATTGTAGGTGCGTTTGCCTTATCTATATGAACTTTACAAGTAATTGATTCATCAAAACCAGTAACTGTTGAACCATTTGTTATTGTATAACCACTAGATAAACTTTCATTATAACCATAGGTTATTGTATTTGAAGATGAAGATAATACTCCGTTTAATATGGTTAATGAAAAATATGCTTTTCTTTCACTTACACTGCTTGACTTTAGAAGTGGAGATTCAACGCTCCATTTAACCCAAGCACCTGTATTTGCGTCTTTTCTATATATATCATAAGATATAGTATCTTCTGTCTTTAATGTTATAGATCTATTACCAATTTCTGCATTATCATATTTTGCGTCTAATGTGATTTGTACATTCGTTCCAACATTAGATTTAATAACACCATCTGAACAAGAAACAGATGGGATTGTACCATCTTTTGCATAAGCAAAATTTTGATCAACAGCTGCTTTTACAGAAGAATAGTTAGTACCATCGCTTCCTTTATAGATATAATCTGTTGAACCATCATAAACCTTCTTTATTTCAGTAATATTTAAATATACTGGAGCTATTGCTACATATAAAGTATATGTTTCAACCAAATAATTTCCTGTATCTTCAAAATATGTTGAAGTTGAGCCATCTGATGAGAAGAATTGTGTTCTATAATCCCTATTTACATAAGCATTAGGATTTATGATACCATAATCATCTTCATTTGCAAGAACTTCATAAATAACCTTGTAATAACCGACTGCGGTCAAATCTGCAGTTGCATCTACCTCATTCCATGTAGATCCAACTCTCTTATAAATTGTTCTTAGAATATCGTTATCATTTTTAGCAGTTGTTACAATACTATCTTTTATAGCAGAAGATAATCTATCTATGATATTGCCATTACTATCATAAATTGTTAGTGCTTCATCTGCAGCATCAGTTGTTCCATCGTACATAATAGCGGATTGAGCATAGTATTCTGTCTTATCTACACTAATTTCATTTGTATAATAATTCTTATCTGGACTTAAAGAAGCCGCACTGCCTGTACAATACATAATCTTCATGCCATCGCCCTGGCCTCTTATAATTGTATATTCTTGCTTCTTATAAGTTAGAGAATCCTCTAGACTTTTTGCAAACGCATATACAGGAATTTCAGATATTGTATTTTCTGCACTACGTAGAGAATTACCATCAATTACACCTTTATAAATATCTATAGCCCACATTACGCTACTAGTATCACCATCATTTACTTCAAATGAGAATTTAACATTTGAGTTTCTTGAAGTGTCAGCCCAAGACATAATATTTGTAAGTCCTGATGTTATTTGAGTATATCCTATACTTGTTGGATCAAGGTCTTTATATGCACTAGACACATAAATATAATTATTGCCGCTCTTTGTTGAAGTTGCATTATTATAATTTATGCCCGTACCTATAGCAGATTCATTTTCTAATTTCCAAAGTGTTAAAGTTCTTGTAGAGATAACAGGAGTTCCACTAATAGCTTCTGATACACAAATTAGGTTGCCATCGACAATCTTTCCTGGATGACTACTTGATCCAGAGAATTGTACAGACCCATCTCCACTTCCTAAGCTATATGAACCATCACTATTTCTTATATATGATGTTTTATAGTTATTTATTGTACAGAAGTTTAACCCGTTACTTCCTGCGCTAGGTCCATACACATAAATAGTTTTAGTACCATTTCCTTTTTGTATATAACTAGTTTCTGTAGCGCTACAAGAGTAACTATATATATCCCCATGCTCTTGATATAAAGTATTATATGAAGATATTTCATAAACATAATATAGATTTCTAACATATTCATTAGTTTCTTTGTTGCCTGAAATTGAAAAAGATTCAACATCACTACCTTCGCCAATAACACCGGCAATATTGCCGCCTATATAATAAATACGCATATCCTCTTTTGCTGCATAACCCGTTGATGTACTACTATTGAACATTGAAATTGATGCACCTGACCAATTAAATATAACGCCATCGACTAAACCATGTCCTAATTCTGATTGATTCCAATACGTATTTACTGTATTACACCCAACTACACCACCACCAGCTGATGCAAATGTATCAAAAGATGCATAATAAGAATTGTACCAACCCCACGTTCTATGATCAGTAAATGCAAATATCTTAGATGTTGAATCTCCCTCTAATACCAAATTATACATTAAACTTCCAGCTACCATCATTCCAGCAAAGCCGCCAGCATAAGCTCTTACAGCCCCCTTTCTTGCATATGAAACAGTATTACTGAAAAAATATCCTGTGTTTCTAACACCTATATTTACGCCCTCTTCTAACATTAGGGTTGAGTTAGAAATTTGTGCATCCATACCCAATAAGCCACAATATCCACCTACAAGCGCTGCATTATAGATAGATTCATCACTATCAGTAACCCCAGCTGCTTTGTTAACATAAATTTGTGAATATTGTTGCATTGTTAGTGAGCAACCTTCTATTTTACCTGTTATATACCCAGCAACTACACCTGCAAGAATTGATCTCGGTAGAACTATTGCATCTAGTGAACTATCTGATTGACTTTTTTCGTAATTATTTAAATCACTATTTCCCTTATTATCGTTATCTTCATAGCTTACCTGCGCTACTGTATCTTTTACAATATTGATTAAAGAATATTCTTGTAAAATAAAGTCAACATTTGAAATTTCGCCTCTTATAATTCCTAAGAAACCGCCATAGATATATACACCAGAAGAGCCTTTACCTGGAGTATTTGCTATATCTGTTAGTGGTACATAGTTAACACTGTAATTATTAGCATAATTTGTAGCTGCACTCATTGAATACATACTTCCAGAATGTTCAGCCCTTGTTTTAACATATGCCCACTTAGAAAATGAACCCAGAGAACTTCCACTATAGTGGTTATAATCACTCGCAACTATTGTAATTGAGTGATTTTGTCCATCTAATTTCTTTAATGAAGCATACTCTTTCCATGATGTGTAATTAAATCCAAAATCTACACTCATAGTTGTAGCACCATCTGCGTATGTATATTTATCTAATACTATATCGCTTGTTAATTTTGCATTATTCGAAGAATATATTGGAAGAACATCCCCATTGCTACAATACTTTTCAAGTAATAAGTAATAATTTGCACCATTATAGGTAATATAATATGCATCTTCATTTCCTGTATATTTCCAGTTATATGAAACATTATCCCATTCACTTTCTGTACACCATGCTCCAGAGTAATCTCCGTCAGATATAGCTCCGGTCTTTGCTTTCTTTTCTCCGCGGTCTATTAATTGCTTAATTTGATTTTCATAAGTTCTTAAATAATAATTAAATATCTTATCTGAACCTGTGTCATCGCTTGTAAACCAAATATATTGAACAAGTTGATAGATATCATTAATTTCAACATATGGGAAGAAAAACTCTATATTAACTCTTAGTGCGCCACCACTATAACTTGATGCAGCATCAACAACTAACATATCCATCATTTTCTCTGTCATAGTTATTGTTGTTTTTGTAGATGCATTGCCTTTTGTAAATGTATAATATTCACTTGTGTTATTAGAATCTTTAAAGTCATATTGTTTATCAAGGCCAGGCATATATAAAGATTCAAAAGATTCAAATATCTTTGAGCTAGACATTGCATAATTTGACGTAGAGAATATTAAATCTCCGCTATTTAAATCCCAACTCAATTCTTCATCAACATTAGAGTAAACTTGAGCACCTTTAACAAAAGAGAAATCTCCTTTGTTCGCATTTCCTGTATAGCCCATTAAAGGGAAACCTGCTGATGCAATGGTTCCTTCTTGGAACAAATTTATTCCACTGGTTGATTCTACTGCAAGCGCAATATTTGTATTATAATCACTATTCCAGAAAATATTACCATATCTTAAATTACCCACAGCTGTCGTTGAAGATCCCGCATGAGCAAAAGCAATACCTGTCATATAATTTTGAGCATAAGCAAATATATCTCCACCATAATCTATAATTATATGGTCAACTTTGTTATCGTTATTCTTTATACAGCTATATATTGGAGCTAAAAGTCCAGGAAGAGTTTCTTCTTCGCTTCCGTTATTAGATATAGCAATACCTACCGCAAAGTATAGATATTTTGTACTATATGTACGAGTTGTTATAGTTGTAGTTTCTTCACCAATTGTTGTAGTTGTTGTATTTGAAGTATAAGTTCCAATCTTAAATATACCTTCTCCTGAAATTTTTGCATATTGTACTGAACCGCCACTGTTAATTGCAACAATACCGCCAGCAACCGTACTTGAATTTCCGTCTGATGTAGCTGTTAAATAAACACCTGCTTTATTTACTATGTCAATATTGTTTATGTCTCCATAATTTATTCCAACTCCGCTTGAGAATAAGTTATTACCAGTAGTGCCAGATAGTGTAAATGTAGAAACCATATTAACTGTAAGATTATTTATTGAACCTATATTTATTCCGACAGCGGCCCCCATAACTAAGGTATAACTTGCACCACTACCAATATAAGCAGCTGGACAGTTATAAATTACTGTACAATTTTCTATTGTACCTAAGTTAATTCCGGCAATTGCACCATATGATGTATCCGCATTCATACCAGCATATGCGTGGCCAGTTGCACCTGATCTATAACTTACATTTAAATTTTTAATCGTTCCTCTATTTATAGAAATTAAATCTGAAACGCCATAATAATCTTTATTATTTAATTCATACCAATAAGGATAGTCTTTACTTTCTCTTTTGTTGCCACCTACCGAATCGTAACCATTTTCATCCCAATTTCCACTTGGAAGACCATCTGTTAAACCAGAAATATAGTTACCACCATCACTTTCACTTTTACCGACCCAATTTGAATAGAATGTATGACCATTTCCATCTAAAACTTTACCTTCCACAAATTCAATTGCTGCAGAAATTTTCTTATCATAAGTAATATCACCAGTTAGTGTTGCTTCCTTTGCGCCAGCATAAACAATTCTATTTCCTCTTCCTGAGATAAAGCAATAGAATGGACTTTGATTAAGTGATGTTGCATCATTCCATGTAATTGACTCTGACGCTATAGAAACAGAATAACCAACCTTAAGTTTAAGCATTACTGACGTGCCTTCTACTGCTGTATAACCACCTAGAGTCGTGGATGTACTTGTACCTTTATCTAATATAGTTGGAGTTTGTTCTCCTACTTTAGATATACTTGTAATAGCTGTATCTATTAAAGTTGCATTACTATTTACAGCTAAAACAAGTGAAGTTAAACTCAAACTAGTTTGATCGCTATTTGTGTTTTTATAGAAATGTATAGTTATATTATCTACTATTATTTCTGAACCTAATGAATGAGAAATATTGCTTGGGAATGATACAGTAATTGAAGCTGAGCTTACCATTTCGGCAACGCCTTTTCCGCGAACAGAATAATCATTAAGCGATAAGAATGCTATTCCTGGAATGTCATACCAATACATCTCAACATAAGCTTCTTTGTTTGATTCTGCACTTAATGTATGCTCGTTATATGTTATTCCACCAAATATTGTATTTTGGACAACGGCAGCTTTCCAATCAACAGCGGTTGGCTCACCAGTACCTACAATGAAGCATGCACCCAAATCAAGAGTTTTTAATCTTTCATATGAAGAAACACTCGAACATGCTGTTCCTTTTCCTGAGATATAACCAGTACCTCCAACGCCTGCTGAATTACCTTTGCTATTTACATAAGATGTACTAGCACTTTCAATACCGCCAAACAAAGCAACTGCTATATTATATACTCTACATTCTTCAAAAGATATTTCCATATAAGATAAGTCTCTATCTTTAACTACCGGCAAATATCCACCTATACCACCTACAAATCCGTTTGGATTTGATACAATTCCTGAACTTTTTACTGAGTTTTCAGTTAATATATAACCTTTACCTGCTACTACGCAATTAGCAATTTCGCCTTTAAATTGAGCACCAACAATACCTCCTACTGTTGCATAAGAACCATTTGTATAACTGCCAGATAATAACCCAAATCTTGAATTGTTTTCAAACTTAACAGTGCAGTTATAAATTGAACTAGAACTAACACCTGCAATTACGCCTATAGAATATCTATTCGCACTTGTAGAAGCTGATGCTGTTAATCCAACTTTACCGCCACCTTTTATAGTTACGCTACACCATTCAATTGTGCCTGAATTTGCACCCGCTATAACGCCGTATACATTTTTTTCTCCAGATACGGTATTAAATGCATAGTAAGAATTGTCCGATGAAGTTGTTAAAACAATATTAACACTCTTAACATGACCATTATTAGCACCTAGTAACGTTCCTGCTACATAAATATTTTTACCATTCCAACTTCCACTTGTTGGAGTAAATGATACCGAAGTATTCGTATATGTAATAGTTTTATTATTACCATCAAAAGTCTTCTTGTCATTTAAAACTCCTGACCAAACTATACTACCCGTTTCTAAAGCTGTTGCAAGTTTGCCATAACCTGCGCAATATCTATATACAGAATATGTTGTCGAACCCGTATTTGCTACGAAATCCTTATATTCTTCGTAAGAGTTTATGTTAAGATAAGGTCTTACAATTACAGTAGAGATGGTAGCCTCAATTGTTGTATCTGTAATAATTGCATTCGCATCAGATGTAGACATTGTGAATACACCTTTATCAAGGTTTGTTGTATATGTTACCTTGCTGTCGCCGTTTGGTGTTATATAAACTGTATTTCCATTAATTGAAGCATCTATTCCATAATAGAAACTCTCAGAGCCTGCATTTGCCGAAGTTATAGCTTTTATTGAATTATATGAAATATTTATTTCACCTGAATCTGTGTCTAATGATACATTATCTAAAAGTTGATTACCTAAAGTTCCATCACCACAATCTCCAATACTTATACCTGCAATACCTGTTATATAAACATTTGCAGAAGAAAGACCTTCATTATTTCCTAGAATTGAAGCAACATCGCCAAATAAACACTTTGTGTAATTTTCTGGCGTATTATTTGTATACCAAATTAAACCACCATATGTATGAGTATAATCCTTACCATTAGATATTGAGTCTGAAAGTATTGTATTATATTTTCCTGTTAGATAACCCCAGGAACCATAGTTTGCGCCTATTGTTCCATAGTTAAATGAAGTTGATGAAGTAAATACACCCGGTTCTACATTTTCCGTACCAAACTTGACTCTATTGGTTGCAGTATAAGTAGCAGCGGATGTTGTTCCATTACCTTCTTCACATCCTATGCCTAAAAAACATCCCACATAATTATTGCCTGCTGCACTTGAATAACCAAAGATTGTTCCATAATTTGAAATAGAAGAACCATCTATCTCTCCACCTGAAGATACACCTACCACTCCACCAAGAGCGTATGCATTAACCTTAACAGACTCACTACCTGCTTTTATATAACCATAGTTTTTAACTGAACAAGCATTTACTTTGCCGCCGTTAGATATATATCCAACGATTCCGCCAAGAGCTACCGTACAGCCTGCTCCTGCTGTTGCAAGCAAGTTGCCAGCATTAGAATCACTTGTTCCTGAGATATACTGACAATGGTTAACCTCTCCAGTTGAGTATCCTACAATTCCACCTGCATAAACATTAGCTGATGCATAGAATCTTACCTCATATCCTTTAAAATAATAGATTCCAGGACCATCTCCACTACCAAAGCTGCTTGTCCAAGCAGAATCTTTTTGAGTATTTAAGGTTGAGGCTATATTTGTAAATATTAAGCTATTTAAAACTCCTGCATTTTTACCAACAAAACCACCACCATAAATTGTGCCCTTAAAGTCTTCGACGCTAAATGGCACATTGGTTCCGCTTCTTGATATTGATTCTATAGTTCCCTTCGAGCCATTTATACCACAAACAAGACCAAAATAACCATTTTTTGCTTCTCCTGTCATTCCAAAATGTACTCTGTATTTATGGGTAGCATTTGCACCTCTTGTATCGTCTTCTGTTGTTTCAACAAACTCAAAAGTATTGTTGGCCATATAGCCATTATTAATACCAACATCTAAACCGGCAGCAAAATTATAACCTGAAGACGTTCCTTTAAATGTTAGTAATCTTTGATAATAAATCTTGCATCCTGTTATATATCCACAATTTATACCAGAAATTGTACCTACTGCTGAATTTCTACCATGATGTCCTTCTATTGTCAATCTTGGACTTCTCCAATCGTTACCACTAAGTCCTTCAACGTACCATTTAAAGGTAAATCCCTTTATTACACCATAATTTAGAGCAATTAAAGAAGCTCCTGCGTAATAAATTTCTCCATCAATTGTTGTGTAAGCCGGATACTGTGTATTATAATCCCCCGTATAACTTGTTTCTGTTGTTGATGAACCTGATGCCGTAACTACACCACTTTTACCGCTAATTTGTGCTGTAACACCTGTACCATTGTCAAAATCATCTGAGCTTGATACTTGGTTCCACATCTTCATTTCACATGTTTGACCATTTCCGTTTAATGTCTTATATGAGGCCATTATTCTAGAACCATCAAATGCTCTATTATTCCAAACTTGAGTTGTTATTGTAGCAGAAGTAGCGGATGCATATTCATTTGAATCGTAATAGTGGCCATTTATAAAAGTTATAATATTTGTTGCTGAACCAGTGTCTAATATTGACCAATCATTATTATGTGTTAAATCTTTATTAACATTACTTACCACTCTAATTCTTATTTCATAGTTTGAATTAGTGGCAGCCGAATTATATTCACTTGTATTTTTAGCAGCCTCACAATATCCTGTATATCCAGCGCTATATCCACTGCCTGTTGTTCCTATAACAGTGTTAGTGCTGTTTACAATGCCACATTTATAGTTATTTCTTAATCTATTTAAAACAGTCTTATTTGTAGCATCTTCTTTCCAAGAAACACTAAAATAGTAATTACCAACAGCAGATGACGATGTTGCTGATGCTGTTAATGTTAAATAATCCAAGAAGTTATAACCTGCATTTACTTCACTTCCCCATTCAACAATTTTTGTAAAATAACTTGAATAATCACTTGCTACTGAATTTATTTTAGAAATATTATCGGCTCCACTTACGAAAATGAAGTCATAATAATTACCTGTTGTATCTATAATTGAATCATATAAATCTTTTGTATCATCAAATAAAAGATACATTCTTCTTTGAGTTATAGTATATGTATAAATAGGATTACGTTCTTTTGTAACAACATCATAGTTTGTGTCGCTTGTTGTCATTGAATATATCAAATTGTAAGTTCCACAATCTTGAATCTCTGTGCCTGTAAATGATGTTGTTGTTCCTGGATATAGACTTGTATATGTGCTACTTGATGTTAAAGATACAGCACTTTTTTGTGAAACGCCAGCTTTTATAACATAAACAGTTGTTCCTTTTGAATTTACAAGTGTAGCATTTAAATTGCCATAACTTGAACCTAAAAGTGTAGAAACTGAAATTGCATAATTAGGCAACGAAATAGAGTCAGAAATTCTTTCAAAACCAAATTCGATTTCATTTTTTATAATCGTATATGTATATGTACATGTACAAGAAGTTAAACTATTTGTTCCTCTATAGGTCCAGGTTATATCATAAACCCCAGCATTAGAAACACTTGATCCAGAAGTTATTGAAACTGTTGATGTAGTTGACGTTAACGTTTCTTCCCTAACACCAGTTTTGCCATCGTTTTCTGTATACCATTTTATAGAAGCTGTAGGAATTATAACAGCATCAAAGTCAAATTTCTTACTCTCGCTTACTGTACCTGAAGTTAGTTGTTTATAAACTCCACTGCCTAATTGATCTCCTATTGTTGTAAATTCTATATATGTTGTAGCCTTATTTATTGTATATGTGTACACAAGGCTAACGCTTTCATAATTATTTGTACCAGGGAATGTATAAGTAATCTTATATACTCCAGCGGTTTTTGCATTAGATTGAGTATAAGTTGAATTATCTTTTAAAACACTTCTTGTTGCGTTTCCTAAAGATTTACCGCCATTAGACAAAGTAATAGAAGCTGTAGGAATTTGAGATTGTTGATCGTTATAAACTTTACTACCACTTATAGCATTACTTGTACCTATATAAGTTGATACATCACTATATCCAATTAAAGTTACATTTAAAATTGTTGTTCCTTTTGTAATGTTATAACTAAAGGCATGTTCTCCTTGAAGTGTAAAGTCTGCTTCATCTGAACTTGTGGATGAAGTGTTAGCCTTAACTGTAAATGTATAGGAATTAACGTCTAAAGCAGTTGTAGCGCTTGAAGTAAATGTTAATTCTCCATTTTTAATCATTTGGTCATAATTTAAAAGTGAAAGCGAAGGGGAACCACTTGCTTGCGATTCTTGTAAAACACTATTATAGAACTCATAACCTCTATCTGTTATTGCTCCATTTTCATAAAGAGCATATCCTGAATACTCATAACTGCCTATTATATCTTCATCAAGGGTTAAAGAAGCAGGAGTAATTGTTATAGTGTTTGTTGATGTAAATGAATGATTACCATTAATTGTATAATCAACTAAACTTAAATTTATAATTATGGTTCTTACGCTATCTTTTACATGAGATATAGCAAGAGAAGAATATCCATTTACTGCATCAATATTAGTTAATATTGTATCTGGAGTTGTGTCTGCTGCAGAATTATACGAAATAGAAAAGCTTCCTTTTCCATTATTTATGATTGAAGTTAATGTTTCACCATTTACATAACCTGAAGATTGAATTTCATTATTTAAAATAATATTTCCTGTTGTTTGGACTCCATGAACCACACCATCATAGGAATTATTATAATCACTTGTAGTTAATGTTAGATTAACAGGATTTAATGTAATACTTTCAGTCTTATTATAACTATTAGAACCATTTATAGAATAGTTTGTAAATGAAATAGAAATAGGTATACTCTTTACGCTATCTGAAACTGATGTAATTGCTAAGTTATTAAAATTGCTTTCAGTCACATTTGTTCCGCTTAAAGTCCCTATAGTTACATTTGCATAACCTGAGGATAATAAACTACTTAAGGTTTCTCCGTTTACATAACCACTATTACTAAATAAGCCTTCTATGGTTATATTATGTGAGACACCATCGTATGTACCTGAATAACTACTTGATGATATAGTTAGAGGAGCACGCGTTATACTTAATTGAACACTAAATGTGCTTCCTGATGGTAAAAGTACATAATAATCTGAAACTTCTTCGTTTTCTTCTAAGTAGAAACCTTGAGCTTCATTACTATTATATTTGCTTATACTTGAGTAGTTATATGAGTAAGTATAAGTTCCTATATCTTTTTTATTGCCGCTAGGAGTTGAATTCCAAGAAGGAATTGAATAGTCTCTAATTTTACTATCTGCTCTATAAATATATATAACTGAACTTACTGACGAAACAGCATTTCCATTATAGGTTCCTGTATAAGCGTTTGTTGAGCTATTTGATGAAGTTTTAGTAAATGAAGGACCGCCAGTGATTGTATTTCCCATATCAGGATTCGCATAAGCATAACTGCCTAAAGTATAAGCAGATATATTAGTTGTCAATGACGAAACTGCAATTATAGGCACAGCCCTGTTGCTAATTCCTCTATAAGCAATAAACGAGCCTGTCTCATAAACAGTACCATTCATTGTTATACTACTTGTAAATGAACCCGTTGTTGAATTTTCACTTCCTGAATATGAAGTTAATTCTCCAACCCACATTTTACTTGTATCCGAATGACAAAATCCTATTTTTGTATAAGAAATGGAATATGACGTTACATTAGTTGGTGCAAATGAACCTTGATTTGATCCAGAATACCAATTGCCATAAGAACTATATATACTTGCAAATCCAGAACTTGATGTGTAAAAAATATTTTTAATAGTACTGTTTAATCTTGCAGTTTGGCCATAAAAACTTCCTATATTACCACCATTATTATTAAAACTATAATTTCCTGTCCAACCTCCAAAGTCAATACCATCTATATTTATAGTACCATCGTTTACTATACCGCCAATCAGTCCAAATTTTGCATTTGTACCATTATTAGCCTCTCTAGTCTGTTTTAATTTACCTGAGCCTTCCAACGAACATGCCGTTATATTTGTAGTTCCACTCTCTGAACCCCCAAGATAAAACGCAAAACCATAATACACTTCTTTTTTTTGATTATCTGTCGTTAAATGAACATCCGATTCAACATCTAGAGTAGTGTTTAAAATACTACCACCCTTTGACACACCAATCAAGACCGCACAACCTATTTCTAATGAACTAGCATACCCCGTTCTTATTCTTGCTAACCAACTGCTTGATTTATATATAATTTTTACATTTTCTATCTTTCCGCCACTTAAGGTATGTGCAATATATCCATAATAAAATTTTAAATTTCCAGAATTGCGCCAAGTAGATGTGGCCAACCACTTACCACCAGTATTAAAGCCTGTTGATGAAGAACTTATAACAATAGTGACATTCTTTATAGTTCCAGACAAAACTCCACATAACACTGATCTATATATAGTTCCAGTTGCAACAATATCAGAGCCTTCTCCATTTATACTACTATTTATTGTCAATGTATGACCATTCCCATCAAATGTGCCACTGTAGGTCGAAGCTGAATCAGAGATAAGGGATGAAACATTCAAAGTTGCATCAGAAGACATATAATAGTTTGTCGAACCACTTAATTGTATAGGGTTTGATGAATAATTTGTACCTGTTGTAGAGTTATAACCACTTGGTACTTGACCATCTTCAAGTCCATCACCATTTGACGCTAATCCGTAACCATTTGACCAAGTAGCAGTATTTACTGTAGATATATCTTGCGAAGATAAAATTTTTACATTCTCGCCACTTTTATTGAACATAAAAGAAACGACAAGCATAGTTATAACTATACAAATGATGCTTATAACTAATATGCTAGATTTTTTCTCTTTAAGCATTTGTCGCTCCTTTATTTATTATATATTTATATAT
>CAVAVP010000031.1:0-71821 GCA_963592135.1 bacterium
AAAGTACGAACTCCAATTTGTCATTAGTGTTCGTACAATTCTCTTCTGGCGGAGAAAGAGGGATTTGAACCCTCGCTACGGTTTCCCGTACTACACCCTTAGCAGGGGCGCCCCTTCGGCCTCTTGGGTATTTCTCCAAAATACAACGAAGTAATTTGTTTTAATATGTTATCATTTTATTCAAAAAATGTAAAATCTAATGGTGACTCCGCCGGGATTCGAACCCGGGTAGCAGCCGTGAGAGGGCTGAGTCTTGAACCGCTTGACCACGGAGCCATAAACGTATAAACAATATTAACACAGATTAAAAATATTGTCTAATGTTTATTTATAAATTATATTTCATTGTTGAATAAACGTTTTGTAAACGATAAGAACAATGAGTTTGCTTCTTTTGCGGCTTTAGATTTCCAAGTACTAGGGAATGTATGGTTGTCCATAAATTTAGAAGAGTGATATTCTTCATTATAAATACCAAGCTCATTTAGTTTCTTTAAGAAATCTTCACCTTGGCCTCCACAAAAGAAATCCTGAGTTGCATATACAACGCATGACTTAGGGAAGTTTTTGGTTAAGTGATTTATAGGAGAAACATAGTCGAAATATTTATAATTTCTAATATCTTTAATATTTACACCGGAAAAACTTTTACATACAAGTCCCGTTAAATTAAATAAAACTTTAGTGCTAAGTGCTCTGTTTATATCATAAATGCCACAGTTTAATAATAAACCTGAAAACTTTAATTTTGGAAAACATTTTAATTTTTCTTGCATGTCAATTGAGTTCTGTAGAGCACAGAGTTCGGCTGCATAGTATCCACCAGCTGAGTCTCCTGTGCATACAACTTTTGAAAGATCTAAATTATATTTTTCTGCATTATCATAAACCCAATTAACAGCTTTTGTTAAATGTGACATTGCTTCAGGAAATAAGTACTTAGGTCCCAAACCATAATTAACATTAACCACAAAGGCTCCTGCTTCAATAGCATACCATGATGATAAATGTCTTCTATATTTTTTATCTCCAGCTACAAATCCACCGCCATGAATAACAAAAACTACTGGTTTTTTGTAGATAGTTTCAATTTTGTTTTCATATAGATCAAGTTTGCAAATTTCAGAATTCGTTTCATCATAAATAATGTCTTTTTGTACTTTTGTTAACTTTTTGTACTTTCTCATTGCTCCGATTCTATTTTGAAGCAAATCGTAAATATAATCTATCGCTTTAAAAACCACTACATCGAATGTCATAAATATCACCTAATAGATATTCTACTATTTATTTGTTATTATTACAATAACAAACACCAGTTTAAGTTTTCATATTGACAAAAATAAATATACTATGATAATATTTTCAAAAGATTATGTTTAACTCAATTTTAAATAAATTAAAAGATTCACTTATATCTGTTTTTCCAATAGCACTTATAGTGTTAATAGCAGCTGCCACACCATTAGTTGAACTTACAGTGAAAGAAATAGTTGTTTTTATTGTTTGTGCAATACTTTTGATTATAGGTATTGGACTATTTAATTTAGGTGCAGATATGGCTATGACTCCTATGGGACAACAGATAGGTTATGGTTTAACAAAATCTAGAAATTTAGGGTTATTGCTTATTACTGGTTTTGTTATGGGAATTTTAATTACCATAGCGGAGCCTGACTTGTCTGTTCTTGCAGAGCAATTATCAATGGTTATTAACAAAACAGTTTTAATATTTGTCGTAGGTATTGGTGTTGGACTTTTATTACTACTTGGTATATTAAGAATTGTATTTAAATTGGAATTAAACAAAGTTTTAATGTTTGGTTATATGCTTATATTTGCACTGTGTGCAATATTAATAGATGCTGGAAAGAGTGATTTTCTAGCAGTGTCTTTTGATTCTGGTGGTGTAACAACAGGCGCTATCACTGTTCCATTTATAATGGCCTTAGCAGTAGGTATTTCGTCTTCAATTGGCGGTAAAGATTCAAACGAAAACAGCTTTGGTTTAATTGCAATATGTTCAGTGGGCCCAATAATAGCAGTTTTAATACTGTCGACTGCTTCATCAGGTGAAATGACATATACATTGCCAAGTTATGAATTAGAGTTGTCAGAAATTGGACATGTATTGTTAAATAATTTACAATCTGTGTCTTTAGCAATAGGTCTTATACTGGTATTCTTTATCGTTATACAAGTATTTTTGTTAAAATTGCCAAAAGAGAGAGTAGTTCCTCTATTAATTGGTCTAGTATATACTTTGTTTGGGGTAATTATATTTCTAACAGCGGTAGAAATTGGATTTATGCCTATAGGATTTAAGATAGGTCAAGAACTTGCAAGCAAAGGTGCAGGTTGGATAATAGGTTTTGGTTTTATTATAGGAATGGTGGTAGTATTAGCTGAACCGGCAATTCACGTATTAAATAGGCAGGTAGAAGATTTAACAAATGGAACTGTTTCTAAAAGATCAATGCTTATAGCATTATCAAGTGGCGTAGGAATTTCTGTTTGTTTATCAATAATTAGAGTTATAGCAAACTTTTCTATTTTGTATTATTTAGTACCAGGTTATTTAATTTCGCTACTATTATCGTTCTTTGTTCCAAAGATGTACACAGCGATAGCTTTCGATTCAGGCGGTGTTGCTTCAGGGCCATTAGCATCAAGTTTTATTTTGCCTATGGTAATAGGTGTAGCATCAGTCGTTGGAGATGAAGGTAGTGTTTTAAATATTGCGTTTGGCGTGGTTGCTATGATTGCTATGACTCCACTTATAACAATTCAAATACTTGGTTTTAGAGCAGTAGTTGCAAAGAAAGTAAGTGATAGATTAGCAATGAAGAGAATATTGTCTAAAGATGATAAACAAATTATTAACTTTATGTAGGAGGATATATGGCTGAAGAATTACCAAAAAAGAAAAAACAAACAACTATAGCAAAAGAAGAGCCAAAAAAATTAGCTCCTAATAAGTTAGAATTGTTAATAACGATAATAAATAAGGACAAGGCAGAATTTTATGCTGATTTAATTCAATCATTTGAGGTAAATATGCAAATGATGGTGCTTGCAGAAGGAACTGCATCATTAGATATTAGAACAAAATTAGGTCTTGTTGATAATGAAAAAGTTGTAATTTTTAGTGTTGTTCAACAAAATAAAATTTCGGATATAATGTACACATTATCTACAAAATTTAATACAATAAAAAATGGAAAAGGAATAGCCTATACTATTCCAATGACAAGCGTAATAGGAGTAGCTATTTATAGTTTCTTATCAAATAATACAAAGGCAGCAGAGGGTAAATAATATGAAAAAGATAGACCATGAATTAATAGTATGTATAGTAAACGAAGGATTTGCTGATCAAGTTATGGCAGCAGCAAGAGAAGCTGGCGCTACGGGTGGTACTGTTATAAGAGCAAGGGGGACTGCTAATAAGGATGCTGAGACTATTTTTAAAATTACAATAGATCCTAAAAAAGAAATGGTTATGATACTTGTTGGCACTGTCATTAAAGAGCAAGTTTTAAATATTCTTTATGATAAAGTTGGTTTACAAACTCCAGGTCAAGGTATAGCTTTTGCATTGCCTGTAGATAATGTTGTTGGATTGTCTGAAAATATCATAGATAAAAAATAATTTAATTGTCCTCATAGTTTAACGGATAAAATAAGGGCCTCCTAAGCTCTAGCTCCGGGTTCGATTCCCAGTGGGGACGCCAATATTAAAAAAATCATTTTGAAAATCTGCGAAAAGACAATAGCGCAAGATAATTTCATATATACAAAGATAAATGGACTTAATTTAGTAAAAATCATTGAATTTATTCCCGAAGCGATGTTGTTTATAGGTATATATTGAATAAGAAAAATTCAAAAAAATCTCAAAATCTACACTTAAATATTATTTATAGTTTTTTATAATAAATGATGTATAATAATAAAAGAGTTTAATAAGAAAAGGAAAATATTATGCCAGTTATAGAATATCTAGAAAGAAATGCAAAGCTTTATACAAATGAAGTTGCATTAGTAGAATTAAATCCAGAAGAAAAAGATACAAATCTAACAACATGGAAAGAATATAGTTTAATAGAGCCTTCTCGTTATGTTTCCTATAGAAGGGAAATTACTTGGGGAGTTTTTAATGAAAAAGCCAATAGATGCGCTAATATGTTAAGAAAATGTGGAATTAAGAAAGGCGATAAAGTAGCCATCTTGATGTATAATTGTTTGGAATGGTTACCAATTTATTTTGGTATTTTAAAAACAGGAGCTATAGCTGTTCCATTTAATTTTAGATATGATGCTGATGAAATACTATATTGTGTAAAACTAGCAGAAGTAGACATGCTAATATTTGGGCCGGAGTTTATAGGTCGTATAGAGCAAAAAGCAGAAATATTAAACAAAGGTAGACTTCTTGTATATGTTGGAGATAATTGTCCAGGATTTGCTGAAAGCTATAGGGAGATAGTAGCAGACTGCTCAAGTGATTTTGTCGATGAACCATTAACAGAAGACGATTTTGGAGCAATATATTTCTCTTCAGGTACAACAGGTTTTCCTAAGGCAATTCTGCATAAACATAGAAGTTTAACTCAGGCAGCGCAAATGGAACAAATACACCATAAAACCACGAGAGATGATGTATTCTTATGTATTCCTCCTTTATATCATACAGGAGCTAAATTTCACTGGATGGGCTCTCTTGTTGCAGGCTCTAGAGCTGTCTTATTAAAGGGGGCAAAACCAATAAATATTCTTCAAGCAATTTCAAATGAAAGATGCACGATAGTTTGGCTATTGGTTCCATGGGCTCAAGATATTTTGGATGCATTTGATAGAAAAGAATTAAAACCTGAAGATTTCCATCTATCTCAATGGCGTTTGATGCATATCGGAGCACAACCTGTTCCACCTACATTAATAAAAAGATGGAGAGAATATTTTCCAAATCATCAATACGATACAAACTATGGTTTATCTGAATCAACAGGCCCAGGATGTGTACATTTAGGGCTAGAGAATATAAACAAAGTAGGAGCAATTGGTGTGCCTGGATATAGATGGGAGTGCAAGATTGTTGATGAGTGTGGAAATATAGTAAAACAAGGAGATGTTGGAGAACTTTGCGTTAAAGGCCCTGGTGTGATGACATGTTATTATAATGATCAAAAAGCTACAGATGAAGTTCTTAAAGATGGTTGGTTATATACCGGAGACATGGCTATGCAAGATAAAGACGGTTTCTACTACTTAGTTGATAGAAAAAAGGACGTAATCGTATCTGGTGGTGAAAATATATATCCAGTTCAAATAGAGGATTATATTAGACGCTATGGTAAAGTTAAAGATGTTGCTGTTATAGGACTTCACGATGAAAGATTAGGCGAAAAAACTGCTGCTATTATAGAAGTAAAGGAAGGAATGACTTGTACTAAAGAAGAAATAGAAGAGTTTTGTTTAGCACTTCCTAGATATAAAAGGCCAAAGGAAATTATCTTTGAAGAAATTCCAAGAAATGCAACAGGCAAAATAGAAAAACCGAAACTTAGAAAACAATTTGGTGCAGATAAACTTGTTGCACAAGAAAATGAGATATAACCCAAAAAGACAGTTTTCATAACTGTCTTTTTTATAACTCCAATAATTTTTCAGCATTTTTATAAAATATTTGATTAAGTTCTTTTTCGTTAAACCCGAGACTTTTTATTAAGTCTATAGATTGTTTTTGGCTTGACCAAGGAGAGTCTGTCCCGAATAAAACTTTATTAAATCCTACGTTTTTAATTAAAGAAATAAATTGGTCTTTTGTTAAACTATCATATTCTAGACAAGTAAATGCAGTATCGAAAAAAACATCTTCGCTAGTAAGATAACTCAAAACATCTTCCCAATTATTCCAGCCTCCCATGTGAGCCAATATAAATTTTTTTGGATGAATTAAATTAATAACGTTTTTAATTTGCCTAGGAGAAGCAAAATCCTCGCCAGGAAAACTTATATCTTCGCCTGCATGTGTTGTTATTATAAGTCCTAAAGAAGAAGCCTCTTCAATTATTCTTAAAAATCTTATGTCATTTATTTTAACTTGTTGGTAAACGGGATGAATTTTTATTCCTTTAATGCCACTTTGAGCAAGATTTTTTAGTATTTCTTTATAGTTTTCACAGTCCGGATGTATAGCCCCGAATGAAAGCAAATGGGTTTCGTTTGAGTGTTTGTTTATTTCAATAACTGAATTGTTTATAGACTCAACTTGTTTTGTAGAAGTTGCAACTGGCATAACAATAGAAAGGGAAATATTGTTTTCTATTGTTGATTTAGATAAATCGCTTGCCGTTCCATTTAAAGCCGGTTTTATTCCAGAAGAGGCTGATAATTTTGCAATTGCCTTTTCTACAATTTTTTCAGGAAATGTGTGTGTATGAAAATCTATAATTCTATCTATCATTTTCTTTTGCTCTAAGTAGGAGTATATAACATAAAAAATCTTTTTTCAATTAACTTTTGACAATTACGTCGTCAAGTTTGTTGCATTACGCGCAAATAGTATATAAAATAATTAGGTATTAACTTTTTTGGAGAAACGCCATGGCTTTGTTTATAAAAATTGCATTTATCGTTCTTTTTTTCGCAGCAACAATTTACATAGGGTTTTATTGTAGGAAAAAGAGTGTTACTTCTAATGATTTTGTTTTAGGTGGAAGAACAGTTGGTCCTTGGTTATCAGCCTTTGCGTATGGAACGAGTTATTTTTCAGCGGTCGTTTTTATAGGATATGCAGGTTCATTTGGTTGGTCTTTCGGCGTAGCATCTTTATGGATAGGAATTGGAAACGCCGTAATAGGTTCTGCTGCAGCATGGGGAATATTAGGTAGAAAAACTAGAATCATGACTCAAGCTTTAGATTCTTCAACAATGCCAGATTTCTTTGAAAAAAGATTTAATTCTCCAGCATTAAAAATTGCAGCATCAATAATTATATTTATATTTTTGATACCTTACACGGCAGCTTTATATAATGGGTTATCGTATTTGTTTGGGGTTGCTTTCTCAGCAAAGGTTCCATTTTGGGCTTGGATTTTAATTATTTCAGTAGCAACCGGAATTTATGTAATTGCAGGTGGCTTAATGTCTACAGCTGTTAATTCATTTGTACAAGGAATAATAATGCTAGTTGGCATAGTACTTGTTGTAGTATTTGCATTAAATCTAAATGGAGGTTTAATGAAATCCCTTGAACTTTTAGCAACTAGAGTTTCGGATAGTGGAGAAAAAATTGGTGGATGGGAATATGTATCAATTTTTGGTTCTGATCCTGTACATTTATTTAATGTTGTAATTTTAACATCTTTAGGTTGCTGGGGGCTTCCTCAGATGATAGGAAAGTTTTATTCAATAACTAATGAAAATCAAATTAGAAAAGGTTCGGTAATATCTACCGTATTTGCATTGATTGTGGCAGGTGGTTGTTATTTCTTAGGTGGTTTTGGAAGAATTTTTTCAGATGAAAAATCTGCCACAATAATTCCTGAAATGGTTGCTAAATTACCGGTGGTGGTTGTTGCTGTTGTTTTGGTTTTAGTTCTTGCCGCTTCAATGTCTACGCTTGCTGGTCTTGTTCATACATCTGCGGCAACTGTTACTTTTGATTTAATTGATAGAAAGAAAAATGTTCCAGAAAAAAAGAAAATGTTGTATTTAAAAATTTTCGTTGTTGTGTTTATTGTTGTTTCAGCATTACTTGCAACTATTCAAACATTAGATTCGGTACCTAAAAACTTTAAAAATGATATAGCTTCATTAATGGGAATTTCATGGGGAGCAATATCTGGTGCATTCATAGGTCCATTTTTCTATGGTCTATATTGGAAAAGAACAACAAAGTCTTCTGTATGGGTGTCCTTTATTTTAGGAGTCGTTTTAGCAGTATTAAGTTTAGTTTTAAACATAGCAGGTATTTCTGTTCAATTAAGAAGTGAACATTGCCTATGGTTTGATATGTCAGATTCTATATATATGGGAGTTTTGGCAATGGTATTAAGTTTTGTTATTGTACCTATAGTGTCTTTATTAACAAAAGATGTACCAAGTGATGTAGACGAAAAGTTTAAATGCTTTGATAAAAAAGTAATAGTTCCAGAATCGGTAGCATTATCTGGAAATGTTGTAGAAGACAATAAAGAAGAAAATAACGTAGTGGAAGGAGAAAAAAATGAAACAACTAATGTTAGGAAATAAGGCCCTTGCGCGTGGTCTTTATGAAGCTGGTTGTGCAGTGGCTTCAAGTTATCCAGGTACTCCAAGTACAGAAATAACAGAAGAAATTGCAAAGTTTAACGAAGTTTATGCAGAATGGGCTCCAAATGAAAAGGTAGCAATGGAAGTCGCATTTGGTGCATCTTTAGCTGGTAAGAGAAGTTTCTGTGGAATGAAACATGTAGGGTTAAATGTTGCTGCAGATCCTTTGTTTACTAGTTCTTATACTGGAGTTAATGCAGGATTAGTCGTTGTTGTTGCAGATGATGCAGGAATGCATTCTTCACAAAATGAACAAGATTCTCGTCATTATGCAATTGCTGCAAAACTACCAATGTTAGAACCTTCAGATTCTAATGAAGCTTACTTGTTTGCGAAAAAGGCTTATGAAATTTCAGAAAAATACGATACGCCAGTAATAATTAAAATGTGTACAAGAGTAGCTCATTCTCAAAGTGTAGTAGAGGTAGGCGAAAGAGAAGAAAGACCAGTAATTAAATATGAAAAAAATATTGCAAAGTATGTAATGATGCCAGGAAATGCTATTCGTCGTCATCCAGTTGTTGAAGAAAGAACAAAGAAACTTATAGAACTTGCTGAAAATTGCGAGTTTAATAGAGTTGAAATGGGTGGAACAGAAATAGGAATTATTACCTCATCTACATCTTATCAATATGCAAAGGAAGTATTTGGGGAAAAAGCTAGTATTTTAAAATTAGGTTTAGTAAATCCACTACCTACAAAATTAATAAAAGATTTTGCTTCTAAAGTTAAGAAACTATATGTTATTGAAGAATTAGATCCAATTATTGAAAATCATTGTAAGACATTAGGTTTAGTTGTTGTTGGTAAAGATGTTTTACCTATTTTAGGTGAGTTTTCACAAAATTTAATTGCCAGTAAATTAGGTCTAGATGTACCAAAGACAACTAAACTTGATGAAACACTTCCAGGAAGACCGCCAGTTATGTGTGCTGGTTGTCCTCACCGTGGTTTGTTCTATACATTGTCTAAAAACAAAGTAAATGTTATTGGAGATATAGGTTGTTATACATTAGGTGCTGTGGCTCCATTATCTGCTGTGGATATGGTTTTATGCATGGGTGCTTCAATAAGCAGTGCTCATGGATTTAATAAAGTGGGAGGAGATGAGTCCGAAGCTAAGACTGTTTCAGTTATTGGTGATTCAACATTTATGCATTCTGGTATGACAGGACTTGCGAATATTGCTTACAATCAATCTAATTCAACAGTAATTATTTTGGATAATTCAATAACAGGTATGACAGGTCATCAACAAAATCCAACGACAGGATATAACATAAAAGGCGATCCTGCTGGAAAAATTGACTTAGAATCTTTATGTAGAGCAATGGGAATTAATAGAGTGCAAGTTGTAGATCCTTATGATTTAGCAGCTTGTGACAAAGTTTTGAAAGAAGAGTTAGCAGCAAAAGAACCTTCAGTTATTATTTCTCGTCGTCCTTGTGCTTTATTAAAGTATGTTAAACATAAAAAACCATTAATTGCAGACAAAGATAAATGTGTAGGTTGTAGAAACTGTATGAAATTAGGCTGCCCAGCATTAAGTATTAATGATAAGAAGATTTCAGTAGACGCTACATTATGTGTAGGTTGTGGAATTTGTCAACAAATGTGTCACTTTGATGCATTAAAAGATGGGGAGGTATAATATGACAAAAAATGTTATGATAGTAGGCGTTGGTGGACAAGGTTCATTGCTTGCAAGTAAACTCTTAGGTTATTTACTTTTAAATAAAGGTTACGATGTAAAGGTATCTGAAGTTCATGGAATGAGCCAAAGAGGTGGTTCTGTTGTAACCTATGTTAGATTTGGTGAAAAAGTTTATTCTCCAATTATAGATAAAGGCGAGGCTGATTTTATTGTAAGTTTCGAATTACTAGAAGCAGCTCGTTATGTAGAATATTTAAAGGAAAATGGAAGAATTGTTGTTAACACTCAACAAATTGATCCAATGCCAGTAATAACGGGTGCTGCAAAGTATCCAGTAAATTTAGTAGAAAAAATGGAAGAAAAAGGAATAACAATAGATGCGATGGACTGTTTAACATTAGCTGAAAAAGCAGGTTCTTCAAAAGCTGTAAACATTGTTTTAATGGGAAGATTATCTCGCTATTTTAGTGAGATTTCTGAAAAAGAATGGATGGATGCAATAGAGAAGTGTGTTCCCGCAAAATTCTTAGAATTAAATAAAAAAGCGTTTGCTTTAGGTAGAGAATAATTATAGAGGTTAATATGACAAGATATTTTCAAAAAGAAATAGAAACAATGCCAAGAAGTGAAATTGAAAAACTTCAAAGTGAAAGATTAATTAAGCAAGTAAAGCATGTATATAACAATGTAAAATATTATGCTAAAAAGATGGATGATGCTGGAGTAAAACCAGAAGATATTAAAAGTATAAAGGATTTACATAAACTTCCATTTATTGAAAAAGATGAACTTAGAGATCAATATCCTTATGGTTTTTTAGGAACACCACTTTCAGATGTTGTTCGTATACAATCAACATCAGGTACTACAGGAAGAAGAGTAGTAGCATTTTATACACCTGAAGACATTGATGTATGGGATACATGCTGTGCTAGAGCTATTGTAGCCGCTGGTGGTACAAAAGATGATGTGGTTCATGTTGCGTATGGATATGGCTTATTTACTGGCGGTCCTGGTTTAAATGGTGGCTCTCATAAGTTGGGCTCAATGACACTGCCTATGTCATCAGGAAATACAGAAAGACAAATTCAATTTATGCAAGACTTGGGATCAACAATCCTTTGTTGTACTCCATCATATGCTGCAAATATTGGCGAAGTTGTAAAGAAAATGAATGTTAAGGATTCTCTAAAATTAAAAGCTGGTATTTTTGGTGCTGAACCTTGGACTGAGGAAATGAGACAAGATATTGAAAAAACTCTTGGAATTAAAGCATATGATATATATGGTTTAACAGAGATTTCTGGACCAGGAGTTTCTTTTGAATGTGAAGAACAAGAGGGTATGCATATTCAAGAAGACTTCTTTGCTGCCGAAATAATTAATCCAAAAACTGGTGAAGTATTACCATATGGCGAAGTTGGAGAATTAGTATTTACATGTTTAACAAAAAAAGCGTTTCCTCTTCTTAGATATAGAACAAGAGATTTATGTAAATTAACAATTGAGCCTTGTAAGTGTGGAAGAACTCATGTAAGAATGTCAAAGATTATGGGTAGATCTGATGATATGATGGTTGTAAAAGGTGTTAATGTATGGCCATCTCAAATAGAACAAGTAATATTCAAACAAGGATATCAAGCCAACTATTTAATTGTTGTAGATAGAGAAAATAATAAAGATAGCATTGAGTTAAAATTGGAAAAAACTCCAGAAATGGCAGAAGATCTTAATTTTAATATTGAAAAAGCAACAATGAATGTTGTTAATGGACTAAAATCAATGCTTGGAATTAAAGTAGAGGTATCTCTTGTAGAACCAGGTGCAATTGTAAGAAGCGAAGGAAAAGCAAAGAGAGTTATAGATAAGAGAAATCTATATACTATGATGTAATATATGAATTCAATAGATTTTTCCACTTACCTAAGAGAAACAAATATTTTAGATTATTCAAATAAGAATATACAATCTTTAATTGTTTCACATGGGTGGAAAAATCTAGAAGAGTTGGATAAAGTTAAATCTATTTATAATTTTGTTCGTGATGAAATCTTATTTGGTTATAATGTCGATGATAATATAAAGGCCTCTAAAGTTTTAAAAGATGGTTATGGCCAGTGTAATACAAAAGGTATTTTATTTATGGCATTATTAAGAGCCTGTGACGTACCTTGTAGAATTCATGGTTTTACTATTGATAAGTTGCTGCAAAAAGGCGCGATGACCGGCTTGGTTTACAAATTAGCGCCTAAAGAAATATTTCATAGTTTTGTTGAAGCATATGTTTGTGGCGAGTGGTTTGAACTTGAAGGTTTTATTTTAGACGATAAATATCTTGTTAGTTTACAAAGAAAGTTTAAGCCAAATCCAGATAATTCATTTTGTGGGTATGGAGTTGCTATAAATGACTTTTATAATCCACCTATCAATTTTGAATGTTGCAATACATATATACAAAAAGAAGGAATAGTTAAAGATTTTGGAGTTTATGAAAGTCCAGATGTTTTGCTTGAAGAGCATGGACAAGAAATGTGTGGTTTAAAAAAAATGTCTTATAAGTATATTGGCAGAAAAATAATGAATAGGAATGTTAAAATAATAAGAAATTATAACTAAGAGGTTTATATGATAGTACATGAATCTCAAGAAATGTATTTAGAGACAATACTTAAATTAAAAAAATCACAAGAAGTTGTAAGAGCAATAGATGTTGTAAAAAAATTAGGATATAGTAAACCTAGTGTATCAAGAGCTATGAAACTATTGGTCAATGAAAAACTTATTACAATTCAAAGAGGAAAAATAGAATTCACGCAAGAAGGCAGTGAAAAAGCTAAGGCTGTTTTAGAAAGACATAATGCATTGACTAAGGCTTTGGTTAAAATTGGACTTTCTAAAAGTGAGGCTGAAGATAATGCATGTAGGATAGAACATGTATTAACTCAAGAAGCTTTTAATAAAATAAAAGATTATTTTAATATATAATTTTTGAGAGAATTGGTATTTATATAAAACATTGAGTGTGGTATATTATTAAGCGAATATAATAAAAATAAGGAAATAAAATATGGAAAAGAAACCTTTTGTAACAAAAGAACAAATTGAAGAAATTGTAAAAACTTATCCTACACCTTTTCATATTTATGATGAAAAAGGAATTAGGGAAAATGCAAGAAGATTAAAGAAAGCTTTTTCTTGGAATAAGGGATACAAGGAATATTTTGCTGTTAAAGCAACTCCTAATCCTTTTTTAATGCAAATTTTAAGAGAAGAAGGTTGTGGAGTGGATTGCTCATCATTAACAGAACTTATGCTTTCGGATACGGTTGGCTTTGAAGGAAAAGAAATAATGTTTTCATCAAATGTTACTCCAGAAGCTGACTTTAAATTAGCAAGAAAATTAAATGCAATTATAAATTTTGATGATTTAACTCATGTAGATTATTTTGCAAAAATAGCACCTTTTGCGGAAACTATGTGTTGTAGATATAACCCAGGTGGAGATTTTACATTAAACAATGAGATCATGGATACCCCTAAGGATGCTAAATATGGTATGACAAGAGAGCAAATGAAAGAAGCTTTTACTAAAATGAAGGCTTATGGAGTTAAAAATTTTGGTATACATGCATTCCTAGCATCAAATACGACAGAAAATGGATACTATCCTAAACTTGCGAGAATCCTATTTACACTTGCAAGAGATTTAGCACAAGAAGTAGGTGTACATATTGCATTTGTAAACTTATCTGGAGGTGTAGGTATTGCTTATAGACCTGATCAAAAGGAAAACAATATTGAAGTTATTGGAGAAGGCGTAAGAGAAGCCTATGAAGAAATATTAGTTCCAGCAGGAATGGGAGATGTTGCAATTTTTACAGAACTTGGAAGATTTATGCTTGCTCCATATGGACATCTTGTAGCTAAAGTTTTACATGAAAAGCATATTTGGAAAGAATATATTGGATTAGATGCATGTGCAGCTAATTTAATGAGACCAGCAATGTATAGGGCATATCATCACATAACAGTTTTAGGAAAAGAAAACGCACCATGTGATCATGTTTATGATGTTACAGGTGGTCTATGTGAAAATAATGATAAATTTGCAATAGATAGAAAATTGCCAAAGATCGATATAGGAGATTATGTTGTAATTCATGATGCAGGAGCACATGGATTCTCTATGGGTTATAACTATAATGGTAAATTAAGGTCTGCTGAACTTTTATTAAAGGAAGACGGAACAGTTAAATTAATAAGAAGAGCAGAAACGCCAGCTGACTATTTTGCAACATTAGATTTAGATGCTTTTAAAAGAAAGTAAAAAATAAGAAAAAACACAAAGTGAGCATTTTTGTTCATTTTGTGTTTTACATATATGATATAATTAAAACATTAAAAATGCCGATAGATATTTGCAGGAGAAGACTTTTAGTCATCGAAGGAGTAACACTCTCAGAAGCTTATGCGTAGGACTGTAAATGGACGGCACTCCGGAGAAGCCTAAGGAAAAGGTACCGAAGTGGCAAGCGAAAGCTAATCTCTCAGGTAAAAGGACGGGGAAAACATAAAAGAGTTTTTCGTTGTTATTCCTTTATTTTGAAGGGGAATGATTTTTTTTATTTATTGGAGTTAGTATGGATAAAATTGTAAATGTATTAACTATCGCAAATAATTGGTTAAACAATATCGTGTGGGGGTGGCCTGCAATTATTGCTATTTTGTTTACGGGAATATTACTAACCATAAGAACAAAGTTTTTACAAATTAGAAAATTTGATGAATCTTTAAAATCAACAATAGGTGTTACATTTAAAGAAATGAAAGACGGAAAAAATAAAAAAAAGAAGGGTGTATCGTCTTTTGAGGCTTTTTCAACAGCAATTTCAGGAACAGTAGGGACGGGTAATATTATAGGAGTAGCTTCTGCCATATTAACTGGAGGCCCCGGGGCTGTTTTGTGGATGTGGATATCTGCTTTTTTTGGAATGGTAACTAATTATTCCGAAAATGCTCTAGGTTTATACTATAGAAAGAAAGATGGGAAAGGTGATTTTAAAGGCGGAGCTTTTTATTATATAGCATATGGTGTTAAGTGGAAATGGCTTGGATATATTGCTGCAGTATTTACAGTTATAGCAGCTATTGGTATGAGTGGTGTTCAAACAAATAAGATCTCTGTTACTTTGGCCGAAGCCTTTTCTCAGGCTGATTCACTTGTCTTTAAACTAGTTGTTGGAATAATTGTTGCAGTGCTTGTAGGAGTTATAATTATTGGTGGTATAAAAAGAATTTCAAAGGTTGCGTCTCTTCTAGTTCCATTTATGTCGCTTATATTTATGGTATTAGCTTTAATCGGTATTTTTATGCATGTAACATCTATTCCTCGTGCGTTTAAACTTATATTTACAAATGCCTTTACTTATAAATCAGCAGCGGGCGGTATTATGGGTTACGGACTTATGTCTGTAATTAGAAAAGGAATGGCGAGAGGCATATTTTCAAATGAGGCAGGATTGGGCTCATCAGTAATAGCTCATTGTTCTACTGAAAATAAGGAGCCCGTAAAACAAGGCTTATGGGGAATATTTGAAGTATTTTTTGATACTTTTATAGTTTGTACATTAACAGCGCTATTGATTTTAACTACCTTTGATTTAGATACATTAAATACAATCACTTCAGATTCTGGTTTGTCAATAAGTGCATTCTCTACAAATTTTGGTAAATTTGGAATAATTGCTTTTGCGATTATTCTTCCATTGTTTGCTTTTACTACAATAATGGCATGGTCATATTATGGAGAAAAGGCGATAGAATTTGCTTTTGACTGGGCTAAACCAAAAGTTCAAAAAGGAATGGTTCTTGCATTTAAAATTTTATATGTGTTATTGATAGTTTTCTCCGCCGTTATAGAAAGTGATTTGGTTTGGGGAATATCAGATACGGCAAATGGGTTAATGGCTATACCTAACTTAATAGCATTAATTATCCTAAGTGGTCAGGTAGTAAAAATTACTAAGAATTACTATGATAGAAAAAAAGGAATTTTAGTTGAGCCTATGCTCTCTGCTTATCCAGAGCAAAATAAAGAATTTATAGAATATGAAAAACAAAATTCTATAAATGAAAATTCAGTTGAAGAAGAGTTAAATGCATATGAAGAATCTCATAATGCAATAGATGAAGAAAATAAGTGATTAATTGATATAGTAAATTCGAAAAGATTTCTTTATGCGGAAAACGTAGATGAAATAAGTTGTAGTATGTGTTGCTATTTGCATAGAGATGTATCATTCGTTAGATGATTTAATAGTTAAAAGAATATGCGAAGCAGAAGGTGTCAATTTGAATTTAAACAATATGGGGATTTATAAAAATCTGCAAATTAATTTTTTTGTTCTGAAATTAATGATAGTTTTAGTGATTTAATTGACTAAATATTTATATTTATGTTTTAATACCATAAAAAGGAAAGGAGATTATCTTATGGCAGAATTTATTAATGAGCCTTCTCATACTTTTGATGAGTATCTTTTAATTCCAGGTTATTCTTCAAGTGAATGTATTCCGACAAATGTTTCACTAAAAACTCCACTAGTAAAATTTAGAAAAGGACAAGAAGAGCCTGCAATTTCACTAAACATCCCAATGGCTTCTGCAATCATGCAATCCGTATCTGGAGAAAAATTGGCAATAGCTTTAGCGGCCGAAGGTGGTTGCTCATTTATCTATGGAGCTCAAACAATTGAAAGTGAAGCTGCAATGGTAAAAAGAGTTAAAAGTTATAAAGCCGGATTTGTAAAATGTGAATCAAATATTAAACAAGATCAAACTCTTCAAGATATATTAGATTTAAAAGAAAAAACAGGACATACAACAATAGCAGTTACTGAAGATGGAACTTCTAATGGAAAATTATTAGGAATAGTAACAGATAGAGATTATAGAGTTTCAAGAATGTCTTTAGATACTAAAGTTTCTACTTTTATGACTCCATTTGACAAATTAGTATACGCTTATGAAGGTGTAACACTAAAAGAAGCAAATGATATTATTTGGGAACATAAGTTAAATGTACTTCCGGTTATTTCTAAAGAAGGAAATCTTTTATATATGGTATTTAGAAAAGATTACGATAACCATAAAAATAATCCAAATGAATTACTTGATTCTTCAAAAAGATATGTAGTCGGTGCTGGTATTAATACAAGAGATTACGCAGAGCGTGTTCCAGCTCTTGTTGATGCGGGTGTAGATATCGTTTGTATAGATTCGTCAGAAGGATTTTCTGAATGGCAAAAAATTACTATCGATTGGATTAGAAAGACTTATGGAGATAAAGTAAAAGTTGGAGCCGGTAATGTAGTTGATGCTAAGGGATTTAGATTCTTAGCAGAATGTGGTGCTGACTTTGTAAAAGTAGGTATAGGGGGCGGTTCTATTTGTATTACTCGTGAGACAAAGGGTATAGGAAGAGGACAAGCTACAGCATTAATTGATGTATGTAAGGCAAGAGATGAATACTTTAAAGAAACAGGCATTTATGTTCCCGTATGTTCTGATGGTGGTATTGTTCATGATCACCACATTACTCTTGCATTAGCAATAGGCGCGGACTTTATTATGCTTGGCAGATATTTTGCTAGATTTGACGAGTCTCCAACGGAAAAAATTAACATCGCTGGAAACTACTATAAAGAATATTGGGGCGAGGGTTCAAATAGAGCAAGAAACTGGCAAAGATACGATTTAGGAGGAGCAAAGAAACTTTCATTTGAAGAAGGTGTTGATTCTTATGTTCCTTATGCAGGTTCTTTAAAAGATAATGTTAGTATGACGCTATCTAAGGTAAAATCAACAATGTGTAATTGCGGAGCATTAACAATTCCAGAATTACAAGAAAAAGCTGTATTAACATTAGTTTCAGCTACATCTATATTAGAAGGTGGAGCTCATGATGTTATTCAAAAAAATAAGAGTGGTACTATTAAATAGTTAAAAAATCTTTTGAGAGCTTGCTTCAATATGATATAATCATATTACAATAAGATTTCTGTTACTGACGGATTAGTGGAGTACCACATGGGAGCAGAAAAATATAATTAGAAAGAGAAACTTTCAGCCGACCGTCTGGGCGCACATATCTATAAGAAGATAGGTGCGCCCTTTTTGATTTTTAAGGAGGATAAAAATGAAAAAAGTTGGAATTATTATGGGTAGTGATAGTGATCTTCCTATAGTTAAAAAAGCTATAGATCAATTAAAAGCATTAGAAATTCCTTTTGAAGTACATGTATATTCAGCTCATAGAACACCTGAAGAGGCAAGGGATTTTGCAATTAATGCTAGAAAGAATAACTTTGCCGTAATTATAGCAGCTGCTGGCATGGCAGCTCACTTAGCAGGAGTTATTGCTGCAAATACAACACTTCCCGTTATAGGAATTCCTTGTAAGAGCACTAATTTAGATGGATTAGACGCACTTTTAGCTACAGTCCAAATGCCAAGTGGTATACCAGTTGCTACAGTAGCTATAGATGGTGCTAAAAATGCGGCACTTTTAGCTGCACAAATAATGGCGGTTGAAGATGCATTGTTAGCTAATAAATTAGATGAATTAAGACAAGAAGGGTTAGAAACAATATTAAAAAAGAATTTAATGGTAGAAAAAGAGTTTAACAAATAACATATCTCAATAAAACTTATAGGAGAGTTTTGTATGTCAAATATTCATGAAGAATGTGGTGTTTTTGGAATATATTCGCCAGTAGTAAAAAATGTGTCATTACTTACCTATTATGGTCTTTTTGCTTTGCAACATAGGGGTCAAGAAGCTGCAGGAATTGTTGTTAATGATGATGGCATTTTTAGAACACATAAAGATGTAGGATTAGTTTCAGATATTTTTAAAAAGGATGTTTTGGAGCAATTAGGACAAGGCAGTATCGCTATAGGTCATTGCAGATATGCCACAACGGGCGCTGGAAAGAGAGAGAATGCTCAGCCAATGGTCGTAAACCATTTAAAAGGAAATGTTGCTATTGCTCATAATGGCAATTTAGTTAATTCTTATGAACTTAGAAAAGCTCTTGAAGAGGAAGGAAGTATATTTCATACAACTTCAGATACAGAGGTTATTTCATATTATTTAATAAAATCTAGAGTTCATACACATACAATTGAAGAAGCTGTTTTGGAGATGATGGAAAAAATAGAAGGGGCATACTCATTGGTTATAATGTCACCAACAAAACTAGTTGCCGCTAGAGATAAACATGGGTTTAGACCTTTATGTTATGGAGTAACTCAGGATGGTTCATATGTTGTTGCTTCTGAAAGTTGTGCATTGGATACGGTTGGAGCAACCAAAGTAAGAGAAATAAATCCAGGAGAAGTTGTTGTATTTTCAAAAGATGGTGTTAAAAGTTTTTATGCAAAAACAAAAGCACCTAAGACTTTCTGTATATTTGAATATCTATATTTTGCAAGACCAGATTCAGAGATAGATGGTTGTTGTGTTCATAATGCAAGACAAAAAGCAGGAGAGTTCTTAGCTGATATGTATCCGATTAAGGCAGATATAGTTATAGGGGTTCCAGACTCTGGACTTGATGCTGCATTAGGTTATTCTAAAAAATCTGGAATACCTTATGAAATTGGTTTTATAAAAAATAAATATATAGGAAGAACATTTATAGCACCAGCTCAAAGTCTAAGAGAAGAGGGCGTAAAGATAAAACTAAATGTTATTAAATCAGTAATTAAGGGTAAGAGAGTTATCTTAGTTGATGACTCAATAGTTAGAGGAACGACATCTGCAAAGATAGTTAAATCTTTAAGAGATGCTGGTGCGAAAGAAGTTCATTTATTATCTTCAGCACCTATGTTTTTAAATCCTTGTTACTATGGAACAGATATAGATTCAAGGGAAAATTTAATAGCTTGCAATAATACACTAGATGAAATGACAAAAATGATAGGTGTGGACTCTCTTGGGTTTTTAAGTGTAGAGAAGGCAGTTCAAATTTCAGGAACTGATGGAAAGGAAATGTGTTCAGCTTGTTTTGATGGCAAGTATCCAACATATGAACCTGTTGTTGCTGAACATAATAAACTAGAAACTAAATTAAGTGAAATAAATAAAAAATAAAGGAGCATTTATGGTAGAAAAAAGTTTTTCAGAAAGCTATAAACAAGCAGGAGTAGATATTACAGCAGGATATAAGGCTGTAGAATTAATGAAGAAGCATATTGCTAAGACTATGGTTGATGCATCAAGTGCAGACATTGGTGGTTTTGGTGGATTATTTGCTTTAGATTTAAAAGGTTATGAAAACCCAATTTTAGTTTCAGGAACCGATGGAGTTGGAACTAAATTAAAGATGGCATTTTTAATGGATAAGCACGATACTGTTGGAATAGATTGTGTAGCGATGTGTGTTAATGATGTTATTTGTGTTGGTGCTAAACCTTTATTTTTCTTAGACTACATTGCATGTGGTAAAAATGTTCCTGAAAAAATCGAAAGTATAGTTAAAGGTATTTGTGATGGCTGTGTACAAGCTGGTAGTGCTCTTGTTGGAGGAGAGACAGCAGAGATGCCAGGTTTTTATCCAATAGACGAATACGATTTAGCGGGATTTTCAGTAGGTATTGTAGATAAAAAAGATGTAATAGATAAAACAAAAATGAAGGAAGGAGATGTTATGATCGCACTTCCATCCTCAGGCGTTCACTCAAATGGTTTTTCTTTAGTTAGAAAAGTATTTAATGTAGAATCTAATGATATTAAAACTCCACTTGAAGAATTGGGTGGAAAATCATTAGGTGAAACATTGCTTACTCCAACAAAAATATATGTAAAACCAATGCTTGAATTATTTAAAGAAATAAAAGTAAAAGGTGTTTCGCATATAACAGGCGGAGGTTTTTATGAAAATATGCCAAGATCTATACCAAAAGGGTTAGGCGTAAAAATTAAGAAAGAAGATGTTAAGATTCTGCCAATCTTTAAACTAATTCAAAAGGTTGGAAATATAAATGACCATGATATGTTCAATACATTTAATATGGGAGTAGGAATGAGTGTTGTTGTGGATAAAAATGATGCAAATAAGGCTTTAGAAATCTTACATAAAAATGGGGAAGACGCATATATAATAGGTGAAATTGTAAAATCTGATGATGGAGTAATTCTATGCTAAATAAAAAGATTAGAATAGCAGTATTTGTGTCTGGTGGTGGAACTAATTTGCAAGCATTAATTGATGCCCAAAAATCTGAGATAATTAAAAGCGGAGAAATTGTACTTGTTATATCTAATAAAGAAAATGCTTTTGCGCTTAAAAGAGCAGAATTAAATAATATAAAAGCAGTAACTATTGTAAAAGATAGAGAGGAAACTGTAGACTCATTTGAAAACAAAATTCTAAAGTGCTTAGAGGAAAATAATATAGAGTTTATAGTATTTGCAGGTTTTTTGGCTATATTAACTGAAAGAATAACAAGAAAATATTCAAATAGAATCATTAATATTCATCCATCATTAATTCCATCGTTTTGTGGTAAAGGATACTATGGCCTTAAAGTTCATGAATCAGCTTTAAATTACGGAGTTAAAGTAACTGGTGCAACTGTACATTTTGTAAATGAAGTTGCCGATGGCGGAAAAATTATTGCTCAAAAAGCTGTTTATATAAAAGAAGGTGATACTCCTGAAATTCTTCAAAAAAGAGTAATGGAAGAGGCTGAATGGGTATTACTTCCAAAAGCAACAGAAGATATTTGTAAAAAATTATTGGAGGAAAAAAATGAAGGTTAAAAATATATACAAAATTAATACTTTTAAAAAATTAGTAAAAGGAAACTCTTATGTTGGGAGAGGAATAATCTCTGGATTATCTAAAGATGGTAAAAATGCTGTGGCTGCTTATTTTATTATGGGTAGATCTGCAAACTCTAGAAATAGAATATTTGTTGAGGAAAATAATGTTGTATATACAAAACCTTTTGATGAATCTAAAGTTGAAGATCCAAGTTTGATTATTTATGCAGCTGTTAGAGAATATAAAAAAAACTTAATCTTTACAAATGGGGATCAAACAGACACAATTGTCCAAGGGCTAAAAGAAGGTAAATCTTTTTTAGATGCTCTAAAGAGTAGAAAATTTGAACCAGATTTTCCAAATTTAACTCCAAGAATCTCAGCTATTCAAAATTTAGATAAAGATTTTTCATATAGTTTAAGTATCTTGAAAAGTGCAGATAATGAGGGAAGTGCTTGTAATAGATATTTATTTGACTTTGAGCCAATAAAAGGTGTTGGTCATTTTATACATACATATGTGTGTGATGGTAACCCTATACCAACATTTCAAGGAGAACCTGAAAGGGTTTTAATACCTAACAATATTGACTCTTTCACAAACGATATTTGGAATTCATTAGACGAAAACAATAAAATTTCTCTATATGTTAGATATACAAATCTAAAGACAGGTAGAAAAAAAGAAAGATTAATTAATAAAAATACTAAATAGGAGTATATATGAACGAATTAGAATTAAAGTATGGTTGTAACCCTAATCAGAAGCCAGCAAGAATATATATGGCAAATGGTAATGATTTACCAATTGAAGTGCTAAATGGTAAGCCTGGTTATATTAATTTTTTAGATGCATTTAATTCATGGCAGTTAGTAAAAGAATTAAAACAAGCAACAGGCATGTGTGCTGCTACATCGTTTAAGCATGTATCTCCAACATCTGCTGCGGTAGGTAAGATATTGCCTGAAAAATTAAAAAAAGCATGTTTTGTTGATGATATTGAAAAACTAGATAACTCACCTCTTGCTTGTGCTTACGCAAGAGCAAGAGGAACAGATAGAATGTCTTCTTTTGGTGATTGGATTGCACTATCTGATGTTTGTGATTTAACAACTGCTCAAATTATAACAAGAGAAGTATCTGATGGAATAATTGCTCCTGGATATGATGATGATGCATTAGAACTTTTAAAAACAAAAAGAAAAGGTACTTATAATATAGTTAAGGTTGATCCTAATTATGTTCCAGAAGAAAAAGAGACTAAGCAAGTTTTTGGAATAACATTTGAACAAGGTAGAAATAACTTTAAAATAGATAAATCCTTACTTGCAAATATTGTAACAAAAAATAAAGATTTGCCAGAAGATAAAGCAATAGATATGATTATTGCTTTAATAACATTAAAATATACTCAATCAAATTCTGTATGTTTTACAGAAGATGGTCAAGCAATTGGCGTAGGTGCAGGTCAACAATCAAGAATTCACTGTACAAGATTAGCTGCTTCAAAAGCCGATTTATGGCATTTAAGACAATCAGATAAAGTTTTATCTTTACAATTTGCTGATGGCGTAGGAAGGCCTGATATGAATAATATTATAGATTTGTATTTATCTGATGTTGATTCTCAAGATGTTTTAACTGAAGGTGAATGGCAAAAGTATTTTAAGGTAAAACCAGAACCTTTCACAAGAGAGGAAAAAGATGAATATCTAAGTAAAATAACTGGTGTTACAATAGGTTCAGATGCATTTTTCCCATTTAGTGATAATATTGAAAAGGCTGCTAAAAGTGGCGTTAAATATGTAGTAGAGCCGGGTGGTTCTATTAGAGATTGTTTGGTAATTGAAGCTGCAGATAAACATGATATGGTTATGGCTTTTACTGGAATGAGACTATTCCATCATTGATATAGAGGTTTATATGAATATATTAGTTGTAGGCGGCGGTGGAAGAGAACACGCCATTATAAAGGCAATAAAAAAGAATGACAAAGTAGAAAAAATTTTTGCACTTCCTGGAAATGGGGGTATTGCTCATGATGCAATTTGCGTAGATATTGGAGCAAAAGAATTAGATAAAATAGTAAAATTTGCGGTTAGTAATAAAATTGATTATGCTATTGTTGCTCCAGATGATCCACTTGCTCTTGGGCTAGTAGATATGTTAAATGAAAATAATATTCCTTGCTTTGGGCCAAGAAAAAATGCAGCAATTATTGAAGCATCAAAAGCATTTTCTAAAGATTTAATGAAAAAATATAATATACCAACTGCTAAATATGAAACATTTACAAATAAAGATGAAGCTTTGAAATATTTAGAATCACAAGAGATGCCAATAGTTATTAAAGCAGATGGCTTAGCTTTAGGTAAAGGAGTAATTATAGCCGAAAATTTAAAAGAAGCAAAAGATGCTGTAATTTCTATGATGGAAGATAAAGTTTTTGGAAATAGTGGCGATAGAATTGTTATAGAGGAATTTTTAACGGGCCCTGAGGTGTCTGTACTTTCTTTTACTGACGGAAAAGTTGTAAAACCTATGGTATCTTCTATGGATCATAAAAGAGCATTGGATTTTGATAAAGGGTTAAATACAGGAGGTATGGGAACAATAGCTCCAAACCCTTATTACACTAAAGATATAGAAAAAGAATGTATGGAAAAAATATTTATTCCTACAATGAATGCTATGAATAGTGAAGAAAGAACATTTAAAGGATGTCTATATTTTGGTTTAATGTTAACTAAAAATGGTCCAAAAGTTATTGAATATAATTGTAGATTTGGAGATCCTGAAACTCAAGTAGTGTTGCCTCTTTTGGAAAGTGATTTATTAACTATAATGATGGCCACGACAAACGGAACATTACAAGAGGTTGATGTAAAGTTTAAAAAAGGCTGTGCATGCTGTGTTGTAATGGCATCTAGTGGATATCCTCAAAAATATGAAAAGGGATTTAAACTATCTATTTCTGACGAAGTAATAGACTCAGTTTACGTAGCCGGAGCGAAATTTAATGATAAAAATGAATTGGTTACAAATGGTGGTAGAGTTTTAGGAGCAACAGCTGTGGCAAAAGATTTAAATAGCGCAATTGTTGACGCATATAAATTAGTAGAAAAGATTCATTTTGATAATGCATATTATCGCCATGATATAGGACAAAAGGCACTTAAAGCGGAGGTAGAATAATGGTATATCGTGTGTATGTAGAAAAGAAAGAAGAACTAGCAAATGAAGCAAAAGCTCTTTTTGTAGAACTTACAAATATTTTAGGGATTAATGGTATTAGAAATGTAAGAATATTAAATCGTTACGATATAGAAAATGTTTCTAATGAATTATTTAAAGTAGCTGTAAAGAGTGTTTTTTCAGAACCACAATTAGATATAGTAACTTATGATTTGCCAAAAGGTGACAATGTTTTTGCAACAGAGTTTTTGCCAGGGCAGTTTGATCAAAGAGCAGATTCTGCTGCACAATGTATACAGTTTATATCATGTGGAGAAAGACCACTAATTAGATCTGCCAAAGTATATGTTATTGATGGTAATGTGCAAGACGATAATATAAATAAAATTAAAAAATTTGTTATAAATCCAGTAGAGGCAAGGGAGGCTGCTTTAGATGTGCCAAAAACTCTTGTTATGAAATATAACATTCCAACACATGTTAAGGTTCTAGAAGGATTTATAGACTATAAAGATAATGAGTTAAATGATTTTATTAACAGTAATGGTTTGGCTATGGACTTAGATGATATAAGATTCTGTAGAGATTATTTTAAATCAGAAAAAAGAAATCCAACAATTACTGAAATAAAGATGATAGATACATATTGGTCAGACCATTGTAGACATACAACGTTCTTAACAACAATAGATAGTGTTAAATTTGAAGATGAAATTTTGCAAAAAGCTTATGATGATTATATTGCAACAAGAAAAGAATTAAACAGAACAAAACCTATTAATTTAATGGATATAGGAATATTGGCTGCAAAGTATTTAAAGAAAACTGGTCAATTAACAAAATTGGATGAGTCTGATGAAATTAACGCTTGTACGGTTAAAATTGAAATAGAAGTAGATGGTAAAAAGGAACCTTGGCTTTTATTATTTAAAAATGAAACTCATAATCATCCAACTGAGATAGAACCTTTTGGTGGTGCGGCAACATGTATTGGGGGTGCTATAAGAGATCCTTTATCTGGAAGGTCTTATGTGTATGCTGCTATGCGTGTTACTGGAGCGGCGGATCCTACAGTTTCTATTCAAGACACAATAAAAGGTAAATTACCTCAAAGAAAAATAGTACAAACAGCAGCCGCAGGATACTCTTCTTATGGCAATCAAATTGGGCTAGCTACCGGTATGGTTGATGAGATTTATCATCCTGGCTATGCAGCAAAGCGTATGGAAATTGGTGCAGTTATTGCAGCTACTCCTCAAGAGAATGTAAGAAGAGAATGTCCACAAGACGGTGATATAGTAATCTTGCTTGGTGGAAGGACAGGACGTGATGGAATAGGTGGAGCTACGGGATCATCTAAAGCACATAATGCAAAGTCTGTGGAAAATTGTGGTGCTGAAGTTCAAAAGGGTAATGCGCCAGAAGAAAGAAAGTTGCAAAGATTATTTAGAAATGAAAAAGCATGTAAAATGATTAAACGTTGTAACGACTTTGGAGCAGGTGGTGTATCGGTTGCAGTAGGAGAACTTGCAGATGGTTTAGATATTAATTTAGATGCGGTTCCTAAAAAATATGAGGGATTAGATGGAACAGAACTTGCTATTTCTGAATCGCAAGAAAGAATGGCAGTTGTAATTGAACCAAAGGATGTAAAAGAATTTATAAAAATTGCAACATCAGAAAATCTTGAAGCAAGTATCGTTGCTAAAGTTACAAAAGAGCCTAGACTTAGAATGCATTGGAATGGAAATACTATAGTAGATATATCTAGAGAGTTTTTAAATTCTAATGGTGCAGAAAAACATATAGATATTAAGGCTAGTGCAAATAAAGAAATAAATAAAAAGATTGAAGGAGATTTTAAAACTAATTATGAAAAATTGCTAGGAGATCTTAATATTTGTTCAAAAAGAGGTTTATCTGAAAGATTTGACTCAACAATTGGCGCAGGAACAGTATTAATGCCTTTTGGCGGAAAGTATCAACTAACACCAATTCAAGCAATGGTACATAAAATATCTGTAGAAAAGAAGCATACAAATGATGTTTCCTTTATGTCTTGGGGATATAATCCTTATATAAGTTCAATATCCCCTTATCATGGAGCATATTTGGCGGTTGTAGAGTCACTTGCAAAATTAATAGCAACGGGCGCAAAGTTTGAGGATGTTTATCTAACATTCCAAGAATATTTTGAAAAGCCTGGAAAAGATTCAGCAAGATGGGGTAAACCTCTTGCAGCTCTTTTAGGTGCTTTTGAGGCACAAAAGGATTTTGGAGTTGGTGCAATTGGTGGCAAGGATAGTATGAGTGGTAGCTTTGAAAAATTAGATGTTCCACCAACACTTGTTTCATTTGCAGTGACGACTGGTAAAGTAGATGAAGTAGTTACCAATGAATTTAAAAAGAGTGGACATAAAGTAGTTCTAGTAAAGCCTGCTTATACAGATGAAAACTTACCAGATACAAATGATACAATTAAGAAGTTTGAATATGTTAATAGACTATGTAAGGAAGGTAAGGTATTTGCCGCCTACACATTAGGTATGGGAGGCATAGCAGAAGCCATTGCTAAAATGTGTATGGGTAATGGGTTTGGCTTTAAGTATTCTGATAAATTATCTATAGACGATATATTTAACTATGCATATGGTGCCTTTGTTTTAGAGGTTGAAGATGTGTCTTTAGGGGAATATATAGGCGAAATTCAAGATGTTAAAAATATAGAATATAAAGATACTTCTCTAAGTTTTTCGTCTTTAAGTAAGATTTATGAATCAAAGCTTGAAGAAGTATTCCCAACTTTAGAAAAAGATTTAAATAAAAAGTATGAAGCATTCTCTTATGGCGAAGTTAAGTATGAAGCACCGAAAATTAAAAATGTTAAACCTAGAGTTTTAATTCCTGTATTCCCAGGAACTAACTGTGAATTAGACGCAGCAAAAGTTATGTTGGATGCAGGTGCTGAGACTGAGATTTTTGTTATTAATAACTTAACAAAAGATGGGTTGTCTAGAAGTTTGGATAATTTTGAAAATTCAATAAAGAATTCTCAAATGATATTTATTCCAGGCGGTTTTAGTGGTGGTGATGAACCTGATGGATCAGCAAAGTTTATTATGGCATTCTTTAAAAATGAAGCTGTTAAAAATGCTGTTCATGATTTGTTAAATAACAGAGATGGGCTTATGTGTGGAATTTGTAACGGATTCCAAGCTCTAATAAAATTAGGTTTAGTTCCTTATGGTAAAATAATAGACACTGATGAAAACTGCCCAACATTAACATTTAATACAATTTCAAGACACCAATCTAAACTTGTTAGAACTCGAATAGCATCTAACAAATCTCCATGGTTGAGACAAACAAATGTAGGGGATATATATACAGTTGCAATTTCGCATGGTGAGGGAAGATTTATAGCGAGCGATGAACTTGTTAAAAAACTCGTTCAAAATGGCCAGGTAGCAACTCAATATGTTGATTTAGATGGTAATCCTACTGATGATATTAGATTTAATCCTAATAATTCTATGTACGCAATTGAAGGTATAACATCTCCTGATGGTAGAGTATTTGGAAAAATGGGACATAGTGAGAGAATAGGTAGTGGTTTATATAAGAATGTTGAAGGAATTTATGACATGAAGATGTTTGAATCTGCTGTAAAATATTTCAAAGAATAAAATAAAAAATAAAATGCAAATATATATTGACAATATACCCCACCGGGGTATATTTTTTTATATGAGGTAATAACATGGCTTGTGATAAATGTAATAAAAAAACAAAGATAAGAAGCGAAGAAGAAAAAAAACTATTAAAAAACAGAATAAGTAGAATTTCTGGGCAAGTTAATGGTATTTCTAAAATGATTGATGAGGATAGATATTGTGATGATATTTTAATTCAATTAGCATCTTTAGAAAAAACGATAAAGTCTCTAGCGTCCGTTGTTCTCGAGAACCATATGAAGTCTTGTATGGTTGAGGATATTAAAGAGGGAAAACTAGATGTTGTGGATGAGATAGTAGATCTTTTCAAGAGGTTTTAGATGAAAAAAAGATTTGACATAAAAGGAATGAGTTGTGCAGCATGTCAAGCTCATGTACAAAAAGCAGTTTCTAAGTTGGAAGGAATAAATAATTGTAATGTAAATTTGCTTCAGAATACTATGGATGTAGATTTTAATGAGTCTACATGCTCAATAGAAATAATTGAAAAAGCAGTAAAAGAGGCAGGATATTTAGCACAACTTCCTAAGAAAGAAAAATTAACACAAAAAAAAGACTATGAGTTAATAAAATTATTATCTTGCGTTAGTCTTTTACTTGTAATGATGTATTTTTCTATGGGGAATATGATGTGGGGGTGGCCTGCGCCCAATTTTTTTGATCATCAAAAAAGTCCTATAGGCTTTACTTTAATTCAACTTGTTTTGGTAGTTCCAATTATTGTTATATATAGAAAATACTATATATCTGGATATAAAAAATTATTTAAAGGTGCACCAAACATGGACACATTAATAGCAGTAGGTTCAACTGCTGCGATATTCTATGGTATATATGCTTTTATAATGATATGTTTAGGACATACAGAGTATCATGACCAGTTATATATAGAATCTGCAGGTATGATTTTAACGCTTGTAAGTGTAGGAAAATATTTAGAGGGATTGTCTAAAAAGAAAACAACTAAAGCAATAACTAAATTAATGGATTTAAGACCTAAAAAAGCTGTAGTTTTATTTAATGGAAAGGAAACAGATGTCTTGATTGAAGATGTTAAAATAGATGATATTGTTGTTGTAAAGAAAGGTGAGTCTGTTCCTGTTGATGGAGTTATAGTTGAAGGAAGTGCATCATTTGATCAATCAAATATAACAGGAGAATCAATTCCTGTATATAAAAAAATAGACGATGAAGTTTTTTCTTCGACAATTATAACTTCGGGTTATGTAAAAATTAAAGCCACTAAAGTTGGAGATGATACATCAATTTCTACAATAATAAAATTGGTAGAAGAAGCGTCAAATTCTAAAGCTCCAATATCTAAACTTGCAGATAAAATATCTGGGGTATTCGTTCCAGTTATTTTTGGAATTTCTATTTTTTCTTTAATAATTAACTTGCTTTTAAAAACCCCATTTGAAAATGCATTAAATTGGGCAATTACGGTTGTAGTTATAGCTTGTCCCTGTGCGCTTGGCTTAGCTACTCCTGTTGCTGTAATGGTTGGAACAGGAAAAGGGGCTGAAAATGGACTTTTAATAAAGAATGCTGAAATTTTAGAGAATGCACACCTTATTAAAACCGTTGTTTTAGATAAGACGGGAACAATAACGGAAGGAAAACCAAAGGTTGTAGATTATGTAAAAGTAAATGAAGATAAACATGTTATTGACTACATTTATTCATTAGAAAACAAATCTGAGCATCCACTTGCTTTGGCGCTAATAGAATACGCTAAAGAAAATAATGCTAAAGAGATAGGTGTTATGAATTTTAATTCGATTGAGGGCGAGGGTATTCAAGGCATTATAAATGACCATAAAATTTGTATAGGTAATTCAAAATTGATAAAAGTAAATGAAAATATAAATGAAAAAATTAAAGAGTTATCTCTTGAGGGAAAAACACCACTTTTAATATCCAAAGATGACATTGTTTTAGGAATAATGGCTATAAAAGATAATGTTAAAGAGAACTCAAAAGAGGCTATTAAACTATTAATGGATAGGGGAATTAATGTTGTAATGTTAACTGGAGATAATGAAAATACTGCATTAAAAATTGCAAGTGAGGTAGGAATTAAAGATGTTATCTCTAATGTATACCCACAAGATAAACAAAAGGTAATTAATTCTTTAAAGAAAGATAGTAAGCATTTAGTTGCAATGGTAGGCGATGGAGTTAATGATGCTTTAGCATTAACAAGTGCTGATATAGGAATTGCAATAGGAGGAGGTTCAGATATAGCATTGGAATCTTCAGATATAGTACTTTTGAGAAATGATCTAATGGATGTATTAAATGTTATAAGTTTAAGTAAAAGAACATTAAATACAATAAAGGGTGGATTGTTCTGGGCATTTTTCTATAATACAGTGTGTGTGTTATTTGCAACAGGATTTTTCTCATATATAAATCCAAATTTGGTAATAAACCCAATGATAGGATCCATAGCCATGAGTATATCTAGCGTATCAGTTGTATTAAACGCATTAACAATTAATCTATTTAATGTTAAGAAAACTAATGTAAATCAAAATATTGAAATAACTAATAGTAAGAAGGAGGAGTGTAAAATGAAAGAATTTACAATAAATATAGAAGGTATGATGTGTAAACATTGTGTTGCACACGTTGAGGAGGCTTGTAAATCTATAGAGAATGTTATGGATGCTAAAGCTTCGCTTGAGAATAAAAATGTAGTTGTATATTATGAGACATCTGTTGATGAAACAATCGTTAAAAAAGCAATAGAAAAAGCAGGATACGAGGTAAAATAATATGTTAAAAGTTACTTTAAAAATAGATGGTATGATGTGTGGAATGTGCGAGGCACATGTAAACGATGTTGTAAGAAAAATAGTTAATCCAAAATCTGTAAAATCTTCAGCAGCAAAAAATGAAACGGTTATAATTTGTGAAAACAAAATTGATGAAGAAGCATTAAAGAAGGGAATCAAAGAAACAGGGTATAAGGTTTTATCTATAAGCACTGAAGAGTATATAAAAGAGAATTTTTTCAAGAGAATATTTAAAAAGTAAAAAACATCGGGGTGATTATCACCCCCGTTTTAAGTTATTTTATATATTTTGAGTTTGCTCGCATTGCGTTTAATATACAAAGTATAGCAACGCCAACATCTCCAAAAACAGAGATATACATCATATATGGAATTGTAAAGATGGCTGCAATTAGCATGATTGCTATTTTTACACCTATTGCAAAAGCAATATTTTCAAAAACTAGTCGCATAGTTTTCTTAGCAATCTTTTTAGAAAGAGGAATGCCTTTTAAATCATCATGCATTAAAACAATATCTGATGCTTCAATTGCTGCATCTGAGCCAACGCCTCCCATAGCTATACCAATATCAGAACGCATTAATACTGGTGCATCGTTAATTCCATCTCCGACAAAACACAATACATCATTCTTGTTTTTGTTGTTTAAAAGATTTTCTACTTCTTCAACCTTGTTTTGTGGAAGAAGTGAAGCTTTATAAGATGTAAGTCCTAATTGTTTAGCTACATGAGAAGCTATTTTTTCATTGTCGCCTGTTAACATAATAGTTTTACATCCCATAGAATTAAGTGCCGTAATCATCTCTCTAGATTCTTGTTTAATTTCATCAGAAATAAGAATAGAACCTATAAACTCTCCGTTGTGTGCGACATAAATTATTGTTCCAATATCTTCTTCGTTTGTGTATTTTATATTGTTATCTTCCATTAATTTATTATTACCACAAAGAATTATATCGTCATTAAATACTGCTTTAATTCCTGAACCAGCAATGTTAGTAAGTGTATATTTATTATCTTCATTTTTTCCGTATGCTTGAATTATGGATTTAGCAATAGGGTGAGAGGAATCTTTTTCTGCAATTGCAGCAAGTTTTAATATTTCTTCCTTTTTGTTTTCAGGTAAAATCTTTGTTACTGCAAAATTTCCTTTAGTTAATGTTCCAGTTTTATCAAAAACGAATATATTAGCATTATTTAAATTTTCAAGATAAGAAGAACCCTTTACTAAAATTCCATATTTCGAAGCAGCTCCTATTCCCGCAAAGAATGATAGAGGAATTGATATAACTAATGCACAAGGACAAGACACAACAAGGAAGTTTAATGCTTTGTAAATCCAAGTTGCTGGATCTTTTGTTATAATGCTAGGAATTATTGCAAGAAGTGCAGCTGCACCTACAACGCTTGGAGTGTAATATCTTGAGAATTTTGTTATAAAGTTTTCCGCTTTAGATTTTTGCTCTGATGCGTTTTCTACAAGGTTTAAAATTTTAGAGACAGTAGAGTCATAAAAGGCTTTATTTGTTTTAACTTTTATTGTAGATGTGATATTTACACAACCACTTATAACTTCCATGCCGCAAACGATGTCTCTTGGAAGTGATTCTCCTGTTAAAGCTCTTGTATCTAGTGTTGTAACTCCTTCGACAACAACGCCATCAAGAGGTATTTTTTCACCTGGTTTTACTACAATAATATCTCCTACATTTACTTCTTCTGGATCAACTTCTTCAATTTCTCCATTTTCTTTAAGGATATTTGCTACATCAGGTCTAATGTCCATTAAAGAAGAAATAGATTGTCTAGATTTTCCAACTGCATATCCTTGGAACCATTCGCCTACTTGATAGAATATTAAAACAGCACACGCTTCATCAAAGCCTTCAATTTCTTCCCCTTTAATTGCAGTTATAATTCCCAAAGCAAAAGCGCCGATTGTTGATATACACATCAAGAAGTTTTCATCTAATAATTGTCCATGAATAATATTTAAAAAGGCTTTTCTTAAAACGTCATATCCAATATAGATGTAGACTGCAAGGAATAATGCAAAAGGAATTAGCCAACACCAATTAGTATTGAATAGAGAATTAAAAGTACTTGCAAGGTCTATAGTTTTATCTACGATTAATAAAACAAGATAACAAACAAGTGCTATACAAATTCTAATGAGTTGTTTCTTTTGTTTTTTCGTCATAATTAACCTTCAATTTCAAAATCTGGTTCCACTTTTCTCGCTACTTTTAAAACATCAGGTAAGATTTTGTTAACATCTATAGAGTCTTCTACTTCAAGTTTCATTGTTTGATTAATGAAGTTTACTTTGGCATCTTTAATAACATCCATTTTCTTAACAGCATCTTCTACTTTTTGTGCACATACAGCACAATCTACTTCAATTTTAAATTTTTTTATCATAATAAAATCTCCTTTATATTAAATATTTATTTTTCATTAATGTGTTCAAGTCCACTTTCAAATATCTTTGAAACATGGTCATCATCTAGAGAATAAAAAACTTCTTTCCCAGATTTTCTAGATTTAACAAGTTTTGTTTGTCTTAAAATTCTTAATTGGTGCGAAACCGCTGATTTTGTCATATTTAAGCATTTTGCAATATCACATACGCAAAGCTCACTAATTTCAAGACAACTTAAAATTTTAGTTCTTGTGGAGTCACCAAAAACTTTAAATAATTCTGCTAGATCGTAAATAGTATCATCATCAGGCAATTTCGCCATAACCTGATTTACTAAATTTTCATGTACGCATTCATCTGCACATTCAAATTCTTTGTCTTCCATTTGTATCTCCTTTGATTGAATAGTTGAATAATTGTTCAACTAATGATTTAATTATAACTCTTTATTTACCAATGTCAATAAAAAATGATATAATTTTTTAAGGAAATAAATATGACAGCAAAAATAGAAATGCATTTGCATGTAAAGGGAACTTCAAGTTGTGCGCATGTTGGTGTAAAAGGGATTATAAAGGAATATAAAGATAAAGGCTATAGCGGTATAGTTTGTACCAATCATTTTAATGAGACATCCTATAAATATTTATGGGGTATAACAAATAATAGAAAAATAAAAACTTTTATTAAGGCTTTCGAGTCTCTTAAAGAGGAAGGATTAAAAAATAATATAAAAGTATATTTTGGTATGGAACTTGCACTTAAAGGTGAGGATTATAGTTTAATAAATAAAGAGTGTACAGAAGTTCTTGTTTATGGAATTACTAAAGAGGAATTTTTAGAATTACAAAAATCTATCGTTTATCTTTCTCATGAAGAATTAATGAGTATGGCTAACAAAAAAGGGTGGGTGCTTGTGCAATCACATCCATTTAGGCCTAGAACAAGAAGAGAAAAGTTTGTTCACGGAGCTGAGGTTATAAATACTCACACAAAACATGATAATAAAAATGATTTAGCAAAAGAATATGCTAAAGAAAATAATTTTATTGAAACTTGCGGTAGTGACTATCACGATAAAGGAATGGCAAAAGGCTTTTTAGAGTTTGAAAGTGCTCCTTTTGATGAAAAGGAATTAGCAAAACTTTTAAGAGAAAGAAAATATAATATTCCAAATATTAATTGTTAAATAAAATGTGCTTTAATGTAAGAAATTATATATGAGTTTTTAACCATAAAAATTCTTAATAAGAAGTATTTTCTTACACTAAAGACAATTTTTATCAGCTCTTTATTTGATGTTTGCAAGCTGCAAGTACAAATTCTCTAAATAAAGGATGAGGGTGATTTGGACGAGATTTAAATTCTGGGTGATATTGTACACCTACAAAGAAATCCTCGTTTTCAATTTCAACTGTTTCAACTAAATGTCCATCTGGTGAAGTGCCAGTTACTTTTAGCCCACCTTTTATAAGTTCATCTCTATATTCGTTATTATATTCGTAACGATGTCTATGTCTTTCACTTATTTCAAGTTTTCCATAAGCCTTTTTCATTATAGAATTAGAAACTATTTTACAAGGATAAGCTCCAAGTCTCATAGTGCCGCCCTTTATTAAACCTTTTTGATCAGGCATTAAATCTATAACTAAATGTTTGCTGTTTTCATCAAACTCTCTTGAATTAGCATCCAAATAACCAAGAACATGTCTTGCAAACTCGATAACAGTTATTTGCATACCTAAACAAATTCCAAAATAAGGAACATGATTTTCTCTTGCATATTTGCATGCAGATATCATACCTTCAATTCCGCGATTGCCAAATCCTCCTGGCACAATAATACCTCCACAATCTTTAAAAATTTCTGGAGCTGACTCTTTGGTTACATCATCGCTATTCACCCATTTTATAGTTAAGTTTCTTCCGGCAATATAACTTGCATGACTTAAGGCTTCAACAACGGATAAATAAGCATCGTGAAGTTTAACATATTTTCCAACAAGAGCAATTTTCACTTCACCTTCTCTTGCATGAATAGTATTAACCATATTCTCCCATGGCTTTATATTAATAGGCCTTTCTTCAAGTCCGAGTTCTCTTAATGCAACAACATCAAGTCCGTTTTTGTGCAACATTAAAGGTGCTTCATAAAGACAAGGCAGTGTAGTGTTTGAAATAACACAATCGACAGGGACATTACAAAATAGCGAAATTTTCTTTTTTATTCCTTCATCTATTTCGCTATCTGTTCTTGTAACAATAATATCCGGTGAAATACCAAGAGACTGCATTTCTTTTACAGAATGTTGTGTAGGTTTTGTTTTAAACTCATCAGATCCTGAAATGTATGGAACTAAACATACATGAATAAATAAGCAATTTCTTCTGCCTACCTCTAAGGATAGTTGGCGAATAGCCTCTAAAAATGGTTGAGATTCTATATCTCCTACTGTGCCTCCAATTTCAGTAATCATAATATCTGCTTTTGTGGTCTCGGCATTTTTCTTTATAAAAGCCTTAATTTCGTTTGTAACGTGAGGAATAATTTGTACCGTTTCGCCTAAGTATTCACCACGTCTTTCTTTATTTAAAACGTTCCAGTAAACTTTGCCTGAGGTTAGGTTAGAATATTTTGTTAAGTTTTCATCAATAAATCTTTCATAGTGTCCTAAGTCTAGGTCGGTTTCAGCACCATCTTCTGTTACATAAACCTCTCCATGTTGAAACGGAGACATAGTCCCTGGATCAACATTCATATATGGGTCTAATTTTTGAGAAGCAATTTTGTAGCCCCTTAATTTTAAAAGTCTACCTAAAGAGGCCGCAGTAATGCCTTTGCCTAATCCTGAAACAACACCACCAGTTACAAAAATAAATTTAGTCATATCATACTCTCCTTTATTGCTTTTAATTTGCTGTATATAATCTTTTATATGGGTTTGCAGAGTTTGGTTTTAACACAAAAAAATGCTCTTTCATTATTGAATTCGCGTTTAGATTAAAGTCACTTGCAAATTCTTCAATATATGTTTTTATTTCATTTAATTCATCAATGCCTGCATCTTCACAGTTTACTTGTGGAGGAAGTGGAGAAGTAATAGTTGTTCCTCTTAAAAATATTTTGCCACCATGCATGCCAACTCCTGTGAAATTTCCTACAATATCTTTATCTTGTTCAAGATTAAGAACAATTATTCTACCCCCGGCCATATACTCGCCTAAAAAAGAACCAACTTTTCCGCCAATTATAATTAAAGGAAATTTCTCCTTATATGCTTTCATATGTATGCCAGTTCTATATCCTGCATTGTTTCTTATAAATATTTTTCCGCCACGCATGGCGTATCCAGTAGCATCACCAGCACATCCATGAACTATGATTTTTCCATCATTCATCGTATCTCCAACTGCATCTTGAACAGAACTATTAACAATTATGTTGCATCCATCCATATATGAGGCTAGAGCATTACCAGGTACGCCATTTATAGTAATATTTTTACCATTAACTCCAGATGCTATATACCTTTGTCCTACTATGTTATTTAAAACTATATCGCAATCATCGCTATGTCGAACGTATTCACATATTTCTTTGAAACCTAAATCTTTACAATCAATAATTTGCATAAAATTCTCCTATTCGCCAGCGTGCATTATGCCTAGTATTTCTAATTCTTTTTCTGTCAAACCAATGCCGCGTAACATTAATCTATTGCCACGAAGAGCCTCTATAGAGTTTATCCCCATTCCGCCCATAATCTCTTTAATTTCATTAGTCCAAGCATTTATAAGATTTGTAAGTCTTACAACGCCTTCTTCAGGATTTAATCTCTTTGTCAATTCAGGTATTTGTGTTGCTATACCCCAGTTACATCTGCCTAGGTGACATGATCTACATAAATGACATCCAAGTGCCATAAGGGCAGCTGTTGCAATATAACAAGCATCTGCACCAAGAGCTATTGCTTTAACAACATCAGAAGATGACCTTATAGAACCTCCAACAATTAAAGATACTTTATCTCTTATTCCTTCATCTCTAAGTCTTTTATCAACAGCAGCAAGTGCGAGTTCAATTGGAATTCCTACATTATCTCTAATTCTAGTAGGAGCAGCACCCGTTCCGCCTCTAAATCCATCTATGGCAATAATATCAGCACCTGATCTTGCAACACCGGATGCTATTACTGCCACATTATGTACAGCTGCTATTTTTACAATAACGGGTTTTTTGTATTCGGAAGCTTCCTTTAGAGAGTAAACTAATTGTCTTAAATCTTCGATTGAATATATATCATGATGTGGAGCAGGAGATATTGCGTCACTGCCATGAGGAATCATTCTTGTTCTTGAAACATCTTCGCTTACTTTAGAGCCAGGTAAATGTCCACCAATTCCTGGTTTAGCGCCTTGTCCCATTTTTATTTCAATTGCAGCTCCTGCATTTAAAAAGTCTTTATTTACTCCAAAACGACCTGATGCAACTTGAACTATTGTGTTAGGACCATATTTATAAAAATCCTCATGAAGACCGCCTTCACCAGTATTATATAAAATGCCTAATTCTTCAGCAGCCTTTGCAAGGGAAGCATGCGCGTTATAACTTATAGAACCATAACTCATGGCAGAAAACATTATAGGCGTGGATAATTCTATTTTTGGTGGTAAGTTATTTATAATTTTTCCATTTTTGTCTCTTAAAATTTCAGAAGGTTTTGCGCCTAAAAAGGTTTTAGTTTCCATTGGCTCACGAAGCGGGTCAATTGGTGGATTTGTAACTTGAGAAGCATTGATTAATATTTTATCCCAATATACCGGATAATTTTCAGGATTTCCCATTGATGACAGCAAAACACCGCCTGTTGTTGCTTGTCTATAAATTGAATTGATATTTGCGCTAGACCAGTTTGAATCCTCTCTAAATACATTGTTGGATTTAACTATTTTAAGAGCATGTGTAGGACATAACGCAACACATCTATGACAATTTACACATTTTGTTTCATCTGCAAGCATTATATTATGTTCACTGTCAAAGGTGTGAACTTCATTTGAGCATTGAGATTCACAAAGTCTACATTTTGTACATCTATTGTCATTTCTTTCTATTTCATATTGAGGTTCAATAAGATGAATTGCCATATTATTTTACCTCCTTATTAACTTTAATAATTATCGCTTCTCCACCTTTAGGGTAGTATGTATTATAAGCATCAGGACATATTTGTCTAATAGCACTTTCTTCGCTAGATATATATTTCATATCGTTTTTTTCTGCTATTACCATTGAACGTAGCTTAAGTCTATCATTAAGAGCCATAAGTCCCCCAGTAAAGCCTACAATAATAGAAAAAGGTCCAGTAATTAACTGTGAAGAGAATACATTTCTTAAAAATTTTTCTTTTTCTTGTTCTTCTTTTGGCATTTTTTCAATTGTGTCCCAAAATGGTGCGGCTATTACACCGGCTGTTTCTTTTAGTGTAAGACCCTTTTTCCTTGTTAGGTAATCAATTATGTAAGTTATAACTTCAGTGTCTGTTTGAAGTGTGCATTTATAGCCATACATTTCCATGGCTCGTTTATTTGCATCATATGAGGATATCTCGCCGTTATGGACTACAGATAAATCTAAAAGCGAAAATGGATGAGCGCCACCCCACCACCCAGGAGTATTTGTTGGGTATCTGCCATGAGCAGTAAAGGAATAACCTTCATATGAATCTAACATATAAAATCTTCCAACATCTTCTGGAAATCCTACTGCTTTAAAAATGCCCATATTTTTCCCTGACGAAAAAATATAAGCACCATTTATTTCAGTATTAATTTTAAAAACTGATCTAAAAACATAATCATCTTCTTTTAGTTGAGCAGCATCTAATTTTGTTTTTAGGGGAGTAACAAAGTATCTCCAAATCAGTGGTGCATCTGTAATTTCTCTTATTTGTTTTGTAGGAATTTTAGAAAGATTTACAATATCATAGTATTCTTCTATATATTCCTCGCATTGTTTTTTTGAAAGAGAGTCTGAATAAAAAATATGAAAAGCGTAATAATCTTTATACTCTGGATATATTCCATAGGCGGCAAAACCGCCTCCAAGACCATTTGACCTATCGTGCATAACAGCTATTGATTTAATAATATCTTCGCCAGAAAATTTTCTTCCACTAGTTGAAATCATGGCAGCAACAGCACAACCGGATGGATTACGAAATTGACCCTCTAACATATATCTCTCCTTATTTTTTTAAGCCTTATATCTTACAAAAAAAAATAGGCGTCAATCTTCCATATGGTTGATTGAACGCCATTGTTCGTTGTTTGATAAAAAATATATTTTGATTTTATGATTTTCAAAAACACTTGTCAATTACAAATAGCATTTTTTTAGATAGATTTTTCCTTGATATATTGCCAATATTTATATAAAATATTGATGGAGAGAACAGCGATATTTTTGTTGTATTTTACAAAAAAAAAAGAAAAAATTGTTGACACAAAAAATAAGTCTTGGTATATTATAGCCATATAAATAAGTCAGCAAGGCGCTGTGGATTAATGTATCCATAGTGCCCTTTTTTATTTATGAAAACAACAAAGATTAACTTTTAAGGAGAAATATAAATATGACAAACATTCCAGAATTATTTGGCTCAATGGTATTCAATGATTCGGTAATGAAAGAAAGATTACCTCATGAAACTTACAAAGCAATGCATAAGACCATTCAAGAAGGTCAATCATTGGATATAACAGTTGCAAATGTAGTTGCTAATGCTATGAAGGATTGGGCAATTGAAAAGGGTGCAACTCATTACACTCACTGGTTCCAACCTATGACTGGTGTTACCGCAGAAAAGCATGATAGTTTTATTTCACCAACAAAAGAGGGAAATATAATAATGGAGTTTTCTGGAAAAGAATTGATTAAAGGAGAACCAGATGCTTCATCATTCCCATCAGGAGGTTTAAGAGCAACCGCAGAAGCTCGTGGGTATACAGCCTGGGATCCAACATCTTATGCTTTTATTAAAGATAAATGTTTATGTATTCCAACAGCCTTTTGTTCATATACAGGGGAAGCCTTAGATAAAAAGACTCCACTTTTACGTTCTATGGCTGCAATTAATAAGCAAGCTTTAAGAATTTTAAAATTATTTGGAGACCCCGCAACTAAAGTTTCTACAACAGTAGGACCTGAACAAGAATATTTCTTAATTGATGAAGACATATACGAAAAAAGAAAAGATTTAATTTATACAGGTCGTACATTATTTGGTGCTCCAGCTCCAAAGGGGCAAGAAATGGAAGATCACTACTTTGGTGTTATTAAGCCTAGAGTTCAAGCTTTTATGGACGATTTAAATGTGGAGTGTTGGAAACTTGGTATTTTAGCAAAAACAGAGCACAACGAAGTTGCACCTGCTCAACATGAATTGGCTCCAATTTTCTCAACAACAAATATTGCAACAGACCATAACCAAATCTTAATGGAGTTATTACAAAAAGTTGCAAAGAAACATCACATGGTATGTTTGCTTCATGAAAAGCCATTTGATGGAGTAAACGGTTCAGGCAAACATAATAACTGGTCTATAGGAACAGATAAAGCAAACTTATTAGAGCCAGGTGAAACACCAGCAGAAAATGCAAAATTCTTGGTATTTTTAGCTGCTGTAATTAAGGCTGTTGACGAGTATCAAGATTTACTTAGAATCTCTGTTGCATCTGCAGGAAATGACCATAGATTGGGCGCTAATGAAGCACCTCCAGCTATTGTTTCAATGTTTGTTGGTGATGAACTTCAAGCAGTACTTGATTCAATCGAAAGCGGTATTAAATATGAGGGCAAAAAGAGAGTTCAAATGAAAATTGGTGTAGATGTTTTGCCAAAGTTCCCTAAGGATACTACAGATAGAAACAGAACCTCGCCATTTGCATTTACTGGAAACAAATTTGAGTTCCGTATGGTAGGATCTGCAGATTCAATTGCTTGTGCAAATATTATGATTAATACAGCAGTGGCTGAAGAATTAAGACAATTTGCAGACGAACTTGAAAAGGCAACAGATTTCCAAACAGCGTTAAATTCATTGGTTAAAAAGACTATTAAAGAACATAAGAGAATTATCTTTAACGGAAATGGCTATGACGATGCATGGATAAAAGAAGCAGAAAAGAGAGGACTTTTAAACTTAAAGACAACTCCTGAAGCTTTGGTTAGATATACTGATAAGAAAAATCTTGAATTATTTAAAATTCATGAAGTATATACTGAAACTGAAGTTAAGGCAAGACAAGAAATCTTATTTGAAAACTATGCAAAATTAATCAATATTGAAGCATTAACAATGATTCAAATGGTTAAAAAGTCTATTTTGCCTGCCATATCTTCTTACTCAAAAGAAATCGCTGATACAATTTTAAAGAAGAAGGAAGCAATTAAGGATATAGATTGTTCATATGAGGAATTACAATTAAAGAAAATGTCAAAATATAGTGCAAAGATGCTTGAAGATGTTCAATCACTAGAGGCTGCTGAAAAGAAAGCATTTAGGATTGAAGAAGCACAAGATAGAGCAATGAGCTTTATGCAAGAAGTTTTACCTTTAATGTCAGCAGTTAGAGCAAGTTCAGATGCACTAGAAACTACTGTTTCTAAGAAGTGTTGGCCTTTCCCGACATACGGAGACATCTTATTCTCAGTAAAATAAAAAGAGAATAAAACTATAATATAAAAACGCAATGGTTGCGAGATTTAGTTTAGGCTAAATCTCGCATTTTTTTAAGAGAGAAATAAATATTAGGAGAGAAGTAGATATGTGTTCAATTATGGGAATCGAAGGGTATGAAATACCACTAGAGGAATTTAAAAAGAGTTTTGATAAAACTATATCAAGAGGACCAGATATGTCAAAGGTTATTGACATAGGTTTAGGATATTTAGGTTTTCATAGATTAGCAATTATGGGTCTAACAAAAGAAGGTATGCAACCAATGTCTTTAAATGATGAATATGTTGTATGCAATGGTGAAATTTATGGTTTTAGAAAAATAAAGGAAGTATTAGAAATAGAAGGATATAAATTTAAAAGCGATTCAGACTGCGAGATATTATTACCACTTTATGAAAAATATGGTGTAGAGATGTTTAAAAAATTAGATGCAGAGTTTGCTTGCATAATTTTTGATTCGAAAACAAAAGAGTTTATAGCAGCAAGAGATCCGATTGGCATAAGACCACTTTTTTATGGGTATACAAAGGGTGGAAAAATAATGTTTGCAAGTGAAGCTAAAAACTTAATGGGACTTACGGATAAAATAATGCCATTTCCACCAGGTCATTATTATAAAAATGGAAAATTTATTTGTTATAGAGATGTAACAAAAGTGGATAAATACAACTATGATGGTTTAGAAAGTATTTGTAAGAACATTAAAGAAAAACTAATTACAGGCATCGAAAAAAGACTAGATGCTGATGCACCACTTGGGTTTTTGTTATCTGGCGGATTAGATAGTTCTCTTGTTTGCGCAGTGTCAGCAAAAATACTTGGAAAGAAAATTAAAACATACGCAATAGGTATGAGTGAAGATGCTATAGATTTAAAGTATGCAAAACAAGTTGCTGAGTATATAGGCTCTGATCATCATGAGATTATAATCACAAAAGAAGATGTTTTATCCTCACTAGAGAAAGTAGTAGAAATTCTAGGTACTTTTGATATAACAACAATACGTGCTTCTATGGGAATGTATTTAATTTGTAAAGCAATTCATGAACAAACTGATATAAGAGTTTTGTTAACAGGTGAGATATCCGATGAATTGTTTGGATATAAATATACAGATTTTGCGCCAAATGCTGAAGAATTCCAAAAAGAATCGGTAAAAAGAGTTAAGGAATTATATATGTATGACGTGCTTCGCGCAGATAGGTGTATAAGTGTAAATTCGCTTGAAGCAAGGGTTCCTTTTGGAGATTTAGATTTTGTTGAGTATGTTATGAGTATAGATCCTGATAAAAAAATGAATAAATATAATATGGGTAAATATTTATTAAGACATGCATTCGAAGATACGCACTGCTTGCCGGATGCTATATTGTTTAGGGATAAAGCTGCATTTTCGGATGCAGTAGGGCATTCTCTTGTAAATTATCTAAAGGCATATGCTGAAATTGTCTATACAGATGAGGAATATGAAAAATTAAGAAAGAAATATACACATGCTACACCATTTACAAAGGAATCTTTGCTTTATAGAGAAATCTTTGAGAAATACTATAAAGATCAAGGTGAAATGGTAGTAGATTTTTGGATGCCAAATAAATCTTGGGAAGGGTGTAATGTAAACGACCCATCAGCAAGAGTACTTTCTAACTATGGCAACAGCGGAAAATAATTGTTTCAAATTATTTCTCTCTATACCGACGCTCAGTTCTCTCCCATGATGAGCGCCGGTACTTTTATGAAAGTAGAATAAATTGTAATTTGTTGAATAGTGAATTGCTTTTTATTATAATAATTAAAAATAAAAACACGAGGTGTGTTATGAATCGTTCGGAAAGAGATGTATTAGATTTTATACAAGATAATGATGTTAAGTTTGTAAAACTAGCTTTTTGCGATGCACTTGGAAACTTAAAAAACGTATCAATTTACGCAGATGAATTAGAAAATATTTTTGAAAAAGGTATAGCAATAGAAGAGGAAGCTTTTGATGGGATAGCTTCATATGAAAATGGAGATATTAGATTATTTCCAGACCCATCAACATTACACCTTCTTCCATGGAGACCACAACAAGGTGCAGTTGTTAGAATGTATTGTACACTAAAGCATCCGGATGGAACTATAGCGGAATGTGATGGTAGAGCTTTACTTAAAGCTGCTCAAGAAAAGTTGGCATCACTTGGATATACTTGCGCAATAGGTTCAGATTGTGATTTTTACTTGTTTGAACTTGATGAAAAAGGAAAACCTACATCTATTCCTTATGATAATGCAGGTTATTTAGATTCAGCCCCACTTGATAAAGGCGAAAATGTAAGAAGAGAAATATGCTTTACACTAGAAACTTTTGGGATTAGACCATCTTCTTCTCATCATGAAAAAGGACCAGGACAAAATGAAATCTTATTTAACTATAATGATGCTCTTTTAGCTGCGGATGATTTGATTTCGTTTAAATCGACAGTAAAGTCAGTGGCAGAAAAGAATGGATTATATGCATCATTTCTCCCAAAGCCTTTAAACAATGAAGAGGGTAGTGCTCTTCGTGTTAAGTTTAGGTTGAAAAAAGATGGAGTAAATTTCCCAACAGATTCTAAAGAAGTAAAAAGTTTTTTAGCTGGCATTTTGAATAAAATATCTGAAATAACACTATTTTTAAATCCTACACCAAACTCTTATGATAGATTTAAATTTGATAAATCACCTAAATATATAGGTTGGGCAGAACAAAAATACAACCAAGTAATAAGAGTAAGTGGACACAGGGTTGCAGTTTATTCGGCAGACCCATCTTGTAATCCATATGTTGCTTATGCGCTTTTATTGTATGCTGGTGCAGAAGGACTCGAGAAAAATATGGAACTCCCATTGCCTATAGGAGAATCTATACAAGAAGTTAATAAAAATTTATATAAATCTTTGCCACTAAGTTTAGAGCAAGCAATAAAGGAGGCTAAAGAAAGTAATTTCCTTAAAGAATATATTCCATTAAAGCATTTAGAACAATTTATAGCCTATAAAGAAAACGAACTAGAAGACTATAACATGGCTTCAAATAAAGAGAAATTTTTAAATGATAAATATTTTGGAAAGATATAGGGAAAATTAAATGGCAGATCTTCTATATGTATCAGTATCTCCAATACCTACAGAGTTGGCACAGCTTTTAAAAAGAGCTGGGTATCATTCATACGATTTAGCAAAATCTGCAGGGGAGGCTAGAAGATTAATAAATTTGCGTCAATATGACGAAATAATTATTGCATCGCCACTTCCTGATGAGCTTGGAGATAAACTTGCTCTAGATATAGCATTAGATACATCATCAAATATAATTTTTATAGCAAAACCTGAGGTTGTTAGCTTAATTGAGTTTAAGATGGAAAGCAATGGAATTGTAGTATTTGCAAAGCCAGTGTCAGGAAGTTTGCTTTATAAGGTTTTAACCATTTTTAAAGCGGTAGATAGGAGAATGAGTGTTGTCTTAGAAAAGAATAAAAAGCTTGAAGATAGGATTGAGGAAATTAAACTTGTATCACGTGCAAAAATGATATTAATGTCAAAAATGGGAATAAGTGAAGAAGAGGCACATAAACATTTAGATAAAACAGCAAAAGATCAAAGAAAAACAAAAAGGGAAATTGCACTTGCAATTATTCAAATGTATGAATAGAGAAAATATTTCAATAAAAGTTAATGCTAAAGTGAATTTAAGACTAGATATAAATGGGGTATTTGATGATGGATATCATGATTTAGATATGCTAATGAGTTCTATATCTTTATGTGACGAGTTGTATGTAGAAAAATCTCAAAATACAGAGGTTTTTATGGACAATGTTGTGCAAGACGAGAAAAACACAGCATATAGAGCAGCTAAACTCCTTGAGGATACTTTTGGATATAAGGTGAAAGTGTGTATAAAAAAGCACATTCCTCTAAAGGCAGGACTTGGAGGCTCTTCTGCTGATGCTGCAGGTGTATTTTTTGCCTATGGGCAACTTTACGGAATAGAAATCGACGACATGAAAAAACTTGCTCTATCCGTTGGTAGCGATGTTGTGTATATGCTAAAAGGTGGACCTTCATTTGTAAGATGTAGAGGTGAAATCGTTTCTAAAGCAAAGTATGTTCCACTTATTTTTGTTATTGCTCAAAAAGAGTATGGTGCTGACACTAAAGACGTTTACAAAGAATATGATAAGCAAGAAAAAAATAAAGATAATTCAATACAAATAGACAAAATTGGTAGAATTTATAACGTTTTGCAGGCTCCTGCTATAAGGTTATGTCCAAGTATAAACGAAACAATAAATCATATGAAAATGTTTACAAAAAATGTTGTAATGACTGGAAGTGGCAGTGCTGTTATTGGAATATTTGAGCATGAAAATGAAGCAGTTGGGGCGTGTGTATGTCTTGGAAATAAATATAATTTTAAGAAGGTTGTAAAAACGATTCCAAGCGGCATTGAAATAGTAATGTAAAATATTAACATTATTTTTATAATTTTATTTGAATATATAAAATATTAGTGCTAAAATAAATCCATAAATTGAGATAATTATATCGAGAGGAATTAATGGATTTACCCGCGACACATTCAATAGATTTATCAATAAGAAAAGAAAGAGGAAATCTTTCTAGTCTTTTTAGTTTTCAGAAAAATAATTTTTTTCATATAAATTTTGGAGGATAAGATGAAGCCATATTATGAGTCAATTTTTAAAGTAAAGGACGATATGTCAGATTTAGCAGTAATTGCTATGGAAGGTGCTAAAGAGTTAGGAGATAAAGTAAATTATTACTTAACAACTTGGTACAACGAAGAGGCAAAAAAGAGAGGATTAAAAACCAAAGATACATTTTTAGTAAAAAACTCTTGTCCTAGATTTACAACCGGTGATGGTAAAGGTTTAATTGATGATTCTGTAAGAGGTAAAGATTTATATATCATTTGCGATGTTGGCAACTATTCTATAACATACAATATGTTTGGAACGCCAAATAGAATGTCTCCAGATGATCACTATCAAGACTTAAAGAGAATTATTGGTGCTATTGCAGGAAAGGCTAAGAAAATTACAGTAGTTATGCCAATCCTTTATGGCGGAAGACAACATAGACGTACAACAAGAGAATCTCTTGACTGTTCGCAAATGTTACATGAATTAGTAGAAATAGGTGTTAACGATGTAATTACATTTGATGCACATGACCCTCGCGTTCAAAACGCAGAACCATTTATGGGATTTGATAATTTCTTCCCAACATATCAAATTTTAAAGGCATTACTTAGAAGGTATCCAGAATTAGATTTAAGTAAAGATCATTTTATGGTAGTATCTCCTGATGAGGGTGCAATGGGTAGAAATATATTCTATGCATCAGTACTTCAAGTAGATTTAGGTATGTTCTACAAAAGAAGAGATTACGCTCATGTAGTAAATGGTAGAAATCCTATTTTGGCTCATGAATATTTAGGTAATGATGTTAAAGATAAAACAATTTTTGTTGCAGATGATATTTTAGCAACAGGAGATAGTTTATTGAAATTGTGTCGTGAATTAAAGGCAAAAGATTGTGGTAAGATTTTCTTATGTGCAACTTATGCATTATTTACAGAAGGATTAGAGAAATTCCAAAAGGCATATGATGAAGGCTTATTTACAGCCGTATTAAGTACTAACTTAACATATTCATATAAAGAGATGTTAGAAAAGCCTTGGTTTATTCAAGCTGATATGTCTAAGTTTATGGCATATATTATTTCTGCTTGTGATCAAAATTTATCATTATCTCCACTTCTTGATCCTCACGATAAGATTCAAGAATTAATAGAAAAACACAATGAGGGTAGACCTCAACAATTAAGTTTTAAAACAGAGGAGTAATTATGAAAATTCAATGGCTAGGACATTCATGTTTTAAATTAACTGAATCAACTGGTACAACGATAGTAACTGACCCGTATAATGAGTACGTTGGTTTTAAAATGGAGTCAGTGGAGGCAAATGTTGTTACTATTTCTCATAAACACAAGGACCATTGTGCCGTAGAAAATGTTTTAGGTAATCCTACAATTATTGATTCAGTAGGCCAATGGGAGATAGGTGGAGTAACAATAACTACTTTACTTTCAAGTCATGGCGAAAATTCTTCAGATGGCGTTAAACAAAATAATATTTATACCTATAGAATGGATGGTATAGATATATGTCATATGGGGGATATAGGAGAGGAATTAGATATCCAATTAGGAGAATCAATTGGTTCTGTTAATATACTAATGATTCCTGTTGGTGGTAAATACACTATTAACGCTGAACAAGCAAAAGAGTATGTAGATTTCTTAATGCCGGATGTTGTAATCCCAATGCATTTTAAATCAGATAATTGTGAGTTTGATTTAGATTCAGTAGATAATTTTATAGATTTATTTGACGAAGAGCAAATTGTTTATGTAGATGGCGATACAGCAGAATTTGATAGAGAAATGTGCGATGGTGAATCCACAAAAGTTTACATATTTAAAAACGATAAATTTTAAAAATTAATTTTTCATGAGGGTGCGCATTTAGCGCCCTCAAAAATAATAATAATATAAAAATTCCAATATAAGAAGGTATTAATTTTGTTTACAAGAAAAGAACTTGAAGCAATGTCTTTATTTAAATTAAGAGCCGTTGCAAGGAAAATGAATATTAGTGAAGTAAGTTCATTAAGCCAAGAACAAATAATGAATTTAATTGAAGAAAAAGAAAATAAAACCCAAGAGGTAAAAACAATGTTTAGTAGAGAACAATTAGAAACTTTAACTTATGCGCAATTATCTGTAATTGCTCAAGCTGATGGAATCAATGCAACAACTAAAGATGAAATCATTGAGGCGTTACTTGCACTGGAGCAAAGCAAACAAGAAAATGAAAAAGTTGAAGAAAACAAAGAAGTGGAAATTAAAGAAGAAAAGGCTGAAAAAAAGACAAGAGGAAGGAAAAAAGTTATCAAAAAAGAAGTAGAACCTCAAGAATCTAGTATTGAGACTGAATGTGAAAAAATGGAGGATTCTTCTTTAAATAACAAGATAGAGGAAAAGCCTGTAGATGCCCCTGTTATAGAAAATGAAACAAGATGTGGTGTTTTAGATATTCATACTGAAGGATATGGATTTATAAGAGCTGAAAATTGTGAATATGGTAATAAAGATGCATATGTATCGGCTAAATTAATAAAAGGAATAGGCTTAAGACCAGGTGATTACATTAGCGCAACCGTTAAAAAGAGTAATGATAACAAGCAAGCTGCCGTAATAAGTATTGAAACTGTAAATGGTAAAAATACTTCTGCTGCAAAACAAAGACCTTATTTTGATTCACTAGTTCCAATATTCCCTAATGAGAGATTTGTCCTAGAGGATAAGGACAATCCCGATAATGCACTTCGTTGTATTGATTTAATTGCTCCTATTGGAAAAGGTCAAAGAGCAATGATTGTATCGCCTCCAAAGGCTGGCAAAACAACACTGCTTAAAAAGATTGCTAATGCTATCTCTAAAAACTATCCTGATGTTGAGTTGTATGTGCTTTTAATTGATGAAAGACCAGAGGAAGTAACAGATATGCAAAGAAGTATTAAAGGTGAGGTTATATATTCAACTTTTGATGAAACGCCTGAGCACCATTGTAAAGCAGCAGAACTTTTAAATGAAAGAGCAAAAAGAAGTGTAGAACTTGGAAGGGATGTAGTAATAATTATGGATTCTTTAACAAGACTTGCAAGAGCTTACAACTTAACGGTTCCGCCTACTGGAAGAACTTTATCTGGTGGTATGGATCCAGGAGCATTACATCCACCTAAAAAATTCTTTGGCAGTGCTAGAAATATTGAAAATGGTGGTAGTTTAACAATTATTGCAACAGCTCTTGTAGATACAGGTTCTAGAATGGATGATGTTATTTACGAAGAGTTTAAAGGTACAGGAAATATGGAAATTCACCTAGATAGAAAACTAAGTGAAAAGAGAATATTCCCAGCCATAGATTTAAACAGATCATCAACAAGAAGAGAAGATTTACTATTAACTCAAAAAGAACTAGTTGGAGCCAATAATATGAGAAGACTTCTATCTGCGGGCGATTCAAATGAAGCCATTGAGCAATTATTAAATTGGTTATATAATACAAAAACAAATAATGACTTTATAGATGTTCTTCAAAGAAGGGTAGATGCGTTTGAAAAGAATGGATATAACTTTAGAAATCCAACAAATATAAATTAAAAATATGGCCAAGTTTAAAACTTGGCCTTTTTTTATATAAACAATATATTTATTCTTTAATTATTTTTCCATTTTGAATATCAAAAGAGAAAGACTGAGCAATGCCATTAATTGTGTATTCAATAGAAATAACAGTAGGTGTAATGTATTCGGCATCTAGAACTTCTATATCATCTCTTTGGAAAGAAGTTTTTAAATGATTTAATTGTGTTTCGTTGTATGTTCCGATATTGTCTGAAACAAATAATACACCACCGAAAATTTTATTTACATCGGCTATGATTTCTTTTTGTTCGTCATTTAATTTAATATTATAATCTCTAATAAAGAATACATCAGGATCATTTACGAAGGCTCTTCCATTTAGATGTCTTCTAAAAATTGTACAGTTTATTGTGTTTATAGTAGATACTTTTTCTCTATGTAAAAGTTTGTCCAAGAAAGATTCTTGCCATTGAAGATTTACATCTGCTCCAATTCTACAGAAATCAACTTTGCCAAAACAAGCCCCAAGAGGAACACCGCATCCTAAAATAAGTTTATTTCCAACGCAAGCTCTAATAAAATCCATAGCCTCACACATTATTTGACCACGAGATTTATTTTGTCTTGGAATCATACATGTAGCATATAGGAAATCTAGTTTAACTAAATCGAAATTCCACTTATTTAATATTGTATCAAAAACTTCTTTTAGATATTCTTGAACTTCTTTATTTAAAAAGTCTAGTGCATAAAAGCCAAGTGGATTCCAGTTTAAACCTGCATGAATAGGGGATCCATCTTTGTTTCTTAAAATCCAATTAGGATGCTCTTTATATAAATTGGAAGATTTTATTACTCCAAAAGGAGCAAGCCATAATCCCGCTTTTATGCCTTGAGCGTGAATCCTATCCGTAAGTTCTCTCATGTCTCCAAATTGAGGCTTAACTGAAAGCCAATCGCCAACGGCTTGTTGGTATCCATCATCTATTTGGAAAAAGTCTGGGGTAATATTTGCATTTTTAAAACTATCTAAGTCTTGTTCTATATTTTCTCTTGTAACTTTAGTGTAATAGTTATACCAAGAGGTGTATCCTGTAGCATTTTTCATTCTAAGAGCCGGAAGATTTTGCAATGAGAAATATCTATCAAAAACTTCGTCATATTCGCCAATGAAATATCCTAAATTTAAGATTTCATATGGAGTACTGATTTTAACACCTTCTAACTCTTTTGTTATACTAATTGAATTTTTCTTACTATTTATAGAGATTATCGTAAAGCCATACTTTTCAGTCATTGAACCATAAAGGTATACTTTGTTTAAATCTCTAATATATGCATAAGTAAATCCATGAAAACAACCTTTCTCTTTTGGATATTTTATAAAATTTTCATCGCCATAAGCTTTTATATAAGGGCAAATTTTACTAAGAAATGAAGATTTTGGTAATTTTTCATTAATTGAAAACTCTTTAGAATCTGTCCATGATTGATATCCGTTCACAAAAATCTTAGTTTGTGGTGTAAATAAATGAGTAGCCTCAAAATAAACATGTAAATTTGAAATTTCAGTTTTTGGATAAATCACAGCCTTAAAAATTTCTTCTTTGACAGATGTAACTATATCAAAGTGTTCATTAGATAATGAGTCTGTTTCATGCTTAATTCCGTTTGCAGTGTAGATGATTCTATACTTAAAAGTTTTCATTGTATTTCCCCTTATAACAAAGGATTTGCCTTTGTGTCTATTATTACAATAGCACGAAATCTTTTTAAAAAAAAATATTTAATTTTGTAAAATTAAAAAAAAATTTGAAAAATTATTTTAAAAAATTTAAATTATTCTTGACAATATCGATATTACCTAATATATTATAAGTATGAGATATTCAGTTAAGCGAAATACAATACTAGAAAATTTACAAAACTTGAAAACGCATCCGACTGCAGAGGATATTGAGCAAATTTGTAAAGATATACATGTTTCGACTCCAACTGTCTATAGAAATATGAGCCAACTTGAAGAAGAGGGAGTTGTGCAAAGAATATGCACCCCTTTTGGAAAAGAAAGATATGATGGCGATGTCTCATGGCATAATCATGTAATATGTCCGGTGTGTGGAAAAATAACAGATGTGCCAATTTCTAAAGAAGTGAAGGAGCTTTTAGAGAAGGAAAATCTAGATAATGGATATAGTAAAGCAAATGTTGTTTTCTATAAAAATTGTGATGGTTGTGATTCTTTAAAAACTAAATATAATTTAAACAAAAAAAATAAAAAAACGGAGGATTTTAAAAATGGCTAAGTATGTTTGCCCTGTATGTGGTTACACACATGAAGGTGATTCTGCTCCTGAAAAATGCCCATTGTGTGGAGCTTCTGGTGCAAAATTCACAAAAGTAGATGATTCTGGAAAATTAGATCTTGCTGACGAACATAAAGTAGGTTCAGCTAAAGATTTAGATCCAAGAGTTGTAGAAGATTTAAGAAGCAATTTTCAAGGAGAATGTTCTGAGGTAGGAATGTATCTTGCTATGTCTAGACAAGCAGATAGAGAGGGTTATCCTGAAATTGCGGAGGCTTTTAAAAGATATGCGTTAGAGGAAGCTGAGCATGCAGCAAAGTTTGCTGAACTTTTAGGTGAGGTTGTTACGGATTCTACAGAGAAAAATCTTAAGATGAGAATAGATGCAGAAGTTGGAGCCTGTGCTGGAAAGAAAGCATTAGCAAAACTTGCAAAAGAGTTAAATTATGATGCAGTTCATGACACAGTACATGAAATGGCTAAAGATGAAGCAAGGCATGGCTGTGGCTTTAATGGACTATATAATAGATACTTCAGAAAATAATAAAATAACAACTTAAAATTAACTGGCCTATCTTAAAAAAGATAGGCTTTTTCTTTATTAAAAATATTGAAAAAGCATTGCTATTTTGATATAGTTAAATAGTTATTTTTTATATTGATTAATTAAAGGAGCACGTATGTATAAAATTGGTTTTGATAGTGACAAATATCTAAAGATGCAATCGGAAAAAATTCAAGAAAGAATTAATAAGTTTGGTGGAAAACTATACATAGAGTTTGGTGGTAAATTATTTGATGATTTTCACGCCTCGCGAGTGCTACCTGGGTTTGCTCCAGATAACAAAATAAAAATGTTGTCTAAATTAAAAGAAGATGCTGAAATAGTTATTGCAGTTAGTGCTATTGATATAGCTAAAAATAAGATTAGAGCCGACTATGGTATAACATATGAAGAAGATGTTATAAGACTTGCTAAAATATTTAAGTCGTACGGCTTATATGTGGGTTCAATTGTAATTACAAAATTCACAGAAGATAACGAACAAGCAAAGACATATCAAACAAAATTAGAAAAATTAGGTTTTAAAGTATATAGACATTATCCAATAAAAGGATATCCAACAAATACCTCATTTATTGTATCTGATGAAGGTTATGGCAAGAATGATTATATTGAAACTACAAGAAAACTTGTAATAGTTACAGCGCCAGGTCCTGGTTCTGGTAAAATGGCTACTTGCCTATCTCAGCTTTATCATGAAAATAAGAGAGGTAATAAAGTTGGTTATGCAAAATATGAAACATTCCCAATTTGGAATTTACCATTAAATCATGAAGTAAATATCGCTTATGAGGCAGCGACAGCAGATTTGAATGATGTTAACATGATAGATCCATGGCATTTAGCGGCATATGGTGAAACAACAGTTAACTATAATAGAGATGTTGAAATATTCCCGGTGCTTAATGCTATGTTTGAAAAGATACTGGGCGAATCTCCATATAAGTCACCAACAGATATGGGTGTAAATATGGCAGGTTTTGGAATTTGTGATGATGCAGTATGCAGGGAAGCTTCAGCTCAGGAAGTTGTAAGAAGATACTATAAGGCTTTAGAGAATGAAAGAAGAAATAATTTAGAGCCAAATGAATCTGAAAAAATTTTATTAATAATGAATAAAGCTGGAATATCTCCAGAAATTAGAAAAACAATAAAGATTGCAAATGATTATTCAAGCGAATTAAACTGCCCATGTGCTGCACTTGAACTTCCTGACGGAACTATAATAAAAGGCAAGACCTCGGATGTTTTTGGGTGCTCAGCTGGTTTAGTTTTAAATGCTTTAAAACATTTAGCAGGAATTGATCAAGAAATAGATGTTTTATCTAGAAGAAGTTTAACTCCAATTCAATCATTAAAAAAGAACTATTTAGGAAGCAAAAATCCAAGACTTCATATAGATGAGATGTTAATTGCTTTATCTACATCTGCTTCAACAAACGAAAAAGCAGCAAAAGTTTTGGAACAAATTCCTAATTTAAAAAACAGCGAAGTTCACACATCAGTTTTGCTTGCTAGAAATGATGAAAAAGTATTTAGAAAATTAGGCATCAATTTAACCAGTGAACCTGTTTTTGAAAATAAAATATAAACATATAAATTGTTAAGTAAATTAGGGCTATTTCGTTTAAGGAATAGCCTATTTATTTTCTTTTAATATTTTTAATATTATGGTATAATCAACAATAATATAAATAAACAAAAAAGGGATTAATTATGAGTGATGGATTAAAACTAAATTACAAAAGAACTTTAAAAGTTGGTTTTGCATTTATGGGCATAATGCTGTTTTGGGAAGTATATGACTATATAATGCCACTTATTTTAGCAAATTATTTTGGATTATCTGCTGCCGAATATGGAATTATTATGGGACTAGATAATCTTTTAGCAATATTTTTATTACCATTCTTTGGTTCATTAAGTGACAAAGCAGTTAAGGCTAAAATGGGTAGACGAACACATTTTATTTTTTGGGGTTCAATAGCAGCAGCCGTGTCAGTTGTGTTTTTGATGATATCAGAATTTTTGCAATATGAAAAAATTATGGGTACAGCAGTTGCAAGTTTACAAGATTTAGATGCAAAAGCTAATGCACTTGAAATTCAAGATATTGTAAATAATTTAATATCAAATGGCTATGTAAATAGTAGTTGGGCAACAACTTGGATGGTAGGAGATGTAACTTCTAATATAACAACTATTCAAACCGAGGCGGCTCGTTCTGTTATGGCAGCAAATCCTATATATCTAGTTTTATTTATAATTGCTCTTTTATGCGTGTTGGTTTCTATGGCATCATATAGATCTCCAGCTATTGCTTTAATGCCAGATGTAACGCCAAAACCATTAAGATCGCAAGCGAATGCTTTGATTACCTTAATGGGTGGTGTAGGTGGAGCGTTATCTATTTTGGTTTATATGATATTTGGTTCTAAAAAATATGAAACACACTTTGCTTTATGGGGAGTAACTGCAGGATTATTGCTAGTTGTACTTGTCTTATATATGTTCCTTGTCAAGGAAAAGCAATTTGTTCAAGATAGATTAGATGAAGAAGAAAAGTATGGTGTAGTAGATGAGGAAGAGGAAGAGTCAAAACATGGACAAACAAAACTTCCAAAAGAAAAATTTGTTTCTTTAATCCTTATAATGGCAACAGTATTTTTATGGTTTATGGGATATAACTGTGTAAGATCTCATATGTCAGTGTATTGTACAAATTACTTACAAATACCACAAAAGGTTGTAACAATTGTTAATTTAGCAAATGGTATTGGTGGTGCTGTAGCATTAATTCCGTGTGCATTTTTGGCTGGCAAGATTGGAAGAAGAAAAACAATATTTTTGGGATTGATACTCGCATCGTTAACTTATATTCCATGTTTCTTTATGACAGCTGCAACTCCAGGTGTTAGTATAATTTTCCCAATATGTTTTATTCTATCTGGATTTGGCATGGTATTTGTAAACGTAAATACACTTCCAATGGTTACAGAGTTATCAAAGGGAAGTAATGTTGGAAAATATACAGGATATTATTATGTTGCAACAATGACAGCTCAAGCTATAACTCCATTCGTAGCAGGGCTAATTATGGAAATTGATGGTTACAATACATATAAATATTTATTTGTGTACGCAATAAGTTTTGTTATATTGGCTATGATTACAGCAAGTCAAATCAAGTATGGTGATTCGAAAGCCGGAAAGATGAGCGCAGTTGAAATTATTAATCAAGCAGGGGAAGACTAAGATGGCAAATTCTAAAAAGAAAAAGAGTGAAAAAAATATAGAAGACAAAGTTCAAGATTCTATAAAGAAAAACGTAAAAAAAAGTGCTAAAAAAACAGTAAAAAAAGCAGCTAAAGGTAATAAACAAGCAATAGTTGCTATAGTTGCTGTAGTAATTGTTATAGTTGTTGCAGCCGTTGCTTTATATTTTATTAATCCAGATATTTATAAAGAAATATTCTCTTTAATGGCTGGAAGTGGTGAAATAGAACAAGATACAACAATTACAACAAATGATGGTACATCGATTAAGCCAAGTGAACCAAAAAGCGATGGAACAAGAACTGCAAATGCTGGAATTACAACATACACAGTAAACTCAGGCGATCTTGCTATGTATATGTTAGATGTAGGCCAGGGAGATTGTATATATATTGAATTCCCAGATGGTAAAGATATGATTATAGATTCGGGTAATGCAGGGGGTAAGAATTTTTCATCTTATAATGGTGGAGAAGCATATGCTAATTTAGAAACGCTGGTTTCTGATGATACAATAGATTATCTAATGGTAACTCATACCGATCAAGACCATATTTCGTTTATGGATGACGTTATTAACAATTACCAAATTAATCATATTTATATGCCAAATGTATTATCTGAACATAAAAATACAACTGCAGCAAGTTTAGATGTGAGTAAACTTTCGTTATTTACAGACGAGGACACAATTACGACTGAAGTTTATTCTGCATTTTTTATTGCTGCTTTAACTGAGCCAAGTTGTGATATTAAATTAAATATAGGCAACTTCACAATATCCGGAAGCGGTTGGAGTATAGATTTCTTCTGTTTTACCTCTGAAGAATGGACCGAAAATACATTAAAAGATGCTCATGAAAAGAATGCAGTTTCTCCAGTTGGAATACTTTCTTGTAATGGAAGAAAAATAGTTTTAACAGGGGATTCAAATGAAGAAAACGAACCAGGTGCATTAAAGAAGATTAAAGCTTTTTATGGGGTAGACAAACTAGATTGTGATGTGTTAAAGGTAGGACATCATGGATCAGAGACATCCTCAATGACAGAATTTTTGGATTTCTTTAGTTGTGAGTATGCTATGATTGGTTGTAATGCTGATGGAAACACTTTTGAACATCCAAGATATAACACGCTTGTTAGACTTGCTAGAAGAAATATGAATCTTTATAGAACAGATTTAAATGGATGTATGTTACTAATTATAAGCAGCGATGGTGCTATTTCGTTTAAGACAGAATATAGTGTAGACAATGAAACGTTATGGAGTGGACTTTGTCAAAAAATTAATGAAACCGGCACTAAACAAGAAACGGATGATTACATTATCTATAATGGTGAATATGCAAAAGATGAAGAAAATAAAACTATTTATATAAAATTAGTTGCTACAGCAACAAGTAAGGAAATTTATTTAGATAAATTATCTTATAGTAAAGATTTTTCATAAGGAGTATTATGACGAGTTTTGATATAGAATTAGTAGGTAAAATAGGGTCTATGGCTCTTATAGATAAGAAAAATGGGCAAATGGACTATAACACCATTGCTAGAATTTCTAGAGAGTTAAAACCTGGCTATGTATGGGTTACATCTGGAGCTACCGAAATAGGAAGATTGGATTATATAAAAAGAAATGGATGTGAACTTACTGGAGATAGTCAAGCATGTAAAACAGATTATTCCGCTCAAGGTCAAACGATTTTAATGGACACATATAGACAATTTATAGATGCTAGATATTCTGTAAGACAAATACTAGTTGAAAATCAACATTTTAACGATAACGAAAAGAAGGAATATTTAAAATCTCTTTTACTTAGATGCCCAAAACAAAATGCAATACCAATTATTAACTATAACGATCCCTTGTCTCCCGAGGAAATTGTAAAGGTTGAGATAGAGGCCTTATTAAAGAAAGGACAAAAAGCAGTACATTTAGCAGATAATGATGAAACTGCAGCACAAGTGGCTCAACTTTTAAAATGTAAAAACTTACTTATATATACTTCCACAATTGGAATATATTCAAATCCAAAGGATGAAAGTTCATTGATAAAGGAAATTGTTGGGAAAGATTCATATGAGCTTTTAGAGGCTATTACAGAAGCTCAAAAAGCATGTAACGGAACTTCAAGAACAGGTTCTAATGGAGCGGGAGCAAAATTAGAATATATTAAAGGCCCTGCAGTAAATGGTACTAAAGTGTATATTGCAAGTCCTAAATATACAATAAAAGAAATTTTATCCGGTGATGCTCCTTGTACTAGAATACATATAAAATAAAAAATTTGTATTATAAAAATGAGGTAGTTTTAAATAAAACCACCTCAATTTTTTTAGAAAGAAATTTTATTATTCGCTAATTTCCACTTTGTTTCCATTCCAAGAATAAGAAATTGTAGACACATTATATGAAGCAATATTTGTTCTATCAAATTCGCTTGAATGAATTACTATATATACTTCATTTTTGTTTGCATTAAACATTTTTTCTAAATCTAAAGTGATTTCAAATGAATAATTAGAATTAACTTGTAATTCTTCTTTTGTAACTTTTAATAATGTGTTTTCGGTATATGAATTACTTGTATATGGATAATCATAAGTGTATGTAATTATGTAATAATCTTTTAGACTTGAAGTATCATTATAAGTAATAGTGCCTTTTAATGTGTCATTGCTAGATAAAGTGCTATTTCTAGTGTATTTTACAGTAACTGTATCGACATAAGATGTAATTTCAACTTTTGAACTACAGGAAACTAAAAATAAAGATAATAGAAGGACTAGTAGTAGCGGCAATAATTTAAATTTTTTCATTGGTTTTTCTCCTTTTTTTATGTTTTAACTATATCATTTAATAAATAAAATTAAAAGAACATAATAAAAAATTAGCAGAGAATATTTGTTCTAACATAAAAAGTGGAACTTATAAGTTATATAAGTTCCACTTTGATTTGTGTTTTAATAAGGATTATTGTTTGTTAGATTCTTCTTGTAAAACTTTATATCCTTCTCTTCTTGCTTTAGCTTGAGATTCGTTTAGTTCAAATAGTTTTGCAGCAACTTCTGGTTTTTCTTTAGCAAGTCTTGCATATCTATTTTCGCCCATTAGGAATTCTTTATATTCAATTGTAGGATCTTTAGAATCTAGAGTAAACTTTCCATCAACTGGGTTGTATCTATAAAGTTGCCAATAACCTGTATCAACAGCTTTCTTTTCTTCTAGTTGCGAAGCACCCATATCTTTTAGGCCATGGTTGATACATGGAGCATAAGCAATAATTAATGATGGACCATCATAAGCTTCAGCTTCCTTAATCGCTTTTAAGAATTGAGCAGGAGATGAACCCATAGAAACTTGAGCTACATATACGTATCCGTAAGACATAGCAATCTTTCCTAAGTCTTTTTTCTTTGTTAACTTACCGCCAGCAGCAAATTTTGCGATAGCACCTGTTGGGGAGGATTTAGAAGCTTGACCACCTGTATTAGAGTAAACTTCGGTATCAAGAACAAGAACGTTTACATTCTTATTCATAGCAAGAACGTGATCAAGACCACCAAAGCCAATATCATAAGCCCAGCCGTCACCACCGAATATCCACATAGACTTTTTAGCTAAACAATCTGTGTTTTTATTGATTCTCTCTAGTGATTCTTTATTAGCAGCACTTGCGTTCTTTACAGCATCAGCAATAATTGCCTTTACAGCATCAGAAACTTCAACTGTCTTATTAGAATCGTCTTTATTTGCAATCCAGTTTTCAAATGCGGCCTTTGTATTGTCATCAATACCATTTTTAATTGCTGCTTCCATGTCTTCTTCTAGTTTTGCTCTACGTTGTTCAACCGCAACAGCCATACCATAACCAAACTCTGCATTATCTTCAAATAGAGAGTTAGCCCAAGCTGGACCTTGTCCTTTTTCGTTTGTTGTATATGGACAAGTTGGAGCTGAACCACCATAAATTGATGAACAACCTGTTGCGTTAGCAATTATCATTCTATCACCAAACATTTGTGTAACAACTTTAACGTATGGAGTTTCGCCACAACCTGCACAAGCACCCGAGAACTCAAATAATGGTTGACGGAATTGTGAACCCTTTACATCATCTTTTGAGATAGGAGCATCTGTTTCTGGAAGTTCAATTGCGTAATCCCAGTTTTCTACTTCGCCATTCTCAATAGCCTTAGATAAAGGAATCATCTTTAATGCGTAGTTAACTGCAGGTATTTCTTGACCAGCAGCTTTTGCAGCAGCAACTTTCTTGTCAGCAGCTTGATTTACTGGACAAACTTTTGCACAAGAACCGCAACCTAAACAATCTAGTGCTGAAACTTGCATTCTGTATTTATAACCCTTAGCTGCGCCAACTTTTACATCTGCTGTAGCAAATGTGTTTGGAGCATCGTCAAATTCTTTTTGCATAAAAGGTCTGATCGTTGCATGAGGACATACAAATGCACAAGTATTACATTGGATACAAGCATCTGGATTCCATGTTGGAACTTTTTCTGAAACACCACGTTTTTCAAATTTTGTTGTTCCTGTAGGTACAGTACCATCGGGGTTTGCAATAAATGCAGAAACTGGAAGTTTGTCACCTTCTTGAGCAAGCATTGGAGCAATGACATCAGTGAAGTATTTATCATTACTTACAGGTTTTACAACTGCGCCGTCTGTTGTTGTAGCCCAGGATTCTGGATACTTAATTTCAGTTAGATTAGCTATAGCATTATCAATAGCAGCATTATTCATATCTACAACTGCTTGGCCTTTTTTCGCGAAAGATTTAACAACGAAATCTTTCATATGATGATCAGCTTCTTCATATGGCATGATATTTGCAAGTTTAAAGAAACATGCTTGCATTGTTGTAGAAATACGACCCTTAAGACCAATTGCATCAACAACTTTGAAAGCATCAATGTTATAGAACTTAGCTTTCTTTTGAGCAATGATATTTTTCATCTTTGCAGGAAGTTGTTTTTCCATTTCTTCTAATGTCCAAGAAGAGTTTAGAAGGAAAGTAGCTCCTGGCTTTAATGCAGAAACCATATCATATTTCAATACATATGCTGGATTATGACAAGCAATGAAATCAGCTTGGTCAATTAAGTATGAAGACTTAATTGGGTTATCACCAAATCTTAAGTGGGAAATAGTAATACCACCTGACTTCTTTGAATCATATGCGAAATAAGCTTGCGCATATTTATTTGTGTAGTTACCAATAATCTTAATAGAGTTCTTGTTTGAACCTACTGTACCATCAGATCCTAAACCATAGAAAATGCATGAGATGGATCCCTTTGGAGCAGCATCGATTTTTTCAGATAAATCTAATGAGTTTCCTGTAACATCATCAACAATGCCTACAGCAAAGTGATTCTTTGGTTGAGATGCATCCATATTCTTGTAAACAGCGTTTACACATGTAGGATTAAATTCTTTAGAACCTAAACCATATCTACCACCAAGAACTTTAATATCTGTTCTTCCGTTTTCAACTAAAGATGTAACAACATCAAGATATAAAGGTTCACCAATTGAACCACATTCCTTAATTCTATCAAGTACAGTGATTTTCTTAACGGATGTTGGAATAGCAGCAGCTAATTTTTCACCAACAAATGGTCTAAATAATCTAACTTTTACTAAACCTAATTTTTGTCCTTTTGCGTTTAGATAATCAATAGTTTCTTCGATAGCTTCAGAACCTGAACCCATGATAACAATAACTTTGTCAGCATCTGGGGCACCATAGTATTGATATAACTTATAATCTCTACCTGTAATTACCTTAACATCTTCCATGGCTTCTTCAACGGCAGCAGGAACAGACTTATAAATTACATTACAAGCTTCTCTTTGTGTGAAGTAAACATCAGGGTTTTGAGCAGTACCTTTTTGAACTGGGTGTTCTGGATTTAGAGCACGCTTTTTAAATTCATCTACATACTTTGAGTACTTAGTATCAAAAATTGGTTGAATTTCAGAATATTCAATACCATCAATTTTTGAAACTTCATGAGAAGTTCTAAATCCATCAAAGAAGTGTAGGAATGGTACAGAAGACTTTAATGTTGCAAAGTGCGCAACTAAAGCTAAGTCCATTGCCTCTTGTACAGAGTTAGAGCAAAGCATAGCAAATCCTGTTTGACGACATGCCATAACATCTGAATGATCACCAAAAATGTTTAATGCATGATATGCAAGTGCACGAGCACTTACATGGAAAACTGTTGGCAATAATTCGCCGGCAATTTTGTACATGTTAGGAATCATAAGAAGTAAGCCTTGGCTTGCTGTAAATGTTGTTGTTAAAGCACCAGCTTGCAAAGATCCGTGGACAGCACCAGCTGCGCCACCTTCAGATTCCATTTCTGCAATTTTTAGGACTTGTCCAAATAAGTTTTTTCTTCCAGCAGTAGCCCATTCATCGCAATTTTCGGCCATTGGAGAGGAAGGAGTGATTGGGTAAATACAAGCAACTTCATTAAATGCATAAGCAATATGAGAAGCGGCAGTATTACCATCGATTGTCATTTTGACGCTCATTTAATTACCTCCATAATGATATAATTTAATTTTTTCACCTTTATAATTATATTAAATTATAAGAATACAAGTCAATGTTTAATTTTTTTGTCAATTCTTTTTTCTTTATTAAATAAAGAATGTATGGTATAATTTCCTTGTTTTTGAGGTGTAAGTGAACGCAATAGAATTAAAAAATGTTCAATTTTCATATGTGTTAAGTGAAAATGAGATAGTAAGAGCAGTAAGAAATGTTTCTCTTGATATAGAGGAGGGCTCATTTGTTGCTATTGTTGGGCATAACGGTTCTGGTAAATCTACGCTTGCAAAACTTTTAAATGGTTTACTAATTCCAGATAAAGGAACAGTTTCAGTTTTTGGTATAGATACCTCAAATAAGAAAACAATATATGATGTTAGAAAGTCTGTTGGAATGGTGTTTCAAAATCCTGATAACCAAATGGTAGCATCAATTATAGAAGATGATATTGCTTTTGGTCCTGAAAATTTAGGAGTTCCTAGAGAAGAAATTGTTGAAAGAGTTGACTGGGCTTTAGATAAAGTAGGAATGAGCGAGCATAAAAAAGGAACTCCATTTAAATTATCTGGTGGTCAAAAACAAAGGATAGCAATTGCTGGAATTATAGCAATGAAACCAAAAGTTATAGTTTTTGATGAATCAACAGCAATGCTCGACCCTCAAGGCAGAGCAGAAATTATGAAAGTGGCTCATGAACTAAATAAAGATGGGATGACTGTTGTATGTATTACACATTATATGGAAGAAGCGCTTGAGGCAGATAGAGTAATTGTTATGAATGATGGTAAAGTAGTCCTTGATGACACACCAAAAAATGTATTTTCTCAGTATAAAGAACTTGAAAGTTATAAGTTAACCGTTCCTATTTCTACAAAGATAGCAATTGAGCTTGATGAATTGGGAATAAATGTAGGAAAAGATGTTATGAACAAAGAGGAGCTTGTAGATAGATTATGTCAATTGTTATAAAAAATCTTCAATTCACCTATAGTGCAAAGTCTCCTTACGAAACTAAGGCGTTAGATAATATAAACCTTGAGATAAACGAAGGTGAGTTTTTAGGTATTGTTGGCCATACAGGATCTGGAAAATCTACTTTTATACAGCACCTAAATGGCTTAATAAAGGTTCAAGATGGAAGTATTGATGTGTTTGATATAAAACTAACAAATGCGAAAAAGCCAAAGCCTGATTTAAGAAAATTAAGATCATATGTTGGAATGGTATTTCAATATCCGGAGTATCAACTTTTCGAAGATACAGTATATAAAGATGTAGCTTTTGGCCCTAAGAATTTAGGCCTTGATGAAAAAGAAATTGAACAAAGGGTTAAAGAGGCAATATCGCTTGTTGGACTTGATTATGAAAAAATTAAAAATAGAGCACCATTTGAATTATCTGGTGGACAAAAAAGAAGAGTAGCAATTGCTGGAATTATAGCAATGAGACCTAAAGTTTTAATTTTAGATGAGCCAACTGCAGGACTTGATCCTTTTGGAAAAGAACAAATTTTATCACTTATAACAAAACTAAAAGAGAATTGCTCTCCAACTATAATTGTTATTTCGCACGACATGGATGAAATAACAAGATTTGCAAATAGATTAGTAGTTTTTAATGATGGTAAAATTGCCTTCGATATTCCTATGAAGGAGCTTTTTAAACATAGTGAAGAATTAGTTAAAATTGGGTTAGATATTCCAACGCCAGTTAAGATAGCAAATACATTAAAATCAAAGGGAATAGAAGTTAATGACGATATAATAACCACGCAGGATTTAATATCTAATATTATTGATCTTTACAATAAAAAACATAGTACATATATAGATAAAAACTCAATACAAAATAAAAATTTTGATTTTTCAGTAGATGAAAAGGGGGATGTATTTAATGAATAGTTTTTCATTTGGACAATACTATCCTGGAAATTCTATTATTCATAGGTTAGATCCTAGAACTAAACTTTTATTTACACTTGTTTATATGGTAACCATTTTTTTAGTTAAATCATATATAGGGTACTTAATTACTGCCATATTATTTACTACAATAGTTTTTGTATCGACAGTTCCTTGGAAGGTTGTTTTTAAATCAATAAGAGCAGTTTTATTTCTTCTGATTTTTACTTTACTTATAAATTTGCTTTTCTATAAGGAAGGAACAGAGTTATTCGCTTGGAAATTTATTCATATAACGGTGGGAGGAATAGATTATTCAATAAAAATGCTTTTAAGACTATCTCTTCTAGTAATGGGAGCTTCAATACTAACATTTACAACAACATCAACTGAACTTACTGATGCTTTAGAGTATTTACTAAAACCATTAAAATATCTTCATATTCCAGTTCATGACTTAGCAATAATTATGAGCATTGCGTTAAGATTTATTCCTACATTAATCGAGGAAACTCAAAAAATAATGAATGCACAAAAAGCAAGAGGTGCAAATTTGGATACGGGTAACTTTTTTCAAAGAGTGAAAGCAATGCTTCCTATTTTGATTCCACTATTTGTCTCTGCTTTTAGAAGAGCAGATGAGCTTGCCGATGCACTTGATGCAAGGTGTTATAATGCAACTGATAAGAGAACAAAAATGAAAGTACTAAAGTTTGGTTTTGCAGATTTATTTGTCTTAGTAATTGCAATAATTTTTGTAACACTAATATGTCTAGATTCGTATATGCTAGGGGGCGCATATTTAGATAGATTAATTTATGCGGCTGTGGTGGGGTAATATGAGATATAAGTTAACAATAGCTTACGATGGGACAAATTATTACGGATTTCAAAGACAATCCTCGCTTCCTACTATTCAAGAAGAAATAGAAAAAGTATTAAAAAAAATCTTGCAAGAAAATATAACTATTACAGCCTCAGGCAGAACTGATGCTGGAGTGCATGCTTTAGGACAAGTTGCACATTTTGATACAACTAAGGAGATAACAAATTTAAAGAAGTTTATCTATGGAATGAACTCTCTTTTGCCAAAGAGTATTGATATATTAAATTGTGAAAAAGTTGATGATAATTTTCACGCAAGATATTCATCAAAATTAAAAACTTATGTGTATAAGATTTATCTTTCAAAAGGGAATGAACCATTAAAGAGGAATTACTATCATATATGCGGATATGACTTAGATTTTGAGAAAATGCAACAGGCTTGCAACAAGTTTATTGGGGAACACGATTTTAAAGCGTTTTCTGTTGAAAATCCAAAGCTTAAATCAACAACAAGAATTGTTAGTGACTGCCACGTAGAAAAGAGCGGAAGTGAGATAGACTTACTAATTACTGGTAATGGATTTTTGCACAATATGGTAAGGTCAATTGCAGGAACAATTATTGATGTTGCTCGTGATAGATTTGATGTAGAGTATATTGATAAAATATTTGAATCAAAAGATCACACAAAGGCAGGTAAAACATTAGAAGGCTGCGGATTGTATCTAAAAAGTGTTGAATATATAGGATAGAGTTAGAAAAATTTTGATTAAAAGTGTTTGACACTTGTAGGTGCATTATATAAAATAATAAGGCGATTAAATTAGCACAAAGTAAAACTTGCCCCTTGAAATGTGGTGATTAAATTACAAAAAAATGAATAAATTTGGAGGGTTTAAAACCATGAAAACATATATGGCAAAGCCTGAGGACATTGAAAAGAAATGGTACATTGTTGATGCAACAGATTTAGTACTTGGTAGATTAGCATCAAATGTGGCTAGTGTTCTTAGAGGAAAGAATAAGCCAACATATACACCAAATGTTGATACTGGTGATTATGTTATTGTTATCAACTGCGATAAAGTAGTTTTAACAGGAAACAAGTTAGAGGATAAATACCACACACATTACACAGGTTATGTTGGTGGTTTAAAGAAGGTTCAATACAAGACATTAATGGCAACAAAGCCAGAATATGCTGTAGAATTAGCAGTTAAGGGAATGCTTCCTAAAAATTCTTTAGGTAGAGCTCAACTTAAGAAATTACGTTGCTACGCAGGTGCTGAGCACGGACATGAAGCTCAAAAGCCAATCGAGCTTAAGTTCTAATAAGGAGTAAACAATTATGGTAGCTAAGAAGAAAACAAGTAAGAAAATTGAATTCCTAGGAACAGGTAGAAGAAAGAAGGCTGTTGCTAGAGTTAGATTAGCAGATGGTACAGGTGTTATTACAATCAATAAAAAATCTTTAGATGAATATTTTGGTTTAGATACATTAAAGTATATCGTTAATCAACCATTAGTGTTAACAGGCAATACATCAAATTATGATGTTATTGTAAATGTTAAAGGTGGCGGTTTTACAGGACAAGCTGGTGCTATTAGACATGGTATCTCAAGGGCTTTAGTAAAAGCTGATGAAAATACAAAAGCTGAATTAAAGAAGGCTGGATTCTTAACAAGAGATCCAAGAGAAAAGGAAAGAAAGAAATACGGCTTAAAGAAAGCAAGACGTGCTCCTCAATTCTCAAAGAGATAATCGGTCGAACAAAAAACTCAAACAAGAAATCTCGGAATTTTCCGAGATTTTTTTTGTTTTTTTTAAGATTTAATAGGTTTTATATAAAAAGAGTTTGTGTATTTTCTATAAAATTATATTTATTTGTAATTAGTTTGTAATTTATTTGGGGGTATAACTAAATGCAGTTAAATAAAAGGAGTTCTTTTAGATGATAGTAAGAAAAAGTTTAATTGCTATATCATTGGTTAGCTTTATTGTTATTATGACGATATGCTTAACTCCTTTTGTATTTGCCTTTGAAAATCAAAGTGCTGGATTTGGTATGAATATTAAATATGGAAACGTAATCTTTACTTCAGCAACTGCAAGTGATTCAACAGCAACAGTAACTACAGAAGATAAGACTTTAACAATAAATGTTAGTGGTTTAATATCTTTTCTTTACCAAAAAAGTTCTGTAACAGTAACTTGTAAAGTGAAGAATATCTATAATGAAAAAATAACTTATAATGGATATTCGGAAGATAACAATCTTTCTAAAGCTACATACACCGTAAGTGGTTTAACTAAAGGAACAACAATAAACCCAAATGAGGAAGTAACTTTTACTATTAAAATTACTTCGGATTCAGGTTTTTGGGTTACGTCCTCAGGTACCCTTGTTTTAAAATTTGACTATTTAAAAAGTTAAGCAATTTTAACTAATTATTTTCTATAATTTTTTTTAAATAAATAGTTTTTGTAATTATTTTGTAATCTTATATATATTATATTATACACGAAAAATAAAAAGGAGAGCATGTATGAAAGTAAGAAGAAATTTGCTATTTATATCACTTGTGTGTTTTGCGATAATATTAGCGGTATGTGCTTCCTCTTTTGTTTTTGCGTTTGAAATACAAACAACTGATTTTGGCGCAAATATTTCTTATTTTTACAAGGAAGTTTATTTTACTTCTGCAACCTCCTCGAATTCTTCAAAAGTTTCAGCAACTTACAATGTTAGAACTTTAACTATAACAGTTAATAATTTGGGTAGTAGCAGAGGCGGGTCTTCGTCTTCATCTTCTGCAACATTAACTTGTAAAATTCACAATTCCTTTGATTATGTAGCTTATTATAATGGTTTTACAGAACAGAGTAATTCGAATTCTAAAATTTCATATACAATAAGCGGATTAACAGATGGATTCTCTCTAAGTCCTAATGAAGATTTAACTGTAACTATAAAAGTTTCTGTATCTTCAAGCAGCAGTAGTAGACCTGGCGGATCTTCATCTTCTAAACAATCAGGCACAATCGTTTTGTATTTTGATTTTAAAGATAGTTACGAAGTAAAATCAGGAGAAACAGTTGATGAGCTTATAGATAAAACGACAGAAAATGGTGGTCAAATTAAGTTAACTGAAGATACGTCGATTAGTGCTTTAAATATTAATTCAACAACATCGAATGATATTGCCATTGATTTAAATGGACATAATTTAACTTGTACTAATTCCAAAGATGGCGGATATGCTATTGAGGCTACGGGGTCGACAAATATTACAATAAGAAATTCTCAACCAGCAACAGGAGAGTTTATTTGTAACGAAATTGCAGTTTATATTAATTCGGATTATTCTGGAACATTTACTTTTGATAGTGTATCTGTAAAGACTACCGGAGATGTTGCAGTAAGAAATGCTTCAACAAAAAGTGGTAAGTTATATGTTAAGAATAGTAAGATTTACTCTGAGCAATGGGCTGGAATTAATAATGTAGCTTCAGGAATACTTGATATTGATGGTTCTACAATTTCAGGTAACAACTTTGGTGTAAAAAATGATGGTGGCGGTACTGCTACTGTTAAAAATAGTACAATTACACAAAGAGGAGACAACGCGGTAAATTTATCTTATACAAGTATGGCTGGAGTGTACAATGCAAATAACAGTACATTAAATATTGAAAATTGTACGGTTACTGGCGTATATCATGCAATGATGGTTGAAAGTGGCATAGTAAATATTTATTCTGGAACATATAGTATTACTGATACAACTGACGCAAATAATGATACTTTAATACTAGTTGAAGGTGGAACACTAAGTATAAATAATGGTACATTTACATCTGCATCAACTAGTAACAAAGCTTTATATGTTACTGGTGGAAGCGCAAGTGTCAACGATGGAACAATAGTTGGCGTTTTAGCAAACACATCAGGAAGTATTGTTGTAAAAGGTGGAACTTATCAAAGTGAAACTTATAGTAATTATTTAGCGGAAGGTTATAGTAGTTCAAGTTTAGATAGTAGAGGCTATCATATAGTATCTTATAATAAATAATAATATTTATATACAAAGATATAAGTCATGTCTAAAAAGATATGACTTTTTTTAACTTGTATGATATGATTTTTTAGAGGAAAATATGGCAAAAAGAGTAGTAGTAGGCATGAGCGGCGGTGTAGATAGTTCTTTAACAGCAATGCTTTTAAAAGAGCAAGGCTATGATGTTATTGGATTATTTATGAGAAACTGGCATGAAACAGATGATTCTGGTTGCTGTACAGCTGATGAAGATTTTTATGATGTTAGACAAGTTTGTAATAAAATAGGCATTCCTTATTATAGTGTAGATTTTGCTGATTTATATTTTGATAATGTTTTTAAATTATTTATTGAAGAATATAAAAAAGGTAGAACTCCAAATCCAGATGTGCTTTGCAATAAAGAAATAAAGTTCGGACCATTTTTAGATTATGCTCTAACTCTTGGCGCTGACTATATAGCTACAGGTCATTATTGTAATGTAAGACATGATGGGGATAATCACTATTTAATAAAGGCTAAGGATCAGAATAAGGATCAAACATATTTTTTAAATCAATTATCCTCAAAACAATTAGAAAAAGTTATGTTTCCTGTTGGGAATCTAGATAAACCAGATGTTAGAGAACTTGCTAAAAAATACGGACTTTCTACTGCTGAAAAAAAAGATAGCACAGGCGTTTGTTTTATCGGGGAGAGAAACTTTAGAAAATTTTTAAGCGAATATATTCCAATGAAAGACGGACCAATAATGGACTTAAAAGGCAATAGGGTTGGAACGCATCATGGTGTTTATTACTATACGATTGGCCAAAGAAAAGGTCTTGGAATAGGTGGAGGCGGAAACGGCGAGGCCTGGTTTGTCGTTTCAAAAGATGTAATAAAGAATATTTTATATGTATCTCAAGGCGATCAGTCTATGATTTATCATAAAAATCTTGAATGCGATGATTTTAACTATATTACATATAAACCTAGCGAGAATGAATTTAGATGTACCGTTAGAATTAGACATCGTCAACCAGAACAATTGGCTACTGCCTATATAAAAGGTGATGGATTAAAAATAACTTTTGATGAAAAACAAAGAGCCATAGCAGAGGGGCAATATGCGGTTGTCTATGTTGGTGATGTATGCCTTGGTGGTGGAGTAATTGAAAGAAAATACAATTAAAATATATAAGTTTTTTTATATATTTGAGTTTAATCAAATTTTTAAAAATATTTTTTTTAAACCCCTAAATATTTGTTGACAGCAATTTTTCTCTATGGTAATATGTAAAGGCTGTTTAGAAATAGGCAGTAAAGATGTACCTTAAAAACTGAATAGAA
>CAVAVP010000032.1:0-24418 GCA_963592135.1 bacterium
CATCAATATTATCAATATTAATATTTTTTAATTCCACTTTATCTATTACAATATAATAAAAAAACTATGATACAGATTTATAGCAATTGGATTTCATTTAGGTTTGTTATTCCTTTTCCTATTGCTATCTTTAGATATTCCCCATTAAACGCATTAAATACGCTTTCATCTATTTCTATTATGCTATTAAATTATTCCTTGTTAAATATCCATTTTTTCATTGCAAGCACTGGATGATTTGCTTTAAATAAGTTAATCGAAAAAAGTAAAACACTTAAACGAACAACTAAAGTCTATAATTCCCAAACAATAATATTAAAGTCTATAGTTAAACTTAATTTATCTATTTGTTTTAATTTCTCAATGTCTTCTTTTTTGGTCTTATACATATATGGAGTCATAGTTAGAAGACTCATTATATCTTCAGATGAACTTAAATTTATTTTGTATTTAATAGGGATAATTTCTTTTAGTTTTAAAATTTTTGAACTATATTCTTCCTTGTTTTTTCTAACATTTTCATATAGAAGTTCTTTTAATTCAATTAAGTGATTTTCACCTGGCAACACTTCTAAAACTACTCCATCATTTTTTAGTATTCGTTCTATTTCCTCATCTAGTTTTGGAGCAAAAATATTAAATATTAAATCTATAGACTTATCTTTAATTGGAAGATTAAAAACTGATGCAATAAAGTAAGTGATTTCTTCAGCTTTTTTAGCAGCCTTTTGCACTGCAAATTTAGATATATCTACACCATAAAATTCATCAATTGTATTTCTTTTTTTGTAAAATTCAGTTGTATAATAACCTGTTCCACAACCACAATCTAAAACGATAGATTTTTTAGGTTTATATATAAGCGAAACTTCTATTAATTTTTCTCTTAATTTATTATAAAAATTCTTAGATAAAAAAGCTTCTCTTGAAGACACCATAAGTTTATTATCTCCTGGCTCTTGAGAATTCTTTTTGTTAGACATAAGAAGGTTCACATAACCTTCCTTGGATATATCAAAAGAGTGATTAGACTCACATCTAAACACTCTTTCATTTTTTATTAAATCCCGTCCACAAATTGGACAAATTAAAACATTATGCATCAGCTACTTCATCATAATGAGGCATACAATCTTGACCAAATAAAGGTAGATTTGCTCCCTTGTACGAAATATAGTAAGAGAATTTTGAATTTTCATTACTATCTATTTCATTGTTAGAGTTAATAGCTCTTACTTCAACTAAAGCAAGTTTATTATAAGCAACTCTAATATGAACAGCAAGTTTTGAATCGTTAGCGTAAGTACTTAAGTCTACTGAGTTTTCATTTGTATTACACTTTTGATTAACAACTAAGATTATATCTGTAACCTTTCCTGTTGTCTTTGAGCTCTTTATTGTTGAGTTATCTAATGTTATATTTTCTACACTACCTACAATCGCAGAAGGTGTATATTTCTTGATTAAATCTGATCCCAAGAAAGACTCTAGATTACTTTCTTTCTTTACCATTTTTCCATCTACCGTATAGAAATAATAATTTGTCTTATAATCTTCCGTTTTTGCATTTTTAACTTTACCTACACTTGCAGGAAGTGATGCACCAAAATATTCATAACTATATTGTGTCTTCATAATATTTGAAGAATCCGCAACAGTAATTTTCGCTCTTGTTAAGTCAACACCACTAACTGAACCATCATCTGGCCACATGTTTATAGAGTATTCCATAGAGCCTACATCGCATCTTGTATAGTATTGTTTAGATGCTAGCGTATTATTACATGCTTCTTGTATAAGCTTTATTGTGTCTTCATTACTTGGAGTTTTACTGCAACCTACAAGCATTGTTAACGCAAGGGCAACAATAATTATTAAAGATAAGATTATACTAATATACTTTTTCATTATTCTTTATCCTCCTTATTAGATTCATCAAAAACTTGTTCAGTTTCTACGAATTTTGCTTCCTCGGTTACTGGAAGAGTAACAGCTACGGAACTTTCTTCCTCTGAATTAACACTAACTACTTCAGCCACATGAGCTGTTGCTTCTAACATTTCACCTGAAGATAGAATAGATGCATCAGCAATGCCAGCCTCTTCGTTTTCCTTTTTAGCTCTTTCTTTTAATTCTTCAATAATTTCACCTAATCTCTTTTCAGTTAAATCCCATGGAACATATGAAGCAGCATGTAGTAAGGCACCTGCAACAGCTAAAATTGCTAGAACTCTAAACATTGGCTCACGGACTGTAGCATCATATAGAACATCATAGTTATCTATTAATCCGAAGTATTCATTTATAAATGGAATAATGTAGTTTGTTCCAATAGCGATTAGTGATGTTAATATAGTCATATTACCTGTCATACCCTCAAGTCTTAGACCTGTCTTCCATTGTAAGTAATCAAGCATATCACCATTTAAAGCTGGAAGTGTAATGATTTGAATTGCTTGGCCCAAGAATGAAATATACATACAAATAATCATAACTACAACTGATTGGTTAAAGAATATAAGAACAACTGAAGCTGCAGCTATAAGCAAGTCTGAGAATATAGTTGTATTTCTCTTACCAAATTTCTTAGACAAGATAGGGGCTAATACCATTCCTAGGAATGATGCGGTTCCTACTATTAATGTAAGAATAGAATATACCACATTGTTTTGTAGCATGTATGTATAAACCCAGTATTGCACACCTACTATAGCACCTCTTGCAAATACGAAAATTGTAGCAATATTTATTAACCAAACATATTTACAAGATAAAATCTTTTTCATACCATCGAAGAATTTTACTTTTTCTGTATGAACTTTTGATTCAATAACTCTTTCTTTTGTTCCAAAATAAACTAGTAAAGATAATAAAACGCCCACAACAGAAATAATTGGGAATATTGTTTTATAGTAGTTGATATCAAATAAACCTTTATCAAAGATATTTGCAATTAGTGGGAATATAAATCCTGTAATTGTAGGAGCTAGAGAGTAAACAATTGATGATACACTATATATAACAGATCTTTCATCTGTATTTGGTGTCATTAATTGTGGTAATTGGTTATACATACCTAGCATAAATTGATAAATGAAATTCATTACAACGAATAAAACACCAACCACTATTGCTATTTGATTTGCTGACCATGAATTATATGGCAAATATGCAAATGCAGTCATTAAAACAGCAGATGGTATACTTAACCATAAGATCCAGTGTTTTATCTTGCCTGTTTTAGTTTTAACATTATCAATTAACCAACTCTTTAAAGGTTGACTTACTATTGTAAATATAGTATTAACTAACAATATTGTCGCAAACGCTGTAGGTTTAATTGCATAAATAGATCCCAACAACAAGCATGATGCGCTTAATGTAATTAAGCCATTTATTGCTGCCAAGAATTGTACGCCCATACCGCCAACAGAATACAAAACTAATTCTTTAGATGAAACATATTTATCATCGGCAGGATTATTCCAATGGGCAAAAAAGTCTTTGACTAACTTAATAATTGATTGAATTAATGTCTTCATAACTGTCCCCTTTAATAAAAATTATATATTAAAAACTTTTTCATTAAAAGAATAAATTTTTCAAAATATTAGAAATCTAAAAATTTTACTTATCTTATACATAACATCTGCTTAAATTTTGCTTAATTATTATACACATTTGAAATGTCTTCAATTTTTCAATAAAAATTACAGCTTTAAAATAGAATTTTATGTAAATTTAAAATTTTTTATTAACTTTTAAAAAATCTAAAAAATCGTTGCAACCATTTGTTATATCATTATAAGCTTTATCAAAATCTTCACTATACCAAGGATCAGATATATCTCTTTTATCACTTGAAAAGTCTAATAATTTATGAATTTTATTTTCACTATCATTTGGTATTATTCTTTTAATATTTCTTAAATTCCCATCATCCATAACCAATATATAATCATAAAAATCATAATCATTTTTAGTTATTTGTATTGCTTTTTTCCCTTTTGCTATTATCCCATGCTTTTCAAGTTCTCGCTTAGCCCTATGATCCATATCGTTTCCAATTTCTTCAGTTGAATTTGCAGCGGACGAAATACAGAACTTATCACCTAAGCCTTCTTTTACAACTAAATCCTTAAAGATAAATTCTGCCATTAGAGATCTACAAATATTACCATGACATACAAACATTACTTTTATCATTTTTAGCCTTTAAAAAGGGGCCTTTAAAGCCCCTTAATCTTAATCGTGGAAAAATAGTGGCAATGGTTCTAAGAATATAATATCATCCCTTTTTGCAGCCGAACCTTCTGCAAGTACTGTCGCTTTACCTACAACTGTTGCCGTTGTATGAGATACTAATTCTTCAAGAGCTCTTAATGACTCCCCTGTAGATATTACATCATCAACAATTAAAACTCTCTTACCATCCATTCTTTCTTTATCATGTCTGTCAATATATAGAGTTTGAACATTTGTTGTAGTTATAGATTTAACTTCAACTTTAATTGGGTCTGTCATATATAATTTAACACCCTTTCTTGCTAGTATATAATTTTTACCTGATTGACGTGCCATTTCATAAGCAAGAGGTATACCTTTTGATTCTGCTGTAAGAATAATATCAAACTCAGGGCTTCTTGCAAGTAACTCTTTCGCACATGCTATTGTTAATTCAACATCCGAAAACATTATAAATCCTGCTATATCCAATTTTGGGCTTGCAGCACAAATTGGTAGATTTCTTTCTAATCCCGCAATTTTCATTGTGTAAAACTTATCCATATTAGCCTCCATAACTATTTAATTATACACAAAAACTTTGTTTAGTTAAACAAATTCAAAATTATCTTTCCCCGCTCCAACTAAAAAATTATATTTAACTATACCCAAATCTATTCCCGTACAAACCCCCGGTTTCTTCTTTATAAGAACTTTATTATTATCTTTAAGTTCTATAGTAAACTTTTGCTGATTTATAGCAGTAGGTGCTAAAAGAGCAGCTTTTACTCCATCCATAAACCAATCAGGCTTTTCATTATTTCCAATAACTACATCTTCTATTTTTTTACTAGGCCTTTGTGAGCCTTGAGTTTCTCCATATCCTAAAGCAATAACTATCACAAGCTTATCTCCTCTTGAAATTTCTATAGCTTCTTTTGGCGTTTTATAGGACATATATACCCAACAAGTATTTAATCCTAAGCTTTGTGCAAGAATAACTAATTTTTCGCCATAAAAGCCACATAACTCGTCCAATTTTTCATCCTTTTTATCTCCAACTAGCGCTATATAGTTTTTAACATTTTTAAAACTACCATATTTTGCCATAAAACTATTAAATGCTGTTTCTTCATTTTTTATTAATTGAATATTTAATCCAGATAAAAGATTGCAATTTTTTATTTCTTTCTCAAGCACATTACACACACCTAAAGGAAGCTTGATATCCTTATACCTTCTTACTGCATGTCTAGAATAGATACACTCAAGTTCTGTCATTATACACTCTCCATTTCTCTTTTCTTTAATTTTTTCAAAGAATCATATGCGCTATAAATAGGAACTGCAAGGAATATTATACTCATCACTACTCCCCCTATATATAAGGCAGTTAATCCTCCTTCGCTCCAACCAAATCCTTCTACAAAGATTTTATGAAAATCCCATGCAATTGACCCAAACATACTAACTATAAAATCTTGATTAGCAAAAGCATCAATTCCCATAGTTCCTATTGCTGAAAGTTCAGCTCTATCAAAAGTTAAAAAACAAATAAAAGCAAGAAGTAGCGGTATAGTTAAAATTGTACTATATGTTGTTATTCCTATAGTTAAACCTTTATTCCATTTTTTATTATCAAGTTGTGCTGCATTCATAGAGCCTGACATAATGCCTATTGCCATAGTAATAACAATAATTACATAGCAAACTAAAATATGCCAATTTCTAAGCTTAATCATGTAAGTTAAAAACGTATTAACCCCCATTCCCGCTGTTAAGATAGATAAAATCCCCCATAAGTTGAATAAAATTGATACTGCGAAAATTGCTAATTGAATTTTTAATTTCTTTGTCATAAATCTCCTTACAAAACAAATTAATTATATATTATTTTTTTTACTAAAAAAAGGGGCATGATTATTTTATTAATCACACCCCATTGTGCTTTTTATATTTATCTATTTTTTACTTTGAATAAACCTCAGGTTTTAATACACATACATCTTTTAGATTTCTGTATCTTTCATCATAGTCAAGACCATAACCTACAACAAACAAATCGTCAATTGTAAATCCTACATAATCTCCTTCAAAATCTACCTTTCTTCTTGATGGTTTGTCAAGCAGTGAGCAAACAGCAACTGAGGCTGGATTTCTGTCACCTAAAATTTTCTTCAAATATTTTAGCGTACAACCACTATCTATAATATCTTCGACAATTAAAATATGTTTTCCTGAAATTGGCTTAGATAAATCTTGATTTATTCTAACCTCGCCAGATGTTGTTGTACCGGAGCCATATGAAGATACTGACATAAACTCAAATCTTACATCTAGATTTATTTCCCTAACTAAGTCTACAAAAAAAACAGAAGCTCCTCTTAAAATTCCAATGATTGTTAGTGTTTGACCTTTATAATCTTCTTCTATTTTTTTAGCAAGTTCTTTAACCTTAGCTTTTATATCTTCTTCTTTTATAAGTACTCTTTCAATATCTTTTAGCATAACCTATCTCCTAAGAATAATAATATTATATTAATGAAAGGGAATAATAGCAATAACTATTCTATAGAAAAGTCTCCCTTTGCATTTTTTAAAGCTCCTTCTTTTAACTCTTTACATAAAACGGTTTCATCCGGGCAATTATTACTATTTTTCAACCCAAACTCAATTGTTTGTTTGAAGCCTAGTTGAGAGAAAAATTTTGGATCCCCAACTAAAAATACTACTTCGTATCCTAATTTTTTAGCATTTTCTAGTGCTACATCAACAAGTGTCCTACCAAGACCCTTGTTTCTATAGTTTATATGCGTACATATAGGTCCAAGCATTAAAGCATTTACTCCCTTCACTTTAAACTTGGTTAACATAATATGACCTAAGATGTTTCCTTGATCTTCAATAACAAGTTCAAGTTCTTTTACATACTTATCACTATTTCTTAAAAAAGAAGCATAATCTTGCTCTGTTCCAGAAGATATATAAGATGTTGCGAATGAAAATTTAATAAAATCGTATATTGCGGAAATCTCTTCTTGTCTTATTTGTCTTATTATCATAATTTAAATCCTTTGCCCTAATATAATAACATAATTTTTTGTCTTATAAAAGTAAGATAGCCGGATTTTATCCAGCTATCTAGTGCAAAAATAAACTATATATTACGAAAACTATTTGTTAGTCTTATTATTGTTTTGTGTATGACTATGGCAGCTACCGCTATACATACAATCGCCACAGCAACCAGAGCATCCACCTTTATGTTTTTTCTTTTTAAGTACAGAGGCTACAACTACACCTACAACAATTGCTATAGCAGCTATAATAACTATAATTTCTATTGCATGCATAAATGTAACCTCCTTTTATTATTTGTCTAATACTTGGCAGCCTTTACAGCCTTTGCATTTATCTTTTTTATTCTTATAGATTATCAAAGCTACAACTGCAGCAATAATAGCTATAAAAATAAAGCATGTCCACCAGTAAGCACCGATTAAGTAAATCATCATTGCAACGATGTAAGATGTAGCCAACCAGAATATTAATGTTCCGTTAAATGACTTCTTTGATGGAAGTTCAGCCTTGGCTGTAGCAACAGCAGCGAAGCATGGAATTGTTACCATATTGAAAGCAACGAATGCAAGAAGTCCTGGAATATCTATACCTGTAGCTGTTATCATTTGAACAACTGAATCAATACCTTCTAATGCTTCATCTGCTTCAAATCCAGCAGTAATACAAGCAGCTAGAGTTGCGAATGTAGCAATAACATTCTCTTTTGCAATTAAACCTGTTACGGCAGCTACAACGAATACCCATCCCCATTCTCCAAGTTGAGAACCAAATCCAACTGGTGTAAAGAATGGTTGGAACAACTTACCAATACCGGCTAAGATAGAGTCGTTAATTTGTTCATCTTCAAGATAATGCCAAGCCCAGTCAAAGTGACTTATAAACCAAATTAAAATTGTTGAGGCAAGGATTATTGTAAATGCCTTCTTAACGAAGTGTTTTAACTTATCCCATAAGTGAATCATAAGATTCTTAAATTGTGGTACATGGTATGTAGGTAATTCCATAATAAATGGAGGTGTTTCACCCTTTAGTGATGTATTTCTCATCAAGATAACAGTAACTATAGCTGTAATAATACCAATTAAGTAGAATGCATATGTAATTAAATCCGCATTACCAACACCAAATTGTTGTACGATACCACCAGCAACAGCAACTAGAATTGGAAGTTTAGCACCACATGAGAAGAATGGAATAACTCTAACTGTTGCAGTTCTTTCTCTCTCGTCTGCTAATGTTCTTGTATTGATCATAGCTGGAACTGAACAACCAAATCCCATAATCATTGGCATAAACGCACGTCCAGATAATCCAAACTTTCTAAAGATTCTATCTAGGATAAATGCAATACGTGCCATATATCCTGTATCTTCTAATATTGAGAAGAATAAGAATAGAAGTAAGATTTGTGGTACGAAAGAAAGCACTGAGAACACACCTGCAAGTACACCATCAACAAGGAATCCTTGAACCCAAGCTGGAGATGACTCTAAAGCTCCTGCAACTAATTCAGATAAAGCGTCTGTAATGTTTGTTAAGAAACTTTGAAGAATAACACCTGGAGAGTTAATACCGGCATCTGTCCAGAATAGACCTTCAAACATTGTTCCTTCAAACGAAGGAGTTACATCAGTAAATAAACCACCTAAGAAGAATAGGTTTTCTGAGAATGTTAAGTGGAATATAGCAAATAAAATTACTAAGAAAATAGGAATACCTGCCCACTTATTTGTTAAAACTTTATCTGCTTTATCTGATTTAGATTCTTTCTTATCATTATCTTTAACAGCTTTTGTTAATGCTGTAGAATAATTTGCTGAAATATATGAATATCTAGCATCTGCAACTAATGATTCAAAATCTGTTCCAAAAACATCATTTGTGAATTCCTTTTTAAATTCATCAACAACATGAACTGAATCTGGATGCATTTTTACTTCAATTTCATCATTTTCTACAAGTTTAATTGCATGGAATAAAGGATTTTTAACATGTTGACCTTCAAGCGCAATTTTTATATCTCCAATTAAATGAGCTAAAGCGCAATCTACAAGGACAGTTTTACCTTGTCTTGGCTTTGCTGAAATTTCAATAGCTTTATTCATTAAATCTTCAAGACCTTGTTCCTTTAATGCTGAAATAGCTACAACTGGAACGCCTAGTTCATTTTCTAGCTTCTTAGTATCAATTTTATCTCCGTTCTTTTCAACTTCATCCATCATATTTAATGCAATTACCATTGGAACATCTGTCTCTAAAAGTTGAGTTGTTAGATACAAGTTTCTCTCTAAGTTTGTAGCATCAATAATATTGATGATTGCATCTGGATTTTCATCCAAAACGTAATTTCTAGCTATAACTTCTTCTGGAGTATAAGGAGATAAAGAATAAATTCCTGGTAAATCTACAATAGCAACATTTTCTTTGCCCTTCTTGTAAACACCATCTCTTTTATCTACTGTAACACCTGGCCAGTTACCAACATGGGCAGTAGAACCAGTAAGAGAGTTAAATAATGTTGTTTTACCACAGTTAGGATTTCCTGCTAGCGCAAAGTTTTTCATTATTTCACCTCCATAACGACAGCATCTGCTTCTGTTTTTCTTAAGGATAATTCATATCCTCTAATTGTTACTTCAATTGGATCGCCAAGAGGTGCCTTTTTTCTTAAGTAAATTGGAGCCCCTGGTGTAATACCCATATCTAGTAAACGTCTTTTGATTTTGCTATCGGCATTATCTAGAGATTTAACTACTCCTTTTTCTCCGACTGCAAACGCACTAAGTTTTTTGATCATATATTGATCCTCCATAATTATTATTAACCAACTAAAATTTTTGTAGATAGATTTCTGTCTAAAGCGAGTTTAACTCCTTTAACTAAAACTATCGTAGAACCAGCCTCTTTTGAAACAACAGTAATTTCCCCATTCTCAAGAATTCCTAAGTTGTTCAAATGAGTCTTTAGCTTTTCATCTGCCAAAATTTTCACTATCTTTAATGCTGTATCTTTTGGCGCTATTGCTATTGGCATATCTTTCACTTCCTTCTTTATTAATACAATATTATTCATGTTTTATGTTCGTTCAACCGAACAATATTTCTAAAATTTAAGTTCGACAATCCGAACTTTTACACTAAAATAATACTCTTAGCCTTTGTAGGTGTCAAGAGTTTCAAACAATTATTTTACATGTTTTTTTATTGCATTAAATGTTTCGTCTGAAATTATGTGTTCAATTTTGCACGCATCTTTTTCAGCAATCTCTGATTCTACCCCAAGTTTTATAAAAGCTTTGGTCAAAATTGTATGTTTTTCAAAAATATGTTTAGCAACTTCTTCGCCTTTTTCAGTTAAGGTTATTAAACCATCTTTGCCCACTTCAACATATCCATTATTCTTTAGATTTTTTATACCTTCAGATACACTAGATTTTGCAAAACCCATAGTATTTACTAAATCTACAGATCTAACATTGCCGTTTTTTTGTCTTATTTCTAGTATATTTTCTAGATACATCTCGCCAGATTCATAAATATTCACAACTTGTCCTCCTTTTTATTATTTTCATCATCTAACATTTTAATTTTAATCTCAATTTTGTTTAATTTCAATTCTAATTCACCGGCTCTATCTAATTCTTTTTCTTGCTTATTTTCCTTTTCACAAAGTTTTAAATAAATATCCATAACTCTTGCTCTATTGTATCTTTGAATCAGTATAAATGGAACATCAGCAATAAGCGATACTATAATTGATGCAAGTAAAAATGTCCAAAGCCATTTATAAACCAATGGATAAAAAGCAATAAACGCAAAGAATATTCCAAGTATTGAATTTGCAGTGTGAGTAATTTCAGCAGATATATTGTATCTTAAGACCTGGCTTACTTTGTTTATATCCTTCATGTCTGAAATTTTTAAAATAAAGTGATTTCTATTCCAAGCAGGAACCCTATCTTTCCATTTTTTTATTTTAAATACTTTTTCATAGAATAATGCCTCTTTTTTAGAGACTTTCCACCTTTTTAATTTAAGTCTTAAAACGGGCCTAAAAAATCCAACAATTTGCCCCATTATTGGTCTATATGTTATATGCCATGCAAAGAAGCCCATTCCAACTAAAGATAAAAGCCACCCCTCTTCATCAAATCCATTAACAATGCAATATATAACTATCACTAAGACAGAAATGTCAAAAAATATTAGAAGTGGAAATACAACTTTTATTACTGTTGAGACTTTTTCTTTATTCATAATTAAAACCTTTTTCATTATCGCACAAGAAAACCTACAATTCAAATAATAAAATTTTACTTTAATTTTTCAATTAATTATGACCATAAACTTTCAAGTTATATTACTTTATATTTTTTCTTTATTTTAACTACTCTGTAGTTAATTTTTCTTTTAAATTTTGCAATTATTTGTTGCAATTTTTATCAAATTTTGCAATTTTTCCGATATATCTAATTGTCGCAATCTAACAAATAACTTGACAATACATTATTACTGCTATTATTATTTTTACTTGATATATTATATTTTATGCGTATACAAAAGGATGGTACAAAAAAAATGATGTCATTAGAAAAAATTTACCAAGCAAAAGAGGTCTTAAAAGACGTAGTTAGAAAGACGCTTATTGTAAAAGCAAAAGGTGTCACAGATAATTGTGAACTTTACTTAAAACCAGAGTGCCTTCAAAACACAGGTTCATTCAAATTACGTGGATCTGGTTATCGTATCGCTATGCTATCTCCAGAAGAGAAAGCTCGTGGTGTCATAGCATGCTCTGCTGGAAACCATGCTCAAGGTGTTGCTCTTGCTGCACAAAAAGCTGGCATTAAAGCTGTCATTTGCTTGCCAGATGGCGCTCCTATATCTAAAGTTGAAGCTACAAAGTCTTATGGGGCTGAAGTTGTTTTAGTTCCAGGAGTATATGACGATGCATTTAATAAAGCACTTGAACTTAAAGACAAGTTTGGATATACATTTGTTCACCCATTTGACGATGAAGATGTTATTGCAGGACAAGGAACAATCGCTCTTGAAATTTTAGACGAAATGCCAGATTTAGATGCTGTTATAGTTCCAATCGGTGGTGGTGGTTTAATTGCCGGCATTGCCTATGCAATAAAGAAGTTAAGACCTTCTGTTAAAGTTTATGGAGTTCAAGCAGCCGGCGCACCTTCAATGTACAACTCAATAAAAGCAGGCAAAATCTCTACACTAGATTCTGTATCAACAATAGCTGATGGTATTTCAGTAAAGACTCCAGGAAATAACACCTTTAATTTAATTAACAAGTATGTTGACGATATCGCTGTTGTAACAGAAGACGAAATTGCTGCTGCTATTCTTGCTTTAATTGAAAAGCAAAAAATGGTATCAGAAGGAGCAGGAGCTGTTTCAGTAGCTGCTGCCATGTTCAATAAATTCCCTATCCAAGGAAAGAAAGTTGTTTCAGTAGTTTCAGGTGGTAATATCGATGTTTCAATTCTATCTAGAGTTATTGAAAGAGGTTTACAAAAATCTGGCAGAAAAACAAGCTTGTTAATCGAACTTGTAGATAAACCAGGACAATTAAAAGATGTTTCTAGAATTATTGCTGATTGTGGTGGTAACGTTACATCCGTTCATCACGAAAGATCTTCCGAAACAGCATCAATTAACGGATGCTACTTAAGGATTTCCGTTGAAACTAGAAACCAAGAACATATACAAGAAATAATTGGAGCCCTAAAAAAAGAAGGGTTTAATATCAAACAATAGGAGAAAACTAAAATGAGTAAAGAAGTAATTTACACAAAACAAGCACCAGATGCAATAGGACCATATTCACAAGCAATTTGCGTAGGTAACTTAGTTTTCACATCTGGTCAAATCGCTATCAACCCTAAAACAAATACGGTTGAAGCTAAAACAATTGAAGAACAAACTGAACAAGTTTGTAAAAATCTATCTGAAATCCTGAAGGCCGCTGGTACTTCGCTCGATAACGCAATTAAAACAATATGCTTTTTACAAAATATGAGCGATTTCGCAGCCTTCAACGGAATATATGGAAAATATTTCACATCAAAGCCAGCAAGATCTTGCGTAGCTGTACGTGAATTACCAAAAGGTGTTCTAGTTGAAGTCGAAGTTATCGCTGAAAAATAACATTAACGACAAAACTAGGAGAAAATTAAAATGATGGATTATAAAAAATACAAAATCGGTTACTATTTACCACCAGTTATGACATATGATTGGGTAAAAAAAGATCACATAGAAAAAGCACCCGAGTGGTGCTCTGTAGACTTAAGAGACGGAAACCAAAGTTTAGTAATTCCAATGAGTCTTGAAGAAAAAATGGAATTCTACAAGATGTTGCTAAAAGTTGGCTTTAAAGAAATCGAAGTAGGCTTCCCTGCTGCCTCTGAAACAGAATATGACTTTTTAAGAACTTTAATTGACAATAACATGATTCCAAACGATGTTACAGTTCAAGTATTAACTCAATGTCGTGAACATATCATAAGAAGAACCTTTGATGCATGTAAAGGTGCACCAAGTGCTATTATTCACTTCTATAATTCAGTTTCAGTAGCTCAAAGAGAACAAGTATTTAAAAAGTCTAAAGAAGAAATCAAAAAAATTGCAGTTGACGGCGCCAAACTTGTTAAAAAGTTGGCCGCAGAATATGAAGGCAACTTTAGATTTGAATACTCACCAGAAAGCTTCACCGGAACTGAACCAGAGTATGCTCTTGAGGTTTGTAATGCAGTCCTTGATGTTTTACAGCCAAGTCCTACCAATAACGTAATTATCAACTTGCCGGTAACAGTTGAAATGAGCATGCCTCATATTGTTGCTTCTCAAGTAGAATATATGCACAAAAATTTAAAGTATCGCGAAAATGTAACAATATCTTTACATCCTCACAACGATAGAGGAACAGGTGTTGCTTGTGCTGAACTTGGAGTTTTAGCAGGAGCTGATAGAGTTGAAGGTACTTTATTTGGAAATGGAGAAAGAACAGGAAATGTTGATTTAATCACAATGGCTATGAATATGTACTCTCATGGCGTTGATTCAAAACTTGACTTTTCTAATATGCCAAGTTTAGTTTCAACTTATGAAAAGTGTACAAGAATGCATGTTCATGAAAGATCTCCATATGCAGGCTCGCTTGTGTTTGCTGCATTCAGCGGCTCTCACCAAGACGCTATTGCTAAGGGTATGAAATATAGAGAAGAAAATGGTGAATACCAGTGGACGGTTCCATACATTCCAATTGATCCAAAAGACATCTCAAGAACATATGATGCAGATGTTATTCGTGTTAACTCACAAAGTGGAAAAGGCGGAATAGGATATTTGCTAGAACAAACTTATGGATTTATTTTACCTCCTCAAATGAGAGAACATTTATCTTATAAGTGCAAGAATTCTTCTGACCATCTTCATAAAGAATTAAAAGTTTCAGACGTATTTAAAATCTTTAAGGATTCTTATTTTGATAAACTATCCCCTATCTCTATTGGAGAAACACACTTCCATCAAATAGACAATGGTGTTAATGCTGATATAGAACTTAGTAATAATGGTGTGTCTAGAATGCTTAATGTAGATGGTAATGGTTCACTAGATGCCGTTTCGAATGCATTAAAGATGTTTACAAACGAAAATTACAAGTTAAAAGTTTATACAGAACATAGTATGCAAAATAGTGGTTCTGGCTCATCAGCTATTGCTTACATTGGAATAGAATGGTCAGACGGCCATATGTCATGGGGTGCAGGTATGAATACAGATATTATTCGTGCATCAGCTGAAGCATTACTTAGTGCTTTTAATAACAAATAGAGGTGATACTATGGGAATGACAATGACTCAAAAAATATTAGCAGCACATGCTGGATTAAAAAGCGTTGAAGCAGGTCAACTAATCAATGCTAAATTAGATATAGTTCTTGGAAACGATATAACAACCCCAGTTGCTGTCAATGAATTTAATAAAGCCGGTTTTGATGGCGTGTTTGACAAAGACAGAATAGCAATAGTATTGGATCACTTTGTTCCAAACAAAGACATAAAAGCAGCTCAACAATCTAAAACTTGTCGTGAGTTTGCTTGTAAATATTGCGTAAGCCATTTTTACGATGTTGGCAAAATGGGAATCGAACATGCACTACTTCCAGAGCAAGGTGTAGTTACAGCAGGAGATTGTATAATCGGTGCAGATAGTCACACTTGTACATACGGAGCGCTTGGCGCCTTCTCAACAGGTGTAGGTTCTACCGATATGTGTGCGGGTATGGCTACAGGTATGGCTTGGTTTAAAGTTCCAAGTGCTATAAAGTTTAATTTAACAGGAAAATTAAAATCCAACTGCTCAGGTAAAGATGTAATTTTATATATCATCGGAAAAATTGGCGTTGATGGTGCACTTTATAAATCTATGGAATTTGTGGGTGATGGCGTTAAATCTTTATCTATGGACGATAGATTATGTATTTGCAATATGGCAATTGAAGCCGGTGCTAAAAACGGCATCTTCCCAGTAGATGAAACAACACTTGTTTATATAGAAGGAAGATGCGAAAGGAAGCCAGTTATATATAAGGCTGATGAAGATGCAAAATATGACGAAACTTATGATATTGATTTATCTAAGATAGTTCCTATTATCGCTTGTCCTCACTTGCCTGAAAACACAAAACCAGCAGCAGAACTTAGTGATATAAAAATCGACCAAATCGTTATTGGCTCTTGTACAAATGGTCGTATGGAAGATATGGAAGCAGCATACAATGTACTAAAAGGCAAACATATCGCTGATGGAATTCGTTGTATTATTATCCCTGCTACAATGCAAATTTATAAGACTTGTATTGAAAAAGGTTATATAACAGCATTTATTGATGCTGGTGCCGTCGTATCTACTCCAACATGTGGACCATGCTTAGGCGGATATATGGGAATTCTTGCTGAAGGCGAAAGATGTATAGCTACAACAAATAGAAACTTTGTTGGACGTATGGGACATGTAAAGAGTGAAGTTTATCTTGCAAGCCCATTAACAGCAGCAACATCCGCTCTTACAGGATTTATTACATCACCAAAGGAGGTATAATATGAAAAATACTGAAGGAAAAGTTTTTAAATATCCAGATAATGTTGACACAGATGTTATTATCCCTGCACGTTATTTAAATACTCCAAATGCGCAAGAATTAGCTCTTCACTGCATGGAAGATATCGATACAGAATTTGTTAAAAAGGTTAAACCTGGTGATGTCATGGTCGCTGGTTGGAACTTTGGGTGCGGCTCATCACGTGAGCATGCTCCTCTTGTTATAAAAACTTGCCAAACAGGTGTGGTTATAGCAAAGAGCTTCGCACGTATATTCTATAGAAATGCTATTAATATAGGACTACCTATTATAGAATGTGTTGAAGCTGCAGAAGAAATTAATGCAGGAGATGAAGTTTCTGTAGATTTTGATACTGGTATTATTACAGACAAAACTACTGGCAAAACATATAAATCTCAACCATTCCCTGCTTTTATTCAAAACATAATTGATAAGGGTGGCTTATTAGCATCACTTAAAAAATAGAGGTAAAGAAAATGGAAAAGAAAATTGCAGTTATTCGTGGTGACGGTATAGGACCTGAAATTGTAAATCAAGCTATTAGAGTTTTAGATGTAATCGGCAAAAAATACGGCCATACATTTATTTACGATGATGTAGATATGGGAGGCTGCGCTATAGATAAATATGGCGAACCACTTCCACAAAGCATGTTAGATAAATGTATAAACTCTGACTCAGTTTTACTTGGAGCTGTAGGTGGACCAAAATGGAATGGAGTTCCAGGGAATTTAAGACCTGAAAAAGGATTACTTAAATTAAGATCTGGAATGGGCGTTTATTCAAATAATCGTCCTGCCAAAATTTGGCCTCAACTTGCATCAGCTTCCCCACTTAATAAAGAAATAGTAGAAAAAGGTATAAATTTTATTATAGTAAGAGAATTAATTGGTGGCGTATACTTTGGAAAGCATGAAACAAACGAAGTTAATGGCCAAAAAGTCGCTACCGATATAATGAGTTACTCAGAAAATGAAATTGAAAGAATTGGAAGAATCGGTTTTGAAACAGCAAGAAAGAGAAATCATAAACTTTGTTCTGTTGAAAAAAGTAATGTTTTAGATACTTCCCGTTTGTGGAATGCAACAATGCATAGAATTGCAAAAGATTACCCAGATGTAGAACTTACAGATATGCTTGTAGATAATTGTGCTATGCAAATTGTTAAAAATCCTTCTCAATTTGATGTTATAGTAACTGAAAATATGTTTGGCGATATTCTATCTGATGAAGCATCAATGATTACAGGTTCAATTGGAATGATTCCTTCTTCATCTTTAGGTTGTTCATCATGCGGTTTATATGAACCTATTCATGGTTCAGCTCCAGATATTGCAGGTCAAGATATTGCTAATCCTATTGGAACCATACTTTCTGCTGCAATGATGTTACGTTATAGTTTTGATATGGTAAAAGAAGCTGACGCAATTGAAAATGCCATCTCTCGAGTCTTAGACAAGGAATATAGAACTGGCGACATTATGCCAGCAAAGGACGAGGATAAAGTAAATTGCCACAAAGTTGGCTGTTCTCAAATGGGAACTTTAATAATAGAGGAATTAAAATAAGGAAAAACATATGAAATTATCAGGATCAGACATTTTAGTAAAAACATTAATAGAACAAGATTGTAAAGTTGTATTTGGTTATCCAGGTGGACAAGTAATCAACATTTACGATTCTTTATATAAATATCAAGACGAAATAAAGCACGTTTTAAGTGCACATGAACAAGGAGCTGTACATGCAGCTGATGGATTTGCAAGATCAACTGGCGAGGTTGGCGTTGTTATCGCAACATCAGGCCCGGGAGCCACAAATTTAGTTACAGGTATCGCTACTGCATATCTTGATTCTATTCCACTCGTTGCAATTACAGGAAACGTAAAAACAGACCAGATCGGCACAGATGCTTTCCAAGAAATAGATATTGCAGGTATTACACTTCCTATTACAAAACATAACTATGTAGTAGATTCAGTTGATGAACTAGCCAACACTATTCGCGAAGCATTTAAAATTGCAAAATCAGGAAGACCAGGTCCAGTACTTGTAGATATTCCAAAAGATATACAAATTGCAAAAGCCGAATTTAATATGAGCTCAAAATTTAAACCTTTTGAGAAAAAAGCTGCAACCATGTCGCAAATTGAAAATGCTGCAACTATTATAAACGAAGCAGAAAGACCTTATGTATATGTAGGAGGAGGTGTTATTACATCAAATGCATCAGAAGAAGTTTTAAAACTCGCTGATTTAGTAGATGCTCCTATTGGATGTTCATTTATGGGATTATCTGCAATTTCTACAGATCATCCAAGATACGTAGGAATGCAAGGCATGCATGGGCATTTTGCATCATCTCAAGCAATGCACCATTCAGATTGTATCATTGCTCTTGGTGCAAGATTTAATGATAGAGTTACAGGAAATCGTGCAAAGTTTGCAAAGAAAGCAAAAATTATTCACATTGATATAGATAAAGCAGAAATTGGAAAGATGGGACCTACTGTTAATGGTGTTAATGGTGATATAAAACTTACTCTTGAAAAATTATTACCATTAATTAATCCTACAAAAAAGGTAGAATGGCAAAAAACAGTAAATGATTTTAAAGCAAAAGAAGTTAAACAAATTGAAGAGACTTCAAAGAACAAAAACAGCAATACTGTTTCTCCTAGAGATGCTATCGTTACATTAAATAAATATTTAAATAACAATACACCTATAGCAACAGATGTAGGTCAACATCAAATGTGGGCTGCTCAATTTGCCGAATTTAAAACACCAAGAAGATTTATCTCAAGTGGTGGTTTAGGAACCATGGGATTTGGCATGGGCGCTGCTATTGGTGCATATTTTGGAACAAAAGAACATACAGTACTAGTTACCGGAGATGGAAGTTTTGGAATGTGTCTAAATGAGCTTGCTACATCTGTATCTAATAACGTTCCTCTTGTTATTCTTCTTTTAAATAACGGAGTTTTAGGTATGGTTCGTCAATGGCAAACTCTATTTTTTGACAAACACTACTCTAATACAGTTTTAGATAGAAAAACAGACTTTATCGCTTTAGTAAAAGCTTTTGGTGGCAATGGAGAGAGAGTTTCTAACATTAAAGATTTAGATAACGCTCTATCTAGAGCATTTAAGTATAACGGCACATATTTAGTTGAGTGTGCTATAGATAAAGACGAATTCGTTCTTCCTATGCTTCCTCCAGGTGGTTCTATGGATGATATTATCGTAAAGGTAGGTGATTAATATGGCAAAGTTTAATATAGCAGTTTTAGTTAATGATAAAGCAGGAGTATTAAATAGAGTTACCTCTATGTTTAGACGTAGAAGATTTAATATTGATTCTTTAACAGTTTCAGAAACAGAAGATGAAAAATTTTCAAGAATCACTGTAACTTTTAAAGGCGATGAATGCACAAAAGATCAATTAATTGCTCAACTTTATAAATTACCTGATGTACACAGCATAAAGGAATTATCTCTAGAGAGCAGTATATCTTGTGAACTCCTTCTTATAAAGATGGCAAATGAAGCCTCATCAAGAGAAGAAATTAAAGCTGCAGCAGAAGCATTTAAAGCGCAAACTATACACTACACTAAGGAAGCAATTATTTTAAAGGTAACTGGAGAGTCTAAGAAAATAGATGATTTTATTGAAATAATGAGAGATTTCAATATTCTTGAAATTTGTAGAACCGGCGTTGTTTCTCTTGAAACTGGAAGTTCTACTATGAAAGAAGATAAGTAGTACTTAGTATTTTCTAAAATATTACTATACATTTATAAAAAAAAGAGTAAAATAAAAGAGAAAAAATTAAACAATATTTAAGGAGATTAAAATATTATGGCACAAAGAATTTTTTATCAACAAGATTGTAATTTAAACAAACTTAACGGTAAAACAGTAGCTATTATTGGTTACGGTTCACAAGGACATGCTCATGCTCTTAACTTAAAAGAATCTGGAGTTAATGTCATTGTTGGTTTATATGAAGGAAGCAAAAGCTGGGCAAAGGCTGAAGCTCAAGGAATGAAAGTCATGACAGCTGCTGAAGCTGCTAAGATTGCTGATATCATTATGATTTTAATTAATGATGAAAAACAAGCTAAGTTATATAAAGAAAGCATTGAACCTTACATGACAGAAGGAAAAACACTTGCATTTGCTCATGGTTTCAATATTCACTTTGGATGTATCAAACCACCAAAGAATGTTAACGTTATTATGATTGCTCCAAAAGGACCAGGTCATACAGTTAGATCTGAGTACCAAGCTGGAAAGGGAGTTCCTTGTCTAGTTGCTGTACATCAAGATGCTACTGGCGATGCTCTAGATATTGCACTTGCTTATGCATTAGGAATCGGTGGTGCTAGAGCCGGTGTTCTTGAAACAACATTTAGAACAGAAACTGAAACAGACTTATTCGGTGAACAAGCAGTTCTTTGCGGCGGTGTTTGCGCATTAATGCAAGCTGGTTTTGAAACTTTAGTTGAAGCCGGATACGATGCAAGAAATGCTTACTTTGAATGTATTCATGAAATGAAGCTTATCGTTGACTTAATTTATCAATCAGGTTTCGCTGGTATGAGATATTCCATTTCTAACACAGCTGAATATGGTGACTATATCACAGGACCAAAACTAATCACAGAAGAAACAAAGAAGACTATGAAGAAGATCTTAAAGGATATTCAAGATGGTACATTTGCTAAAGACTTCTTATTAGATATGTCAGATGCTGGAGCTCAAGTACACTTCAATGCTATGAGAAAGTTACATGCTGAACACCCATCTGAAGCTGTAGGTGCTGAAATTAGAAAACTATATAGTTGGAATAATGAAAGCGATAAATTAATCAATAACTAAGTTAAAAAGCAACAAAATTAACAACTAAAAAATTAATATAAATGGGGAAACTTTTTTAAGTTTTCCCTTTATGCATAAAATACAAATAAAAAAATAGAGAGGATAATATGGTAAGTGATTCTTTAAAATTTGGCCCACAAAATGCGCCACATATTTCTTTATACCATGCTTTAGGTTTAACAAAAGAAGAGTTAGAAAGACCTTTAGTTGGTATTGTTAGTTCTTATAATGAAATTGTTCCTGGTCACATGAATATAGACAAAATTGTTGAAGCTGTAAAACTAGGCGTTGCTATGGCAGGTGGAACTCCAATTGTATTCCCTGCAATTGCTGTATGTGATGGTATAGCTATGGGACATATTGGTATGAAATATTCACTTGTAACAAGAGATTTAATTGCAGACTCAACAGAATGCATGGCACTTGCCCATGGATTTGATGCCTTGGTTATGGTACCTAACTGTGATAAAAATGTTCCAGGATTATTAATGGCAGCTGCAAGATTAAATCTACCAACAGTTTTTGTATCTGGCGGTCCTATGCTTGCAGGTCATATAAATGGAGCTAAAACAAGTCTATCTTCAATGTTTGAAGCTGTAGGTAAATATAACGCTGGAAAGATGACACTTGAGGAACTTGAAGAATACGAATGCAAAGCCTGTCCTTCATGTGGTTCTTGCTCTGGTATGTACACAGCAAACTCAATGAACTGCCTTACAGAAGTTTTAGGTATGGGACTAAAAGGTAATGGAACAATTCCTGCAGTTTATTCTCAAAGAATTGAACTTGCTAAACATGCTGGTATGGCTGTTATGGACATGTTAAAGAAAAACATTAGACCAAGAGACATTATGACAGAAAAGGCATTCCAAAACGCATTAACTGTCGACATGGCTCTAGGTTGTTCAACAAACTCAATGCTTCACTTACCTGCTATTGCTCACGAATGTGGAATAGATATTAATCTAGAAATCGCTAATGAAATTTCTGCTAGAACCCCAAATATTTGTCACTTAGCTCCTGCTGGTAGAACATATATGGAAGATTTAAATGAAGCTGGCGGCGTTTATGCAGTCATGAACGAACTTACAAAGAAAAATCTAATCAATCTTGATTGTATGACAGTAACAGGAAAGACGGTTGGCGAAAATATTAAAAATTGTTCAAATCTTAACACCGAGATTATTCGTCCTGTTGAAAATCCATATTCACAAACTGGCGGTATTGCAGTACTTAAAGGCAATTTAGCAGCAGATGGTTCTGTTGTTAAAAGAGCTGCCGTAGCTCCTTCAATGCTTGTTCATGAAGGACCTGCCAAGGTGTTTGATTCAGAAGAAGAAGCTCAAGCAGCTATAAACTCTGGAAAAATTGTTGCCGGCGATGTTGTTGTAATTAGATACGAAGGACCAAAAGGCGGCCCAGGAATGAGAGAAATGTTAAATCCTACTTCTGCTATTATGGGAATGGGGCTTGGAGAGTCAGTTGCCCTAATTACTGATGGTAGATTCTCAGGAGCCACACGTGGTGCATGTATAGGACATGTTTCTCCAGAAGCAGCAGAAGGTGGTTTAATTGGTGTTGTACAAGACGGAGATACAATTTTAATTGATATTCCAAATAACAAAATTGAACTTAAAGTTGATCAAAAGATTCTAGATGAAAGAATGAAAAATTTCGTTCCAAAGAAAAAAGAACTTTCAGGATACCTAAAGAGATATGCAGCAATGGTATCATCAGGTGCACATGGAGCTATTATAAATGCCTAATATAAATTTACAAGAACTTTCTATATCACTTCACTCTTTAACTATTTTTAAAACAGTTAAAGATGATAGCGTTGTAAAAGCACTTATTGATTATATAGATACATATTATTCACTTAATAAAAGTTCTAATGTAAGTTTAATAATTGAAAAATACTCTAACATCTTGTTTAACTTATATGAAACTGGACACGAACATCTATCTTCTCATATATGTGAAATAGTTAGTAATAATGAAAATATCTTTATAAAGAGATTAGGCGCCAAAATAACACCTTCTCCATTAATTCAGCACAATGTTGAACAAGAACTCGACATTCTTGATAAACTTGCAAATTTAGACTCAAAAGACATTCAACCTTTTGATCAAATAGGATACCTTCCTGCTTGGAAGTTGAAAAAAATAGATTTAAAGAAGGAATATCTAGCAAGAGCGAATAATATTGAAAAGTATGGATATGGAATTTATGCAAAATATCATATGTTCTTTATAAACGAGAAAAACGAAATTGTTCCAGTTAAGAATCCAGATCCTATTAGACTTTCTGACTTAATTAACTATAAGGATGAACAAGGTATTATTATAGACAATACAAAAGCTCTACTTGCGGGAAAGCCAGCTTCTAACATTCTACTTACTGGAGATGCAGGCACAGGAAAATCTTCAACTGTTAAAGCTGTTTGCAATGAACTATACAAAGAAGGATTAAGAATTCTTGAAGTAAGAAAAGAACAATTACGTGCTCTTCCTACTCTTTTAGACGAGTTAACAACAAATCCATTAAAGTTTATTATCTTTATTGATGATCTTTCATTCCAAGAAGATGACGATAATTTCTCTTCACTAAAGGCTATACTAGAAGGTTCAATCTCTGCAAAATCTAAAAATGTAGTTATATATGCAACAAGTAATAGACGCCACATTATTAGAGAAAAATTCTCAGACAGAGAGGATGATTTATCTAAGAATGATACAATGCAAGAGTCTGTATCATTATCTGAAAGATTTGGAATTCAAATATGGTTTGATCGTCCTAATAAAGAAACTTATATAGATATTATTACCCACCTTCTTGATGAAAATAATATTGAATACGACAAAGAGATTGTAAAGATTGCAGCTGAAAAATATGCATTATCTAGAGCTAATAGATCAGCTCGTGCGGCAAAGCAATTTGTCGATCAAGTTATATCTAATTCTATAAAAGTAAAATAATCAATATAATCCAAAAGGCCACTATTATCCAAAAACAAGTGGCCTTTTTTATACTTCAACTAAACTTCAACGTTTACTTCAATGGAATAGTGACCTAATTTTAT
>CAVAVP010000033.1:0-27050 GCA_963592135.1 bacterium
CTTTTTTAATTAACTCACAAGGTTCAACCAATTTAAAATCCTTGATAAACCCTTATTACTATGCTAAAATATATCACGCTAAATATTTATTTATATAATTTAAGGAGAAATAACGATGAGTTACAAAAAAGAATTACTTGAAAAAGACAAGGTAAAGTTCGCTTTTGAAGTTTCAGAAGAAGATTGGAAAGCTGCTCAAGATAGAGCTTTCGATAAGATTAAAGGTAAGTGTAAGATTGATGGTTTCCGTCCAGGACATGCACCAAGAAAAGCAGTAGAGAAGGTTTATGGTGTTGGTGTTATTTGGGATGAAGCATTAGATGATATTATGCAAAAAGAATATGAAAAAGCTATGGATGCTGAAAAAGATGTATTCCCAGTAGATTCTCCTTCAGTTCAAATTGATGCAATTACAGATGCTACATTAAAGTTTACTTGTGTAGTTCAATGTAAGCCAACAGTTAAGTTAGGTGCATATACTGGACTTGATTTTAAGAAAGATAAAGTAAAAGTTACAGCTGAAGAAGTTAAGGCTGAAGTAGATAAGGCTATTGAACAAGCTGGTGCTTGGGAAAATATTACAGATAGAGCGTGTGCTATAGGAGATAAAGTAATTATTGATTATTCAGGATCTGTTGATGGCGTTAAGTTTGATGGTGGTACAGCTGAAAATCAACCTTTAGAGTTAGGTTCTAACACATTTATTCCAGGATTTGAAGATCAAGTTGTAGGAATGAAGATTGATGAAAACAAAGATATTAATGTTAAATTCCCAGAGGATTATGGTGCTAAAGAATTAGCAGGAAAGGATGCTGTATTTGCTATTAAGTTACATTCTATTTCTCATAAGACAAAACCTGAATACAATGATGAGTTTGTAAAGGATATCTCTGAGTTTGATACAGTAAAGGCATATGAGGATGATATCAAAGCTACAATCAAGGCTAACAAAGAAAAGAAATCTGACGAAAAGTTAGAAAATGATATGATAGAGAAAATTTCTTCATTAGCTACAGTTGAAATTCCAGATGCTATGGTAAAGAGACAATCTGAAGAAATGGTTAAAGAATTTGAATATAGTTTAATGTATAGAGGATTAAAGGCTGAAGATTATTATAAATATATGAACACAACAGCTGAAAAGTTAGCAGAACAATATAAAGATACTGCTAAAAAGAATGTTCTATATAGATTAGTTATTGAGCAATTAATCAAGGAAATTCAAATTCCTGTATCAGACGAAGAAATTGAAGAAAATATCGCTAAGATGGCTGCAGATGCTAAGATGGCACTTGAAGACTTCAAGAAGAATGTTAATGAGGAATATAGAAACTATATCCGTAATGACATTGTAACATCAAAGGTATTTGAGTACTTAAAGAACAATAACAATATTAAATAAGTTTGATTATTAATTAATTTGTTTTAAATTTGGCGCTATTTAGAATTATGTCTAATAGCGCCATTATGTATAAAAATTGGAGGAAAATAAAATGGAAGAGAAAAGTAGTTTAATTCCATATGTAGTGGAAAAGACAAGCGCAGGAGAAAGATCATACGATTTATACTCTAGATTATTAGAAGATAGAATTATATTCTTATCAGGTGAAATTGATGATTCTATGGCTAATACTATTGTTGCTCAATTATTATACTTAGAGAGCAAGGATTCAGAGAAAGATATAGTATTATATATCAACTCTCCTGGTGGTAGTGTATCTGCAGGTTTAGCAATATACGATACAATGAATTTTATTAAATGTGATGTATCAACTGTTTGTATTGGTATGGCTGCTTCAATGGCTGCATTCTTATTATCTAGTGGTACAAAAGGTAAAAGATTTTGTTTGCCAAATAGTGAAGTTATGATCCATCAACCTTTAGGTGGTGCTCAAGGCCAAGCTTCAGATATTGTTATTACAGCAAATCATATACAAAAAACAAAAGAAAAATTAACAAAGATTATTGCAGAAAACAGTAATCAACCATATGAGAAGGTTCTTGCTGATACTGATAGAGATAATTTCTTATCAGCAGACGAGGCTTTAGCTTATGGATTAATTGATAAAGTATATACAAAAAGAGGTTAAAAGTGGCAGATATTGAAGAAAAGAAATGCTCGTTTTGTGGAAAGTCTGAAAGTGAAGTAAAAAGATTATTCCAAAATAGTTATAATGATTTATGCATATGTGATTCATGTGTAAAATATTGTGCTGATATGATAACACAAGAAGAAGCAGTAGATAGTGTTGATGATTCAACTGGATTAAAGCTTTTAAAACCGCATGAAATCAAAGAAAAACTTGACGAATATATAATTGGACAAGAAGAAGCAAAAAAGGTTTTATCTGTAGCTGTATACAATCATTATAAGAGAATTAATTCTCCTAAGGATGATATTGACTTAGATAAATCTAATATATTGGTTTTAGGTCCAACAGGTTGTGGTAAAACATTGTTAGCTAAGACGCTTGCTAAAATATTAAATGTTCCATTTGCTATTGCTGATGCAACAACAATTACAGAGGCTGGATATGTTGGTGATGATGTAGAAAATATTCTATTAAAATTAATACAAGCAGCAAATGGTGATGTGAAGAGGGCTGAGATTGGAATAGTTTATGTTGATGAAATAGATAAGATTGCCAAGAAAGGTGAAAATACATCAATAACAAGAGATGTAGGCGGCGAGGGCGTTCAGCAATCTTTATTAAAGATAATTGAATCAACTATTGCTTCTGTTCCACCTCAAGGTGGTAGAAAGCATCCTCAACAAGAATGTATTCAAATTAATACTAAAAATATTCTGTTTATTTGTGCTGGTGCCTTTGTTGGTATAGATAAAATTATAGATAATAGACAACATGGACATTCTATGGGTTTTGGAGCAACACTAAAGAATTCAGAGCCAGAAAGTTATTCAAAGATAATTTCTCAAATAACACCAGAGGATTTAATTAACTTTGGTTTAATTCCTGAATTTGTTGGAAGATTACCAATTGTTGTTGGTGTTGATGCGCTATCTGAAGAAGCATTAATTAAGATTTTAACAGAGCCTAAAAATGCTACAGTTAAACAATATAAAAAGTTATTCAAAATGGATGGCGTTGATGTTGTGTTTGAGGATGAAGCATTACATGAAGTTGCAAAGCAAGCAATTAAGCTTAATACAGGAGCGCGTGGATTAAGATCAATTCTTGAAAATATAATGCTTGATATGATGTATGATATTCCATCAGATGATACTGTAGAAAAAATAATTGTTACAAAAAATGCAATTCTTAAAAAGGAAAAACCAACTGTAGTTAGAAAAGTTGCGTAACTTGTTTAAAAAGTATAAAAATCTAGTGTTTAAAAACACTAGATTTTTTTTTGTATAAATTATGTTTAGAGTAAAATAAATAAGTATGGTATAATTTTCATATGGAAATAAAACAAGCTCAATTTATAACAAGTGTAGGTAACTTGTCTCAAATAAAAAGTTTTTCTAAACCAGAGATTGCAATCGCTGGCAGATCTAACGTTGGAAAATCTTCCTTTATTAATTTTATGGTAAATAATAAATCTCTTGCTAAAACGTCTAGTACGGCCGGTAAAACGAGATTGATTAACTATTTTGAAGTTAATAAAAGTTTTATGTTTGTAGATTTGCCAGGTTATGGTTTTGCAGAAAAGGGTGGCAAGGATAAAGATGGCTGGGATAAACTTATTGGAAATTATTTGCAAGCAAGTGTGGATATAGCAGCTGTTATTATACTTGTAGATATAAGACATGAGCCATCTCCATTAGATATTCATATGGCTGATTATTGTGAGGATTATCAAATACCATATTTTATAGTAGCAACTAAATCAGACAAATTATCAAAACAGCAAATTAATAAACAAATAAAAGTCATATCAGAGGCTTTTGAAGCAGATGTACAGGATATAGTAGTAACATCATCTTTAAAGAAAACAGGAAAGGATGATGTTCTTGATATGATAGATATTGCTATAAACAATTTTAATAATAGAGTATAAATTGTTTAAAAATTAAAAACATATTAATATTTCCTTAAATATATAAATATATTTATATTTAACTTGTAAGAGAGTTTTTAGTTTGTTAAAATTATTTCAATGAAAGTTTTTGCAATAAGTGACCCACATTTGTCTTTTACCGTAAATAAACCTATGGTTATATTTGGTGAGCATTGGAATAATTATTGGGAGATAATTTGTGAGGATTGGAAATCAAAGGTGAGCGACGAGGATATAGTATTAGTTGCCGGAGATATTTCATGGGGAATAAACTTTGATGAGGCTAAAGCGGATATTGACGCTATATCAGCGCTTCCCGGAAAAATAGTTTTTGGCAAAGGCAATCATGATTATTGGTGGCCATCATCAATATCTAAATTAAATGCATGGCTTCCAAAAAATATTTCAGTTTTATATAAAAATTGTTTAAGATTTAGTGATGTTTTAATTTGTGGAACAAGATTATGGAATTTTGGTCCAAACTCGACGGGTGAAGATAAAAGAATACTAGAGACTCACGAAATGCCAAGACTTGAACAGTCTTTAATCGAGATGGAAAAAATGAGAAAAGAAGGGGATAGAGTTATTTGTATGACTCATTTTCCTCCGTTTGATATCTATGGCAATGATAGTCAATTTACAAAAATGTTTGAAGAACATAAAATTAATAAGGTTGTTTATGGTCATTTACATGGTGATGTATATAAAGTTGCTCAGCCTTATAGAGTTAAAAATGGTATTGAATATTATTTAACAGCTTGTGATCAAGTAAATCATCATTTAGTTACAATATACGAGGATTAAATTTAAACCTTAATTTATAAGGTATTTGCTTATGGAAAATTTAAAAAATAATACACAAGAACAGCAAAGACAAAAGGTTGGAACATTTTCTACAATTCTTGGAATTGTATTAAATATTTTACTAGCCTCTGCAAAACTTGTTATTGGTACAATTTTTGGAGTATTATCTATCTTTGCTGATGGTATTAATAATTTATCTGACTGTGGAAATAATATAGTATCTTTAGTTGGAGTTAGGTTATCAAGCAAGCCTGCGGATAAAGATCATCCATTTGGTCATCAAAGAATAGAATATGTGGCAAGTTTAATTGTAGGTGTGGTTGTTATAGTTGCTGCACTTGAACTTTTGTTTGAAGGTATAAATAAAATCATTACACCAAAGGTAGGGGCTTTTAGTTTATGGACTATAGTTGTTTTAGCTTTGTCTATATTTGTTAAACTTTTTATGTTTATATTAAATAGAAAACTTGGAAAGAAATATAACTCAGAGTTACTGCTTGCAACATCAACAGATAGTATTTTGGATGTTTGTGCGACATTTGGTGTACTTATCTCTGTTTTAATTACAAAATGGACAGGGTTTATTTATCTTGATGGTATTGTAAGTATTGCGGTATCTGTGCTTATTTGCTTTGGTGGGTTTGGAGTAATTAAACGAACTTTAAATCATATTTTAGGAGAAGCACCGGATTCTAAACTTGTAAAACAAATATATGACCATATAAGAAGTTTTGAAGGTGTTATTGGAATTCATGATTTAAATGTTCATAATTATGGTCCAGGAAAGTTTTATGCAAGTGTACATGTAGAAGTAGATAGCAATATTGATGTCATGCTTAGTCATGAACTTATTGATAAAATTGAGAGAGATTTTGCAGAAAATACAAATATAGAACTTGTTATTCATATGGATCCGGTAGTTGTTGGTGATCCTGAGCTTGATATGTACAAAGAAAAAATTATTGAAATAATAAATAAGATAGACAAAGAATTCGGCGTACATGATTTTAGAATGGTCAAGGGGTTAGAAAGAACAAATCTAATATTTGACGTTGCTGTTCCTTATGATACTAAAATATCATCAAATGAAATTAAAAGAATTATACAAACAGAGATTACAAAAACTTATAAAAACATTTATGTTGTTCCAACAATAGAAATGCAATCATGTGAAAATATTAAAGAAGAACAATAATTTCTTATTTAAAACTTTATGTTTACAAACTTATTTGGCATAGAAATATGTCAATTTTTTTATTTATCAAAGCTATTTGCTTGATAATAATTTTAATGCGTAATTTTATGCCGCAATTATAACATTTGTTTGCTTTTCCTATTTTTTCCACTTTTAATAAAATTTGGCAAAATGTGAATATGTGGATAACTCTGTGGATAACTTTTAAACTACTGTTAAAATGGTAAATAATCGACACATAATGTAGAAAAGTATATATTTTGTATCAAAATGGAAAAATGTGGAAATTTTTGGAAAATTTTTTAAAAAACTTATTGACATCACAATAATTCCTTTATATAATTTAAGTAACCTAGAACGAAGGTGACTATAAAGGGGGTAAGTAATATGACAAAAATCTTTTCTGGTTTTGTAGAAATCACAGCAGACGAAAAGAATCGTTATAGATTTCCAGCAAAATTTAAAGATGCCTATGTTGTTGATGAAGAATTGACAGAAGTTTATATGTTCAAAGATTTACAACAAAACTGTATTACTATCTACCCAAAAGCTGAAGGGGATAAAATCTTAGCAAAATTAAAAACTCAACTTGGTATCTTAAATAATAAATTAACTCCAGTAATTGAATATTTTGCAACTAACATGGATTTATCTAAAGTAGATTCACAAGGAAGATTTACACTTTCTTCAGAACAATTAAATGGATTAAAACTTGGAAAAGAAGTTGTTATGACAGGAATGATTAACAAACTTCAATTATGGAGCAAAGAGGAGTATCAAAAACATCAAGCTGAACAGGCTGCGGTTATTGTTTCTCCAGAAGTTGCAGAGTCTATTAATAATTTATTTGTAGGTATCTAAATGGAATTTAAACACATTCCCATAATGCTAAATGAGTGTATTGAGGGATTGGATATAAAGCCAGATGGAATTTATCTTGATGGAACTTTAGGTGGCGGTGGCCATTCAAGTGAAATTGTAAAAAGATTAACGACAGGAAAATTGATAGCTGTAGATAAAGATGACGAAGCTTTAAAAGCAGCTAGTGAAAGATTAAAAGATTGCAGTGATAAAATTATTTACTTACATGATGATTTTAAAAATGCTGTAGAGAAACTTGACACAATTGGTATAGGTAAAATTGATGGAGTGCTTTTGGATTTAGGGGTTTCTTCATATCAATTAGATAATGCATGTAGAGGTTTTTCTTACAATGCAGATGCAAAACTTGATATGAGAATGGATCAAAGCCAATCGTTAAGTGCATATGAGGTTGTAAATAATTATTCTGAATCAGAACTTGCCGATGTTATATATAAGTATGGTGAAGATAAATTATCTAGAAGAATTGCATTTAATATTGTTAAAGCAAGGCAAAAAGCACCAATCAATACAACATTAGAACTTGCAAAGATAGTAGAAGAATCTTATCCAGCAAAACTGAGATGGAAGGGAGGAAATCCAAGTAAAAGAACTTTTCAAGCTATAAGGATAGAAGTCAATGGAGAGTTAAGAGGGTTGTCTGAAGCTTTAGAAGGATTTGTAAGAAGATTAAATGTTGGCGGAAGATTATGTGTAATAACATTTCATTCTTTAGAAGACAGAATTGCAAAACAAACATTTGCTTATTTAGAAAAAGATTGTATATGTCCACCAAGTCAGCCGATATGTACCTGTAACAAAATACAAGAAATAAAAATAATAACTAAACATCCACTTGTACCAAGTGAAGATGAACAAAAAAATAATACAAGATCGCAGAGCGCAAAACTAAGAATAGTAGAAAAAATATAGGAGGTAAATAGGAATGTACGAAGCACCAGTGATGGAACAAAGAAGAACAGTTCCTGTAAATAATGTAAATAACACATATTCATCAAGGGTTTCTAATGGAAATAGACAAGTTCCTAATTATACTCCATATAGATCTATTCATAATGTTCAAAATGATGTTTATATGCGCCCAGTAACATCAGATAATGTTAAACCTGTTAATCCATACGAGAATCAACAAGTTCAACAAAATGCTCAAGTTTATAGACAAGCTCAAACATATAATCAAGCACAAAGTTGTCAACAACCAACATATAGATCTATGTATACAGCTCCTGTTGTTCCTCAACAACAATATCAACAACAAGTTTATACACAAAATTATCAACAACAATATGCTGGTTATCAAACTAAAGCTAACTATTATAATCAACAAGCTTATATAAACAGTGCAGTTTCTTATCAACAACCAGCAGTTAAGCAATCAGAGTATGAAGTAGTTGCTCCTGAAAAAACTGCTAAGAAACCTAAAAATAAAATGACAAAGATGCTAATAGCAGTATATTTCTTTATTATTGCTGTTTGCGCAACTTTAATAATTATAAATATTGTTGCTGCCGCTGGAAATACAACAGTTAGTGCATCAACAGAAAATGAAGCAATAACATATGTTTCTGGAGAAACTTATTATTCAGTAGCTCAAGATGGATCTAAAGCTGAATTACAAAACATTGGATTAGTTGATACATATGAATATGATACAACTACAAATTGGTTTGATGTTCTTTGTGATAAAATCGGTAAAATCTTTGGCTAGGAATTAAAAATTAAAAAACACCTGAAAAGGTAAAAAACTTTGGAAAAGTTATTTGTTTTATAAACTGATAACTTTTCTTACTAAAAAAGGGTATATATGAGTAAAAAACTTGTTGGAATTATTATTACTATTGTTGTAGTTGCAGTTTTAATAACTGTGGCTTGTCTTGTATTTATGATTAATGGAATTGAAGTAGAAAGCGCAAGTGATACTGTCTTAACTTCAACGGATATTGACAGTATTATTGAAGATAGTAAAATAGTAAATCATTCAAGTGTGTTTGGTGTAGATGAAGAAATTGCTACTAGTAATATTGAAGCATTACATCCATATGTAAAAGTTATTTCAATTGAAAGAAAATTTCCATCAAAAGTTTGTATAAATGTTTCAAAAAGAACAGCTGTTTTTGCTTATCCAATTGAAGATGGCTCTACTTATGCGCTTTTAGATAGGGAAATGAAAGTTTTAGAAATAGTATCTGATTTAAATGAATATAAAAATCAAAATAAATATGTAACAGTTTTATCTGGTGTCTCATCAACTGCTGTTCAAACAGGAACATTCTTAACGCTTCCATGGCTTTCTAATATTTTATCTGTTGCTGAAAAACTAGATAACATACATTTTATAAATAAAAGATTTGCTACATTTATTCGTGAAATAAAATATGTTGAAAATGGTGAAAATAGTTATTATTTTCTAACAACAAATACAGGCGTAACCTTTGTGTTAAATAACAATACGTTATCAATTGGAGAGCATTTTAGCACGCAATATTCAAATTATATTAACGTTTTAACAAGTTCTCAAAAGCAAAGTGGTTATGTAGTAATTAATGAATCGAATGAATGTAATTACATTGCAAATCAAACAGATTTATTTGCAATATAAAAAAAATAAAAAAAACTATTGACTTTATTATATGCTTTGCATATAATAAAAATATGGGTAAAGAAGTTGCTGTTTTAGATATTGGTTCGAGTAAACTATGTTTTGCTTTGGGCTTCAAAAATTCAATTGGAGTTATAAACATTTCATCTTTCTCATGTGAAACTTATCAAGGATATTATGAATCAGAATTTTGTGATTTTAAAAATCTGTTAGATGATGTAAAAAGAACAATCAATTCTTCGAAAATAGAAAAAATGCCAAAAACATTATATGTTAGTGTTCCAGCTGAATTTTCCAAAGTTGATACTAGAACTAGTTATATGAACTTTGGTAGAGAAAAATTGATTACAAGACAAATTGTAGATGAACTTCACAAAAAGGGTGACAAATTAGATATGAATAATGAATGGGTTTTAATTTCATCATCGGCTGTAAATTATACGCTAGATGATCAATACTCAACATTAGATCCGCTTGGAGACAGAGCTACACTTATTAGTGCGACGATATCTTATCTGTATGCATCAGATTTATTTGTAAGAATATTTGATTCGATAGCAATAGAGCTTGGAATTGAAAGCGTTAAGTATGTGATATCTACATGGGCGGTAAGCAGTAGATTTATAGATACTGAGGCTAGGAAATTTGGGTCGCTTAGTTTAGACATTGGATTTGGTTCAACATCACTGGCTTTAGTTAAAGGTGATGGGATTATAAGCCAATTTACAGCGCCACTAGGGACTGGAAGTATATTCGATGCGCTTGCAAGGCAACTTGATGTAGATTTTGAAGCTGCACTGGAATTACAAAAAAATGTAAATTTAGATTTTGCAATGATGGAAGGAGCTGTGTATACAGTTCAATCTAACAATAGAATTAAAACTTTTAAGGCAATAGATATAAACAATGCGTTAAAAGCAAGGCTTGATGATATAGTTGATTTTATAGAAAATTCAATTGATCAAGAGCCTGGAGTAGTATCAGATAGCACCCCAGTATATTTAACAGGTGGTGGTGTATCTGGAATAAAAGGTTCAGTAGCATACTTGGAAAAGAAACTAAAAAGAAGAGTTAAAGGTAGAGTTGCTGGAGTAAATGGATTTGATAAACCATATTTTACATCTTTAATAGCATTAATTGATGTAGCATATGAAATAAATGAAAACCAAAGTATTTGGAACAAATTATTTAATTAAAAACATGGAGGGTATATTATGTCAGAAATTAAACAAGCAAGAATACTAGTAATGGGTGTCGGCGGCGGTGGTTGTAACGCAGTTGACAGTATGATTGAAGCTGGAGTAAAAAGTGCAGAATTTGCTGTAGTTAATACAGATAATCAAGCATTGTTACATTCTCCTTGCTCAAACAAAATTTCTATTGGTAAAACTACTACCAAAGGATTAGGTGCTGGCGCTAGACCTGATGTAGGTAAAGGTGCAGCAGAAGAAGCTCGCGAAGAGATTAGAGAATATTTAAATGACATTGATATGTTATTTATTACTGCCGGTATGGGTGGTGGAACAGGAACAGGTGCTGCTCCAGTTATCGCTCAAATGGCAAGAGAAAAGAAAATTTTAACAGTTGCAGTTGTTACTAAGCCTTTTGAATTTGAAGGTCCAGTAAGACAAAAGAATGCTGAAGCTGGTATTGAAGAACTAAAGAAATATGTCGATTCATTAATTGTTATTCCAAACAATAACTTATTAAAAGTTATGAAGAATGCAAGTATGATAGAGGCATTTATTGCAGCAGATAAAGTTTTAAAAGATGCAATTAGTGGTATTACAGATGTTATCGCAACACCATCTAAGATTAACCTTGACTTTGCTGATGTAAGAACAATTATGAAAGATAAGGGAATTGCTCATATGGCTATTGGAGAAGCTGAAGGTGAAGGTAAAGTTTATAAGGCTACATATGAAGCTATTCAAAGTGATTTGATTGGAACAAATATAGCAGGTGCTACAAATGTATTAGTTTACATGGTTGGTGGAACTACTTTAGGATTAGAGGAAGTAACTACAGCTACAACACTTATAAGACAATGTACAGCTCCTGATTGTAATATTATATTTGGTACAGGATTTGAAGAAAATATAGGAGATAAAGTAAAAGTATTATTAGTCGGTACTGGATTTGAGGAAAATAGATCTAAAGGATTTGCAGGTCTTATTAATAAGGTTCCTCAACAAGGTATGACAATGGATAATGAAAAGTTTAAAGAAATGTATGGTAAAGGATTTAGAGTTGGAATGGAACCAGTACAACCACAACAACAAAATCAACAACAATATAACAATAACTATACTTATCAAGCACCACAATACAGTGCTCAACCAAGACCTCAAGTTAATTATGCAAATTATGGTTATCAAGCTCCACAACAGCCACAACAACCTGTTTCACAGCCTGTTCAGCCAGTGCAACAAAAAGCTCCAACTCAAGAAGCTACAAAAGTTACACCACCATGGATTGCAAGAATTAAAAACAGAGGCATTTAATTAAGTTTACAACAACATATATACCCAAAAGAGGGGAGGTATCTCAAGAGAGGTGCTTCTCCTTTTTGGTTCATAATTGGTTCATAAGCAGTATTGACTAAAATTATATTATTAAATATAATAATTCATATAATAAGTTTGAAGAAGGAAATAGTGGCATATAGAAAATCTAAATTAATAGGTCTAGATGAACTAGAATTAACAAATGATGACATATTCATAAGAAAAGATATGTCCAAGTTTGGTGAGGATTCTCAAGTTATTGTTGATGAAACTCATGTTGCTATACTTTTAAAAAATGGAATTGCGCTAGAAACGTTAAAGCCTGGCATTTATCCTATTTTTGATAAAAAAACACTATTTAGCAGAGCAGCTGATGTGTCTAGAGTAGAACTATTCTATATATCTAAAACTGCAAAGTTAAAAATATTATGGGGAACACCAGCGCTTTTTGATATTCATGACCCAATTACAGATACTCCAGCAAAAATGGGTGCTAATGGAGAGATTGAAATAAGAGTAAAAAATCCTAGACAATTTTATATAGAAATTGTAGGTATAGATAAAAAATATACAACAGCAGATTTAAAAGAAAGATTAAAGGGTAGAATTCTATCTTTAATTGAGCCAAATATTATAGAGTATGTTGCTGTAAATTCAATAACTTTGGATAAAATTGCCGAAAATAAGAATGATTTAGCATACTATGTACAAAAACAAATAGGAAAAGTATTGGCTCATGATTATGGACTTGAAGTATCTTCACTTATTATCTCAAATGTTAATATTGGGGATAAATATATAGATAAGAGTAAAATAAGACTTTCATCAAAGGAAGGTTGTTGTAGAGAATGTGGTGCAAAATTGGTTGAAGAAAGCAAATTTTGTAGTAATTGTGGAGCAAGAATCTAATGGGATTATTTAGTAAAATAAAAAAAATAATAGATATTTCAAATTCTCATATAAATAAGGTCTTGCAAGAAAAAGATAGACTTGAAAAATTAGCTGAAAAAGTTAAGTATTTAATGATTCTTGCTGAAGAGAGAAAAGATTTGTGTGATCAACTAGATGAATACTATATTGACTTAAAATATGCTAATCCAGTTGTCGATGATGAAATTATAAAAATTGATGAAAAAATATCTAATAAATTAGATGATTTAAAATTAAATTTAATGAGGGGTAAGTTTGGAAGCGAAGTAGCCATAAAGTATGGCATGTCTGATGTTAAGGAACTTATCCAAAAAAGAGAAATGCTTGAATAAAAAAGGAGAAAAATAAATGGGTTGGATAAAATCACTTATTAATCGTAGAAAACTTAATAAAGTTACAAAAGAACAATGCGTTGATGCAATTTTAGAGCTTGAGAAACAAAGACAGGTTTTAAAAGATGGTATTTTGATTAAGGAACAAGAAATTAACGAGTTGATGAAAAAGGGTAAAGCAGAAAAATCTAACGAAATTAGATTAATGTATGCAAAAGAAATTAACTACCTAAAAAATCAAAAAATTAAAGACGCTAAAAGAGCAGAGTTCTTAATGTACGATATTGATCAATTAACAAAACTTCAAGTTGCAATTGAAGATAAGAATTTCTATGTATCTACAGGAAAAGTTCCATTAAACAAATTAATTGCAGATCCTGTGGCTTTAACTGGTTTTTTAACTAGCGCATTAAAGAATAAGACATTACTTGAAGACAGCTTAGTTAATGCCGAAGAAACATTTGCTGAGGTTGAATCAATGGTTGATGAAAACGAAACAATTTACGGTGCAAACAAGAAAGATGATGAACTTCTTGCTATGTTTGAAGAAGCTGATACAACTGAAAACGAAGTTACATTTAATGAAATTGAAGAAAACGGTGAAGCAGCACTTATTAAGAAAAAAGAAAAGGAGAATTTATAATTATGGGGTTATTTAAGTCTAAAAAAGAAAAAGAATTAGAGAAGAAAATGGTTGTTAAAAAAGCAATCAGTACTATGAACAAGCAAATCAATGATTTAGAAGGTAAGAAAAAGTACTATATTGAAGCTGCTAAAAAAGCAAAGAAATTAGGACTTCAAGCTCAAGCAAACCTTGCAATCACTGGACTTAAACAAACTATGGTTCAACAAAAGAGAGCTCAACAAATGCTTTTAAATTTTGAGATAGCCTCACAAATGAAAGATGTTGCTGAAATGACACATGGATTCTTAGAAGGTCTAAGTGTGCTAAGTAAAGAAATGACAAGATTAACAAAGAGTTCTGACTTTGAAAGAGTACAAGCAGAGTTTGAACTTGCCATGCAAGGAGTTGAAACTCAATCTGAACAAATGGATATGTATCTAACTGAATCTCAAGCTCAATTCTCATCACAAGCAACTAGCCCAGATTCAGTATCTGAAGCTGAGGTTAATAGTTTAATTGATGATCAAATTGCTCAAGATGAATTATCTGACGCAGATATTGATGCAGAACTTGAAAAATTAAAGAAACAAATTGATAAGGAAGCAAATTAATAAGGAGACAACATGGCTGAAAATGGATTAGATTTCGCTATTGATATAGGGAGACAATACGTTGATAAAGCACAGAAGGCACAAGCTTCTGGTAATTATTCATCTGCTAAAGAATATTACACAAAAGCTGCAGAACAATTTTTAATTGCTTCTAAAAAGTGTACTGGAAAAAATGAAACTAATATAAGAAGAACTTATTTCGCAAAAGCTCAATCATTGCTAAATTGTGCAAAGAAAATGGATGAATACAAAAGACCAAGTAGTGTTGTTAGAAATACAGGCAATAATAATTCTTCGCCAACGGACTCGCAAGCTGAGCAAGAGGAAGATGAGGGTAAAAACTGGGTAGCTTCAGATATCCCTAATATAAAATTTGAAGATGTTGCTGGGCTTGAGGATGTAAAACATACAATCATGACAAGAATGATAAATCCAATAAGATATCCAGAAAAATATGCTGCTTATGGCAAAAAATTTGGTGGTGGTGTTTTACTATATGGACCTCCTGGAACTGGTAAAACCATGATAGCAAAAGCTATTGCTGGCGAAGTAGGTGCAACATTCTATGCAGTTAAAAGTTCAGATATCTTAAGTAAATGGGTAGGCGAGAGTGAAAAAAATATTGCATCACTATTTGAAGCAACTAAAAAAGACAAACTTGCGATTATATTTATAGATGAGATGGATTCTTTGTTTGCTCAACGTGGAGTTGATGCTCATAATGATAAGAGAGTTAATGAATTTTTACAACAAATTGATGGCTTTGCAAGTAAGACAGATAATCTATTAATTTTAGGAGCAACAAATAACCCATGGGCTGTAGATAGTGCTGCGGTAAGATCTGGAAGATTTAGTGAAAAAATTTATGTTCACCTTCCTGATGCTGAAGCAAGAAAATACTTGTTTAATAAACAATTAAAAAATGTACCATTATCTAAAGATGTTAATATAGATAAATTAGTAGATGTAACTGAGGGCTATTCGGGTGCTGATTTAGCGGAAGTTTGCGATAGAGCAAAGGAAGAACCACTAGAAAATTATATAAAGACAGATGAGTTAACTCCTCTTACAATGAAGAATTTCATTGAAGCTATAAAGAAGGTGCCACCAACTGTTAAAAGGTCTGATGTTGCTAAATTTGAAGCTTATGCAGGTATTTCAAATAAAAGAGTTGAAAATACAAATAAAGAGCTTGACGAGATAGAAGAAATAAAAGAAGAAAATTTTTTTAAGAGCAAAGAGAAAGACGAGGGAGAAGTTCAAGTATCTTTAGCTAGTGATGTTATAAAGTTACAAACAAATGAAAAACCACAAATTGAATTCTTAATAAATAAAGATTACGAGAGGCTTTATGTAAATATTGATGGTGCAAATTATGTTTGTACTAAAAAATTTAATTCTTGGATTACAGATCCACTTGAAATTCAAGAACCTGGTGAGTACGAAATGATAATCTCTTCGAATGATGTGATATTTAAAGGAAAAATTAAATTCATAAAAGGCCTAGAGGAAGAAGACTTAGGTTTGTAGGAGAAATTACATGGCAGTAGAAGAAAAACTAAAAGAAAATTTTGATGGAATGATTGTAAAAAAGTCATCTTTACAAGGTGTTTTTGCATCATTAAATTTACCTGCATTTATAAGAGATTGGTTTTTTAAAAAATATGCAGATAAAGATGGTAATGTAAATGTAAACTTTGTTTTATCTAAAATAAAAGACATAATTCCAAGAAAAGATGAATGGAATGCACTTTTAGATAAAATGATAAGTGGTGAAAGGGTAAGAATCCTTGCAAAGATTATTATTAATGTTGATATAAGAACATCAAAAGTAACATTCGCTTTACCAGATTTTGGTATAGGATTTTCAGAAACTTATATATCTGATGCAATTTGGGATAAATATAAAAAAGAACTACTTGTAACAGATGGAGAGTTTTGGGGAATACTAGATTTAGAATATAAGGTAATTCAAGTAAGTCAATCAAGAAAAGAAGGTAAAATTGCTCTTGTAGGTTTTAAAGATTTTAGACCATATAAGGTTGACTTAGACTTTTATAAAAAAGCAAGAGAAGCCTTTAATATTGATGAATGGATAAATGTTCTTTTAGGTGCAATAGACTATAATGCAGACGGTTTTTCAACAGAAAAAGAAAAACTTACCATGCTTACAAGATTGCTTCCATTTGTTGAAGAAAGATTGAATCTTATGGAACTTGCTCCAAAAGGAACTGGAAAGAGTTATATATTCTCACAAATAAGTAAAAAAGGTTGGCTTGTATCAGGTGGTGTTGTTACAAGAGCAAAACTATTTTACGATATGTCTAAAAAACAAGAAGGATTAGTTAGCTTTTTTGATTATGTAGCGCTTGATGAGATATCTACAATTAAGTTTACAGATATTGCCGAAATGCAAGGGGCACTAAAGGGTTACTTAGAGTCTGGAACATATAATGTTGGAACTAAAGCAGGCTCCGGAAAAGCAGGTCTTATAGTTCTTGGAAATATTAAACAAGAAAAAATGAATGTTGAAGACAGTATGTTTGATGAATTGCCATCTCTATTTACTGATTCAGCACTTATAGATAGATTCCATGGCTTTATAAAAGGCTGGGATGTACCAAGAATGAATGAAAGCATGAAAGTAGAAGGCTGGGCTTTAAATACTGAATATTTTTCAGAAATAATGCATGAACTTAGAGAAGATGTAATAGAAAAGGCATTAGTAGATGAGCTTATAGAAACTCCAAAGAATGCGGACACAAGAGATACAAAAGCCGTAAAGAGAATAGCAACAGCTTATATGAAACTTTTATTCCCACATTGGAAGAATAAAGAGGATGTAGATAAAGAATTATTTAAAAAATACTGTTTAGATCCTGCTGTAGAAATGAGAGGAATAATTAAGAAACAATTAATGATTATGGATGTAGAGTATAGGAAGAAACCTATGCAAGAATATATAGTTAAATAGGAGAAAAGATGAAACTAGAAGCATTTCAATGTCCGGTTTGTTTTAGTACACACTTTAGAATAGATGGTGATTTATATGTTTGTGAATCATGCGGAAATTCTTATACAAAAAAACAAGCAGATAGCCAAATGTTTATAGATTTAAGAATAGCAAATAGCCAAAGACAATTTGCTGATTTTGCTAAAGCTAAATCTATGTATGATCAAATTTTAGCAAAATATCCAGACGAGGATTTAACTGCAGTTTATTGGGGATTACTACTTTGTGATCAACAAGTAATGCTTGAAATGGATAATAATGGTCAATTATTCCCATCATTTTATAATGTAAATGAAAAACCAATTGATGAATCAAATGCATACAAAAGATTCATGAGCTATTTAAAGAAGACTTCTCCTGAAAAATTACCAGATTTTATGGAGAGATTAAATATTATAGAAAATGCAAGAGAAAAAGCTGTTCTTATTAAAAATACAACAAAACCATACGATGTTTTCATATGTTTTAAAAAGACTGAATTAAGTAATTCTGATATAGTTACAAAAGATTATGACTTAGCTTGTGAGATATATAATGATATATCACTAAAGTATAAGACATTCTTTAGCGAAAAATCTTTAAGAGGCATCAAAGTTAGAGAATATGAGCCAAATATTTATTTTGGACTATATTCAGCTAAAATAATGCTTTTAATTTGTTCAAAAAAAGAATTTGTTGAAAGCCATTGGATGCAAAACGAGTGGAGAAGATTTTTAGAATTAAAAGTTCAAAAGAAAGTTGGAGACAAATGTATCATTCCTATATTTACAGATAATTTCTCTCCAGATGACTTACCAATAGAACTTCGTAATATGCAAGGACTTAAATATGGAATCTCACTTTTAAAGGATATTGAAAAAGAATTAGACTCCATAATAACACCAAAAAATATTGATGCTGCTCAACAAAGAGAAATAGAGGAAAATAGAGCAAGAATTCAAAAGTTAACTTCAGATTTTGAAAAACTAAAAGAAGGAAGGATTGATGTTACTGAAAATGAGGAGAAAAAAGCAAAAATAGATATCCTTGATGAATCAAAAAGAATCGAAGCATGTTCTAAAGTTCCTCAAATTCAATCTTTATTAAAACTTGTTAAAGTAGAGGTTGAAGATTTAGGCAGTTTTGATGATGCTTTAGAAAATGTTCATAATGTACAATTAAGAGATGCTGAAAACTACATGGCTTGGTACTATAGACTTCTTATAGATTTTAGAGCACAAAGCGTATCTGAGCTTGTAATGCATGATAACTACAAAGAAAGTCTAAACTATAAACTGCTTAAGAAATATGCAATTCTTGCAAACTCTGAGAGTTTTGTTATGGATATAGATAACAAACGAACTGAATATATCCAAAGTATGGCAAATAAAGTAAATGAACTTTTAAGAGAACTTGATGATAATCCTCATCCAATGGATGAAGATATATACAAAATAAAAAATGTATTTGAATCACTTCCAAGAGATGCAAAAAATGCGGTTGTAGATTTAAAACAAACAATTTTAAATGCTAAAGCCAAAATTAGAAAAAATAAGATAGATAATTTTAACTCTAGATTAAATCTTATAAGCAATAAAGATTATCCAAATTATGACGATTTACTAAATATAGAGGAAGAATATAATAAACTTTCTGATGATGAAAAAGATTTAGCAGGAGATTATAAAAAGGTTGTTGTAAATGCTTCAAATAAAATGAAAATGACTGGCGTTCAAAAAGTCCAACAAAAATTAACCGAACTAGATAATATGGATGTGCCAAATAGGGAAGATTTAATACATGTCGAAAAAGCCTATCAAGAACTTGAGGATGAGTATAAAAAATATGTAAAAGATTTTACAGATATTTTAATGCGTGCTTACGATAGAAAATATAAAGCAGATGCTAAACAATTAGAAGAGTATTTTGCACTTCTTCCTAAGAAAGAATTAAATAGAGAAATGTATGTTAAACTATTTAATAGATTTAAGGCATTACCTAAAAAATATAGAGTAACAATACCAAATGTTGAAAATCTTGATGATTATTTTGAAAGACTAGAAGCATCAGAAGGTAGAAATTTAAAGAAAGAAAATAAAGATAACAAAGTAGAAAATAAAAAGCCTGAACAAAAAAAGGAAGAAAATAAAAAGAAAAAGCCATTTTGGAAATTATGGGAGAGGGAATAAACAATGAAATGTAGTGTATGTGGTTGTTTAGAAAGTAAAGTTATAGATAGTCGTGTTAATGAAGACGGAACGTCTATAAGAAGAAGAAGGGAATGTGTCAATTGTGGTAAAAGATTTACAACTTATGAAACAATTGAAATTGCTCCTATTATTGTTGTAAAGAAAAATGGAGATAGACAACCTTATTCAAGAAATAAATTAAAGGCTGGTATTTTAAACGCTTGTGCAAAAAGACCAGTTCCTATTGAAAAGATAGATAAGCTAGTTGACAATATTGAAAAGAAATTAGCAAATTCGCTCGAACAAGAAATAAAATCATCAGTTATTGGTGAATATGTTATGGAAGGATTAAAAAACTTAGATGATGTAGCATACATAAGATTTGCTGCTGTTTATAGGGAATTTAAAGATATAAATAGCTGGCTTAGTGAAATTAAAGATCTAGTTAAAGAGAAAAAATAATGAAAAAATCCATCAATTTTTTATTAATACTATTAATTATTGTTTTTACATGTTCATGTTTTATGTCATGTAAAAATAAAGACACTGATAAAATTGAAGAGGAAGCAATATTTGAATTTGTAGAAGGCTCGAGCAGTCAAATTAAATTTGGAAAGTTTCCTCAAACTGTTTCAGATATTGATGTAAGTTTAATAAAAAGTGGGACAAAAGATAAAAAGACAGGGTATTACACATATCAAGATAAAGAATATGCAATTTTGACATCTAATCTTAATGATGAATTAAATAGCAGTTTTTGGAATGGTAAAAAGGTAGAAAATAATAAAGAATATGCTTTTTTAGTTGAGCCTATTGTATGGGATATATTAAAGACAAGCGACGATTCATATTTTTTACTATCTAACATGGTTTTAAAGGCATCAGTATTTCAGACAAATTATGGAGTTCATGATAAAGAATATTACTATAAAGATTCTGATGGTAATTTAGATTTAGATACAAAAGATGCTCATGGCACATTTGCAAATGAATATAGTGTATCTTTAGTTAGATTATATCTTCAAAATAACTTTTATTCAGTTGCTTTTAATGAAAAGCAACAAAACATTATACAAACAACATCTTTAAATAATCACCAGGGCAATACTATTTATTCGAAATTACAACAAGATACAAAAGATAAAGTATTTATTTTATCTTTAGATGAAGCTACAAATAACACATATGGTTTTACAGAAGAAAATCCACAAAGAAGAATAAAGCAAGTTACTGATTATGCGCTATGTAGTGGTGCATATGCATATTGCTATTCATATAATGATACAATGACTAAAAACTCAATGTGGTATTTAAGAAGTGCTGGAGATGATGCTCTTCATGTGATGAAAGTTGATTCAAATGGTATTGCATCAAGTATTACACATATCTCAGAATCTACATATATGGGAATAGTTCCAGCGCTTTATATTAAAAAATAAAAATTTAAAAATTTTTTACAACATTTAATGTTTTTGACAATTTTACTAATAAACTAGTAATATATAAAAGCAAGATGGCCAGATGATCGCAGTCCATTTTGGAATGAGGAAAGTCCGAGCACCGCATGGCATTGTGCTGGTTAACGGCCAGTCAAGGTGACTTGAAGGAAAGTGCAACAGAAATAAACCGCCAGCAATGGTAAGGATGGAAAGGCGAGGTAAGAGCTCACCGTCCCTGTGGTGACATGGGGAGCCCTGTAAACCCCACATGGTGCAAGAATGAGACGTTAAAGCCGCCTGCTAGTCTCTTAATCGCTTGAACATATTGGTAACAATATGTCTAGACAGATGATCATCTAATACAGAACTCGGCTTATAGACCATCTTGCTTTTTTTATGCAAGTTTATGTATATTTATACTTTTTTATTCATTTTATATACATTTAATTGATTACTAAGATCTCTTTTATTATAATGTAGGTGTAATAAGTGTTATTTTATGCAATTTTTTATTCATATAATGTATAAAGGTGAAAAAATGGTAAAAGTTTTTATTGATGGATCAGCGGGAACTACAGGATTAAAAATAGTAGATAGATTATCTGTTCGTAGTGATATTGAATTAATAAAATTATCTGAGGAGAAAAGAAAAGATATAAATTCTAGAAAAGAAGCTATAAACTCTTCGGATATTACATTTTTATGCCTTCCAGATCAGGCCGCAATAGAGTCAGCTGCGCTTCTTGAAAATAATCATACAGTAATTATAGATACATCAACAGCTCATAGAGTAGATCCTATGTGGACTTATGGTTTTGCCGAAATATCTAATTTGCGTGAAAAGATTAAAGTTTCAAAAAAGATAGCAAATCCTGGTTGTCATGCATCTGGATTTATATCTCTTGTAAATCCTCTTGTTGAAGAAGGCCTATTAAATAATGATGCAAATCTAACTTGTTTTTCATTAACTGGTTATACTGGTGGTGGAAAGAAAATGATAGAGCAATATGAAAATAATATGCCAAGTGATTATCTTGCTCCAAGACAATATGGATTAACACAAGTTCATAAACATTTACCTGAGATGAAAGTTATGTCAAATATAAATAACTTGCCTATATTTATGCCAGTTGTTGCTAATTTCCCTCAAGGTATGGAAGTAACTGTTCCAGTGTTTAAAAAAGATTTAAATGGCACAATTGAAGACATTAAAAATATATATAAGAAAAAATATAATACTAAGATAGTCCATTTTGATGAAAATTGTTCGGAAAATGGATTTATTAGTGCTAATATATTTGCGAATCGTGATGATATGCAAATATCTGTATATGGAAATGAAGAGAGAATATTGCTTGTTTCAAGATTTGATAACCTAGGCAAGGGAGCCTCAGGGGCTGCTATTCAAAATATGAATATTGTTTTAGGGTTAGATGAAGAAACAGGATTAAATGTATAGGAGAGAGTATGAAATTTATTTTAGGTGGCGTTTGTGCAGCAAAAGGTTTTAAAGCTAATGGCATTCATTGTGGTATTAGAAAAAACCATTCAAAAAAAGATTTAGCTTGTATTTATAGTGAAGTTAAAGCAACATGTGCAGCAACTTATACTACAAATCTTGTAAAAGGTGCACCACTTTTAGTTACAAAAGAAAATATAAGCAATGGCTATGCTCAAGCAGTTATTTGTAATAGTGGAAACGCAAATACTTGTAACGCAAATGGTATTGAAATTGCAAAACTTGGATGTGAATATCTTGCAAAAGAATTAAATATAAAGGCAAGTGATGTAGTAGTCGCCTCAACTGGAGTTATTGGTCAACCTTTAGATATTACTCCAATAAAGGAAGGGATTCCCGCACTTGTTAAAGGACTCTCTACAAATAAAGGTTCAGATGCTGCTGAAGCTATTATGACCACAGATACTATAAAGAAAGAAGTGGCTGTAGAGTTTGAAGTAGATGGAAAAGTTTGTCACATTGGTGGTATTGCTAAGGGCTCTGGTATGATTCATCCAAATATGGCTACAATGCTTGTGTTCATAACAACAGACTGTGCAATCTCTGCAAAGATGCTTCAAAAAGCCCTATCTTCAGATATTAAAGATACATTTAATATGGTATCCGTTGATGGAGATACATCAACCAATGATATGGTTACAGTTCTTGCTAATGGTATGGCTGGAAATAAAGAAATAGTAGAGGAAGGTGTTGCATTTACAGAGTTTATGAAAGCATTAAACTCAGTTACTGTTTCTTTATGTAGATTAATTGCAGGTGATGGTGAAGGTGCTACTAAACTTCTTGAATGTAAAGTGTCAAATGCTAAAGATTTAAAAAACGCAAAAATAGTTGCTAAAAGCGTAATTTGCTCATCACTTTTAAAGGCTGCTATGTTTGGGGCTGATGCAAACTGGGGAAGAGTTTTATGCGCAATTGGTTATTCAGGAGCTGATGTAGATGTTAATAAAATTGATGTTGAGTTTAAGTCTAATAAAGGAAATATCATAGTTTGTAAAAATGGAGCTGGAGTAGAATTTTCTGAGGAAAAAGCAAAAGAGATTTTACTTGAGAAAGAAATAGAAATATTAGTTAATTTAAATGATGGTACATTCTCATCAACAGCATGGGGATGTGATTTAACATATGATTATGTAAAAATCAATGGAGATTATCGTACATAAAAGTGAGGATATATGAATAATAATTTTACTAATGCAGAAAGAGCCGTTGTCTTAACACAAGCACTACCTTATATTCAAAAATATAATGGAAAAATTGTAGTAGTTAAATATGGCGGAAACGCAATGATTAATGAAGAATTAAAAGAACAAGTTATGGAAGATATCGTTCTTTTAAATTTAATTGGGGTTAAAGTTGTACTAGTTCATGGTGGTGGCCCTGAAATATCTGAATTAATGGCTAAACTTGGTAAAAAAACAGAATTTGTTAATGGTCTTAGAGTTACAGATAAAGAAACTGTAGATATTGTTCAAATGGTTCTTGCTGGTAAGGTAAATAAATCTTTAGTTAATTTTATTGAAGTTAAGGGCGGTAAAGCCATGGGAATTTCAGGTTTGGATGGAAGATTAATCGAAGCTAAAATGAAAGACGAATCTTTAGGCTATGTAGGCTCAATTACTAATATAAACATAAAGCCTGTTGAAGACTTACTTGAGAAAGGTTATATTCCAGTAATTTCTACAATTGCATGTGATAAAGAAGGAAATACCTACAATATAAATGGTGATACAGCCGCTGCTAGAATCGCTGGTGCGTTAAATTCTGAACGTTTAATTATGATGACTGATGTTGCTGGAATTTTAAAAGATAAAAATGATCCATCAACTCTAATTAAGGAAATTACAGTAGGAAAGGCACGTAACTTAATAGAAACAGGTGTAATTCAAGGTGGAATGATTCCAAAGGTTGAATGTTGCGTTGATGCAATAAAGCATGGCGTTAAAAAAGTAGTTATAATGGATGGTCGTGTTCCGCATTCAATTTTGTTAGAGCTTCTAACAAATGAAGGTGCTGGTTCTATGGTAAAGGGTGAGTAAAATGAATGATATTCAAGCAATAGATAATTTGTTTGTAGCAAATACCTATAATCGTTTTCCAATAGAAATTAAAGAAGGAAAAGGTTCTATTTTAAAAGATTTTAATGGAAAAGAATACATTGATTTAGGTTCAGGAATAGGAGTTACTATTTTTGGAATAAATGATGAAAAATGGAAAGAAGCTGTAATTAATCAATTAAATTGCGTACAACATACTTCTAATCTTTATTACTCAGAACCTTGTGCTAAACTTGCAAAACTTTTATGTGAAAAAACAGGAATGAAAAAAGTGTTCTTTGGAAACTCAGGAGCAGAAGCTAACGAATGCGCTATAAAGGTTGCAAGAAAGTATGCTCAAGATAAAAAAGGTGAAGATTACTATAAGATAATAACACTTAAAAATAGTTTTCATGGAAGAACTATAACAACACTTGCTGCGACTGGCCAAGATGTTTTTCATAAGTCATTTAAGCCATTAACTGAAGGCTTCTTATATGCTGAAGCAAATAATATAGATAGTTTAAAAGAATTAGTAGAAAACAATAAAATTGCAGGCATTATGATTGAATGTGTTCAAGGAGAGGGAGGAGTACTTCCACTTAATAGTGATTTTGTTGAAGGTGTTTATAAAATCTGTAATGAAAAAGATATATTAATGATTGTTGATGAAGTTCAAACAGGTAATGGAAGAACAGGAAAGTTATATGCTTATCAAAACTTTAACGTTCAACCAGATATTGTATCAACAGCAAAAGGTCTAGGCGGTGGACTTCCTATTGGTGCATGTTTAATGAATGAAAAAGTTCAAAATGTGCTAAAAGCAGGAGATCATGGTTCTACATTTGGTGGTAATCCAATAGCATGTGCGGGAGCTTTATCTATTCTTTCTAGAATTGACGATAAATTATTAACTGAGGTTAATGAAAAATCAAAGTATATTTTTGATTCTTTAAAGAAGGTTGATGGAATAGAAAGTGTATCTGGTATGGGTTTAATGATAGGAATTAAAACAAAAATGCCTGCAAAAGAAGTTGTTCTTAAATGTATGGAAAAAGGTGTTATTTGTTTAACAGCTAAAGATAGAGTAAGATTGCTTCCTGCATTAAATATAAAGATGGAAGATTTACAAAAAGCAATAAATACAATAATTGAAGTTGTAAAGGAAGGTTAACATGGATTTAAAAGGAAAAAGTTTTTTAAAATTATTGGATTTTACTCCTGAAGAGATTGAAGGATTAATCGAACTTGCTGCAGATTTAAAATATAAAAAACAAAAAGGTGTAACTCATAAAATATGTGAAGGTAAAAACATTGCTCTTATATTTGAAAAAACATCTACAAGAACGCGCTGTTCTTTTGAAGTTGCAGCTTTTGATTTAGGAATTCATCCTGTTTATCTAGATCCTAAATCTTCTCAAATAGGTAAGAAAGAAAGTATTGAAGATACTGCAAGAGTATTAGGTAGAATGTTTGATGGTATTGAGTATAGAGGATATGGACAAGAAATAGTTGAATCTCTTGCTAGATATTCTGGCGTTCCTGTATGGAATGGATTAACAAATGAATTTCATCCAACGCAAATACTTGCAGATTTTTTAACAATAAAAGAAAAATTTGGAAAATTAAAGGGAATAAAACTTGTTTACATGGGTGATGCTAGATATAACATGGGAAACTCTCTTATGGTTGGTGCTGCTAAAATGGGAATGCATTTTGTAGCTTGTTCTCCTGAAAAATATTTCCCAAATAAAGAACTTATAAATCAATGTATTGAAATAGCAAAAGAAACTGGTGCGGTACTAGAATTTAACTCAGATCCAATTGTAGCGACAAAAGGTGCTGATGTTATTTATACTGATGTTTGGGTTTCTATGGGTGAGCCTGATGAAGTTTGGAAAGAAAGAATTGAAGATTTACTTCCTTACCAAGTTAATAAAGTTATTATGGATAATGCGGGAAGTCAATGTAAATTTATGCATTGTTTGCCAGCTTTCCATGATTTAAAAACTCAAGTAGGAAGAGAAATTTATGAAAAGTTTGGCTTAGAGGCTATGGAGGTAACTGATGAAGTCTTTGAATCTGATGCGTCTATTGTTTTTGATGAAGCCGAGAATAGAATGCATACAATTAAAGCAGTTATAGCTGCAACTTTAGGCTAAAAATATAAACAGAATTAAAATGAAAAATTGCTAATGATGAGCATCGTTAGCAATTTTTTTTATAGAATTTATTTGTATATATCAAAAAGAGAACTATAAACATATGAATTTGATTTTAACTTAAGATTTGATATATTAAAATGATATAATTCGTTATTGAAAGAAATAATAAATAAGGCAGTTTACAAAAAAGATTATGAGAATG
>CAVAVP010000034.1:0-85728 GCA_963592135.1 bacterium
GAGTATTTAGATAATAAAAAGATTTCATATTCTCCAAGCTATACAAAAGATTTTTATTCAAATTATTCTATAACTTTAAATATATTCAAAAATGCAACTTTCTCTATTACAAAGGATGGAGAGTCTTATAGTCCAAATGTAGAGTATGGAGAAGATAATGTTTCGTTAACTATTAATTCTGAAGGAAATTATATAATTGTAATAAATGACGATTATGGCAATAGTATAACAAAATACGCTCACATAAATAAATCAAACTTAAAATATGATAAAGATTGGTTAAGTGGATTTAATGACAAAGCTTTAAGAGTTTTAGAAGGTTATACAAACACAAAAATTGCATTCAATAAAACATTGCTAGAAAAAGATGTAAAATATGTAGCAGTTTCTATTAATGAGATTAGTACAATAGTTTATGATAATCTATCTGAAAGTAAGGTTGAGTTTAAAGATTTGTTAATAGGAAACTCTGGAGATGGTAAGTATGAAGTGGAGTTTAGAGATTTGTATGGAAATAAAACCACATATATTGTAAATTATATGTCAACATCTCCTTTATCAATATCTAGATTAACACGTAGTATGCAAAGAGATTATTATTCTTTAGATGAAAATATAGATATGATTTATAGCAATAAGACAATAGACTTTTCTTGTGTAGCTTCAAAGTATGAGTTTAAAGTAAATGGTGAAACTAAAGATATTCCATTTACTTTAGAGTTCCCTAGCGATGCAAATAGCGGTAGATTTGAATACAAGGTAGAATATATTGATGAATATGGTTTTGAATATAAACTTACATGTGTGCTATATCGTACAACAATTGAAGTTAATGATAGTGAAATGAATATAAAAGATGGTGTTACAAGTAGTCCTGTATTTCTTACTTTTGATCAAATGTATACAGCGGTAATTTCTTTGAACGGAGAAAGTTTAGGACAATATAATAGTGGAGAAAAATATTCTAGAGATGGAAATTATATAATTACTATCAGCGATAAAGCAGGTAATACTACTAACTATTCTGTTAAGAAAGACAGTATAGCTGATTTTTGTGTATATGTAGAAAATGTAAATAACAAACTAGTAAGTGGTGAAGTAACAAATAAATCAACAGTTTACTTTACATCACTAAATAATGATATAGTGGAGATAGTTTCAGCTTATCACAATGGAGAAGAAGTTGAAAATTATGATTCAACAATATTTACTGGAAGTGGTAAATGGGAAATAGTAGTCCAAGATGAAATTGGAAATAAAGATTATTTCTGTTTCTATATAATGAGTCATTCAATAAATCAATTTGATTATACAACACCATATGGTTTTAAAATAACAGAAATTACATATGATGCTGGTAGTGGTAAAGTAGATTGGATTGAAGCAGTGGAAGATTTGGAAAATAATTCACATATTCTATTTGAAGAAAGTGGTGAATACAGCGTGGTTATGTTATCTTCTATTACTGGTCAAACATTTAATTTTACACTAACCATAGATAAGTCAGTTCCTAATATTGTATTAGATGGAGTAAATGCTGGCGAAACAACAAAATCTAATGTAACAATATCAGGTTACAAGTCTGGTGATACAATATATATTTATAAAGATGGAACATTAATAAATACAATCAATGCAGTAACAGTTTCAGATGTGCCTACAATTACGGAAAAAGGAAATTACAGAATTGTAGTTGTAAACGAAGCAGGTGGTGTATCTGAAGTTGAATTTACTAGAGTATATACGGCAAATGTTGCAACTAGTGTTTTAATAATAATATGTATAGTTGCAGTAGTTATAGGGTTATTCTTAGGGCTTTTATTCCGTAAACGCTCGAGAATAGAATAAAAATAAAAAATAAAAAAACATTTTATAGGAGGAAGAAAAGATGTTTTACAATATTTTAGCAGCAGCAATGTCTCAAGGCGATTTAGAAAAAATTGTTAAGCCAATTCTTGACATATGCGACACATTAGTACCAGTATTATTGGCAGTTGTTGGTTCAATTGGTGCAATTTACTGTATTTTCTTAGGGGTTAAGTATGCCAGAGCAGATGAACCACAAGAGCATGATAAAACAAAGAAAGCTCTAAAGAATGCTATAATTGGTTTCGTATTAATTTTCGTATTGCTTGCAATGCTACAAGTTGGACTATCAGTATTTGAAAAATGGTGGCCTACATATGTTGGTGCTTAAAAATAAAAATATATTTTTAAGTATTAGTTTAATTGTTATTTGTGTTTTTTTAGTAGGTTGCTTTCCTAATTTAGGAAATGTAGCTGATGAAAAAGATTATAGTGACAAATTTTCTAGTGTTAAGTTTGTTAGAAATGACTTAATAGTAAAAAGTATGTCTATAACAGATCTTTCAGATGATAATGCAATTAATAATTTTCAAAAAAAAGACTTTGTATGTCCAACGGAGAGTAACGCATATAAGTATATGGCAGTATTTGCTGGCCAAACAGTTAATATAAAGGAGTTTGCTATATATTTGCGTTCGGAGTCAGATGTTAATTTAAGCATATGTGTCTATAATCTTCTTGATATCCCAAGTAAAATTGCTACGGGAAATCCAGAAGAAGATTATGAAACGTATACGGATCCTGATATGGGAGAGGAAAAGCAAAAATTAAAAGACTTTGATGAACCTGTAAAGGATAACGCAATTGCTACTATTAATATAACTTTGAAAGCAAATGTTTGGGAATCATTTACAATAAAAAACTGGAATATTGGCGGAAATAGACAATCGAGTTTTACTTTAAATGAAAATACTTGCTTGCTATTTCAAATACAAAATAACTGTGTTTTTTACAACAAAACAGAAAGTTTAGATGAGGCTTTAGAGAAAGCAAAAATATGTTTTACTGCAATGCTTATTTATGTTGATAAAGAAGGATAATAATTATGTTTGACTGGTTTTGGGATTTTCTATTTAGTTTAACTAAGTCTATTCTACGTATAATAGATGGGCTTATGGCGTGCGCAAACAAATTGTGTGGAATAGATGATATAACTGTAGATGGAGAAGCAACCGACTTTCTTACTTATTTACTAAAGAGTAAAGAGATACAAAATGCATTTATGGTTGCAGCAGTTTTAGGCCTAGTGGTCTTGGTATTTTTTACTGTAATTGCAATTATTAGAGCTGTTGCAAAAGAAAAACCAGATATGACTCCTGCACAGGTATGCGTAAAAGCTTTTAAAAGCCTTATGATATTTTTGTTTATTCCAGCTATTATGCTTATTGGTACGTGGGTCGCTAATGTGTTTATGCAAGCTTTATATAAAGCAACAATTAGTGATGGTTCTAGTGTTGGAAATTTCTTATTTACAGCTTTTGCAGATAGCGCATGGTATAATCCAGATGATGCAGCCAAGTTTTTAGATGGTACTCTAGATTATCTAAATACGGATGTTGTTAAGGCATATATGGATATTGAACAATATGACTTCTTTGCATCATGGGTTGCAGGTGCTGTAATATTATGGAATATTGCTTGGGCTTTACTTGTATTTGTAGATAGAGCTATTTCAATTGTAATTTTATATATAGTTTCACCTTTCTCAATTGCGACATCTGTTATTGATGATGGTTCACATTTTAAATTATGGCGTGAGCAAATGCTTACAAAATACTTCGTAGGTTTTGGTACAATTTTAGCTGTAAATATTTATTGTCTAATAGTATTGCTTGTTATGAAGTCTTCAATGCAATTTTTCCCTTCAAACTTTTTGAACTATTTATGCAAAATTTTGTTTATAATAGGCGGTTCATTAACTATGAAAAAAGCTATGGCTTTAGTTGGTAATCTTGTAACAAGTGGTGGAGGAAGCAATGAACTTAGAGATAATGCATTTGCAGGAAATGCTTTAGGCGGAGCTTTAATGGGCGGTCTAAAGACAGTTGCTGGCGTTGTTACAAAACCTGCTTCTTGGGCTACAGATAGAATAGGGAATGCAGTTAATAGAGGAATAGAGGATCGTATAGGGAAAAGTTTGTTTGGTAGCGGTAATGGTAACGGAGCGAATGGAAATGGTAATGCAATAAATGATGGTAATAATCAAAATGAGGATAATGCAAACCATAACGAAGTTCAGCAAGGTGAAAACAACAATAATATAGGCAATTTGATTAGAAATGATAATGAAAATAATAATAACAATGGCAATAATAATGCTAATAATAATATAAATAATAACAACACTAATCAAAATAGAGAAAACTCTATAATTAATGCTATGTCAAATAACAATAATAACGAAAATAACATTAATAATAACAATAATAGTTAAAATAAAGGGAAATAAGTATGAGAATAATACCAAAAACAGCAAAGGTAAAGGTTGAATTTTTTAAAAATATATCCATAGTAGATATAGTCATTGCACTTGTTGGTGTAATGCTAGAAGTATTACTGTTTTTATCTAATATAGGAATTGTAAAATATATTTTGATGGTGGTAGTACTTTGTATATTTGTGTCACTTTTCTTGCCTTATAACGGTGGTAGATTTTATATGTTCTTTATTCATTTTGTTAAATATTTATTTTCCGTTAAAAAATATTCAGCAGATTATAAAAAGGCATCAACAGATATTTCTAACTTTATAGCTTTTAAAGATGTAAAAGATGATTTTATAGTATATAACGATTATTATGCAGGTGTACTAGAAATTGACCCAAGAGAATTTAGATTATTATCAGGTTTTAGACAAGATCAAATAATAGATAAGGGTTTTGGTAAAATTATTAGAAGTATCTCTGGTAAAACAAGAGCTAGTTTAGTTAAAATTGATAGAAAACTAGATTTTACCACATATATAAAATTAGAAGAGGAAAAAAGAAAAACTTTAGATAAAATATTTAAAGCAGGTGCAATAACCGAAGAGGAATTAGAATCTAGAAATAAAATTATAGATGACAGAATTAGAATTTATAAAAGTTTAAATGATAAAAATAAAATTTATAGACCATTTTATTATTTAGTAGTTTATGACCAAGATAAAGGGGTTATAAACGAAGTGTTAAATAATGCCGTTGTTACCTTTGAAGATAATGGTATGATTTCACATGTTTTAAAAGAAAAAGAATTATTAATTTTCTTAAAATATCAATTTTCAAATGATTTTGAAGAAAAAGATATAGATTTGCTTTCTAAGGATGAGGCTTTAAAATGGGTAATGCCAAAAGATATCCAGTTTTCAACATCCAAAACGTTTATTGATGGAGTAGAAACTTATAACTATACGGTTATAAATTATCCGGTGTTTGTTTTAAATGCTTGGGGATACAGAATTTTTAATATGGATAATGTAAAAGTTGTTATGAACATGGAACCATATGAGAAACATAAAGCTGTTAGAATGATAGATAGATCACTTCAAGAGTTAATGAGTCAAAGTGAACAATCATATAAGGCAAGTTCTATTATAGATAAACAAACACACATAAAGACTTTAGTAAACTTATTACAAATGCTTCAAAATGACAATGAAACTTTGTTTAAAGTTACACTACATTTTACTGTATATTCTCACGGGGATTCGAGCAAGAATGTAAAAAAGCGTATTCGTAGAATTACATCAGAAGAAGGCTTTGAAATATCTGACAATTTCTGTAAACAATATCAAGCGGTTATATCGTCGAATCTATCTGCCTATGATGCTCTTCCAGAAAACGCAAGAGCTATTCATTCATCATCAGTTGCTGCATGTTTCCCATTTGTGTTGTCGTCAGTTATGGATGAAGATGGAATATTATTAGGAGAGAGTAAGGGCTATCCTGTTATTGTAGACTTCTTTAAGAGAGATAAAGAAAGAGTAAACTCTAATATGGTTGTTATGGGAAGGACCGGTTCGGGTAAATCTTTTGCAACAAAAACTATGCTTGCACAACTTGCTGTTGAAAATAGTAAAATATTCATACTAGATCCAGAGGATGAATATGGAGTTTTAGCAAAGAACTTAGGTGGTAAGGTTATTGATGTAGGTACTGCTCTTGAGGGAAGAATAAATCCATTCCATATAATAACATCTCTTGAATCAGATGAAAGCGCTGAAGGTGCAAATAACTTTAGTGTACATTTACAATTCTTAGAGCAATTCTTTAGGGAAATATTATCTGGTATAGATTCACAATCGTTAGAATATTTAAATAATCTTATAGTAGATGTTTATAAGAAAAAAGGTATCACCCCAAGAACTGATTTATCTACATTAAAACCTGAAGATTATCCGATATTTGACGATTTATATAACTTGATTTGCGAGAGGCTTGAAACAGTTACTATAAATTATGATGTGGAAAACTTGCGAGTTTTAAAGAATTTCATAGCAAAGTTTAGTGGAGATGGAAGAGACTCTATGCTTTGGAATGGTAAGTCTTCATTATCTATAAAAGAAAACTTTACCGTATTTAATTTCCGTTCACTTTTGTCTAACCATAATCAAGCAATAGCAAATGCTCAAATGTTGCTTGTTTTAAGATGGCTAGATAATGAAGTAATAAAAAATAGAGATTTCAATTTAAAATATGGAACTAATAGAAAGATAGTTGTTGCAATTGATGAGGCACACGTATTTATTGATCCAAAATATCCAGTAGCCTTAGATTTTATGTTCCAACTTGCAAAACGTATAAGAAAGTATAATGGTATGCAAATTGTAATTACACAAAATATAAAAGATTTTGTAGGCAGTCAAGATATAATTAGAAAATCTACTGCAATAATTAATGCATGTCAATATTCATTTATTTTCTCATTATCACCAAATGATATGGACGATTTATGTACGCTTTATGAAAAGGCAGGAAAAATAAATACAGTTGAGCAAGATCAAATAGTAAACAATGAAAGAGGCCATGCTTTTATTATAACAGGGCCTCAATCAAGAACTAATATTTCTATAGAAACATCTGAAAAAATAAGAAAAATATTTGAATAAATTAAGCAAAGTTTAATATAAATATTAAATAATGTAGTATAATAAATAGATGAAAAAACTTTAGTGAAGGAGAAAAATAATGAAGCTAGTAAAATTTATTAATAAAGAAGCCTTATTACAGGCTATGAGAGAATGTGATAAAACTAATGAAATCTATGATGCATTAAAAAAGAATTATCCAAATGCTGAAGATAAAATCTCTAAGAATGGAGTAGATTCAAGAGATTTAGCCGATTTAGCATTGTTTATGAGATATAAAAATGTAATTAATAAATCAGGGGAAGCATTATCTGATGAAGAATTTGAAGAAGAAGTTTCAAAAATTATAGAGGCATTTTTAACAGATGATAGAGAAAAAATATTTGAATATTTAGACGAATGGTTTGATTTTGCTGCAAATTTCGATCCAAATGAAAATATTGAAACAGAAGAGGAGGCTCTTGCGTTACATATTTATTTGCGTAGTCAACAAGGCCTTCCTATATCTAAAATGAATGAATACCCAGACTATGTTTTGAGTCGTTTCCAAGATAAAGATTCTTTGATGAAATTACAACGTGTAAAGACTGAGACATTCCTTCAAACTGGTTTGTGTGATGTTTTATATATTGGAAATGGTGTAAAAACGAACACATCTTCTATTAGAGACTATGATAATAATGGGGGTAAACCAAGTGCTGAAATGGAAGTACTACAACAAGTTATGATAGAAGAAAAGGAATCTAGATTAAAAAAAGTAGGAATGTCTATGGCATTACTTGATAGTTTTAAATTGAAAGATAAAACTTCTGAAACTGGTGTTTCGGTTGAAGAATTTAAAATTCCAGAATGGGTAAATCAAGCAAATAATTTAGATCCAAAATCTAGAGAGTATAGAGAAATTTTAAGCGATGTTCATGATGTTATAGCGCAAGTTTCTGGTTCTCATCAAACAGGTTATGGAATTATAGGTAAATATTTAGATGGAATGCATGATATAGGGTATTATAAACTTATCTATATTGATGGCAATAACTTATTTGATTCTTTAGAAAAACCTGTTACTACCGAAAAGGCAGATGCAAGACTTGTCGAGGCTCTTACTAATAAGAAGGAAGTTGTTTCTTTTGTTCAATTAGTTGAAATAAACGGAAAATTTGATTACAAAATAAATGTTTTGGATGTTAGAGAAGGTAATGAAAACGATAATCCAGAATATGTACAAAAGATTGAAGAAATAAAAAATAGTAAAGAAAAGCAAGAACAATTATATGACAAAATAAACCTAAACTTAAAAGGTGTTCTTACTATGGGCAAAACAACTAAATATTATGCAAATAGAAATGTACTTAAGCAAGAAGCTACAGATGTTGTAGAAGGGAGAAGAGTTATTGGTAAAGAGGAACCTATTCAAGTAGAAAAGAAAAACTTTGGATCAGCTTACTTTGTGATAGATGAAACAAGAAGAGCATATAACTCTACGATAAAATCTATTGTTGAAAATACGGACGAAGGTAGAGAATTTATTGAACAAGGCTTTGATGCCCGTGATTTCCAAGATATTGTAGTATTTACAAAACTTGCTAAAACTTTAGGTGTTGGTAAAAAGGATTTAGATGATAAAGAATTTAAATTAGAAATTGAATATCTTGCTAAAGCTTTTGGTTCTCAAGATCATGAAATGATGAAGCCTTATTTAGATAAGATGTATGACTTCATTGAAAACTATAAGATGCCAAAAGTGCTTTCTTCTACTGAAGATATAATAAAAGCTTTAATGTATGTAAGAGTTCAACAAACAAGTACAGTTAAAATTTTGGAAAATCCTTGGTATTTAAATGAAAGATGTCCTAGCGTAGAGGATAAAGCAAGATTTAATGCTATGGAAGCTGTATATTTTAACAAATATACTGATTTGTTAGACGCTATGGTTAAAGAAACTGGATTATATTTAGGAAAAGGACAATTGTTTAGTGAGATAATAAAACAAGCTAAACTAGGAAATCCAGCAGAGGACGATGAGCAAGACGAGAGTGACTTCGAGCGTGAAGAAAGATTAGAAAATGAGAAGAGAGACGCTAGAATAGCGGAATATAGGGATCTAAGTAAACGTTATAACACAGAAAGACAACTTAAATTACAAAATGCAGATGATGTAGAAAAATGTTACACATTTAAATTAAATTTGCCAAGTTCAGCTTATATGAATCTTCTTGGTGATCAACTTGATGCTAAAGATGTTGAAGAAGCAGCTGAAGAATTTAAATTTGGTTTTATTGCTAATGTATATAATAGTGATTATAACGATGCTAGATTGTTAAGAAAATATGGCTTAACCACCTCTCTTGGATTTGATCCAGCATATTTAATATTTATTGATGGTAAATCTTTATATGATTTTACTGTTGAACAAGATGGAAAGTATAATTATAGAAAGGCTTATGAAAAACTTAATAAAATTTTAGTAGATAGAACAGGTTTAGTTCAATTTGCACGTGTATTCCAAGGTGAGTATGATGAAATAAAAGTAGAACTTGATACTATTGAAATCGCTAATACAAAGATAGATAACCAAGAATACTATCAAAAGCTTGCGGATTTTGAAAATCATTCATTAGAAAGATTAAATTTAATTAAAAATAACATAAACGAAGTTTGTAAAGCAAGAAGAACCGAAATCGATAAAGCAAAGGCTGAAGCTGAAGAAAAAGACTTATTTAATATAGGCGATGTTTTTGATTCAAGAGAAGCTCAAGTTAAGAAACATGATGGACTTGAAAATGTTTACAAGGTTAATAGATTTAATGCAATTCATGATGTTCTTAATGACATTGAAATGTTTACTGGTTCAAAAGTAAATAATAATCAATTCCTAGAAAGATTTGAAGCTGTATTCTCAAGTGAAGAATTAAATGTAAGTGCATACAATACTTTATGGAGAGAACTATGGAAACAAGCAATGGAGGGATTAATTAACAAGGCTTATTCTGATGAATTTGGTAAATCAGTTCCGTTCTCTTATATAACAGGTATAGTAGAACGTTGTATGAAAGGTTCTTTAAAATTATATGGACATGCTGAAACAGATGTTGAACCATTTGGTGGCAATACCTCTGATATATTAAAAGAAGAATTAGAAATACTTAGTCCTTCATTTGAAAGTTATCACTTTAAAGAATATAATCCTGGAGAAGATAATGGGTTAATTCTAGGTAATGGAAAAATGAATATTGAGGAGCAACTTAATGTGTGGAGTAATATGCCTGTAGATGCTTTCAAAAATATGGAAGGCTACTTGGAGAATGATCCTATATATAGAGATGAGGAAGGAAAATTAACTGAAGAAGGTAAAAAGTGGGCAAGTAATGAACTTATTAAATTATATGATAGAGTAAACGTTATGATTGAACGCCTACCTGACGAAATGTTAGTTAATTATAATGATCCAAATGCAAGTTTTGATTTAGATTTTGATAAGACACCTGAAGAAGTTGAAAATCTACAAAATGAATTAAGGAATTTTAACGAGAGTTTAAAATCAATTATTATCATAGATATTGGTGTAGTAAATGAAGATGAGTTTAAAAAATTGACAGGAACATCAATTCCTATTGAAAAAGAGATTGAAAAATTTAAAGTTAACATGGATAAGTTATTATCTATTGAATCAAATCTTGAGGATGAACGTAAAGCTCAATATGTTAAAGATGAGGAAAAACAATGGAATAATTTAGTAAATGCTGATTTGGAATTATTCGAAGATGATGAAGTAGAAGAAAAAGCTCCAATAAAAAAATTATCTGAGGCAGAAATACAATCAAGAAAAAATATTTCAAAAATAAATAAAGACTTTAACAAGGCAAAAGCTAAAATTGAAAGAGACAAAATTAAACAACAAGAGGCTGACGCTAGACTTGATGCCGCTTTAAAAAAGGCAACAAAAATTGATCTTACAAAATATAAAGACGGTAGATATAATATTACTAATAAGAGTGGAAACTCATCTTATAATATTGTAACCAAGGGTGAATTAAGTAATCTAGGTGTTTATTTTGGTGGAATGTTCCCACAAAATGGTTCAAGTAAGCTTGTTAATATTTTAGATTATAATGATAGAGAGTACGTAGACCATGATGAAGTTTTTGATAATGCTATAGAACTTGGTTCAAAATATGCAACATATATTAATATAGATAGTTTAAAAGGTGCCATAGAAGGTTTTGTTTTGGCTAATCAAGAAGGTAATAATGTTGTTGATAAGAATGTGTTTGAACTTCAATATAAGTTGTTATTTACAGATTTGTATACAAGTGTTCTTCATAGTTTAAATAAAAAGAATTGCATTGAAGGAAAAACAATGTCAATTAACCAAATGACAAAATCTATGAATTTATTAAACTCAATAATGACAGAAACTTGTAAAGAAATAGGATATCCTACTGTAATTGAAAATGGCGGCTATAATGCTAGGGAAATAAAAGAATTACGTGAAAAATTTGTAAATGATTTTGTGCCTAGAAATAGCGAAGAAATTGCTTTACGTCAAATGCAAGCGGCTTCAAACGAGTACAACTTTGAGTCTAATACATGGAAGGAAGGACTAGGATATACTGCTTTCCGTGGTTTGATTAATGCTCAAATGAAAAAAGTTCAAGACAACAAAATAGAAACTCCTGCTGAAAAGAAAAATGCAGCTCAAGCTTATAGGGCAATGGTTATGTATAGTAAAAACAGAACAGGTTGGTCAAAATTTATTAATTATTTTGGTAAATATAGGGACGAAAAGAATGTAATCGCTCAATATAAAGCTGCCGTTATGCAAAAGGCTAATCTTACTGAGCGAGACTTCAATGATTTACTTGCGGTTGAAAATAACAATAAATTTGAAAGCCTAAAGGGAGAAGTTGCACAACAATATAATCTAGACAAAACAAAAAAAGTAGAGAAAGATGATATAAGTGTAGATAATTCTTTTGTAGAAAAAATATCTGTACCTGAGGCAGATCATAATAGTTCTATAGATAAATCTATGAATAATTCTCGTGATAGTATAATTGTAACAAATAAAAAGGATCTAGATGAAAGTTCTAGTTTAGATGATAGTCGTTCTTTAGATTAATTAGATAATTAAACAAAAAAAAATGAGGCATCCTTAATAAATATTATATACAGGGTGCCTTTTTTTATTTGTTAAAATTAAATTTTAAAATTTTTTTGTCTATATTGACAAATTTTGAACAAGGATTGATTAAAATGTTATGGTTATAAAATTAACACAAGTAGAGCTATACTTAAAAATGGTGAAGACGAAACAGGTGGAGTAATCACTTATTACTTAAAATAAGTTTTATATTTTGATTTTTTAACTATAAAAGATAGTTATCTTTTAATTTGCTAAAAGTTTTGTTTTAGCGTATAATTTTTTGACGATAAATAAACTACATTAATTTATTTTAGGAGATATAGATATGGATTGGAAACAAGTATGGCAAACGGTTCAAAATTGGCTTACTACTACTGGAATTAAAGTTGTTATAGCAATTATTATAATTATTGTGTCTTTTTCTTTTATCAATTGGATTTGTAAGAAAATTACTATAAAAACCGATAAAAAAGTTGAGAAAAATAAGAAAATCGATAAAACTGTTTATAAAACAATAAGTTATGTTGTGAAAATTGCCCTAAAAATATTAGTTGTTATTGTTCTTATTGGTTATGTAGGTATCGATACCAGTGCAATTTCAGCTTTGATAGCGTCGTTAGGTGTTGGCGTTGGCCTTGCAGTTAATGGTACACTTTCAAACTTTGCTGGCGGTGTGTTAATAATTATAACGAGACCTTTTAATACAGATGATTTTATTAAAGCATGTGGATATGAAGGTACAGTTGAAGACATTCGCATTTGTCATACAAGACTTCGTACAACAGATAATAAAGTAGTATACCTGCCAAACGGCAATCTTTCTACAACTGAAATCGTAAATTACTCTGAAAAAGATTTAAGAAGAGTAGACTTAAAGTTCTCAATTGCATACTCAGATGATTTTGAAAAAGCAAAATCAATAATTGCTGATGTTTGTTCTCAGAATGAACTTATTCTTAAGAATCCAGCACCTGCTATTCGTATGTCAGAACAAGGAGCAAGTAGTATAGTAATTTCAACAAAAGTGTGGTGTAAGAATGCAGATTATTGGACAGTTAATTTTGATATGCTTGAAAATGTTAAGAAGGCATTTGATCAAAACGGAATTACAATACCATTTAATCAACTTGATGTACATGTTGTAAGTGATGCAAATAAATTAGATAATAAGAATTAGTTAAGTATCTTATATGTGAAAAAAACAAGCACTCCAATTTTGAAGTGCTTGTTTTTTTTAATCTAAATTATATTAATCATTATCTTCAGTAGTAAGCACATCGTTCTTGTTAGTATACGAAGGGTTTAAAGCATTTAAAAACGCTTTTGATGAAAGCAAAATTGCGCCTAAAACTATATTAAATATCATATCTACAAATACAAATGAATTATATGCAGCAGAGTATGCAAATACATTCATATTTTCTGGAGCATATGCTGAGAACGCAAATACGCCAGATGTCACATGAGCTATATATCTAAAGATAGCAACACATAGTGCACCTAAAGCAAATTTAACTTGAGGCAATTTTTCTAAAGCTTTTATATTATTAAATATTCCAGTAAATGCAACCATAGCAAAAGCAATAGGGTAGTCTAATAAAAATTGTGCAGGATGTATAATGTATGGGTCTTGTATTGCTTGTAATATTCCATAAATAAAGCCTATAACTAAACCTTTTTTAGAGCCATAAATATAAGCAAAAAGCATTATTGGAAGTAGAGATACAAGTGTTATTGAACCACCTTGAGGAAGTTTAAATATTTTTACATAAGATAATGCAAAACTTGTTGCTATACAAATACCAGCTCTTGCTATTGACTTTGTATCAAATATTAGATTTCCTTTCTTGTCTATGATTAAAGTTGCGGTTATAAGAGCAATAAATAAAATTATTACACCGACAATTAATGCGGTTTGATTTACTGATGCCGTATCAGAATTGTAATAGCCATCGTGTTTAATGTGGTTTGTATAATACAAAGCAACCATTGTTATAGTAAAGACTATAGATATGATTATAATTGTTGCCGCTATATAATAAAATGTTTTTACTATTTCAGGTTTTTTCTTGTTTATAACAGCATTAGCTATAAAACAAAGAACAAACACACTAAGGGTGATTAATATTGGCAGAAAAACATAAATTAAAATATCGCTATTAATCCAATTTTCCTCAAGATATTCACTATTATAGTGTTTGTATAAATCCATAATTAAAAGAGTAATCTCTATTAAAATTGCATATACAACAAATGATAAAGTTGCATATTTTGCATATTTTTTTAATAGTGTAAAGTTTAGTGCATAGATTATTACTCCTGCAATTACAAGTGTTGCTAAGATTCCGATAGTTAACCAAGTAGCAATAGGTTGAAAAGTGTCAATAGCATAAGCTTTGGCGCACAAAATTAAATTGAACATAAAAAAACTCCTTTAGCTAAGGAGAACTTTTAAGAAATAAAATATATGTATTTTTTTACTTCCTTTCGCCGTTGTTGGCGTAAGTTCAAAGGGTATAATCTCAGCCTAAATAGGCACCCCTAGCTAATTTTAATATATACCAATAAAATTCATTTGTCAATTGAAAAAAAAATTACACTTCTATATAATAAAAATATGGGAAATTTGCTTAATGTGGAAGATTTATGTGTGACTTACTTTGGAGGCTATATAGGGGTAGACACTGTAAGCTTTAAAATGCAGAATAAGGATCATTTTGTTATATATGGTAAAACATTATCCGGAAAGAGTTCACTTTTAAGAGCAATAGCAGGAATAGAAGAGTATAAAGGAAAAATAGAGTTTTTTAATGTGAAAGAAAGAGTTTTTTCATTTGACGAAAAGTCCTTAAAGAAAAATGATACTGTCTTTAATTCTTTAGCTTATCCATTAAAAATAAGAAATATAAACAATTTTGTAAGTGTAGTTTTAGAGCAAACTAAAAAATATAAGATAGAGAATATCTTAAATGAGAAAATAAAAAATTTAAGTTTAGAGCAAAAGAAAATAGTTTTAATAGCAAGAGCTCTAATTAGAAATGCGGATATTTACTTGTTTGATGATGTGTTTAAAGATATAAAAGATAGGTACGATGAAATTTTTAATATCTTTACGAAAGATATTGAAGGAAAATCTGTTATTTTTGCTACATCAGATATAAATGAGGCTTTTTCAGTTTCAAATGTTGTATCAATTATGGCTTATAAAAAATATATACAAAGAGGAATAAAAGAAGAATTACTAAAATTACCAAAAAACAGAGAAGTATTAGTGTCTCTTGGTTTTGAAGATAATATGTCTTCTATTCTTACAAAGAAAGGGGATAAGTATTATTTAGATGAAATTGAAGTTGTATCGCCAATTTCGGATATTTATGTAGACAAAGAAGTGACAGCCGTATTAATTGATGGCAAAATAAGAAACGATGTATATTTTGATAAGGATACTGATTATTTAATTAGTAAATGGGATTAGCTTATGGAAGAAGAAATTTTTATTGAATATGAAGATGAAAATAAAAAGAAAAATAATGTAATACCTAGAAAAAAGGCAATTACAATAATTGCTGCGTCAATACTTATAATTATTATTATAGCAGGGGTGTTTGTCGCAGGATATTTTACGGCAAAGAGTAATTCTATAGAAAGTGATATGCCACTGCTTGTAGAGGCTTATAAACTTTTAAAGAAATATTACTATGAAGATATTTCATGGGAAGAGTTCCAAGTAATTGCAGCAGAGGCTATGATGAGTCAAGTGGATGCTTATACATGGATGCAAGAAAATGATACTTCAACAAGTTCGCAATCTTTAGGATTTACTATAAAGACAACTGCTTATTATCAACATTTTGTAGCATCAATAATTCCAGCATCTCCAATGGACACGGCGGAAGCTACTATGTATTATAATACCGAAAATGAAGCAGTAAATTCTTTAAATGGAGTAGATGTTTCAGAAAGTAAAATTAAAATTAATCCTGGAGATAAAATATACGCAATATCAGTATTAGGAGTTCAGCCAGTTGTCGTAGAAGGTACAGCTCAAAGCAATGTTTCAACTATTATTTCAAAATCAGATACGGTAGCTTTATATTTAAGAAAAACTAAAGGTGTAGATTTAGATAATGATGGTGATGATGAATACGAAGATGGAATATATAAATATGTAGTTGAAAAAACAAATCTTCCATATACAAGAGCATTCTTCTATGATTCTGAAAGTATAGGAGATGAAACTGGAACAACAGCGATGATAAGATTTACACAATTTTCAGGAACCGCTGTTGCTGATATGTATAAATGTTTAAATAAATTTGTAGATTCAGGATGTAATAAATTAATTCTTGATTTGAGAGGAAATGGTGGTGGAGATGCAACTATTTTGTCTTACATCGCTGGATGCTTTGTTAATGGAGCTAGTGATAGTGAAAAGCCACTTATTTATATAAAATATAATACTGGCGACGGTAAATATAGATCAGAATATGTAAATTCGTCATTATCTTCAACTTGCACAACAGTAGAAGATGGTGAGATAGAATATGAAATTGTAAATCTTCCATCAAAAGTTAATAATTTTAAATTAACAGTTTTATGCGATGGGAACACAGCATCTTCATCAGAAGCCCTAATAGGAGCTTTGCAGTACTATAATGGTACAACAATTATAGGGGCTACGACATATGGCAAAGGTGTAGGACAAACTGTTAGGTATCTTGAGAATGGAAAATATGTTTTATATATAACAAATTCAAAGTATTATATTCCAACTAAGGGCGAAAATGGAGAGACAAATTGGACGGTGAGTATCCATAAAACAGGATTTACTCCAAGTGATGAAAATTATATATCAAATTCATATAGACCATTAAAGACAGATAAGTACATACAAAGGGCTTTGACAGTACTAGGCTGATAATATAAAATGTAGATAATCACTAAGAAGGATTTATTCTTCTTATGGATAACAATAAAACTAAATCGATGAAGTGTTCGGAGAGTAAGAAGAAATATTAGAGTAGTATATAACTCCGCACTTTGCGGAGTTTTTTTATGGAGGAGAAATGTTAAGAATAGGTGTAATAGGAATAGTTTTAAAACAAAACAAGGACACAGCAACGAAAATCCAAGGATTATTATCTTTATATTCAAATATAATCGTTGGTAGAATGGGAGTTCCAGATAAAGAAAATGGAATTTCTACAATAGCAGTTATAGTCAAGGGAACTAATGAAGAAATTTCGGCTTTAACTGGAAAACTTGGAAAGCTTGAGAGTGTTTCAGTAAAGTCCGCGTTAACATCAATGGAGATTTAAAATGAAAAAGACCCCATTAATTATTTTATTGATTTTAATTTTATCTTTATCGTGCACGTTTTTTGCATGTCAAAATAAAGAAAATACAAAAACTGAATATACAATTGTATCTCCAGATGGAGCACCAGCCTTATCTTTGGTTGGCCTTATTGGAAAAGATTATTCAAAAAAGTCCTTTTCGTTTTCTCCATCAATTGTTTCATCAACTTTAATTGCAAGTGAGGCGATTAAAAGCGATTTTGCAATAGTGCCAGTTAATTTAGCCGCTAATTTATATAACAAAGGTAAAGGTTATTTAATGGCTGCAGTTGTCACAAATGGAAATATGTATATTGTATCAAATAAAGAAAATAGTAATTTTACATTAGAAAATTTAAAAGGCAAGAAACTATATACAATAGGGCAAGGTTCTGTTCCTGCTTTTATTCTTGAATCTTTATTAAAGAAAAGCAATATAAACTATAAAGTATCTGAAACAGTAGTTGATGAAAATACAGTATCACTGCAATATTGCTCAGATGGAACAGCACTTATTCAAAAGCTAGCTCAAGCTACAAAAAGCGGAGAGACAGTTTATGGGAATTTAGCAGAGCCTGCGGTTTCTAATATGGTAAATAAAAATATTGGGTATTCGCTTGAATCTTTACAAACATTATGGCAAAGTGCAACTAATTCTTCAATTAATGGATTTGCTCAAGCAGTTTTAATTGTTAAAGAAGAAATTTATAAAAATAATAAGGATATAGTTGATGCAATGATTTTAGAGTTATCTTTATCCGCAAACAATATCTTGGCTGATTCTACAAATATTGAGAATGCTATTAAGTCTTTATATCCTGAAACAACAATAAAAACTATGAGTCAAAATATAATTTTTCGTTGCAATGTAAAAACTTATAGGGCAAAAGAAAACGCTGATTATATTATTGAAACATTAAATGCTGTGTATGAATTAAAGCAAGAAGCAGTAGGGGGACAAGTTCCTGATAAGGACTCAGGATTTTACATTTAATGGAAAATAAAAAAATAAAGATCTTTGATATTTTACTGCCTTTTATTACAATAGGAATTATTTTTATTATATGGGTTATCGTAAGTAAAATTGTAGATGAGGAAATAATATTTCCAAAACTTTCTGCTACTTTAAAATCTTTATTTAATTTAATAAAGACAAAAACATTTTATATAGCGCTATTAAACACAACAATAAGAAGCTTAATATCTTTTTTAATATCTTTTATACTAGCAATTGCCTTTGCTATATTAGCCTCATTTTCAAGCTACGCTGGTAAAATAATGTCTATATTTTCTATTATAGTGCAAAGTATTCCAACAATGTCAATATTACTTATATCTCTTATTTGGTTAACAACAATGCGTGTGCCACTCCTTGTTGCGATATTGGTTACTTTTCCTATTATGTTTACATCATTTTTGCAAGCGATAAATAGTATAGATAAAAACCTTTTAGAGATGGTTAAAGTTTATGATATACCTAAAAGCAAAAAAATTAAATATTTATACATTCCACAAATAGCGCCATCAATGTTTTCATCAATGAAAAGTTCGATATCTTTAAATGTAAAGGTAATTATTGCAGCGGAGGTTATGGCTCAAACAAAAGATAGCATAGGCGTTAAAATGCAACTATCCTCAATGTATTTAGAAATGAGTGAATTATTTGCTTGGACAATTGTTTCAATTATACTTGGGCTTATATTTGAAGGTGTAATTTTGCTTATACAAAGGCTTTATTTAAGGAGCACAAAATGATAATTAAAAACTTGAATTTATCTTATGGAAACAATGTTTTATATAAGGATTTTTCACTAGATGTTTTAGATAGTGAAGTAACTTGTATACTTGGTAAAAGTGGTTGTGGAAAGACGAGTTTTTTAAATGTGCTTTGCAACAATGTTAAATATAGTGGACATGTCATTAATGAAGAAAAAATAGGATATGTATTTCAAACGCCAAGACTTATTAATTCAATTTCTGTAAAGAAAAATCTTGAACTTGTATTGAAAAACAAGGATGAAAATAGAATAGATAACATACTAAAAGAACTTGAAATATATGAACTTAAAAACAAATATCCAAGTGAAATTTCAGGAGGGGAAGCAAGCAGGGTTGCAATTGCTAGAGCGCTTTTGTTCGAACCCAAAATTTTGCTTTTAGATGAGCCATTTACCGGTCTTGATGTAGTTAGAAAGAACAACTTAATAAAAAAATTAAAGCAAATGGTTTTAGATAGAAAGATAGGACTAGTTTATGTAACTCATGATGTAGATGAAGCTTTATTAATTGCAAATAGGGTCTTAGTGTTTGATGAAAGACCAGTTAAGATAAAACTTGATTTAAAAATTGATGGACAAGAAAGAGATTTATATTTAAAAGAAATAAATGAGGCTCGAGAAAAAATATATAGTAAACTGCTTTCATAATTGACTAAATAGCATTTATGTAATAAACTAAAGTTGCACAATAGGGAGATGCGATGCTTTAATTAGATTTAAAGTTAATGATAGCTCTTGTTTTGCAAAATGGTCATTAGTTGGAATCTAATTAAGGTTCCAATTTTTACTTTGGAGGGCAAAATGAAAGCTTTTAAAATTCTTGTTATTGTGATTTTTATTATCATAATAATTCTTGGCGGTTTTGTTGCATACTTATTTTTAGTAGATAAAAAACTTCCTGATTCTTATTTAGAAATTTGTAAGAATAGTATAAATGGTTTAGCAAACATAGAATTTACACTTGATTATGTTTATGTAAATAACATGGAAGATTTTACTGTAACAAGAAAATTTGAAAAACAAATGTTCTATCCAATTGAAATGACAGAGAAAACTTCTTTTAATTTGACAAAAACAGGCAAAAATGAAAGCTTTTGCTTGATATATGAGGAAAAAGGAGAGAACACTTTATATCTAATTAAATTCTATTCAAAAGATGGGAAATATTATATTTATGAGAATAAAATTGAAAAAGAATATGGATATGGAGTTTGGTCAGGTGCAATAGCAATATACACAAAGAGGGTATTACCTTTTGCAGATGGCGAAAATGGAGTAAAAATAAGGGGTGCTGAATATTTTGAAAAAAATATGGAAAGCGTTCATCAAAAAGGCAAAAAATTAACAATAAATGCAATACGTGAGAGAGACACTTATAGTGTTACTTATGATACTTATTCAAAGAAAATATTAGATTATACAATTTCTGAGAAAGAATATAGCGATGGTAAATTAAATTATTTATATTTAGATTATTATGTGCTAAACTTAAATTTACAGGAATTGTAAAGAAAGTGAAAAAAGAAGATATTAAATATTATTTTTTTAATCCACCAGTATTTGTAGTAATAATTGTCTTTTTAGTGACAATAATTCTTTCTGTTTTATCAATAATTTTTGTTGTGAATCTAGATAAATATAAAGGAGTAGTAACATATATTGTTTATGTGTTAGCTGCTATCTTTTTAGCATATTCTATATATTTGTGTGTAAGAATTTTTCCTCTTGTTAAGGAAAAAATAACCAACTTAATTAAACAAAGTGAAACTTTATCTGTACTTGTTGATAATTATAGTTATAGGACTATGATTGGTGCTATATCAATGTTTGTTTTTAATATTCTATTCGTTGCATATAATGTGGCACTTGCTACAATTTACAAAATAGGATGGAACGGAGCATTAGGCGGGTATTATCTTTTGCTTTCATTATGTGGAGCTCATAATTTGCTTGGTTATAAAAAATCAAAAAGAGTAGAAGATCCAGAACTTGTAAAGTTTAAAGCTTATAGAAATGATGGAGTAATACTTTTGCTTGCAACTATTACAATCTCTGTTGTTATGGCTTTTGTAATTGGAACAGGGGCATCTTTTTCTTCTTTAGGTCAAATATATGTTATAGCAAACGCCTTATATGCATTTGTAAAAATAGGATTTGCTATTAGCAATATGTTTGTAGCCTACAAGCAAAAAGATTATTTAATTAAAGGGGTAAGATATATAAACTTTGCTGTAGCGTTGGTTTCTATATACGCGTTACAAACTTCAATGCTTCAACAATTTGATTCAAACAAAGAGTTTTCTAATATTATAAATGGCGTTTTTGGGTTAGTTGTATGCGTAGCAATTTTATCTCTTGCATTTTATATGATAATTACGGGTCAAAAAGAAATTATAAAATTTAAAGAAAGCAAAAATAGATAGTTGCTAAAAATTAGCCTTATTATTATAATAATTAAGTTAATAAAAAAGAGAGGGTGTTTTATGGCACTAATTATACCAAAGGATTACAAGAATGTTCTTTCGGTTAGGGAGACAGAAAGAGCAATAAAAACAGCAAGAACAATTTTTCAAAATGAATTATGTGAAAAGTTAAATCTAGAAAGAGTAACAGCTCCAATGTTTGTAATGGCTGGAACTGGTATTAATGATGACTTAAATGGAACTGAAAGGGCAGTTTCTTTCGATATACTTCATTATAAAGGTGTAGAAGGTCAAGTTGTTCATTCTCTTGCAAAGTGGAAGAGAATTGCGCTTGCTAAGTATGGCTTTAAAGAAGGTGAAGGTATTTATACAAATATGAATGGTATCCGTCGTGATGAAGAAATGGATAATATTCATTCAATTTATGTAGATCAATGGGATTGGGAAAAAGTTATTTCTAAAGAACAAAGAAATGTAGAATTCCTTAAAAAGACAGTTCAAGATATAGTAAATGCTATTGCAGATGCAAAAGAAGCTATTACAAAATTATATCCTCAACTTAATAAAAAAATATGTAGAGAAGTAACTTTTATTACTGCCCAAGAACTTGAAGATTTATATCCTAATTGTTCTCCAAAAGAAAGAGAGTATAAATTTGTAAAGAAACATAAAACAATTTTTATTATGCAAATTGGTGACGTTTTAAAATCTGGAGAAAAGCATGATGGAAGAGCTCCAGATTATGATGACTGGAAATTAAATGGCGATATTATTATGTATAATGAAGTTTTAGATATTGCCTTTGAAGTATCTTCTATGGGTATAAGAGTTGATGAAAAAGCACTTCGTGAACAATTAGCAAAATCCGAGCATGAAGAAAGATTGGTATTACCTTTCCATAAAATGCTTCTTAATGGTGAATTACCATTAAGTATTGGAGGAGGTATTGGTCAATCTAGAATGTGTATGTTGCTTTTAGAAAAAGCACATATCGGAGAAGTTCATACTTCAATTTGGCCAGAAGATATGATTAAAAAATGTAAAAAAGCTGGAATAGAAATTCTTTAATTAAAAGGAGAACTATGGAAACCTATAAGAAATTTTTAAGGGAAAATATGCCTAAAATCAAAAAGCTAACAAAGATCACTGAAAAATGTGATAAAATCTCTGCTGACTTATTTGAAAAGCATAAAGTTTTCAGAGGACTTAGAGATAATCAAGGGCGTGGAGTCGTAACAGGTCTCACTGAGATTTCCGAGATAAATGCTTTTAGGTACACAGAAGATGGACAAAGAATTCCAATTGAAGGAGAGTGTTTCTTTAGAGGAATACCAATTCAACAATTAATAAAAGGCGGTTCGTATGATGGAAGATTTGGATTTGAAGAAACTGCATATCTTTTACTTTGTGGAAAGCTTCCAAATAAAGAAGAATTAGACGATTTTATTTACCTTTTAAGTGGTCTTAGACAATTACCCGATACTTTCTTAAGAGATGTAATTTTAAAAGCCGTATCAGAAAATATTATGAATGCTATGGCAAAATGTGTTTTGTCTTTATATTCATACGATGACAAAGCTGATGACTTGTCTATAGAAAATGTTTTTATGCAATGTTTAAAATTAATTGCATGTTTTCCAATGCTTGCAGTTCATAGTTTTGAAGCACATAAATATTATCATCAAGGAAAGAACTTGAAAATAAGAATTCCAAAGCCTTATTTATCTACTGCTGAAAATATTCTTTATATGTTAAGAGGTACAGGTAAATATACACAAGAAGAGGCTAGACTTTTAGATGTATGTTTAATACTTCATGCAGAACATGGTGGAGGTAATAACTCAACCTTTACAACAAGAGTTGTAACATCCTCAGGAACGGATACCTATTCAGCAATTGCAGCAGCCTTAGGCTCATTGAAGGGACCAAGGCATGGTGGTGCAAATATTAAGGTTGTACAAATGATGGAAGATATAAAGGCTCATATAAAGGATTATTCCGATAAAGAAGTAAAGTCTTATTTAAAGAAAATTTTAGATGGAGAAGCTTTTGATAAACAAGGTTTAATTTATGGTATGGGTCATGCGATTTATTCTTTATCAGATCCTCGTGCAAATGTTTTACAAGGGTTACTATTTGATGAGAATTTGCATTTTGAACATACTGAAGATTTTGAACTTTATAAACAGGTTTATAAATTAGGTCCACAGGTTATAGCAGAAAACAAAAAGTTATTTAAAGGTGTTGCAGTTAATATAGATTTTTACACAGGGTATATTTATAAAATGTTACATATATCTCAAGAATTGTTTACTCCTATTTTTGCTATAGCAAGAATTGCAGGTTGGTCAGCACATAGAATAGAGGAACTTATAAATCAAGGAAAAATTATTCGTCCAGCTTATGTGGCTGTTGGAAAAAGACAACAATACATTCCGCTTCAAGATAGATAAGAATTAAAATGAAAATATGACTAGGGAAACCTAGTCAATTTTTTACTTTGTAAAAATAAAGAAAAATTATAAATATCGATATTTTATTAATTAGACATATCTTGTATAATACATAAAACACCTAACTGAGTTATCAGTTAAATTTAAGTGTATATATGAGGTAAGTATGGAGAACAAGTACAAAGGAACACAAACAGAAAAGAATCTTGAAGCTGCTTTTGCTGGGGAATCACAAGCTAGAAATAAATACACCTATTTTGCATCTGTGGCTAAAAAAGAGGGTTATGAACAAATTGCAGCATTATTTTTAAAAACTGCTGAAAACGAAAAGGAACATGCAAAACTTTGGTTTAAAGAATTGAAAGGTATAGAAAATACATCTGAAAACTTAAGTGCAGCAGCTGATGGTGAAAACTATGAGTGGACTGATATGTATGAAAATTTTGCTAAAACAGCAGAAAATGAAGGCTTTATGGAACTAGCTGCAAGATTTAGAGCAGTAGGTGCTATTGAAAAAGAACATGAAGAAAGATATAGAGCACTTCTTCAAAATGTAGAAACTGCTCAAGTTTTTGAAAAAAGTGAAATTAAAGTATGGGAATGTAGAAATTGTGGACATGTTGTTGTTGGTAAAATGGCGCCAGATGTATGTCCCGTTTGCAATCATCCACAAAGTTTCTTTGAGATAAAAGAAAGTAATTATTAATTTTTATTCAAAAAATTTAAAAAGGACATCTGAAAAAGGTGTCTTTTTTTATAGTTTATCAACACTGTGACACTTAAGTGTTGCATTAACAAAAATATATAAAAATCAAGTCTTTTTTTTTAAAATTCAGGTAGTATAATAAACTTTGATGATAAGGTTATTTTATGATAAGGAGGGAAAATAAAATGGCTTATGATGCATATGAAAATTTCTTATCTGTTGTAGATAAGGCTGCAAAAGCTGTTGGGATGGATGAACAGGATTATATTTCCATAAAATATCCAGAACGAGAGCTTAAGGTATCGCTTCCTGTTAGAATGGATGATGGCAAAATCAAAGTTTTTGAAGGTTATCGTGTACAACATTGTTCTTCTAGAGGCCCATGTAAAGGGGGTATTAGATATCACCAAGACTCAGATATCACAGAAGTAAGAGCACTTGCTGCATGGATGAGTTTTAAGTGTGCTGTTGTTAATATTCCTTATGGTGGAGCAAAGGGTGCAATTAAGGTTGATCCATTAACTTTATCTAAAGGTGAGCTTGAAAGATTGACAAGAAGATACACAGCTTCAATTTTGCCGATAATAGGACCTCAAAAAGATATTCCGGCACCTGATGTTAATACAAATGCTCAAATTATGGACTGGGTAATGGATACTTATTCAATGATGAGTGGTTATACAATTCCAGGTGTTGTTACAGGTAAAGATTTAGCTGTAGGTGGCTCAATTGGTCGTCCAGAAGCAACAGGACGTGGTGTTATGATTATAACACTTCAACTTTTAAAGAAATTGGGTATCGATCCAAATAATATATCAATTGCTATTCAAGGTATGGGAAATGTTGGAGCAACTGCAGCAAAACTTCTATACGAACAAGGATGTAAGATTGTAGCAGTATCAGATGTTTCTGGTGGTATTAGAAACGAAAATGGACTAAATATTAAAGAAGTTTTAACGTTTATTGGAAATAAGCAAAGATTCTTAAAAGACTATGTTGCACAAGGCGTTGAACATATAGATAATCAAGAATTGTTAACAACAAAATGTGATTTATTAATTCCAGCCGCTATGGAGAATCAAATTACAGTAGATAATGCAAATAAATTACAATGTAAGTATATTGTAGAAGCTGCTAATGGCCCTACTACAAAAGATGCTGATGAAATCTTGGATAAAAGAGGAATAATACTAGTTCCAGATATTTTAGCAAATGCCGGTGGTGTTACAGTTTCATACTTTGAGTGGGTACAAAATATTCAATCACTTGCCTGGGATTTAGATGATGTTAATTCTATGCTTGAAAAAATTATGATTAAAGCATGGAATGAATTAGATAAAAGAGCAACAGATGCTAAGCTAACATATAGATTAGCTGCATATGTTGTAGCCATTGAGAGAATTTCAAAAGCTAAGAAATTAAGAGGAATTTTCCCTTGATTTAAACAAGTAAATTAAACTTAGGCAAGTGCTTATAAAGGTGCTTGCCTTTTTTTTTGTAAGAATGTTGATTTTTTTTCGGCTAATGCAATATCTAATATTAAAATAGTCGGAAATTTTAATTAAAATTATAATTAGGGTAACTATAGAGGATTATTTTGTAATAAACACTTATGTTTGTATCGTAAAATATTTATTTTTCTTTACAACACACGCATATATATTTATAATAAAAATAATTACGTAAGACTTAAGGAAACTAAATGAAAATAGCTATATATAGTATTTCAATTGTACTTTTAATTATTTTATCAGGAATTTTTTCTGCTGCAGAAACAGCATATTCTTCATTGTCTAAACTAAGATTTAAAGCGTGGGCCGAAGAAAAGGGCAAAAAATTTAATTGGGCCGCAGCTTTAGGAGACAATTACGAAAAACTTTTATCAACAATTCTTATTGGAAATAATATCGTAAATATAAGTGCTGCCTCTTTAGGTACATTATTATTTACAGAATTATTAAAAAATAACGCCTCTTTAGGTAGTTTGATTTCAACCATTGTTATTACAATTGTAGTACTCCTTTGTGGTGAAGTTGGACCTAAAACTCTAGCAAAGAGAAATCCAGAACCAATAGCATTAAATACAGCACTATTTATTTTGATTTTATTCTATGTGTTCTATCCATTTAATTTGATTTTAGGTGCATGGCAAAAATTGCTTAGAAAAATTGTTAAGAAAGAAGCAGTACAACAAATTACTGATGATGATTTGATTAATATTGTTGAAGAAGCAGAAAATTCTGGAAATATAGACGAAGATGAATCTGAACTTATTCAAAATGCAATTAACTTTGACGATTTAACAGTTGAAGATGCCCTTACAGCAAGAGTTGATGTGGTTGCAATTGATGTAAAATCTTCAATGGACAAAGTTCTAGAAGTCTTTAGAGAGTCTGGATATTCAAGACTCCCTGTATACAAAGGTTCAATTGATAACATCGTAGGTATTTTAAACGAAAAAGATTTTTATAAAGCTTATACAACAGGTGCAGAAACAAAGATTAGAAATATTATGTCAAAGAATATAATTTCTATTCCAGGTTCAACACCACTTCCCGATATTTTAGAAAGATTGCAAAAGGGTAAAATGCATATGGCAATTGTAATCTCGGAAGATAGAGGAGGAATATCTGGTATTATAACGCTTGAGGATATTCTTGAAGAGTTGGTTGGTGAAATATGGGATGAACATGATGATATTCGTGAACCAGTCAAGAAAATATCTGACAACGAATATGAAGTTTTAGGTGATTATACTTTGGATGATTTCTTTGATTTATGCAATATAGACGAAGATTCAGATGATTATGATCCTGTTAAGGTAAGTGGATTTATTTCTATGATTTTAGGAAGAGCTCCAGTTGTTGGAGATGAGATAGATTTCCAAAATTTACATATTACAGTTTTAGAGGTTGAATACAATAAAATTATCTCTTGTAATGTGAAGATAAATGATAAAAAAACAGAAGAAGAAAATAACGACTTTTTAATTCGTGGATTAGGTCGTGGAAATGATAATAATAATGAAAATGAAGAAGATTTAGATAAATCGGAGGATAAATAAGATGTACGATAAAGTAGATTCTAGTATGAACTTCTTAGATAGAGAAAAGGAAGTTTTAAATTTCTGGAAAGATAATGATGTTTTTCCAAAGAGTATTGAACAAAATGAGGGGAAAGAAGAATTTTCTTTCTATGATGGGCCTCCAACAGCCAATGGTATGCCACATATTGGACACGTATTAACCCGTGTTATTAAGGATATTATTCCAAGATATAAAACAATGAAGGGATATCATGTTTTAAGAAAAGCTGGTTTTGATACTCATGGTCTTCCAGTTGAACTTCAAGTTGAAAAAGAACTTGGTATGGACGGCAAGGAAGAAATTGAAGCATACGGAATTGAACCATTTATTAAAAAATGTAAAGAATCTGTTTGGAAATATAAAAATGAATGGATAAAAATGTCAGATAAAGTTGCTTATTGGTGCGATATGGATCACCCATATATAACATACGAAGATGACTATATTGAATCAGAATGGTGGGCTTTAAAGACTATTTCGGATAAAGGTTTATTATACAAAGGACATAAAATAGTTCCATATTGTCCTCGTTGTGGAACAGCATTATCTTCTCATGAAGTTGCTCAAGGCTATAAGGACGTAAAGGAAATTTCTGTTTTTGCAAAGTTTAAGAGAGTAGGAAATGATGGTTATTTCTTAGCATGGACAACAACACCATGGACACTTCCTTCAAACGTTGCATTATGTATGAATGCTGATGAAAATTATGTAGAGATAAAAGCTGATGATGGTCAAATATATGTTCTTGCTGAAGCATTAGCTCCTAAACTATTTGAAAACTATGAAACTATTTCTACAAAGAAAGGTAAGGACTATGAATATGCCGAATATGAACCTTTATATAATTGCTATAAGGGTAACAAGAAGGCTTTCTATGTAGTAAATGATCCATATGTAACATTGACTGATGGTACAGGTATCGTTCATATTGCTCCTGCATTTGGTGAAGATGACTACAAAGTTGGTAAGAAATATGATTTACCATTTGTACAAATGGTTGATGATAAAGGTGACATGAAGAAAGAAACACCTTTTGCAGGTTTGTTCTGTAAAGATGCAGATAAGCTTGTAATTAAGGATTTATATGAAAGAGGATTATTATTCAAAGAATTAAAATTTGAACACAGCTATCCTTTCTGCTGGAGATGTAACACACCACTTTTATATTATGCTAGATCATCTTGGTTTATTAAGATGACAGACCCAACTGTTAAGGCAAACTTATTAAAGAATAATGCTTCAGTTAACTGGATGCCTCCAACAATTGGCACAGGAAGAATGGGTAACTTCTTAGAGAATGTTATCGACTGGGGTATTTCAAGAGAAAGATATTGGGGAACTCCTCTTCCAATTTGGGTATGTAAAGATTGTGGTAAAATTAAGGTTATTGGCTCAAGAGAAGAACTTAGAAAATATGGTAATTTAGACCATGATATTGAATTGCATAGACCATATCTTGATGATGTTAAGTTTAAGTGTGATTGTGGTGGGGATATGTATAGAACTCCAGAAGTATTAGATTGCTGGTTTGACTCAGGTTCTATGCCTTTTGCACAATTACATTATCCATTTGAAAATAAGGAATTATTTGAAGCACATTATCCAGCTGACTTTATTTCAGAGGCAGTTGATCAAACAAGAGGATGGTTCTATACATTACTTGCAATTTCTACAATATTATTTAATAAATCACCATTTAAGAATTGTATTGTTTTAGGACACGTTAATGATAAAAACGGTATTAAGATGAGTAAGCATATTGGAAACGTTGTAGATCCAAACTCTGTTTTAGATGTTCAAGGTGCAGATGCTATTCGTTGGTATTTCTACTCATCATCAGCTCCATGGCTTCCAACTCGTTTCTCAGCAGATAACGTTTCAGAATCTCAAAGAAAGTTTATGGGAACACTTTGGAACTCTTATTCATTCTTTGTTTTATATGCAAATATTGATGGATATGATCCAACAAAATATTCATTAAAGGATTGTAAATTATCTCACATGGATAAGTGGATATTATCTAATTTAAATACAATTGTAGATACAGTGGATAAGAACTTAGATCAATATAAAATTACTGAATCAACTCGTGTATTACAAGATTTTGTAGATGTATTATCTAACTGGTATATAAGACGTGGTAGAGAAAGATATTGGGCTAAAGATATGACAGAAGACAAAGTTGCTGCATATACAACTTTATATACAGTACTTGTAACATTAGCAAAAGTTTTAGCTCCATTCACTCCATTTATGTCAGAATCAATTTATAGAAACTTGGTAACTAACTTTGATAAAAAAGCTCCAATTTCTGTACATTTATGTTCATACCCTGTTGCTGATAAATCAATGATAGATAAAGATCTTGAAAAGGATATGAATGTCGTTTTAAAGGCTGTAGCTCTAGGTAGAGCAGTAAGAGCTAAGGCTAATTTAAAGAATAGACAACCTCTTGCAGAATTGTTTATTTTAACTGATGCTAAACTTGCTGATGAAAAAATGTTAACTTTAGTTGCGGATGAACTTAACGTAAAGAAAGCTGAAATAGTTTCAGATAATGCTAAGTTTATGACTTATGAATTAAAGCCTCAATTAAAAACATTAGGACCAAAATATGGTAAGTCTTTGGGCGGAATTAGAGAACAATTATCTAAAGTTAGTGGAACAAGTAAAGCAAATGAAATTGTAAATCTAGTAAATGCTGGAAATACCTATAAATTTAATATAGGAGATATTGAGATTGAATTAACAAAAGAGGATATTTTAGTTAATCCAATAAACAAAGCAGGATATGCATTAGAGTCAGATAACAATATGACAGTAATTTTAGATACTAACTTAACTCAAGATTTAATTGATGAAGGTATCTCAAGAGAATTAACATCAAAAATTCAAACAATGAGAAAAGAAGCAGGATTTGAAGTTACAGACCATATCATTATTGGTTATGAAGGAAGTGGCAAAGCTATTGATATTCTAAAGAAAGATAAAACTATTTTAGAAGTTGCTCTTGCTGATGGCATTGAAGATAAAGTAGACGGCTTTATTAGAGAATATGATGTTAACGGAGAAAACGTTAAATTATCTGTAAAGAAGAAATAATATGATAAAAGTTGCTTGTGGTTGGAAAGACTATGAAATCATCGCAACAGGCGATGGCCAAAAACTTGAAAGATGGGGTAAGTTATATCTTTTACGTCCAGATCCTCAAGTTATTTGGCATTCAATGCAAGCACTTGAAAAATATCCAAAAATAAATGCAACATACCATAGATCATCTACAGGTGGTGGCGGTTGGGAAGTAAAAGGTTCAATTCCACAAAATTTTAATATCGAGAGAAATAATTTAAAATTTTCTTTAAAATTAATGGGATTTAAACATACTGGATTATTTCCTGAACAGGCAGTAAATTGGGATATAATGCAAGACTTAATTAAAAGTGCAAATAGACCAATAAAAGTACTTAACTTGTTTGCATATACTGGTGGAGCCACTGTTGCTTGCGCAAAAGCAGGAGCCCATGTAACTCATGTCGATGCAGCAAAGGCTATGGTAGAAAGAGCAAAAGAAAATGTAGCATTATCTAATATTGATCCAACAATGTGTAGATATATTGTTGATGATTGTTCTAAGTTTATTGCTCGTGAAATAAAAAGAGGCAATAAGTATGATGCTATAATAATGGACCCTCCATCATATGGAAGAGGTGCCAATGGTGAGGTTTGGAAACTTGAAGATTGTATTCATGATTTAGTTGAGAATTGTAGAAATGTATTATCTGATAATCCATTGTTTTTCTTAATTAATTCTTATACAACAGGTTTGCAACCAACGGTTATGGAAAATATATTAAAGATATCTTTAAAGGGCTTTAAAGGCACAACTGAAGCTTATGAGGTAGGTTTACCTACCGATGAGGGTTTAATCCTTCCTTGTGGCTGTAGCGCTTTATGGGTAAATAAGTAGGAAATATGAAAAATTTTAGTATTGATGATTTAATAGTACTTTATGAAGATAATCACATTATTGTAGTTGTTAAACCACAAAATGTACCTTCATGTCCAGATGAAACAAAAAATCCAGATATGCTTTCTGTTGTTAAGGAATATGTCAGGAGAAAAGCTAATAAAAAAGGTGAGGCATTTATTGGGCTCGTTCATAGATTGGATAGACCAACCGGTGGTGTTATGGTGTTTGCTAAAACATCAAAAGCTGCTGAAAGATTGTCTGAACAAATCAAGAACGGCGATTTTGATAAAGAGTATTACTGTGTAATTTGTGGAGTTCCTGAAAACAAAAAGGGAAGACTTGTTAATTATTTAAAGAAAAATGAAAAGTTAAATAAGGTAGAAGTTGTAACATTATCTGAAGAGGGAGCAAAAGAAGCTATACTTGAGTATGAAGTTAAACAAATAGTAAAGACCTATTGTTTATGTAAAGTACACTTAGAGACAGGAAGAACGCACCAAATTAGAGTTCAAATGGCTACAATTGGTTGTCCACTTTTTGGAGATCAAAAATATGCATTAAATCACCCAGAGACATTTGGTCTCGGAAAACTTGCGCTTTGGGCAACTAAAATTTCATTTGAACATCCTGTAATTAAAGATAGACGTTCATTTATTGTTTACCCACCAACAGAAGATAAGCCATGGAAAGCATTTGATGTAAATAGATATTTAAATATTGCTATGGTTTCTTCACCTTATGATATAAGTAAACAAAAGGAAATATTGCAAGATATTGAAGTTGAGGATGAATAAAATTGAGGAGCTTTTAGCTCCTTGTTTTTTTAATAATCTTCTTCTGATTTAAATTGGCTTTGAGTGTTTTTTGAACCTTTCTTTTTAAATGGATTATAAATAATAACAACTACTATTACGCATAAAACACAAATAGAGAAAAAGAATATATTTCTCTTTAAATTGTTTTGAGCTATTTTATTATTATCTTGTTTGTTCTTTTCTTTAGCAGCATTTGAAGAAGGGTGCAAAGGAATTGCTGATGCTGAGAATGTACTTACAACATCAGAGGATAATACAAATATATTTACAGATTGCGTAATATCTTCTCCATCTAGATAAGTTGCTGAAACATAAAAATAATATTTTGAATCATTTTCTACATAACCAATAAATGTCATAGATGTATATTCTTCTGAGCCAGCTTCTTTAAATGTATCTGTTTCTTGGTTGTATTTATACTTTGTAGTAAAGCCAGATGGAAGGGTTAAATTCATCGTATAATATGGTGATGATATATCTGAACTTGAAGTTTGTGTTGCTTTATTTAATACATCAGTTTTTTTAGCATAAAGAGAAATTCCATTATATACTATTTTATAGTATTCTATATTACTTTCTGAAATTATAGTGGTCTCGCTCTCTAATTTGAAAAAATAAGTATAAGGAATAATAACAGCAGGTGATTCGTTAGATAAATAAGTTTGCAAATTTTCTGTTGTTTCATAATATGTTGAAGTATCTGCATTAACCATAGGTGCAGCTATAAGCGATGTACATATTATTGAAAGTATTATATAAAATATTAGTGCAAACTTTTTCATACAAAATAATTATATATTAAATAAAAGATAATTTCAAAGATATATTAATTGTAATATAATATAGAAAATATGCTCGTAGTCTAACTGGATAAAACAAGAGCCTCCGACGCTCTAATTAGGAGTTCAAGTCTCTTCGGGCATACCAAATTGTATAGGGAGATTAATCAATATTAATATGATTAGAAGAGCAGTAGAAAATGATATGCCTTATCTTAACAAATTATTATTTCAAGTTCATAAAGTACATCATGATGTAAGACCCGATTTGTTTAAAGATGGAACAAAAAAATATACAGATGAAGAGTTAATTAAAATTATTCATAATGATTTAACACCTATATTTGTTTATGAGGAAAATAATATAGTTTTAGGTTATGCATTTTGTATTCATCAGCAACATATTAATGATAATAATTTAACCGATGTAAAAGTTTTATATATTGATGATTTATGTGTTGATGAAATGGCACGTGGAAAACATATAGGTACAAAACTATATGAATATGTTTTAGACTATGCTAAAAAGAACAATTATTATGAAGTTACATTAAATGTATGGGCAGATAATACAAGTGCCTTAAAGTTTTATCAACATATTGGCTTAAAAGTTCAAAAAATTGGAATGGAAAAAATATTATAATCAAAAATAAAGAGAGAAAAATATACCAAAATAACATAAATGTCAAAAAGTAATTGGTATAATCAATTTATGCGATACAATCATTTAAATGAATACTTAAAAAATAAATTTGGAGAAAGAACACTAAAAATATGTGTTGATGGTAATTTTACTTGTCCAAATAGAGATGGAACTAAAGGTGTTGGTGGCTGTATTTTTTGTGGTGAAAGAGGCAGTGGAGAGAGAATAAAAAATATAGGACTTAAAGAACAAGTTTTAAATCACCTAAATTCATATAGAGGACAAAGAGCTAATAAGTTTATTATTTATTTCCAAAATTTTACTAATACATATGGTAGTATAGAAAACTTAAAAGAAAAATATGAATCCGCACTGATAGACAAGAGAATTGTTGCTTTGGATATAGACACAAGGCCAGATTGTATAAATGAAGATGTGTGTAAAATGCTTTGCTGTTTTAAAGACAAATATTATGTTTATGTAGAATTAGGATTACAAACTATAAATGAAAAAACCCATGAATTTATTAATCAAAAAATAACAAATAAAGATTTTGAAAATGCAATTTTACTTTTAAATAAATATAATATTGATGTTGTTGTTCATGTAATGATAGGGCTTCCAAATGAAACACACCAAGACGTTATTAATCTTGTACAATATTTAAATAATTTTAAATACAAGGGAATTAAAATTCATTCAACATATGTTCAAAAAAATACTATTTTAGAAAAGATGTATTTAAATGGTGAATATAAACCTATTGACATGCAAGAGTATGTAGATGAGGTTATTTATATCATAAGCCATATAAACAAAGATGTTATAATTCATAGAATTACAGGTGATCCACCAAAAGATTTACTTGTAGCTCCTAATTGGATGGTTCACAAAAAAATGGTACTAAATTCAATTGAGAAAAAGTTAGAAGTAGAAAACTTAACACAAGGGTGTAAAATAAAAGAAAATATACTATAATATATATAATTAATTTCGGAGGTATAATTTATGCCTAGTTCGCATGGTGGCGGAAGCTTCGGTGGTGGAAGCAGTGGGGGCGGTGGTAGCTTTCATTCAAGTGGCTCTCATGGAGCAAGTTCAACACCACATTTTAGTACACACAAAAGATTTCCAGGTTGCACAATGTATTATTTTATTGATACGAGTGGTGTTAGACGCACATTTTACCATAAAGGCTCTCCTGTTAGAAAAAGTTTATGGAAACTAATAGGAACATATTGTATAGCATTTTTATTGTTGTTAATTATTGGCGTTGTGTTTGCGTCTTCGACATTTATTCCACATAAACTATCTTCAAGAAAGTGTAATCTTTATTCAAGTTATATTGTAGATAATGCAAATGTTATAAATAAGGAAGATGGACTTGAAGAATCACTTAAAGCCTTTTATGAAAAAAGTGGTGTGCAAATAGTTGTTTATACCCAAACTATAGAATATTTTGAAAATAAAATAGGCTCAGTTTCTAAAGAAAATTTAGAGAATTATGCCTATGATGTTTATGTGAATTTATTTAATGATGAAGGACATTGGCTTATAGTCGTTATAACAGATGGGATGGAAGGCTCTTGGATAGACATGGCAGGGGATAATACTTCACTTATAATTACTGATTCATTTTTTGAAAAATTCCAAAGTGAAATGCAAGAAAATTTAAATAATACTTCTATATCAAAAAGCCAAGCGCTAAAAAAATGTTTTAATTATGCAACAGAAAATATACTTACATTTTCAATGGTGGATATCGTGCCTATGATACTTTATTTTGTTTTTATAATATCTATTTTATTTATAATTGGAATCCAAATATATAAAGGAATTATGGAATATATTACAATCAAAGGTTATTGCACGTATAGAGATGAACATGGTGGAGTGGATTTTTCAGAAAATAGTGAAGAATTAACTCACGAACAAGAAATAGATGTTTTTAACTAAAACTTTAGCAAAATAGGGAGTTCTCTTTTGAGTAGAATTTTAAAAAAATAAAAGTAAACATATAGTAGGTATACTAAAAATCGATTCTATTTATATAATAAGTTTGTTAAAAATAACAATAAGGAGGAATAAAATGGATTCAACTAAAATAGGTCTTGTTATAAAAGAAATAAGATCTCAAGCAGGATTAACACAAAGTGATTTTGCAAAAGAATTATGTGTTACTGATAAAGCTGTATCTAAATGGGAAAATGGGATTTCCATACCTGATTTACAACAGTTAGAAGCTATATCAAAGCAATTCAATGTTAGTTATGATGTTTTATTAAATGGAGATATTGATAAAATTAAATTAAATAGAAAACAAGAAAAGGCACAAGCAAAAGCCCCATCTAAATATAATTCACAAGAATGGTATGCATTAGATAATGCAGCAAAAATTTATCCATCACAAGCAAGAAAAGGATGGAATATGGTATTTAGAATTGCAGCTGTTTTAAAAGAGCCAATAGATGTACCAGTGCTTCAACAAGCGCTATCTGATATGATGGATAGATTCCCTACGTTTATGGTTACACTTAAAAATGGTTTTTTCTGGAACTATTTTGATAGATTAGAAAAATCTCCAAAAGTTATAATGGGTGGAAATCATCCTTGTATTGCAATGCCTCTTGATGGTAAGAAATATATATTTAGGGTATCTGTTGAAAATAATAGAATTGCATGTGATTATTTCCACGTTTTAACAGATGGAACTGGTGGAACGATATTTTTAACATCATTACTTACTAGATATTATGAATTAAAATATGGTCCTATAAAAGACTATAAAGATGCATTAAATGTATTAGACATAGTTCAACCAGAGGAAATAGAGGACTCATTTGCAAGATATGCTCAAAAAAAGAACTACGAAAGTAGACCAATAAAAAGAGCTTATCATATGAAAGGTAGAAAAGTTAAAAAGAATATAGTAACTCATGTTGTAATGAGCGTTGACGAATTAAAGAAAATCTCCAAAGAAAAAGGTTGTACAATAACAGTTTTGCTTTTAGCCATTTTAACAAGAGCATTTTTAAAGAAAAAGGCATTGGATAGAGATGATAAGCCTTTTATTATTCAAGTTCCAATCAACTTAAGAAAAAGATTCCCATCTAAAACTTTAAGAAATTTTGCTTATTTTACAGGTATAGAAACATCGGCTAAAGAATTAACTTTAGAAGAGGCAATTGAAGTATGCAAGGAAGAATTAAATAAAGGAACAGATGTAGATCATTTACAACGTGTTATAAACTCAAATATGAGAGAGGAGAATAACATATTTATAAAGGCAGCACCACTATTTGCTAAAAACTTGGTTTTAGGAATAGTTAGTAAAGTTATTGGAGATGATGCATTTACAACAACATTCTCAAATGTAGGAAATGTTAATGCCCCAGATGAGCTTAAAAATATTGTAGACAGATATGAGTTTGTTCTTAAAGATGATAAAAATGGTGGAATTTTAATGTCTGGTATTTCCTTTAATGGAAGATGTACAATCTCATTTATAAGATCTGTAGCAGAAAGTAATGTAGAAAGGGAATTTGTTAGAGAATTGGCTTCTTTAGGTGTAAATTTATATATTGAATCAAATGGAGGTGAGGAACGTGCGTGAGTGTAAATCTTGTCATATAACACTAGGTGATCATGAAGATAATTGTCCACTTTGTGGAGCTCATACATCGCCAGTTGTTTCAGAATTAGTAATAACAAGTGGAGAATATCCAAAAAAGGACATAACAAAAACATCAAAATATAAAGTTAGAAATGTATTTGTAGGTATATCTGTTATATTAATGGCAGCATTTTTGCTCGTTAGTGTTTTATCTAAAAATTGGGCTTATGCTTTAATTGCAGTAACAGCAATTTCTTTTGTATGGTTAACAATTCTTAGAAATATTTTTTATTCTAGAAATTTATGTCAAATCTTAACAAGAATAGGTTTTTATATTCTAATCTATTTTAATTTAATAATGTTGCATTTTTACTTTACAACACACGATTTTAGTATACTAAATGCGGCTATAGGTATAGTTACGCCAATTATCTTAGCAATAATGAATGTTGTATACATGATGATAGTGTTTATATCTAAAAAATGGTATATGTTTGCATTTAATGCTATACTATTATCCGTAGTCGAAATTGCTCTGTTAATTGTAACTATATTTACGAAAATATCTTATGTTGCTTCAATTATTCCAGCAGCGTTAGGAGTTGCAACAATTGTATTTTCATTTGTATTTGGCAAAAATGTTATGATAGCAGAATTTAAGAAAAGATTATTTATGTAGGAGTTTTTATGATAAGAAAAGTTATTCAAATTGATGAAGAAAAATGTAATGGTTGTGGGCTTTGCGCTAATGCATGTCATGAAAGTGCAATTGGAGTTGTAAACGGAAAAGCAAAGTTGTTAAGAGATGATTATTGTGATGGTATGGGTGATTGTTTACCTACTTGTCCAATGAATGCTATTTCATTTATCGAAAGAGAAGCTTTAGAATATGATGCAAAAGCTGTTGAAGAAAACAAAAAGAAAAAACAAATTAGTTTGAATAAAAATATGGATAAAGAATTCCATGCATCAGAACTTATGCAATGGCCATGTCAAATAAAATTATTACCAACACGAGCACCATTCTTTGAAAATTGTGATTTGTTAGTAGCGGCAGATTGTACAGCATATGCATGTGCAGATTTTCATAGAGACTATATGGCAGGCAAGGTAACTTTGATAGGCTGTCCTAAACTTGACGATATAGACTATTCTGAAAAATTAACTGAAATTTGTAAATTAAATAATATAAAAAGTATCACTGTAACAAGAATGCTTGTTCCATGTTGCGGTGGCCTTGAATGGGCTGTAAGAAATTCTATAAAAGATAGTGGTAAGAATATTCCTTTAAGAGTAGTTACACTAACAACAGAAGGTGAAGTTTTAAAAGAAGAAAATTAGTCTATATAAATTTTATAAAAGATAGTTTTTCAATTAATACGAAAAATAAGAAATTCTCCAAATCGTAAGTGTAATATTACTTATATATTTGGAGAATTTTATTAATCTTAATTATGTAAATAATATAACTGATGAAAGAATGTACTTAATTAGTGTAAAAAGATACCATAATAAATCTAGAGGTGAAACGGAAACAATATTAATTCCATGTGTTATAAGGGTTGAAGGGTATTTAAATTTATATTCTAATGAAAAGTTTTACATTTTTAATTGTTTTGCAAATGAAGAGCAAGCTATACCATATTACATAAGTTTTATACACAGCACAATGCGTAACTTATAAAATTAGAGATTAATAATAGTGAGTGTTTTAATTATTGATTTTATAGATGTTAATTTCAAAGTTTATAATAAATAGATATTATATATTTTTTTTAATTTGAATCAAAAATATGAAATTTGCATTAAATATTAAAATAATAAAGAATTTTAAGTAATTTTAAGCATTCAAGACTAAAATAAATATAGTAAAAGGAGAATTTGTCTATGAAATTGCTGCTTGCTGAAGATGAAAAAGACTTATCCAATACAATTAAACGTGTTCTACAAATTAATAATTATGATGTAGATGCTGTTTATAATGGGGAAGATGCTCTAGAAATGTTAGAGTATACAACTTATGATGGTGTTATTTTAGATGTTATGATGCCTAAGATAGATGGTTTAACTGTAGTTAAAAAAATGAGAGCAAGACAAGATAATACGCCGGTTTTAATTCTTACGGCAAAGGCAGAAATTGATGATAAAGTTTTAGGCTTGGATTTAGGTGCAGATGATTATTTAACAAAGCCTTTTGTAATTAAAGAATTATTAGCTAGAATTAGAGCATTAACTAGAAGAAAAGGTGATGTTACAACAACACTAAATTGTGGTAATGTAACATTAAATCCAGGAACATATGAATTATCTACAAGTGAAAACTCAGTAAGACTAACAAGTAAAGAGTATAAACTTGTTGAATTATTAATAAGAAATCAAGGAGTTTTATTATCAACAGATAAAATTATGAATTCGGTATGGGAGTTTGATTCTGAGGCTGAAATAAATGTCGTATGGGTATTTATATCGGCTATAAGAAAAAAACTTGAAAAAATAAATGCTAATTGTGAAATAAAAGCAGTTAGAGGAGTAGGATATAGGTTGGAGTTAAAATGACGTGGATTAAAAGTTATGTAAATTTAGTGTTAATGCCATTATTGGTTTTACTTGCGAGCGTTTTTGGATTAGTATTAGTTTTAAATAAAAATTAATATGGTAGAAAAGTTACGTAAACGCTTTATATTAATAACAATGCTATCAGTTATAATAGTATTATGTACTATTATGACTGTTATTAATTTAATAAATCTTAATAGGCAAATAAGTTATTCAGATGATCTACTAGATATATTAATATCAAACGGTGGTATTTTTAAAGAAGGGTATATAGGTGAAGATAGAGGTATTTTTAATTCTGGATTATCTAAAGAAACTCCATATGAATCAAGATATTTCTCGGTTTTATATTACAATGATAAATATTTTGAGATAGTTAATAATACTGTGCTGTCTGATGATGAAATTTTACAAATGTCAAAATATGCATTAAATTCTAATAAACAAAAAGCATTTAATGGTAAGTATAGATTTAAAAAGAAAGAAACGGAAATAGGAACTTTAATAGTTTATTTGGATAATAGTTCTGGACTTGAAACTATAGAAAATTTCTTTGTAATAAGTTTTGGAGTATCGATTATAGGAATGCTTGGAGTATTATTCCTTGTCTGGTATTTATCTAAAAAGGTTTTTGCACCAATTGAAGAAAACATGCAAAGACAAAAAGAATTTATAACAGATGCAGGACACGAACTAAAAACTCCGCTTACAATTATATCTGCAAATAATGAAATAATAGAAATGGAACATGGTGAAAGCGAATCTACAAAAATAATATCAAAACAAGTTCAAAGAATGACAGCAATGGTTAAAAATTTAACATCACTTGCTAAGTTAAATGAAGCTCAAACTTTAACTAAATTAGAGGATATGAATTTAACTGATGTTATAGTAGACGTAGCAAGTAATTTTAAAAATAATTTAGAGAGTAAAGATAGAAAGTTTGTTTTAAAATTTGATGAAAATGTGAAATTTCATGGAGACGAAAATTTAATTAGACAACTATTTGGAATATTATTTGAAAACGCTTCAAAATATGCTATAACAAAAACAGTTTTTGATATGCATACAGAGGGAACAAAAATTTTAATTCAAATTGCCAATGATGCAATAGGTGTGTCAAAGGGTGATTTTGAACAATGTTTTGAAAGATTCTATAGATCCCCAGAAGCAAGAGGTTCTTCTGTTGAAGGTAGCGGTGTAGGCTTATCTATTGCAAAAGAGATAGTAGAGCTTCATAAAGGAACAATAAAGGCTTTTGGAAGTGGAGATAATGTGTTTAATATTTTAATTAAGTTATAATAATGATGCTGTTTTATTCTTTAAAATAGTTGTAAAATATTATTGTTTATAGGAGGTAAAAGATGTTTGGTAAAGATTCATGGGAAGATTATAAAAAAGAAGAGAAAAAACAAGTAATGGATTTTGCTGATGATTACAAGAAATTTATATCTAAAGGCAAAACAGAAAGAGAGTGTGTAAAACTATCAATTGAACTTGCTAAGAAGAATGGTTTTAAAGATATCTCAGAATATAACTATTTGAAAGCTGGTGATAAAGTTTATATAACAAATAAAGGAAAAAATATTGCTCTAGTAATAATTGGTCAAAAGCCTATTGAAGAAGGTGTCCATGTTTTAGGAGCACATATAGATTCTCCACGTTTAGATTTAAAGCAAAATCCTTTATATGAAAAGACAGGCTTTGCGTTGTTCGATACTCATTATTATGGTGGAATAAAAAAATACCAATGGGTAACAATTCCGCTTGCAATGTATGGTGTAGTTTGTAAAAAAGACGGAACTATTGTAGACATAAATATAGGAGATAATAAAAATGATCCAGTTTTTGGAGTTTCAGATTTATTAATACATTTATCAGCAGATCAAATGATAAAGCCTGGAACAAGAGTTATAGAAGGTGAAGCATTGGACTTGATAGTAGGTTCAATTCCTCTAAAAGATAGTGATAAAGAGCCTGTAAAAAATAATATTTTAAAAATTCTTAAGAAAAAATATGGAATAGAGGAAGAAGACTTTTTATCCGCTGAAATTGAAATAGTTCCAGCAGGTGAAGCAAGAGATTATGGTTTAGATAGTTCTATGATAGCAGGATATGGTCATGATGATAGATCTTGTGCGTATTCTTCAATTAGGGCATTAATTGATCAAGGAGAATGTGAATACACAACAATTGCAGTTCTTGTAGATAAAGAGGAAATAGGTTCTGTAGGAGCAACAGGAGCTCAATCCAAATGGTTTGAAAATACTATAGCAGAATTAATTAATTTATCAGATACTTATACTGATTTAAAACTAAGACATGCTATGCAAAATACAAAGATGCTATCTTCAGATGTATCTGCTGGTATTGATCCTATTTATACATCGGTTTCAGATAAAGACAATGCGGCTTATTTAGGAAACGGAATCTGTTTTAACAAATATACAGGCGCTAGAGGAAAGAGTGGTTGTAATGACGCAATGCCTGAATATTTTGCAAAGATAAGAAGAATATTAGATGATGCAAACTGCCACTATCAAACCGCTGAACTTGGCAAAGTTGACCAAGGTGGTGGTGGTACTATTGCGTATATTCTTGGTAATTATAATATGTATGTTATAGATGCAGGAATTGCTGTTTTAAATATGCACGCACCTATGGAAATAATATCAAAAGCCGATTTATACGAAGCATACAAATCATATAAAGTATTCTTAAAAGATATCTAAAAATAAAATCTAAATTTTAGTATTTAATATCTAGAATATATGAGAAAAATTGGGGAACATTATATTGTATTTTTGCAAAAAATGTTCCCCTTAATATTTTTTATGATTATGGAATAATATAATTATTTGATAAAAAAATCATAATTAATAAAACTGTCTTGTTTCCTTTATTTGCAATGAAGCAAAGGTTAAAGGTATAAAATTTTTAAGATACTATAGGAAAATAAATTTATTCAGAGGATTAATTATCGGAAACTTTTGTGGTATACCAACTTTTTTCCCGCTAGAATATTAATTTTGGATTATTTATTGGGGTATAATGTGCTTGGAATGTTAAGGAGTGCTTTATGGAAATAAAAAAAGAGATTTATATCTAAATAAGTAAATTAAGTGTTAATGGTAAATTAAAAATGCTGTTTTATAGAAGTTTTAGTATAATCTTAATATAAGCCGTTAAAGGGCTCGCAAAAAAAAGAAGAAGAACCGAAATTATTGAAAGCACCGTTATTTTTAATGGTGCTTACGACAATAGGAAACTATGCTTATAAATGTAAATATTTCTATTGGTTGTTTAAAAGATTGTTTTAAAAATATCTACAAAACATTAAGAACAAAGAATTTTAAATAATTTGTCTCTTCTTCACAAAGTAAAGAAGGATGGTCGGGTGCTTGAGATTTTATTTCAACGCATCTAACGATTCTGCCACTTGCTTTACTTGCTTCTATCAACATTTTTTCAAATAGGTTTAATGTCATATAATGTGAACAAGATGAAGTAACCAAATAACCACCACTTTTAACAAGTTTAAGGCCAAGAATATTTATATCCCTATAACCCCTATATGCGTCTTTAATTTCAGCAGCTGATTTGCAAAAAGCAGGTGGGTCTAAAACAACAGTGTCAAATTGTGTTCCGTTGTTTTTAAATTCTCTTAGTATTTCAAACACATCACCGCATCTTGTTTTTACATTGTTAAAATTATTTAATTGAGCATTTCTTTCTACATTTTTAATGGCAAGTTCGGATATATCAACAGATAATACTTCTTTTGCACATGTTGCCGCATTCATGGAAAAACCACCTGAATTGCAGAAACAATCTAAAACTGTTTTTTCTTTAGAGTATTTTCTAAGGGCATATCTATTTTCTTTTTGGTCTAAGAAATAACCGGTTTTTTGTCCGTTTTTTACATCAACTGACATTTTAATTCCATTTTCGTCAATGATAATTTCATCATCAACTATTCCATATAAAACGCCTTTTGTTTCTATTAGCCCTTCTTTTACTCTTGTAGCAATATCAGATCTTTCATAAATTCCTTTAGGATTAAATAATTCAACAAGGCAGTCAACAATCATTTTTTTTCTTTGATCAATTCCAAGGCTTCCGCATTGAATAACAAATACATCAGCGTATTTGTCTATAACGAGTGCAGGTAGGTTATCAGCTTCGGCAAATACCATTCTATAACAATTTTTATATCCTAAAGATAATCTATAGTTATTTGCTTTTGTAATTCTATCTAAATAAAGTTCTTTTGTGTCTAGTGAGTCATCTCTTATAAATATTCTAACTAATATTTTGGAAGCATGATTGATATAACCTTTTCCTATATATTTTCCATCAAATGTATAAACAGTTGCTAAAGCACCATTCTTGTCTTTACCATGTATTCTTTGAACCTCATTAGCATAAACCCAAGAATGTCCGTTTAGTATTCTTTTTTCTTCACCTTTTTTTAGATAAACTTCGTATCCCATTTTGCACCTCGAGAAATATATTAACATAATATTTAATAAAAATAGTTAAATTATTTATAAATAATTGTGCTAAAATATATTACGCATAAATTAGGAGGCAAAATAATGATAAAAGTAGATATTATTTCAGGCTTTTTAGGGGCTGGCAAGACGACTCTTATAAAGAAATTGTTTGAATCAAAGGTTTTCAAGCAAGAAAAGGTAGTTTTAATTGAAAATGAATTTGGTGAAATCGGTATAGATGGAACATTTTTAAAGGAAGCTGGAGTTGAGATAAAAGAAATAAATGCAGGATGTATTTGTTGCTCACTAGTTGGAGATTTTGAAGCTTCAATAAAAGAATTAATCTCAAAGTTTTCTCCAGATAGAATAATAATAGAGCCATCAGGTGTTGGTAAGTTATCTGATATTATAGACGCTGTGGCAAAAGTTAAAGATGAAAATCTAAAAATTAATATTTTAGCAACAGTAGTAGATGCTGGAAAAGCTAAGGTTTATATGAAAAACTTTGGTGAGTTCTTTGTAAATCAAGTAGAGGCTGCAGATACGATTGTTGTAGGTAAAGTAGACAAAGTATCTGAAGATAAATTGGTAGAAACGGTAGATGTTATAAAAGGCGTGAATAGTAAAGCCAATGTTATTACCACAGCAATCTCTGAATTAAATGGAGATAAAATTGTTGAATTTTTGGAAGAAAAAGCATCTTTAAGAGAAGAATTAGTAAAAGAAGTAGAACATGAACATCATGATGATGAAGATGATGAGGATGAAGAGCATGAATATAATTGCTGTTGTGGCCATCACCACCATCATGAGGATGAAGACGAAGATGAGCACGGCCATGAGCATCATCATCACCATGACGAAGATGATGACGACGAGGATGAACACCATCATCACGATGACGACGAGGATGAACACCATCATCACGATGACGACGAGGATGAACACGAACATCATTGTTGCTGTGGTCATCACCACCATCATAATGATGAGGAAGATGAGCACGAGCATGAACACCATCATCACCACCATCACCATGATCATGATGCAGATGAAGTGTTTGTGTCATGGGGAATAGAAACACCAAAATCTATAAGTAAAGATCAATTAACAGCATTTTTGAATACGTTATGTAAAGAAGATGCAGGCTTAGGTATTATTTTACGTAGTAAAGGTATTTTAAAGGCAAGTGATAACGATAAATGGTATTACTTTGATTTAGTTGCTGGAGACTATGAAATTCGACTTGGAGAGCCAGATTACACAGGAAGAGTTGTTGTAATTGGTTCTAAGTTAAATGAAAACAAAATAGCTGAAATATTTAATAAGAGATCATAATGGAAAAGATACCTGTATTTTTTGTAGATGGATTTTTAGATTCTGGTAAAACTAGTTTTATAACAGATTTAATTGTTCGTGATTCAGAAGAAGTTAATTATAGAACACTGCTTTTAGTTTGTGAGCAAGGTGAAGTAGAGTATGATGAGAATTTAATGAAAAAGACTATGACAACTATTCATTATTTTGAATCAGTCGAGGAGTTTGATTATAAAAAAATTGGAGAACTTATCAAAACTTCAAATCCAGATAGAGTAATTATTGAAATGAATGGAATGTGGGATTTAACAAAACTACAATTTCCAAAAGTATTACAACTAGCTCAATTTATAACATTAGTTGACATGACTACATTTCCTATATATTTTAATAATATGAGACAAATGATTACAGATATGTTTAAACGTAGTCATTTGGTTTGTTTTACAAAGGTTGAAAAACCAGAAGATTTAGCTCAATATCAGACTCAATTTAAATTAATTAATAGTAATTGCGATTACTATATTATGGACGATAAATTTAGAGCTATGGAGGCTTTTGAAGAGGCATTGCCATATGATATTGATGCTGATGTTATTGAAATTAAAGAAGAGGATTATGGAAGATTCTATATAGACACATTTGAGCATAGAGATAGATATAAAGATAAGGTTGTAGATTTTTATGCACATGTGGTTTTGTCAGATAAACTTCCAAGAGGTTGGTTTATTGCAGGTAGATTTATAATGAATTGCTGTGCAAACGATATTCAATTATTTGGATTTCCAGTTGTGGATAATCTTGGCATGAAACTAAAGGATAGACAATCAGTTAGAATAAAAGCAAAAATAACTTATGAATTTTCTAACGAGTATCAAGAAGAAGAGTTAATGATGCATCCAATAGAGATAACACCACTTGGATATAAATTAGACCAGGTATTAAATCTAACTAATTAATTTGAAAAATTGCCCAGGTTTAAAGCCTGGGATTTTTTTTCTTAAAATCTTTTTTTTTTATTTGAAAATTTTTTATAGATTTTGTTATAATTTTTCGCGTCAATGAGTAGCAGAAATGTGTAAGTCCAATTGTATGTTGAACTTACACATTTTTTATGTCAAAAGGAGAATTTATGGAAGAAGTTAAGCAAAATAAAATGGCAACAGAACCGCTTAAAAAACTATTTTGGACGATGGGACTTCCTATGATTGTATCAATGGTTTTGCAGGCGCTTTATAATGTGGTTGATAGTATATTTGTTGCGAATATGCAAGATAGTGGAGCTCTTGCAAATGAAGCATTAACATATGCATTTCCAATTCAAATTTTAATTATTGCAATAGGTGTTGGAACAGGCGTAGGACTTAATGCTATGCTTTCAAAAAAATTAGGCGAAGGAGATAAGGAAGAAGTTAACAAAATTGCAGGGAATGGAATTTTTTTAGCACTAGTTATTTATCTTGTATTTTTAATTTTTGGAATTTTTGGCTCAAAGTGGTTTATTTCTCTTTTTACTAAAAATGATGATGTAATTAAAATGGGTACTAATTATTTGATGATTTGCAGTAGTCTTTCTCTTGGCTCGATTGGTTTTACAATTTATGAAAGATTTTTACAAGCAACAGGTAAAACTGTATATTCAACAATTGCACAAATATCTGGTGCTATTATTAATATTATATTTGATTATGTTTTTATTTTTCCGTTAAATATGGGAGTTAGTGGGGCTGCGTGGGCAACTATTTTTGGACAATTTGTTTCATTATTAATGGCAATGATTTTACACTATACAAAAAATAAAGAAATAAACGGTAACTTAAAATATATAAAACCCGATAAAGGCATAATTAAAGGTATTTATTTAATTGGAATATCAGCTGCTATTATGCAAGCACTTCTATCTGTTATGATGGCAGGAATGAACGCAATATTAGGAGCTGCAAATGTAAGTTCAACTATACTAGTGGGTTCGTTTGGAATTTACTATAAAATCCAACAAATAGCATTGTTTTCATGTTTTGGACTTTCAAATACTGTAATTACAATCTTATCTTTTAATTTTGGAATGAAAGATAAACAAAGATCTATAGATTGTATAAAGTATGGAATTATTGACACTTTAGTTGTATCGCTTATTATAACTGCTTTATTTGAGATTATTGCAAATCCTCTTTCAAAATTGTTTGCGCTTTCTGGTGGTTCATCTAGCGAACTTATTTCTGTTTGTGAAAAGGCAACTAGAATTGCATCTATCGGCTATATATTTATGGGATTTAATGTTGCAATTCAAGGAGTATTGCAAGCGCTACGTTATGCTTTTAAACCATTTTTAACAGCACTTTGTAGACTTGTCGTATTTGTTTTTCCAGTAGCTTATTTATTTACATTAACATCAAATGTTGTAGATATTGTTTGGTGGACGTTTCCAATAGCAGAAATATTAACTGCAGTGATTTCATTATTTATCTTAAGAGACGTAATGAAAAAGAAAATTTATACTTTGTAAGAAAAATATTTTTATGCAATTTTATATGTAAAGTCAATGCTAAAAAAATGCTAGTTTTTATTTTTAATTTTTTGTTATAAAATAAATTAGAGAGGTGTTTATGAAAAAAGTAATTTTAAAATCTATCGATGGATATAATTTAAACCTACATATTTTTGAAGTTGAGAATCCAAAGGCATTCATTCAAGTTGCTCATGGTATGGAAGAGCATCAAGAAAGATATGAATATTTTGCTCAAAAATTAAATGAAGCAGGCTATAGTGTAGTTACAGCTAATATGCGTGGCCACGGAGATGATGCTCCAACATTAGGTTTTTTCTCAGAAAAAGAAGGTTATAAGTTTTTAGTTAAGGATCAAAAATTAATTACAAAGTATATAAAAGAAACATATAGTGTAGACAAAATTGTTCTATTTGCCCACTCTATGGGAACAATAATTTCAAGAAATGTTATGTTTACCTATACGGATAATTTTTCAAAAGTAATTTTATCTGGCTATCCATGTCCACAGCCAGCAGCTGGCATGGGAATAGCACTTGCAAGTATTGTTAAATGTTTTAGAGGAGCAAAATATAAATCAGCTTTCCTTGAAAATCTTGCAATAGGTGGGTATTCAAAAGCAATAAAAAATGCTAAAACTCCATTTGATTGGCTAAGTGAAAATGAGGAAAATGTAAAGACATATACGCAAGATAAATATTGTGGTCATGGGTTTACAGTTTCAGCTTTAATAGATTTATTTACTCTTGTTAAAAATATGGCAAACTATAAAAATTATACAGAAGTAAATAAGGATATGCCAATTCTATTAATCTCAGGAAAAGATGACCCATGCCCAGGTTATGAAAAGGGTAGAGCAAAATCTAAAGAGATTTTAGAAAAAGCTGGATTTGGGGATATTTCAGTTATAACTTATGATCATATGAGACATGAAATGTTGAACGAAAAAGACAAAGATAAAGTTATAAAAGATGTAATAGAATTCCTAGATAAATAATAAATTTAAATTGGGCCCTAAAAACTAGGGCTCTTTTTGTGCCATAAAACATATATTTAGTATTTTTATTACTTAAATTACCACAACATATTGTGGTTTAACCTTGCAAATATTTTTTCAAAACATTATAATATCATTGTTTATTGTGTAAAAATTCAATTAAAGGTTAAAAAATGGCTGAATATAATTCAAATGATCTTGAAGTATTAGAGGGTTTAGAGCCCGTTAGAGAAAGACCAGGTATGTATATAGGTACAACTGGTTCAAAGGGAATGCATCATCTACTTTGGGAAATAGTAGATAATAGTATTGATGAAATTGCCAATGGTTTTGGTGATACAATTGAAATTGAAATTTTCGAAGATAATTCAGTATCTATTAAAGATAATGGACGTGGAATTCCAGTAGATAAACATCCAAAGTATAAAGTTCCTGGTGTTTATCTTGTTTTTACAAAACTTCACGCAGGTGGAAAATTTGGAAATAAAAACTATAGTTTCTCTGGTGGCTTACATGGAGTTGGCGCATCAGTTGCAAATGCGCTTTCTGAGTGGCTTGCAGTTGAGATATATAGAGATGGAAAAAAATACAATGTAGATTTCCATTCAATTGAAGTTGACGGAAAGATAAAAAGTGGTGTAATTAATCATGAAATAACAGAAGAAATATGTTCAGACAAAAAGTTGAGAGGAACTAAGGTAACATTTAAGCCAGATCCTCGTGTATTTAAGAACGAACAATTTGATTATGAGATAATTAAAAATAAGATAAAAGATTTAGCATTTTTAAATGCAGGACTAAAAATCTCTCTTATTGACCATAGAACTTTAACAGATTCAGGAAAACCTAAATCTAAATCTTATTGCTATAAAGGTGGTATTTCTGACTTTGTAACTTATTTAAATGAAGGAAAAACTGTTTTATATCCACAGCCAATTTTAATTGAAAAGAAACAAGATAATTTCTACGTAAGTGTTGCAATGCAATTAACTGATGGATATTCTGAAAATATATTTAGTTATGTAAATAATATTCCGACATCAGAAGGTGGTACTCATGAGGTTGGTTTTAAATCTGCTTTGACTAAAGCATTGAATGATTTAGGTAGACAAAAAAATATTATAAAGGAAAAACAAGATAACTATTTAGGAGAGGACTTTAGAGAAGGATTAACTGCAGTTTTAACAATAAAAATGCAAAATGTTCAATTTGAAGGACAAACTAAAACAAAACTTGGAAATCCAGAAGCAAGAACATTAGTTGAAGGACTACTTACTGACGCAATTAAAGATTATCTAAATAATAAAGCAAAGAAAGAAGTTATTGATGCAATATTTAATAAGGCAGCACTTGCTTATAAGGCAAGAACTAAAGCGTCTGAAGCTAAAAATATTGCGAGAGCAATTAGTAAAAACGGAAACTCTTCATTAATTGGAAAACTAGCAGGATGTTCAGGTAAAAAGCCAGAACTTAATGAGTTATTTATAGTTGAGGGAGACTCAGCTGGTGGCTCAGCAAAACAAGGAAGAGATCCTAAAATACAAGCTATTTTACCACTTAGAGGTAAGCCAATAAATAGTGAGAAAAAGAGAATTGCAGATATTATTAAAAATGAAGAGTTATTATCTTTAATAAATGCCTTAGGAACTTCATTTGATGCGGATTTTAAGATTGAAAATTTAAAATATCATAAGATAATTATTCTAGCGGATGCTGATCAAGATGGTGGCCATATAAGATCTATTTTATTAACATTCTTCTTTAGACATATGAGAGAATTAATAAATAAGGGCCACGTGTATATTGGTATGCCGCCATTATATAGAATTACAGATAAAAAGCATGGAATTCGTTATGCATATGATAACAACGCTAGAGATGAAATATTAAAAGATTTTAAATCTCCAAATGAATATAAAATTAATAGATATAAAGGTCTAGGTGAGATGAATCCAGAACAACTTTGGGAAACAACTATGGATCCAATGAATCGTAGATTAACAAGAGTTACTATTGAAGATGCAGCAGAGGCTGACCATTTAGTTACAACACTTATGGGAGTTGAGGTTGCTCCAAGAAAGCAATATATATACGAACATGCTGACTTTAATAAGTCTGATTCATTTAAAGATATTATAACTACCAAAAAGGATTAATTATGGCAAAGAAAAAGAAAGAAGAAGTAGAACAAGTAGTAGATAGATCGGAATTATATGAATGTACTGTAGAGAAAGTACTTCATGATTCTATGATTCCTTATTCTGAGCACGTTATTATGGAAAGAGCTTTGCCAAGAGTTGAGGATGGATTAAAACCAGTTCAAAGAAGAGTTTTATATACTATGCATATGCTAGGTATAACTCATGATAAAGATTTTGTAAAAAGTGCAAGAGTAGTTGGTGATTGTTTAGGTAAATATCACCCACATGGAGATTCATCAGTTTATGATGCAATGGTTAGACTTGCTCAAGATTTTAATATAAAAATACCACTTGTTGAAGGACAAGGAAACTATGGTTCATTAGATGGTGATGGTGCAGCTGCTATGCGTTATACTGAGGCAAGATTAGCACCAATTGCTGAGAAAATGCTTGAAGATTTGGATAAAGATACAGTAAAGATGGTATTAAACTTTGATGATTCAAGAGAAGAACCAGACTTGTTGCCAGGAAAATTTCCTAACTTGTTTGTAAATGGTTCAACAGGTATTGCAGTAGGTGTTTCAACAAATATTCCTACACATAATTTAGGAGAGATGATAGACGCTATTGCTGCCTATATAGATAATCCAAAAATTACATTAGATGAATTAATGCAATATGTTCCAGCACCAGATTTTCCAACTGGAGCCTCAATAATTTATTCACCTGGCATTAAAGAAGCTTACGAAACTGGTAAGGGAAAAATAATAATGAGAGCTAAAACCCATATTGAAAAGGATGGTGAAAAAGAAAGCATTATAATTACTGAAATTCCTTATCAGGTAAATAAAGCTGATTTGCTTGTTCGCATAAATGAATTAAGAGAAACTAAGAAAGATTTATATGGCGATATAACAGATATTAACGATGAATCAAATAGAAAAGGAATTCGTTGTGTTATAAAGCTTAAAAAGGGAGCTAATTCAAAGAGAATTTTAGCGGGTTTATATAAATCAACTGAACTTGAAACTGCATTTAATGCTAATATGCTTGCTATCTCTAAAGGTAAGCCAGAACAAATAACACTTCCTGGTTATATTGAAGAATATGTTGAGTTTCAAAGAGAAGTTTTATATAGAAAGAGTCAATATGATTTAACCGTAAATACAAATAGAGCCCATATACTTGAAGGATTATTAATTGCGGTAAACAACATAAGACGTGTTGTAGACATAGTTTTAGAGTCTCCAACATATGCTGAAAGTAAGCAAAAATTAATAGCAGAGTTTAATCTTACTGATGTTCAAGCAACAGCAGTGCTTGACATTCCATTAAAGAGATTAAATAGACTTGATGTTACTTCTATGCAAAATGAACTTGCTGAGAAAAAGAAAAAGATTGCTGAACTTGAAGCACTGCTTGCTTCTAAGAAAAAGCAACTAAATATAGTTAAGAAGGAATTGCTTGAAGTAAAAGAAAAGTATGCGACACCTCGTTTGACAGAGATAATAAGACCAGACAACAATACAATTGTTGCTCAAGAAATTATTGAACCAGTTAGTATAACTGGATATCTGCTTTTATCTCATAATGGCACATTAAGATTTATAAATGAAAAATCTTATAATGCCGCTTCAAAGAATATTGTAAATTGCAGTGCAAATGAACTTGTAAAAATTGCTAAAAAGGTTGATTCAAAAACTAACGTTATAGCATTTACAAAGAAAGGATTAGCTGTTGTATTTACTCCTGATATGGTACAAGACGATAAGTGGAAATCAAGAGGTACTCAAGTAAATAAATTAGGTAAGGTTGATTCAGATGATGCTATTGTTTCAATTATGACTGAAAAAGATTTAAAGGGTAAATCTTTATACTTTATGACAAAAGATGGAATGATTAAAAAGTCAGCAGCTTCTGAGTATTCTATGGATAAAAAAGCTACATATCCAAGTATTGTGCTAAAGGATGATGATTTAGTTATAAATGTTCAAGTAGTAGAACCTGAGTGTGAGTTTGTTGTATTTGTTACCGAAATGGGTAATGTACTACAAGCATATTCTAATGATATTCCAGAGCAAGGAAGGAGGTCATCTGGTGTTAAGGGTATAAAACTTGTAGATAAAGATGCAGTTAAATTTGCAACACAAAATAATGCTGAAGGCGAAATTGTTTGCGTGCTTGCTTCTGGCTTTAGTAAGCGTGTTATCTTGGCAACAATTGATCCAAAGAATAGATATGGAAAAGGTGTAACATTATGTGATGTTAAAAAACCAAAAGAAATAGCATATATAGATTTGGTTAAAGAACCTTTTGATTTTGCAATTTATTTTGTAGATGGTGAATTGATAGCTGTAAATACAGAAGATATTGATATAGAACAAAGAACTTCAAAAGGAAAAAATATCCTAAAGAAATTAGGTCCAAAAGGAAAGTTTGAATCTATGATTTATTCAGTAGCTTCACATAATTTAATAAAGTAGGTAATTATGAGAAAAAACTTAGGTTCAAAAACAATAATGTATCCAATGCCAGTTTTAATTATTGCAACATATAATGAAGACGGCACTATTGATGCAATGAATGCCGCTTGGGGCGGAATTGAAACAGATAATAGAATAGGAATATGTGTTTCAGATTCACATAAAACAATGGAAAATATAGAGAGAAATAAAAGTTTTACCATTTCTTTTGGTATTGAAAAATATGCAAAAGAGTGTGATTATTTAGGTATAGTTTCTGGAAACAAAGTTAAAGAAAAGTTTGAAAAAACTGGATTTACAACGATAAAGAGTGAGTTTGTAAATGCGCCTATTATAAACGAATTAATGTTATCTTTAGAGTGTAATATGGTATCTTATGATAGTGATTCTTGCCATTTGGTTGGAGATATAGTAAATATAAGTGTAGATGAATCTATCTTGGGTAAAGATGGCAAAATTAGCATAAAGGATTTAGGAATAATAACTTACGATCCTGATACTCATGACTATATTAAACTTGGAGAAGTCGTAGGCAAGGCTTTTTCTATTGGAAAACAATTAACTAAAAAATAAACATTTATTAAACATTGTTAATGCATTGTTTAATGTGCTAATATAATTTACGTATGATAAGACGAATATTTGTAGAAAAAAAGACAGCTTTTGATGATAAAGCTTATACACTAAAAGAAGAATTAGAAAAGACTTTTTTAGTAGATATTGAAGACCTAAGAATTTTTTATAGATATGATATAGAAAACTTATCAGAATACGCTTTTAATAAATCTAAGGATATAATCTTTTACGAGCCATCACTTGAGGAGTGTTTTGTAAAGTTTCCTGGAAGAGGTTATAGAAGTTTTGTTGTTGAAAATATAAATTCAAATTCAGATTCAAAAGCAATAAATATAAAGAATTGTTTAAATCTGATGTTTATAGATGAGCAACCTCTTGTAAAGACGGCTGTTGTATATTCTATATCAGGCGTTAATGACTCAGAATTTGACAAAATCAAGAAATATATAATAAATCCCTTGTCTGAAAAAGAAGGTTCCATAGAGGAGCCAGATACTCTTGTAGATAAAGTTGAAAAGCATGTTGATTTAACATATCCTGACTTTATAAAATACAAAAATGAAGAAATAAAAAAAATTTATGATGCAAATGAAATGGTTATTTCTTTTAAAGATTTGTTACTTATACAAGACTATTTTAAGAGTATCAATAGAAATCCAACAGAAACGGAACTTAAATTAATTGAAACATTGTGGTCAGATCATTGTAAGCATACAACCATAAATACTAATTTAAGAAATTTAAAGATAAACTCAGACAATCCACATATAGAAAAAGCAAGTAAACTTTACGATAAATTATTTAAAGAAATCTATGGAGAAGATTCTAAAAAGAAAAGAACTTTATTAGACATAGGAACCATAGGACTAAAAAAACAACTAAAAAGTGGTAAAGCAAAAAATATAGTAGACACTCTTGAGAAAAATGCGTGTGCAATTGATGTTGATGTAGATGTTGATGGAAAGAATGAAAAATGGATTGTAATGTTTAACAATAAAACATGCAATACGCCAACTGAAATAGAACCTTTTGGTGGAGCATCAACAGGCCTTGCTGCAGCTATATTAGACCCATTATCTGGAAGGTCTTATGCATATCAAGCAATGCGTATATCAGGTGCTGCAGATCCTAGACAAAAAATAAGTAAAATTGAAGATAAAATTGCACCATACTATTTATCCACAAAATCTATAAATGGTCATGCCACTTATGGAAGTCAGGTAGGTATTCCAACAGGACTTGCGCATGAGATATATCATGAAGGATATAGAGCAAAAAGGTTAGAAGCTGATTTTGTAATAGGTGCAGTTAAAAAAGAAAATATAATTAGTGAAGATGTCAAAGAGGGTGACTTAATATTTATTATTGGAGCAAAAACAACGAGAGTTGGAACGGGTGCTGCATCTGCTGCCTCTAAAAAAACAAGAGATAAAAAATCTAGTTATTTTGAAGGCGGAGACTCGATAATAGGAAGAGCCCTTCAACGTTTATTTAAAAATCCTGAAGTTACAAAGATTATAAAAAAATGTAATGATGTATCAACTGGTGGGTTAGCTGTTTCTTTGCTTGAAATGGCTAAAAACTTTGATGTTAATTTAAATTTAGTTCCAGTTGGAGAAGAGGGATTAACAGGAACTGAAATTGCAATTTCAGAAACTCAAAATAGATTAATTGTAACCGTTGAAGATAAAAACGCTGAATTATTTAAAAAACTTGCAAATGATGAAAATTTAAACGCGGTTAAAATCGCTACTATAACAAACTCGGGTTTAGTTAGAATGTTCTACAACGGAGATACTGTCGTAAACTTAACAAGAGAGTTTATCGATTTATATGGCGAAAATACTGTTCAAGATGTAGTTATAAATGAAAATAAATTAAAGTATATGAATACTCCAAGTTCATATAGTAGTGAATTATGCAAAGAAAAAAAATATAAAGAAGCACTTTTTGCTGAGCTTGGAAGATTAAATGTATGTTCTCAAAAAGGTTTAATTGAGGCTTGTGATTCAACCATAAACTCTAGTTCGATTTTTATGCCATATGGTGGTAAGTTTGGTCAAACTCCATCGCTTGTTATGGCATCTAAAATTCCAGTTGATGGACAAACAGATACAGCAACAGTAGCTTCATTTGGTTGCTATCCATTATTATCGACAAAGTCACCATTTGTTGGTTCAATTTATTCAATTGTAACCTCGCTTTCAAAACAAATCGCTGCAGGTGTTAAACTTGGTAATATAAAGTTATCACTCCAAGAATATTTTAAACAACTTGGAAATGATGAAAATCGTTGGGGTGAGCCTGTTTCTGCGCTACTTGGCGCACTATATACACAAATAAATTTAGGTGTTTCCGTTATTGGAGAGAGAGACAGTATGAATGGTAGCTTTGATAAATTAGACGTACCACCAACTATTATTTCATTCGCATGCGGGGTTTCAAAAGCATCTAAATTAATTTCAAATTGCTTTATAGATAAAGTTTCACAAAAGAATATTTATCAATTACATTTAAAGAAGGATGAATACTCGGTTCCAGATTTTGATTATATTCAAAAAGCATATCTTGCCATGAGTGGGGCAATAGATAGAGGTGAGGTTGTGGCATGTTCTGTTGTAGAAGAAGGTGGAGCAATATCAGCCACATTTAAAGCCTGTATGGGTAATAGAATTGGAACGACATGGGAAAATATTAATAGTGAAGTATTTAACCCTCAATTTGGCGATTTTATATTTCAAGCAGGAGAAGATATTTCTGCGTTTAATGGATTAGATGTGAAGTTAATTGCAAAGATAAATGGAACTAGAACATCATCCATAAATGGTGAGGAGTTTAAGTTTGGTGATGCGTTTGATGCATTTGTAGAGCCGCTTTCTTCGGTTTATCCGATTTCTATGAAAATGGAAGATGAACATATTTCAAGTTTGATTTATTGTATCAAAAATCAAGGTTCATTAAATTTAGGAATAGCAAAGCCTAAGGTTTTAATTCCAATTTTTCCAGGAACTACATCAGAATATGATATGCAAAAAGCTTTTGAAAGAGCAGGCGGGGAATGCAAACTTTTATTAATTAAAAATAGAACAAAGCAAGATATTCAAGATTCTATAAATGAGTTTGCAAAAGAAATATCAACTTCTCAAATTTTAGCGCTTCCAGGCGGGTTTAGCGATTGTAATAAGATGGATACATCAAAGTATATTGTTTCTATGTTTGAAAAAGATGAAATCAATGATGCTTTTATGGATTTAATTTATAAGAGAAATGGACTAGCCTTAGGTATAGGAAATGGGTTCCAAGCATTTGTAAAACTTGGTTTTATACCTTTTGGAGAATTAAAGCCTCAAGATCAAAAATCATCTAACTTTATTCAAAATGCAATAGGAAGACATGTATCTTCAATTGTCAGAACAAGAGTAGCTACAAATAAAACTCCATGGCTTATGGATTCAAACTTAAATAGTATTACAAATATTCCTATCTCTTGTGGTAATGGAAGATTTGTTACAACAGATGAAGAATTAGAATATATTTTAAAAGAAGGGTTAGTTGCAACTCAATATGTAGACAATCTAGGAGATGCAACGATGATTTCACCTTATAATCCTACAGGTTCAATTTATGCGATAGAAGGACTTATATCTCCAAATGGACATATCTTTGGTAAGATGGGTCATAATGAAAGATATGATGATAATCTATATAAAAACATATATGGTGAGTTTGATATGGATATATTTAAATCTGGAGTAAAATATTTCGAATAATGGCTAAAATAACAGATATAAAAGTGCAAACAAAGAATAAAGAAAGATGCAACATTTACTTAGATGAAAATTATGTTTGCGCTCTTTCCATGATTGTAGTTATTCGAAATCGATTAATTATAGGCAATGAAATAACAGAGACAGAACTTGTAAATATAGCAATTGAATCAGATAAGGAAACTGCATTTGATTATGCTGTTAAATACATATGCACATACGTTCCCACGCAAAGACAATTAGAAAAAAAATTATATGAAAAAAAGTATGTTAAGCAAGTTGTAGATTATGTAATTGAAAAATGTAAAAAATATGGTTATATTGATGATCTAAAATTTGCTAAAGCTTACGTATATCAAAATAGTTTAATAAAAGGTAAAATAAAATTAGAACAAGAACTATTACAAAAAGGTGTAAAACAAGAATATATAGATGAGGCTCTATCGGGGTACGAAGAAGGTGATGGTTGCATGGCAACAGCAAGAAAAAAAGCTGCCAATAAAGATTTATCTGACCCAAAGCAATATGCGCAAGTTGTTAGATTTTTAACATATAGAGGATATGCGTGGGATTATGTAAAAGAATGCTTAGATAAGATAAAAAAGGAGCAAGAAGAAACATGATAGATTGTGTATCAATTGAACAAATGCGTAAGTTCGATAAAAATACAATAGATACCAAAATAAGTTCAGTGGATCTTATGCTTAAAGCGGCAAAATCTGTATATGATGAATTAGACAAAGATAAGATAATTTATATAATCTCGGGAAGTGGCAATAATGGTGGAGATGGTATTGCCTTAACTAAACTATTAGTAGACAGCGGTTATAAGCCAAGTCTATTTTTAATCTCTAATAAAGTTTCAAAAGATTCTGAATATTTTTTAAACCAAATACGTGATTATGAAAATATTTTTGATATATCTAAATGTGATTATAAGGCGGATATAATAGTAGATTGTATTCTTGGAACCGGATTTCACGGAATGGTTGAAGAACCAATTTTAAGTATAATAAACAAGATTAATAAATCAAAAGCATATGTTGTATCAGTAGACATACCAAGTGGGCTTAATGGCAATAATGGAATTGATCAAAATTCAGTTAAAGCGGATAAAACTATAGCTGTTCAATTTTATAAATATGGTCATTTTTTAAATGATGCTAAAGACTTTGTGGGTGAACTTGTTGTTAAAGATATAGGAATTGAAAAAACAGAAAAAGTTGCAAAAATTATTGAGAAAAAAGATATAATTTTTCCAAAAAGAAAACAAAATACAAATAAGGGAGATTATGGCAAAGCCATAATTATTAGTGGTTGTAAAGACTATTATGGTGCAGTTAAACTTGCTAATATGGGGGTATCTGCACTACGAAGTGGAGCAGGACTTAACGTTATAGCAGTTCCATCGTCAATGGCTCCAGTTTTAGGATTTTCAATTATAGAAAGCAGTGTAACACCTCTAAAAGAAAAAGATGGTAGCATTATATTTGATAAAGATGAGATAGATGACTTAATCTCAAAGGCTTCTAGCTTTGCTATCGGTATGGGAATGGGGAAAAGCAAAGAAAATAAGAAAATTATAGAATATATCTTGGAAAACTTTAATGGTCCTGTTTTAATTGATGCTGATGGATTAAATTCTCTTGATGGAGACTTAGAGGTTTTAAGGAGAGGTAAAAACGTAATTATAACTCCACATCCAAAGGAATTATCTAGACTTATAAATGTAGAGGTAAGCAAAATTATAGACTCGCCAGTTGAGGTTGTTGAAAAACTTGCAATGATGGGAAATATTACAATTTTATATAAAGGTGCAACAACCATAATTGCTAATAAAAGTGAAACTTATTTTATGATAGATGGCTCTGCAAGTATGGCAAAAGGTGGGCAAGGTGACACTTTGTCTGGAGTAATTTTAGGACTTTTATCTCAAGGATTTTCGTCAATTATATCCACATATACTGGAGCATATCTTTGTGCTTGGGCTTCAAAAAAAAGTGAAAAGGAATTCTCGGAGTATGGGGTTTTGGCCTCTGATGTAGCACGTGAAATTGCCAATATAACAAAGTAAAATAAATTATTTAGTTGTTGTATTCTTTCTTGTCCTATGTTAATATTATTATGTTTAATATTTTAAAAATATTTTAAATAAAAAAGAGAGGGTTAATTATGGCAAATTTTAAAGAGACAGTTAACAAGATGTTAGGTGTCGATCCTTCAAAGCCAGGTGAAATGCAAACAAAAGAAGTAATTTCATACTCAATTGCAGGATTTGGACAAAACATCATTTGTCAATTAGTAACTACATTCTTTATGTTCTATTTAACACAAGTCGTAGTTACAGAAGATTCAAGTATTATGTACCTTGCTTATATGTTCTTGTTTGCAAGATTATTTGATGCATTTAACGATCCAATTATGGGAACTATAGTAGATAGAACAAAATCTAAATATGGTAAGATGAGACCTTACTTAAAGTATTCTCCAATACCTATTGCAATATTTACTGTTTTGTTATTTACAAGTATTCCTGGAATTAGTGAATCTGGAAAATTAGCATATTCTACAATTATCTATCTATGTTGGGGTATTGCTTATACATCAGTAGACGTTCCATATTGGGGATTAGCCTCATCTATGACTTCAGATACAGATAAAAGAAATACAATGTTAACAGTTGCACGTTTATTCTGTACAATTGGCTCTGGTTTAGTTTCTGTTGTTATACCTGTTATTACAGGTACATTTGATGAAAATACAACAAGACAAACAATGCAAATCACATATCTTGTAATTGCTGTTGTTTCTGTTTTGATTGCTGTTCCTCCATTTTTTATTGGATTTAAAAATACAAAAGAAAGATTCTATGATGATGAAGCAAATAAGACTTCGTTGGGACATAACGTTAAGTTATTATTTAAAAACTTCCCAATTTTATTAATGATTGCAATTGGTGTAGTTGGTTCATTAAGAACAATCTATATGACAACAGCTTTATACTACGCTCAAGTTAACTTAGGAAATACAGCACTTGCTTCAATTATGTTCCTACTTGTAGTTCCAGGCGGTTTAGCTGCAACATTATTGACACCATTCCTTTCTAAAAAGTTTGGTAAGAGAAATGTATTCTTAGTTTCTCACTTAATTGGTGGTGTATTACTTGTAGTTCTATACTTTATTGGTTTACCATCAGATGGTACATCGTTAGCTTCTCAAATTGCTTTCTACATTATCATTATCTTAGCAGGTATCCCATCAGGCTTCTCTAATATCATGACTTACTCAATGATTGGTGATTCTATCGATTACCTTGAAGATAAGACGGGTGAAAGAGCAGAAGGTATTTGTTTCTCTATGCAAACATTTATTTCTAAAATAGGTATGGCTTTGACAGCTTTCGTAACACTTCTAGTTTTAGGTGCTTCAGGTTATGCCGTTGTTGCATCTGGTGCTAGTATCGTAGATGATGCAGGTAATGTAATTCCAGAAATTGCTAATACGTTAGCAACAGTTAAGAAAAATATTTGGATGGTTACAACACTTGCTTGCGGTTTATCTATGGCTGCATGTGCAATACCTCTATTCTTCTATAACTTTACAGAAAAGAAACAAGCTGATGCAGTTGCAAGAGTTGCTGCAAGAAAGGCTGGTTTAACAGTTGCTCCTAATGCAACAAAAGAAGAAGTTGAAGCTATGATGGCTGATGCTACTGTTGTAGAAGCAGCTTTAGAAAATGCTGAAGCTAATGATATCGTAACAGCAATTGAAGAGCAAGAACAAACAGTTGAAGTTGCTTTAGAAAAAACAGTAGATTCAGCTGAAGATACAAAAGAAGATTCTCAAGAATCTAATGATTAATTAAAAAAAAATAAGGGATTTGCCGTCTATGCATATAGGCGGCAAATTAAGTATTTATAAATGGCATACACATCACTATATAGAAGATTTAGACCCCAAACATTTGATGCAATGATAGGACAAGAGCATATACGTAAAACTTTACGTAATACTATTGCAACTAGAAATATTGCTCATGCTTATTTATTTACGGGAACAAGAGGCACTGGTAAAACCTCTACAGCAAAAATTTTCGCTAGAGCAATTAATTGTTTAAATCCACTTGAAGACGGATCTCCTTGCGGAGTATGTAAATGTTGCGAAAAACTTTCTAATCCTGAGAATATGGACATAATTGAAATTGATGCTGCTTCTAATAATAGTGTTGATGGTATAAGAAATATTTCAGATAAGGCAAATTATACACCTACTATAGGAAAATACAGAGTGTATATAGTAGATGAAGTACACATGTTGTCAAAAGCTGCTTTTAATGCGTTTTTAAAAACTCTTGAAGAGCCACCTGAGCATGTAGTATTTATTTTGGCCACTACGGATATTCAAAAAATTCCAGCAACAATTTTATCTCGTTGTATTCGTTTTGATTTTAGATTAATTTCTAAAGAAGATTTGACTCAACATTTAACAAATATTTTTAATGAGATAGGAGTTAAAGCTGAGCAAGAAGCAATAATGGCAATAGCAGAATCAGGGAATGGTTCTGTAAGAGATGCATTGTCTGTTGCGGATATGGTTATATCTTACTGTGGTAATAAAGAGATTGAATATAAGGATGTTCTAGAAGTTTTAGGGGCCTCAAGTCCAGATAAAATTGTAGAACTTTGTGATTATATAGTATCAGGTGATATATCTGAAGCGTTATCTCTTGCCAATTCGCTTGTTAATTTAGGTAAGAATGTAGGAGTACTTGCGGATGATATTGCCAAAATGTTAAATAATTTTATGTTTGTTAGAAACTGCCAAGATGCAAAAAATATGCTTGGGCTTCCAGTTGAACTTTATAGAAAAATAAAGGATGCAGCAATGCCTACAACAAACTTTAGAATTACAAGAGCAATAGACATTTTTGCTGATGTTCAAAATTCTTTAAAATATTCATCAATTTCTAAAGTTATTCTTGAAACAGCAATTGCTAAAGCTTGTGATACAGCAGCGTCACTAGACACTACATCGGTAATAAAAAGACTACTTGAACTTGAAGCATTTAAGCGTTCTGCTCAAGGAGCTTCACTTCCAGAGGGTACAATATTAAATGGTCAATTAGTATGGGGTAATGTATTAACTCAATTGAATGACGATAAAAGATTTATAGTAGAGTATACCGTAGCTGCAAAAATTAAAAAGGATGAAGTTTACATAAAAGATAAAATACTTTATGTATCTGTTCATAACAAGGCTGTCTATGATGAACTTAGCAAATATAGTGATTTCTTTACAAGATTTATAAAGAAAGATTATATGGAGATTACAAAAGTTGAATTTAACTACATTGTAGACGAAAAACAAGAAAATATTGAAAAAGTAAAGAATTTATTCAAAGGAGAATAAGATTATGGGATTTGGACCTTATAGAGGCGGTGGCGGCATGGGTAACATGCAACAAATTATGAAGCAAGCACAACAAATGCAAGCTAAGATGCAACAAGCACAAGAAGAATTAAAAGAATTAGAAGTTACAGGTTCTGCTTCATCTATGGTTGAAGTTAAAATGACATGTGATGGTAAATTAACTGGAGTTTCTATAAAGAAGGAAGCAGTTGATCCTGATGATGTAGAAATGTTAGAAGATTTAATTGTTGCTGCATTTAATGATGCTCAAAATAAAGTTGAAGAACAAAAGAATGAAAAGTTAGGCCAATTTGGTGGTTTAGGCGGTTTAATCTAATATGTCACAAATAGAATCTTTAGACAATCTAGTAGCGCAATTTACAAAATTGCCATCAGTAGGAGTTAAAACTGCTCAAAGATATGCTTATTCAATTATAAACATGTCAAAAGAAGAAGTTGAAAGGTTTTCTACGGCACTAATTGATGCAAAAGAGAAAATTCATTATTGCAGAACTTGCGGAAACTATACAGATTTAGATGAATGCGAAATTTGCAAAACAAGAGATAAATCCATAATTTGTGTAGTAAAAGACCCAAAAGATATTGCAGCATTTGAAAAGATTCGTGATTATAAAGGAGTTTACCATGTACTACATGGTACTATATCTCCATTATCTGGCATAGGTCCTGATGATATTCATATAAAGGAACTACTTAAAAGACTTGATGGCGTAAAGGAAGTTATTATGGCTACAAATCCAGATGTAGAAGGTGAGGTTACTGCAAACTATATAGCTAAACTTTTAAAACCTCTTGGGATTAAAGTTACAAGACTAGCATCAGGCGTATCGATGGGGTCAGATATAGAGTATACGGACGAAGTTACATTATCTAGAGCTTTAACAGATAGAAAAGAAATTTAAAAAAAGAAGAATAAAAATAGGGATTACTTGAAATGTTTTTCAAATAATCCCTATATTTTTTTTGTTTTAATTAATTAGAATTTTGAAAGGCCTAAACCTTCTTCCATAAATTTATTAAAGGCTTTTTGTCCTTTTGCAGTGTTTTTAAATACTGCTGTATCGTTTAAGATTTCTTCACAAGTTTTATTAACAAAGTTTCTAACAACAATATCTGCTTTAGATTTTGTTATATTTACTCCGTTATCGTTAACAAGTTGAGATATCATACCTAAATGTTTAGATAGAGAATTGTTAGGATCTGCTAATTTTTCAAGATTTAAAGGTGTTTTTCCGGTTAAATAATCTTTGATTTGTTCAAACTCATTTTTTAATCTTCCAGGAAGAATGAATAATCCCATAGCTTCAATTAAGCCGATTCCTTCTTTCTTAATATTATGGTGTTCAGGATGAGCATGGAAAATGCCATCTGGATATTTTTCATTTGTTCTATTATTTCTTAAAATTAAATCTAATGTGTAAACCCCTTGTTCAAGACGTGCTATAGGTGTAATTGCATTATGAAGTTCTGTTGTCTTGCAAATTATATCAGCTGATTCGTCTGAATAGTTTTGCCACTTGTTTAGTACAATTTCAGCGACTTTTAATGCATTTTCTTTGTTTTTAGATTCAATATGTACAACAGAGTTATACCAATCTTGAATATATATTTGTACATCTTTAAAGTCAATATGTTCGTATCTTTCTCTATGTCCGGCTTTAAATAGAGGTAATACTTTAGCTCCACCTTGATAGTGGTCATGAGTTAAAATTGAACCACCTACAATTGGAAGCGATGCATTAGAACCTAAGAAATAATGAGGGAATAAATCTACAAAATCAAGTAGTCTTTTAAATGTTTCTTTAGTTACATTCATTGGTCGATGTTCATTGCAAAGAGCAATTAAATGTTCACTAAAATATTGATAAGGGCTATATTGCATAGACCAATTTTCATTATTTAATTGAATTGGTATTGTTCGCAAAGTTTGTCTTGCAGGCCAAGATAAAGAACCAGCAAAACCAATATTTTCTAGACAAAGCATGCAAGCAGGATATCCTGTTTTTGGCTTAGACTTTTCAAGAGCTATTTGTTTTGGATCCTTCTCTGGTTTAGATAAGTTGATTGTGATACCAATTTCTCCAATTTTTCCTTTGTAATCCCATTTAATATTTTTTGAAATATCTGGAACTCTTATATAATTTGAAGCTTTACATGTATTGAAAAACCAAGTAGTTGCTGCTTCAATTCCGTTATCTGAGGCTATTAAATCAAACTTGTCAATTGTTTGAGATGGAGTTAGAGAAACAAGACCAAAAACTCTTGTTTCAAATCTTATTTTCTCGTTTTCTTCAATAAGTTTATTTTCAAGTACATACTCAACAATTTTATCTATTACATCTTCTTGGAAATTTTTAGGATAACTTGTGGATTTTTCCTTGGCAGGTATATCTAATTTGAATAAATCAAGTAGTGCATTTTGGGCAAAATAGAAATCCTCGTCTCTTAAGGATAGGTTTTCTTTTGCAAAACATAATAATTCAGATAATTTTATTTTTAATTCTTCTTGTGAAATCATTGTAAACCTCGCTCAATATTAACAATTTAATTATATATTTTTTACTAGGGTTTATCAATTATATTGTTTGTAACTATATTTTTACATATTTACATTAAATATTTATATATGTTAAAATAACACATGCGATGTAAAAGGAGAAAATAAATGGAAAATTTAGTTAATAACGCAAAATTTAAACAAGCATGTAAATTGCTTTATAATACAGAAGATGTCTCATATCAAGCAAAAAGATATGAAAATGTATATAATTTGCATACAAAAAAATATGCATCAAATGGTAAGTTTTTCTCTTCTCCTGGAAGAATAGAAGTATGTGGTAATCATACAGACCATAACAATGGTAAAGTACTATGTGCTTCAATATCTGTAGATACTATTGCTTGCGTAACTCCGCTTGATGGAAAAATTATAGTAGATTCCATTGGTTATCCAATTGTAGAGGTAGATATATCTGATATAAATGTTCATAAAGATGAATTTGGTAAAAGCGAGGGTTTGGTTAGAGGAGTTGTAGCTTACTTTGTTCAAAATGGTTATAAAGTTGGTGGATTTGCAGCAACTACCACATCTGACGTGTTTAAGGGCGCTGGCGTGTCTTCCTCCGCATCTTTCGAAGTTTTAATCGCAGAGATACTAAATCAAATGTTTAATGATGGAAAAATGGATTCCATAACAAAAGCAAAAGCAGCGCACTTGGCAGAGAGTGAATATTTTGGAAAGCCTTGTGGACTTTTAGATCAAAGTGCTATCGCAATTGGTGGAGTATCTTATATAGATTTTAAATCAACAACATCACCAAAGGTTGAATCTATAAAATGGGGCTTAGATGATGTTTCTATTGCAATCACAAATACCGGTGGCGATCATTGTAATTTAACTGATCAATATGCTGCAATTCGTTTAGAGATGGAGCAAGTTGCAAAATGCTTACATGCTAAGAAATTAAGAAAAGTTAAAGAAGAAGTTTTCTATGAAAATTTAGTTGAACTTCGTGGCAAAGTATCAGATAGGGCACTAGAGAGAGCAATACATTTTTATGATGAAAATAAAAGAGTAGATATAGCTGCTCGTGCACTAAAGAAAAATAATGAGAAAAAGTTTATTGATCAAATAAATCAAAGTGGTTTATCTTCATTAACATTACTTCAAAATTGTTTCCCAAATGGAGAAACAGCACAACCAATTCCTCTTGGAATTATTCTATCAAGAAAGGTAAAAGGAGTTAAGGCTGTGAGAGTTCATGGTGGTGGATTTGCTGGAACAATTATTGCATATGTAAATAAGGCTGATATGCCAAACTACTTAGAGCAAATGTATAAAGTATTTGGAAAGGAAAATGTATTTAATATCTCAGTTAGAAATATTGGTACATGCAAAGTGGATTTCTAATGAATTATTTGTTGTCTGCAATTAATAAAATAGCCTTTTCAATAGGTGGCATAGATATAGCATGGTATGGAATTATAGTAACATCTGGTATGATTGCTGCATTTTTGCTTTTCTTATATATGGCAAAAAAGCAAGGTCTTGATGACGACTTTTCATTTGAAGCATTTATTTGGATAATAATTCTTGCCGTTGTTTTTTGTAGAGTATTTTATGTTGTCCCAAGATGGGGTGAAGATTATACGACGCTTAAAGAAGCACTAAATATAAGGGAAGGCGGACTTACAATAGTAGGTGGTATCTTTGGTGGAGTTCTTGCAATTATAATTTGTACGTTTAAAAATAGAAAATATCATTTAGCAAAACTTTCGGATGCTTGCGCGTTTCCGGTTATGATAGGACAAGTTATAGGAAGGTGGGGAAATTTCGTAAATCAAGAGTTGTTTGGACTTGAAATAACAAATCCTGCATTCCAACATTTTCCATTTGCTGTATATATAGAAAATCCAGCTGTATATTATTCTGGATATACGGCGGGTTGGTATTGCGCTCTATTTTTCTATGAAAGTGTAATAAATTTAGTTGGTCTTATAATTGGTCTTGTTCTTTATTACAAGTTTAAAGATAAGATGAAACCTATGACACTAACTTTAGGTTATTTAACATGGTATGGATTAGTTAGAGGAAGTTTAGAGTTTTTAAAGATAGACCATGTAACACTTGGAGATACTGGCATTGGAACTATTCAAATTATTTGCTACACTGTTGCTTGTATAGGTATTATATTATTAGTGCTTTTATATACGAATAAAATTAATTTTGAATCTAAAAAATTCCAAACTATAATTGATGCAAGATGGATTAAAATAAGAGAAAAAGAAGCTTTAATGAAAACTAATAAAAATGAAAGTGAAAAAGTAGATGAAGTTGTTGAGGCTACGGAAAATACAACAAAAAATGTAGATAAAACAAAAGGAGAAGTTGATGACAAGTCAACAAAAGATGATGAGAAACCTAACGCTATTAACTGATTTGTATCAGCTAACCATGATGTACGGCTATTCAAAAAATGGCCAAATGAACAAGACTGCAGTTTTTGATGTTTTTTATAGAGGAGTAGGCAATAATTACGCAGTAGCTTGCGGATTAGAACAAGTAGTAGAATATGTTTTAAACCTTAAGTTTGAAAAAGACGATATTGAATATTTGCGTTCTAAAAATTTATTTGATGAAGATTTTTTAAAATTATTAGAAGTTTTTAGATTTACTGGTGATATTTATGCAGTAAAAGAAGGAACAGTTATTTTTCCTCAAGAGCCAATATTAACTGTTAAAGCTCGTTTGTTTGAAGCTCAACTTATTGAGACTGCAATTTTATGTTTATTAAATCATCAAACACTAATTGCAACAAAGGCAGCGAAAGTTGTTTACGCTGCAAATGGGGCTCCTGTGGCTGAATTTGGACTAAGGAGAGCTCAAGGTCCGGACGCTGGTATTTATGGCGCTAGAGCGGCTGTTATTGCAGGATGCGCATCAACATCAAATGTTCTTGCAGGAAAAATGTTTAATGTTCCAATTTCTGGCACTCATGCTCATGCGTGGGTAATGAGTTTTCCAAGTGAATATGATGCATTTAAGGCATATGCAAAAATGTATCCAGATTCATGTTTACTTTTATGTGATACTTACGATACATTACGCTCTGGTGTACCAAATGCAATAAAGGTATTTAAAGAATTAAGAAAAGAAGGACATGAACCGATTGGTATAAGACTAGATTCTGGAGATTTAGCATATTTATCTCAAGAAGCAAGAAAAATGTTAGATGAAGCGGGATTTGAAAACGCAAAAATTTGTGCATCCGGTGATATTGATGAAACTGTATTAATGTCTCTGACTGCACAAGGCGCTAAAATAGATACTTACGGAATTGGAACAAAGTTAATTACATCAATGGATTGCCCATCTTTAGGTGGTGTATATAAGATGAGTGCAATTGAGGATGAAAATGGAAATTTAGTTCCAAAATTAAAGATGTCTGATACTCCTGGGAAAATTACAAATCCAGGATTTAAAAAGATTGTAAGAATCTATGATAAGCATTCTAATAAGGCTCTTGCTGATTTGATTTGTTTATATGAAGAAAATTTTGAAGGTCTTAATGAACTTGAAATATTTGATCCGCATTTTACTTATAAGAGAAAAACTATTACAGACTTTTATGTAAAAGAGTTAACAACTACGATTATAAAGGATGGAAAACTTGTATATAAGTTGCCATCAGTTCAAGAAATTGCTGCATATCATAAAAATGCTTATGCAGAGCTTTGGAATGAATATAAAAGATTACTTAATCCGCATATATATAAAGTTGATTTATCTCAAAAGCTTTATGACATAAAAGAAGAGTTATTAAAGAAAAATTCAATGAAATAAGAACTGAAAAATCCAAGCAAATACCAAAAAAGCTTGGATTTTTTTATGCAGTAAATTCTTAAAATTTTATGTAGTATTTTTATATTATTTTTAATATAATATTTTAGAGGGGATTTTATGGAATACAATTTTTATGGATGGAAAGATGCTAATGTTTTAGCAATTGATACTAGATTTTCAGGCAAGGCCCCAAGAGATTTGTATGATGAATTATCCAATATATGGTGCGAATATACTTGTGCACCTAGACTTAGAGAAAAATGGTCAAAAGAAAATAAAACATGTGGCCAATGCTCAATTACCGCTTTTTTAATACAAGATATCTTTGGTGGAAAAGTTTATGGAATAAATGTTAAGGGCGCAACGCACTGTTTTAATAATGTTAATGGTTGTATTTTTGATTTAACATCTGAACAATTTGGTGATGAGGCTAAAAACTTAGATTATAGTAATTGTGAAGAACAATCAAGAGATGTACATTTTTTTAAAAAAGAAAAAAAAGAAAGGTATGAATACCTAAAGGAAGGTTTATTAAAAAACAAATGAAAACAAACAAAAAATTAATTAAAGGAGTTGTAATTATTATGTCTTTTATAATGATGTTAAGTTCGCTATTTTCATGTGTAAAGAAAGTTAAAAGTTACACAGAAGATTCAGCAGAATTTGATGGGGGATTTGCCTCAACAAATAACGGATACGCAAAGAATGACGAATTAGTTCAAAGATTAATATCTGTAACACCATCAGATAGACAATTGCAATATCAGGAAATGAATTATTATAATTTCATTCACTTTGGTATGAACACTATGACAGATAGAGAGTGGGGAGATGGGACAGAAAGTCCATCGCAATTTAATCCTACAAATCTAAATACTGATCAATGGGCAAAAGCATGTGTAGATTCTGGATCAAAAGGAATTATATTAACAGCAAAACACCATGATGGTTTCTGTTTATGGCCAAGTAAATATACAGAGCATTCTATTAAGAATAGTCCATATAAAGATGGTAAAGGAGATATAGTTAAAGATTTATCTGAAAGTTGTAAAAAATATGGATTAAAATTTGGTATATATCTTTCTCCATGGGATAGACACGAATCTACTTATGGAACCGATGCATATAATGATTATTACGTAAATCAATTAACAGAATTATTAACAAATTATGGAGATATATTCTGTGTATGGTTAGATGGCGCAAAAGGAGAAGATGCTCCAGATTTTGAATATGATTTTACAAGATATTTTGAATTAATAAGACGTCTTCAGCCAAATGCAGTCATTTCTGTTTGTGGTACTGATGTAAGATGGATTGGTAACGAAACCGGAGCTGCAAGAAAAGCTGAGTGGAGCGTTGTTTCAAATAATAAGAATTATAATGCAAATAGCCAAACAGGGGAAACAGATACTGATAAATTATCTGGAGTTTCTGATACGGAAAAAGATTTAGGTTCAAGAGAAGTTTTAAAGAATTATACTGCTGATCAATTGGTTTGGTATCCAGCAGAAAGTGACGTGTCTATTAGAAGAAAAAATGCACTTCAAAGCTATGGTGGTTGGTTCTATCATGAAAATGAATCAAATAAAACAGTAGAAGCATTATATAAAATTTACATGAATACAGCAGGAAGTAATGCCTCATTCTTATTAAATGTTCCACCAAAAAGTGATGGAAGTATTGATGATGATACAGTTACAAGATTAAAAGAATTTGGTGATAAAATAAAAGCAATTACTGCAAATCCAATAAAATATACAGCATACTCAGGAAGTAAGGGAACTAGTATTGAAGAAAACTCTAAATTGACAGCACTTGCAAGTGATTCAATAGATAATCTTTATACTTTAGATGACGATGAAGATATTATTGATTTAAAACTAGATTCGAAGTCTTATGTTTCATACTTAGTTTTAAAGGAAAATCAAAAATACTCTCAACGTGTTGAAGAATTTAGTATTTATTATAAGAATGACTCAGGTGTTTGGAAAAAAGTTGATGATTATACAGTAATTGGAACTCAAAAGATAATTGAGATTAACGAAGAAACAACAGAGATTAGAGTTTTTATTAAACAATCTAGATCAAATCCATGTTTAAGAAATATTGCGGTATATAATTAATAAAAAAAATAAGGGGATTTTATGAAAAAATTAATTAAAGTAACAATTATTTTAGTCGTGCTGATAACTACTTTGTTCTGCTTTATTGGATGTAAGGCTAAGGATATAGAAGTTTCTGATGATTTAGCATTAAACAAAGGAGAAGTTGTTAGTGGTTTATCTGCTTATACGCTTGCGTCAAGCGCATATAACAATTGGAAAAACAATGTCTTTCCTAATCATTTAAGAACTGAGTATTTTACATTTTCAGTAAATGAAGGAAAAATGGCAACAAGACAAGCAAGACAAATATATAAAGTAGATAATGGTGATATTTTCTCCGAGCAAGTTACAATAAATACAGGAGTAGTTGCAGGTTCAAATTATGCTGTTAAACTTTCATACGATGCTGAAACTGAAACTGGTTATGCTTATGTCTTAAAAGGCAATAAAAAGGTTTTAGGAGAAGAGCCAGATATTTATGCTATATCAGATTGGGGATCACCAGATGTGTATACAATGAAAGAAAATCAAGCTGAGATAGAGAAGTTTAAAAAAGATTATAAGAAAATGATTACAACATATAATCTAGATTCAGTTGAATATTTAGATGATACTCATGATGATACAGTTTATACATATGCGCCAGATCCAACTAAATATTTATGTACAGTTACAATAGATATGTCACTAGAGGCTCAAAAAACTGTTCAACAAGTTGCAAAAGCAGAATTTGAAAATGCATTACGTGTAAAAGAAGATTCTATTGACATGGAGCCAGTTACTATAACTTTCTTAGTAGAAAAGGTTGATGATACATATAGGGTTTTACAATGGGTTTCAAAAGAGGTTTATACAGGTTTTAGGCTTGGAACACAAAGTTGTGCTCAAAGTTATAAAGCGACTTTTAGCTATAACGAGAACGATTATAAAATTTAAATGTAAAATCTTTGTAAAGTAGAATCGTATTGCCCCTATTATAAAAAGTATAATAGGGGCTTTTCAGTCAATGAGACAAAAATAGGACATAATTAACGAAATTTTTTTCATAAAACTATTTAACTTTGTTATTTAAAGTGATATAATCTCTACACGATAAAAATATAGGAGATATTTTATGAGTAACAATAACGCAAAACCAGAAAAAAAGAAAGAAGCTATCTTAGCGATAAGAGAAATTCTAGAAAAAAGAACTGACAAAAAACATCCTTTAAAACAAGAAGAAATACTAGATATTCTTGCTAATGAATATAATATTGATGTTGAAAGAAAGGCTGTAGGAAGAACGATTGCTCTTATTAGAGATAATGGTTATTTGGATTTAGTTTCAGATAAGAAAGGAACTTATGTTGTTGAAAGAATGTTTGATGATTCTGAACTTCATAATCTTTGTGATGCTGTAATGTTTAGTAAAAACTTGGATCCAAGAAGTACCCAAGATATAATAAGAAAAATTTGTTCTTTAGGTGGTAAATACTATCAAGGACCTATGTATTTGCAAAATGCAAAGAATATTCAAGACATGAATAAGACTCAAAATAGAGAGGTTCTTTTGTCAATTGGTTTACTTGATGAAGCCATAGCAGAGAAGTGTCAAGTTAGGTTTACTTATAAAAAATATGATATCAATCATAATTTATACGATGTTGGTAACTATAAGGTTTCTCCGTATGCCGTTGTTCAAAAAAATAGACAATATTATCTAATGTGCCAATATGTAAAAGGCGGAAAAGGGGAGTTAAGATACTTTAGAATAGATAAAATGTTTAATACTAGAAAAGTTGAAAATCAACATGCAGATGATATTAATAGATTGCCAATATTCCATAATGGTATAAATTTTGAGGTTATTTCTAATTCTTTACCTTATATGTTCTCTGATGCTCCAAAGCCAGTAACTATTAGAATAGATGATGAAAAAGTTGCAGATGATATATTTGATTGGTTTGGGCCAAAAGTTAAATTTAAAGAAGATCCAGATCATCCTGGAATGTATTTAGCTACAATAAAAGTATCACCAATGGCAATGCATTACTGGGCATTACAATATATTGACCATGTTGAAGTTGTACATCCTTCTGATGTAAGAGACGAAATAAAGAAATCTTTACAAAAAGCTTTAAATAAATAGGGAAATAAGTAATGGAAATAACACTTGATGAATTAAAAAAACTTGATGAAAGCGAATATGAATTAATAGATATTAGGACGGAACTTGAGATATCTTATGGTTCCATTCCTAATTCTGTTAAGATTAGTCAAGATAAGTTATTAAATGATGAAGTTTTAGATAAAAATCTAAAATATATAATTTATTGTAAAAAAGATGTTATAAGTCTAGATATTGCGGAATTCTTAGAAAGCAAAGGTTATAAGGCTTATAGTTTAAAAGGTGGGTATAATGCTTGGCTTTTAGATGAGATAAAGAACAATGCTGATTTAGAGGTTAAAACAAGGGTAGAAAATAGCATTAGAACAAGATATAGAAAATCTATATGGAGCAACTTTATTAAGGCGCTAAAGACGTATGATATGATAAAAAGCGGAGATAAAATTGCTGTTTGTATTTCTGGTGGTAAAGATTCAATGCTTCTAGCGAAGCTTTTTCAAGAATTACATAAATATAGCGAAATAGATTTTGATGTTAAATATTTAGTTATGGATCCAGGATATAGTCAAGATAATAGACAAGTTATAGAAAATAACGCAAAAATGCTAGGAATACCAATTAATATATTTGAATCAACTATATTTGAATCAGTATACAATGTAGAAAAATCTCCATGCTATCTATGTGCAAGAATGCGTAGAGGACACCTTTATGCTTATGCAAGAGAGCTTGGTTGTAATAAAATTGCACTTGGCCATCACTACGATGATGTAATTGAAACAATTTTGATGGGAATGTTATATGGAGCCCAAATTCAGACAATGATGCCAAAACTTCATAGTACAAACTTTGATGGCATGGAACTTATAAGGCCACTTTACTTTGTAAGGGAAGATACAATTAAAAAATGGAGAGATTATAATAATCTTCATTTTATACAATGCGCCTGTAAGTTTACAGACACATGTACAAGTTGTAATAATGAAAATAGATCAAAAAGAGTGGAAATAAAAGAATTAATTGCAAAGTTAAAAGAAACAAATCCGCTTGTTGAATCTACTATATTTAAAAGTGTAGAAAATGTTTGTTTAGACCAAGTTATAGGATATAAAACTAAAGGTATTAAACATAATTTTTTAGATACATATAACGAGGATTAAAAATGCTAAATCAATTTTCAAGAACTGAATTATTATATGGCAAAAAAGCTATTGATTATTTGAAAAAATGTAGAGTAGCTGTATTTGGTATAGGTGGAGTCGGCGGCTATGTTGTTGAAGCACTCGCTAGAACCGGTGTTTATAATTTTGATTTAATAGATAATGATAAAGTAAGTGTAACAAACTTAAATAGACAAATAATAGCGACAATAGATACTATTGGAAAATATAAGGTAGATGTAATGAAAGATAGAATTCTTTCAATAAATAGTGAAGCAAATATTGACACTCATACATGTTTTTTCTTGCCTGAAAATGAAGCAAATTTTGATTTTTCAAAATACGATTATGTAATTGATGCAGTAGATACTGTTGCAGCAAAAATTGAACTTGCCTTAAAAGCTCAAAGAGAAAATACCCCAATTATCTCAAGTATGGGGGCAGGGAATAAATTAAATCCACAAGGATTTAAGATAGCGGATATTTATGAAACAAAATATGACCCACTTGCTAGAGTTTTAAGAAATGAGTTAAAAAAGAGAAACGTTAAAAAATTAAAAGTTGTTTATTCTGAAGAAATGCCAATAAAAGTTGAAAGCACTTTAGAAGAAGAAAGTAATAAAAGAACAATTCCAGGAAGTAATGCTTTTGTTCCAGCTTCGCTTGGTTTAACCATAGCTGCTGAAGTAATAAGTGATTTAATTAAGCAAGTTAAATAATCTTTAAGGTTATTTCTCCTTTTTATTTTATTTTAAAATACAGAGCCCGTTTGGGCTCTGTATGATTTTTATTTATTGTTGACTTATGTTTTATATTAATACATATCTCCGCCAACTTGTGGAGCAACTGGAGCTTGAGGTTCAGGAATATCTGAAATTAAAACTTCTGTTGTAAGTAATGTTGAAACAACTGAAGCAGCATTTTGTACAGCACTTCTTGTAACCTTTGTTGGATCTAGAATACCAGCTGAGATCATGTCAACATATTCGTTCTTTAGCGCATCATAGCCAAAATTAGAGCCTTTGTTTGCTAATTTAATGTTGTTAATAACAACGCCGCCATCAAGGCCTGCATTGGTGCAAATTTGTTTGATTGGAGCTTCAAGAGCTTTAAGCATACATCTGCCACCAGTCTTTTCGTCGCCTTCCATTGAATCTACAACTGCTTGAACTTTCTCCATGATATTAAGAAGAGCTACACCACCGCCTGGGATAACACCTTCTTCAACAGCAGCACGTGTTGCAGCTAAGGCATCTTCTATTCTTAATTTCTTTTCTTTCATTTCAACTTCTGTTGCTGCTCCTACATGAATTACAGCCACACCGCCGGCAAGTTTAGCAAGTCTTTCAAACAATTTTTCCTTATCGTACTCGCTTGTAGCTTCAAGAGCTTGAGCTTTAATAGCATTAACTCTATTAGTGATTTCTTCAGCGCTGCCATATCCATCAATAATAGTTGTTGTATCTTTGTCTACCTTTACTTGTTTAGCTCTACCTAATTGATTCATTGTTGTGTCTTTTAATTCATAACCAAGTTCAGAAGAAATAACAGTACCACCAGTTAATATGGCAATATCTTCTAGAATAGACTTTCTTCTATCACCAAATGCTGGAGCTTTAACAGCAACACAGTTTAATACACCTTTTAATTTGTTAAGAACAATAGCTGTTAATGCATCTCCATCAACATCTTCTGCAATAATTAATAGTTTTAAGCTGTTTTGAACAACAAACTCAAGAATTGGCATAATTTCTTTTGAAGAAGAAATTTTCTTATCTGTAATTAAAATGTAAGCATCATCAAGAACTGCTTCCATTTTATCTGTATTTGTTGCCATATAAGCAGATACATAACCTCTATCAAATTGCATACCTTCAACAGTAGATAGAGTAGTGTCTGTTGTTTTAGATTCATCAACAGAGATAACTCCTTCTTTACCTACCTTTTCCATAGCCTCAGAAATTAAATCTCCAACTTGTTCATTACCAGCAGAAATACTTGCAACTTGAGCAATAGCTTCAGCAGATTCAATAGGTTTAGAAATTTTCTTCAATTCGTCAACTACAGCATCTGTAACTTTTTGAATACCTTTCTTCAAGATAATTGGGTTAGCTCCAGCAGTTACGTTTCTCAAACCTTCCTTTACAAGAGCTTGAGCAAGAACACAAGCTGTTGTTGTACCATCACCTGCGACATCATTTGTCTTTATTGAAACTTCCTTTATAAGTTGAGCTCCCATATTTTCAAATGAATCTTTTAATTCAACTTCTTTTGCAATAGTTACACCATCATTAGTGATAAGTGGTGCACCATACTTTTTGTCTAATACTACATTTCTACCTTTAGGTCCAAGAGTGATTTTTACAGCATTTGCAACTGCATCAACACCTGCTTCTAAAGCTTTTCTAGCGTCATCGCCATATTTAAAATCTTTTGCCATAATACGTTTCCTCCTTTACTAGTCTTCTAAAATAGCTAAAACATCAGATTGTTTAATGATTGTTACATCAACATCGTCAATTTTAAAATCACTACCACTATACTTAGAGTATAGGATATGATCTCCTACTTTAACTTGCATTTTAATTTCTTTTCCGTCTACAACACCACCAGGGCCAACAGCAACTACTTCAGCTACTTGTGGTTTTTCTTGTGCAGAACCTGGTAAATAAAGACCAGATTGTGTTTTTACTTCAGCTTCAACAGCTTTTACTACAATTTTGTCAAACAATGGTTTAATTGTCATATCAAAATACCTCCTATAAGTTTACAGAACTTTTATTAGTTCTTTTTTTTTGCCATCAAGTATTATACAATATGAAAAATTAAATGTAAATATTATTTTTTTAAATAATATTCACTCGAAAACTAGCACTTTATATTCGAAAATTTTTTGTTTATAATAACATTATGAGTAAAAAAGTTTTAATTTTATGTTTAGTATGTGTTTTATTGGTTAGTGTTTTTGCTTCATGCACAAGTGCCTCAAAAGATAATAAAACGATGCTTGATGATATGGCTAATTGGATGAGTTATATATCCAATGAGGCTTATATTACAAAAATTGCTATGCCTGGAAGCCATGATGCAATATCCTATGGTACAAATATAGCAAGCGCAAAAACTCAAGGAGAGGATTTGACGGCTCAACTTGAGAGTGGTTGTAGATACTTTGATTTAAGATTTGCAACAAATAGTGCTGAAAACAATGAATTATATGGCGTTCATGCTATTGTAATGACAAATGTTAAAGCAATAGATGCGTTAACTCAATGTAGGGACTTTATACAAAATCACCCAAGTGAATTTTTAATTTTAGATTTGTCTCAATTTAGATCAAATGATACAAATTGTATAGAAAAAATAAAAGTTATGGTTAAAGAACTTTTTGTTGATACAAATCTTGCAGTGCTTAAAAATGGCGAAAATATAGATGAGTATGTAGCATCTTTAAAGTTAAAAGATGTGCGCGGAAAGGTAATTATAACCTTTGGAGAAAAAGCGGATGAAAATTATTTATTTAGAAGAAATAATGATGGGGTAACACTAACAGAGCCATGCGCACTTCGTTCAGACTATATTGGTGAAAAACACTCACAAGGAGGAGAAGTTTTAGCAAATGAAACTATGCTATATTATTTAGATAATTTAAGTAGTGATTATAAGGGATTTTTCGTTTTGCAATCTCAATTAACAAATGGAGTACTTGATTCTATTGAAGTTAAAGAAAATGCAGCGGATGAGTTTATAAAGGCAAGAGTATCTTCCTTTAAAGAAAATGAAAACTATTTGTCCAAGGTAAATATTGTAATGAGAGACTATATATCTGATATAAGTAAGAATATTAATATTGTAGAGTTAAATATATCTAAAGGAATAGTAAAATAGTTTTTACATTATTTTATAATGTTGGTATAATCTAAAATAGTTTTTCAGAGGTGCAATATGGATAAATGGGATACTAGATTTATGGAAATGGCACAATTTGTTGCAACATGGTCAAGTTGCTATAAAGAAAATAGACATGTTGGTGCTGTAATTGTAAGAGATAAAAGAATTTTAACTACAGGATATAATGGAGCTCCATCAGGCGTTAAATCATGTGTTGAAAGAGGTGAGTGTATTAGAGTAAAACTAGGCATTCCATCAGGAACAAGACAAGAAGTATGTTATGCAGTTCATGCTGAACAAAACGCTATATGCCAAGCAGCTAAATTAGGCTTAGCATTAGAGGGCGCAACACTATATTGTACCCATCAACCATGTACAATTTGTGCAAGATTAATTATTAATTCAGGTATTAAAAAAGTTATATATAAAGAAGGATATCCAGACGACTTTTCATTAAAATTATTTGATGAAGCAGGCGTTACAATTCAAAAGGCAGATTAATATGAAAAAGATAGCAAAAGCAAATGAGTTAATGTGGCTTTTTGGACTTATATTTGTATCATTAGGTGTGGCCATATGTTCAAAAACTAATTTAGGAGTATCAATGATTGCTGCTCCTACTTTTATTGTTCAAGAGTTTGTGTCAAAATTTTGGCCAAGTTTAACAGTTGGAGTTACGGAATATTTATTTCAAGGATTAACGCTTGTCGTAATGTGTATAGCTGTTCAAAGGTTTAACTGGAAATATCTACTTGCTTTTTTAGTTGCTGTTCTTTATGGATATATGCTTGATTTATGGATTTTAATAATTGGATCTGACCCATTTGAAGCAATTTATTTAAGATGGATAATGTTAATTGTAGGAGATATTTGTGTAGCATTTGGAGTTGCATGCTTTTTCAGAACATACATGCCACTTGAGGTCCCAGAACTTGTAGTTGCTGAAGTTGCCGATAGATATAAATTAAATATAAACAAAAATAAATATTTTATTGATGGCTTATATTTAGTTACATCAATTGTTTTATCTTTGGTACTATTTTTAGATGCAGATAAGTTTGATTGGTCAACAATTTACAAATCTTCATTCCACTCACTTGGTCTTGGAACAATTGTAACAACAATAATTAATGCTCCTATAATAACTCTTTGTGGTAAATTGCTTGATAAAGTATTTACTTTTGAACCATTATTTCCAAAACTTGAAAAAGTTTTAAAAAGATCAACAAATAGTAAAGAAAAAGAAAGTGTAAGTGAAAACACAAGTGGGGATAATGAAAATATATGAAAAATGCAGTAGGCGAGAACTGTATAGTTATAAAAGATAATGGCGCAAGAGTTCAAATAACTCCAAAGTGCCCATACTGCAATTTTGTTATGGATAAACAAATTATAAACACATATGTAAGTTTAAATTGCAGAAATTTAGTAAAAGTTCATTATTGTACAAATTGTAGAAAAGCTTTTGAAATAGCAGTTTCAAGATAAAAAAACAAGACTGCGCATCCTTTCTCGATAATTTATACCCAAGAGTTACAAAAGTAGTTAACTCCTCCTAAGCTACCTTATGGCACATCAAACATTCTGCTTAATGCTGCTACGGTCAAGTCCTGACATGGTTCACAGCGTTCAATTGCATAAGACCTAGATATCAACATCACTTGCTTAAGGCGTCCTTACATATAAAGAACCTCAAAAGGCATTCAGTCCTACTAAAGCGGATTGTAGGTAACAGGGCACCGCTATCTCCCCACCTAGCGCAGTGAATATATTATATAAATTATGATATTTATTGTCAATTCTTGTTTGCAAGGAATATAATAGGAATATAAATTTAGTTTACATGGGGGTATCGCCAAGCGGTAAGGCAACTGGCTCTGACCCAGCTACTCGGTGGTTCGAATCCATCTACCCCTGCCAGGAAAAACTTAAAATTTCATAATATTGCTAAATGAAAACAATGTTTATATAAATGTCTATGATTATTGATTTGTAGTTTGAATCTCTTTTTGACGTTTTTTTATTTTTGACCAATTGTATAGACCATATAAATCGTTTATAAGGTATACAAATGAAGAAATTGCTAAAGATAAATATGCAATGTTGTTAAAACTTTCCATAGTCCATAATGTAAGTAGGACTATATCATTAAGAGCATAAGCGACAGCATAATATGGAGATCTTTTTAAAGCAAGGTAAGATGCGGTATAACTTGTTCCTATAGATATAGTTGATACAATTAAGTTGGCTGTATTTAGATATTTTAATAAAAAATAGAATGCAATAAAAACAAGAACTGTTGTTATAGCCATAATGATCCATGACTTATTTGACATATGACCAACCTTTACTTCAACAGAGTTTTTATATAAGTTTTTAAGCCAGGTTATTAAACTTGCAATAGAAAGTGGTAGTGTCATTACGATATAGGTTATTGTTTCTCCATAATATCTTGAAATAAATGAAGTGTATGCATAAACTAAGCAATAAGCAATTGAGATTACTTGACCTATACACATACCTTTTGCAATAAATAGGATGGATGTGACACCAAGTAGAGAAGAAGCTAGCGACCAATATGAACCATCAAAAATAATAGTGACAGCAATTATTATTGCTATTGAGATTATCAGCAATAATATATCAAATAAATTCATGTTTTTAATAATATCTTTGAATTTCACATAAAAGACTTTAATTTCAAATGACAAAAAAGTCAAATAATTGTACGCACGCACACAAAATATGTTATAATAACAAAGATTTAGAGGTTTTATATGGTAGAACTTGATGAATTAAAGAAAAACATTGATGTATGCAAAGAAAAAATTGATGCTGCATTAAAAAGAGCAGGAAGAGAGGATACTGTAACTTTAATAGGAGCTACTAAATTAAATCCAAAAGAATTAATTTCCATGATTCAAGATAATAATCTTTTAACAGATGTTGGAGAAAATCATGTTCAAGAAATTATGGAAAAGTATGATTCTGGACTAAACCTTAACTGGCATATGATAGGTCAGTTGCAATCAAATAAAGTAAAATATATAATTGATAAAGTTGTTCTCATTCATTCTTTAGATAGAGAGTCACTTGCTCAAGAAATCAATAAACAAGCTATAAAGCATAACAAAGTTATGGATTGTCTAATTGAAATAAATATGGGTAGTGAAATAACTAAAGGTGGTATAGAAAAAACAGAGTTAGATAGTTTTATGAAAATGTTAGATTTATATCCAAACATTAGAGTAAGAGGTTTAATGAGTGTGCTTCCAAATTTGGAAGATAGAGAAAAATTAAAAGAAATGTATATTGAACTAAATAAACTATATACAAATCTAAAAGCAACTGCAGATAAAAGACACAAAATAGATATTTTATCTTGTGGTATGACAAATGATTTTGAGATGGCAATAGAGTTTGGTGGTTCTAATATGATAAGACTAGGAAGAGTTCTTTTTGGTCAAAGAAATTACAATAAATAGGAGGAGTTATGGGTTTTAGAGATGATCCAAATAATGGTGGATACGATCCAAATAATGGGCCACAACTAGGTCAAAATCCTTATTATGCTCAAAATAATCAAGATCCAAATCAAATGATGGGGGGTATGGATAGTAGATATCAACAACCACCTATGTTTGTTAATCCTATGCCACAACCGCAAGCAAATAATATTCCTCCATTTCAAGCAGCTCAGAATTTTCAACCAGGTTATGTAGGTAGAAATGCTCCTACTCAACCTCAACAACCAATATATCAACAACCTATGCAACAACCATTGTATGAACAAACAATGGGACAAGTATCGGCTCAAGACTATGAAGATCAATATAATTACAATTATAATCAACCACTAAATCAACCAAATCAGGGTATGATGTTTCCAAATATTCAACCTATGCAAACGCCTGCTCAACAAAAGCCAGCGCAAAAGAAAAACAGCATATTTGATATATTTAGAAAGAAAGAGGAAAAGAAAGTTATTAAATCAGCTCAAGGAAGTTATTTAAGTATTTTAGCACCAAAATCACTTGATGATGTTAAGGGAATTATATCAATACTTCGTGATGGCCAACCAGTAATTATAGACTATAACAAAATTGCAGAAAAAGATTCTCAAAGAATAGTAGATTTTATTTCAGGTGCAGCATATGCTCTTGGTGGAACTGTTGAATCTATTGGTGAGAAAAAGTTTGTTGTAACTCCTGGTGGAATGGGAATTGTTGGAAATCAATTTAATGAATAAGAAAAATATTATTAGATATATTTTAGAAGTTTTATTTTTTGTAGCATTAGTTGCTATTGATTTAATATCTAAAGCTTTAGTTTTTGATTTACTTGAGCCTACTGGAAAATATGTAGTTTGGGATGGCATATTCACACTTCGCCTTGCAAGAAATACAGGGGCTTCCTTTTCTATAATGGCAGGACAAATAACATTTTTAACAGTTATGCCAACAATAGCAATAATTGCCATTATTGCGCTTTTAATAGTGCGTCCAAATACTCCAAAAAATATGAGAATTGGCTCTATTATGATAGCAGCAGGGGCACTTGGAAATTTAGTAGATAGATTCGCTCTTGGTTATGTTAGAGATTTTATAGATTATACATTTTTATCCACTTGGTTTAATATAGATTTTGCTATAGGAAATATAGCTGATCTGTTCTTGTTGGGTGGCGTTATTATGGTAATCCTTTATGTCATATTTGAATTTGATGAAAAGGATTTTTATTCTAAAAAGAAATTAGCAATACTTGAAAAACAATCAGAAGAAAACAAGGATGTGTCTTAAATGGAAGAAAGAACTATTGTTGTTTCTTCAGAAGATACAGGAAAGAGAATAGATGTTTTTTTAAATGAAGAACTAGATTTGTCTAGATCTTATATTAAAAATTTAATTCAGGATAAATATATTTTAATAAATAGTAACGAAATAAAAAAAGCGGGATTAATTATAAAGGAAAATGACGTTATAAATGTTACTATTCCAGATGCAGAAGTACTAAACTTAGAGCCTGAAGATATCCCTTTAGATATAGTTTATGAAGATGCTGATTTTGCCGTTATAAATAAATCTCAAGGAATGGTTGTTCACCCAGCACCTGGATCGTATAATCATACACTTGTAAATGCTATTTTATTTCATATTAAAAATTTAAGTTCTATAAATGGAGTTATAAGACCTGGAATAGTTCATAGATTAGATAAAGACACATCAGGCCTTATTGTTATAGCTAAGAATAATGAAGCTCACATAAACCTTCAACAACAAATAGCAAGCAAAACAGCAAAAAGATATTATGTTGCCTTGGTTGATGGTGTTGTAAATAAGGATGAGGGCATGATTTCAACTCTTATAGATAGATCTAAAAATGATAGAAAAGTTATGGCGGTGTCTTTTGAACATGGAAGATTAGCTACAACTCTTTATAAGGTTAGAGAAAGATTTACAAAATATACACTAATGGAATATGAATTAAAAACGGGTAGAACTCATCAAATAAGAGTTCATTCAAAATATATTAATCATCCAATAGTTGGAGACTTAGTTTATGGTGGTTCAACAAAACTTTATGATAAAGGTCAGCTTTTACATGCGTATAAACTGGTTTTAACTCACCCTAAAACTGGAGAAATTATGACGTTTACTGCGCCACTTCCAGAATATTTTTTAAATGTATTAAAGGAATTAAATTCTAAAACTATTTAAGATACTCTTCGTGTTTGTTTGGAGTAACTGCTGCTGTTTCGTATACTTCATACAAAACCATACCAGGTTTTTTATTAGGATGTCTTTTTACGTTTTTTCTATAAGTATAGTCAACCTCAACTTTATTTTCATTGCTAGTGCTTGAGTATGCTGCACAAATTTCACAAGCAACAAGTAAAACATTATTTGGAACCTTATTGTTATTTGTAACAATTATAGTATGTGAACCATGAAATTTTTTTGTATGAAGCCACATGTCTCCACCATTTGCTACTTTAAAAGTTATGTTATCGTTTTGTAAGTTGTTTTTGCCAACAAGGATTGTAAATCCATCACAAATATAGGTAAGAGGTAAGCTTTTTTCATTGTTTTTAGGTCCCTTAACTTTGGTTTCTTTTAAAGCTCCAACACTTTCAAGTTCTTTTTGAAGCTCTAAGATTTCTTGTGGAGTTTTTGCC
>CAVAVP010000035.1:0-73258 GCA_963592135.1 bacterium
TATATGAATAAATTGACTGTTGGTTCAGGTAGTGATAGAAAAAGAGTTTTAAGTATAGATAAGATGAGTTCGTTTCCTCTTTATTTAGGTCCCCCTTTCAAAATCAAAACGAACTTCTAAAATGAAGTAAGTTTTAGTTTTTTATTATTGAAACGATATTTTTGAGATATATGTTTTACTATATTGTTTTTATAACTGTTAATGGTAAACTGAAAATGCTGTAAAATAGAAGCAGAAGTAATAATTTTTAATACAAATATAGTTTATTCTTTAGTCGATGAAATTTGTGTACTATGATTGACTTGAATTTAAAGTGTAGAAAATAAATAAAAAAAGATATAAAATATAAGAGAAATAAAAATTAAAGTTTAATAAATGCAGATGTAGTTCAATGGTAGAATGTCAGCTTCCCAAGCTGAAAACGCGAGTTCGATTCTCGTTATCTGCTCCATTAAAACTATATAGGGCTGATATATTGTATCAGGCTTTTTTTGTGATAAAGATAACCGTATTTAACCATTTTAACACGATTTAAAGTAGTGATTCTAATAAATTACAAGTATAAAAGGTTAAGAAATTCATTTTGAGGTGTCTAGTTTGCAGTATTTTCAGTTTAACGTTAACAAACTACAAATATCTCAAAGAAAAGTTGAACAAAAGAAAAAATGCGTTATAATTTACTCGAACAAAATCGAGTCGGTTAAAACTGAGCGGTGGTATAGTTATGAAATTGCCAAATAATGTTATATAAAAAATTATGGAAAATATATTAAAAATAAAAACTAGAGAAGAATTTAGAAATTGGCTTATAGATAACCGTTTGACAGAAAAAGAATGTTGGATAAATTTAAAAAGAGGAAAACCTATAGACCAAAATGTCTTTTATTATTTAGATGCTGTAGAAGAAGCCATATGTTTTGGTTGGATAGATTCTGTTTATAAAAATATAGATGGTAAAATGTATTCTAAATTTAGCCCTAGAAAGAAAAATAGCCCATGGACTGAATTAAACAAGGAAAGAGCTAGAAGATTAATTAAATTAAATCTTATGACCCCCGATGGATTAAAAGTGTTGCCAGATTTGAGAGTTTTTAGTCTTAAAATTGATCCCACTTTAGTTAAAATATTAAAAGAAAATAGGGTTTACGCTAAATTTAAATCGTTTCCAAAACTTTATCAAAGAGTTAGAGCATATAACGTAATGTTTTACAAAGATTGGAATAAAGAGCAGTATGAAAAATCCTTAAATCATCTTATAGATTCAACTAAAAAGGGTAAGTTATATGGAGAGTGGAATGACTATGGAAGACTACTTGAAAATTAATTTTTAAATAGTGAAAGAAATCCAACAAGAGTTTCTTTTGTGCTAAAATAAGTACTAAGGAAGTTAATAAATATTATGGATACTTTAAGAAATTTATACAAAATTGGAAATGGTCCATCCAGTTCACATACAATGGGACCTAAAATCGCTGCAGAAACGTTTAAATCAAAGAACAAAGATGCAACAAAGTTTGAAGTTGAATTATATGGTTCTCTAGCAAGTACTGGTAAAGGCCATTTAACAGATTTTATTATTAAACAAGCATTAGGGATGGATATAACAAATATTATTTTTAGAGAAGATATTGTGTATAAGTATCATAGCAATGGAATGTTGTTTAAGGCGTTTAAAGGAACTGAAAAGGTTGATGAATGGCTTGTTTTTAGCGTAGGCGGCGGAGAATTAAAGAATTTAAATGAGGATAGAAGTGGAAAATATACAAGTGTATATAAGCATACTAATATGAGTGATATATTGGTGTATTGTAATAATAAAAATATTAGTTTCTATGATTATGTAATAGAAAACGAAGGTATAGAAATTTTAGAATACGCAAATAAGGTTATAGAAGTCATGTTTAATTCTATTGAGCAAGGTATTAAAAAAGAAGGAGTACTTCCTGGAAATCTTCATGTTTTAAGAAGAGCGAAGAATTTTTATGATAAATATTTGGAAGATAAAGGCTTAACAACTTTAGCTTTTGCCTCGAGCTTAGCAGTGGCAGAAGAAAATGCAAGTGGTGCTGAAATAGTAACTGCACCAACGTGTGGAGCAAGTGGAGTTTTGCCTGGTGTTTTATACACATATTACAAATGCAAAAATATAGATATGAAGAGAATAAAAGAAGGTTTGTTGGTTGGTGGATTAATTGGAAATATCATTAAACATAATGGCTCTATATCAGGCGCAGAGGTGGGGTGTCAAGGTGAAGTAGGTGCAGCATGTTCAATGGCCGCCGCCGCTATTACTTATATTGAAGATGGAACGAACGAACAAATTGAGTATGCAAGTGAAATTGCCCTAGAGCACCATTTAGGTCTAACATGTGATCCTGTTCAAGGGTATGTGCAAATTCCATGTATTGAAAGAAATGCGATGTCATGCAAAAGAGCAATCGATGCATGTAATTTTGCTTTACTTACGGATGGTAGGCATTACATTCATTTAGATGATGCAATTAAAACAATGCTTGAAACAGGACACGATTTGAATGCAAACTATAAAGAAACCTCGTTAGGAGGACTTGCAAAAACTAAAGTTTGTTAAAGAGTTAAAAATAAACAAAGAATTTTATAAAAATAGTAGATGTATAGAAAAGTTTCACGTGTTACATAGTATTTATTGAAATTATTTGTTTTAAATTATAAGATTAATTCAGAAGTTTTAATAAGTGGAGATAATTTAAATGGAAAATATAGTATTAGTAGGAATGCCAGGCTGTGGGAAAAGTACATGTGGTGTACTTTTAGCTAAACTTATGCTGATGTCTTTTGTTGATACCGATTTAATAATTCAACAAAGATCAGGAGCATTGTTACAAGATATAATAAATAATTATGGACTTGAAGAGTTTGCAAAAAGAGAAGAAAGCGTATTAAGCTCGCTAGAAGAGAAAAATGCTGTCATTTCTACAGGTGGCAGTGCTGTATATAGCGAAAAGGCTATGTTGCATTTAAAAAAAAAGGGAATTGTTGTTTATATAAAAACAAGCATAGATATAATAAAAAGCAGAATTACTAATTTTTCAACCAGGGGAATTTTAATAAAAAAAGGGAATTCATTAGAGGATCTATTTAAAGAGAGAGCTCCTTTATATGAAAAATATGCAGATGTAATCGTTGAGTGTAATAACGAAAATGCTATAGAAAATGTATATAAAATTATAGAGGCACTTCATTCATATGAAGAAAAATGGTCAAAATAAAAAATTTAGAATATTTACTAAAAATAAAAAGTAACCTATAATAAATAAGCGGGGAAATTATGGTAACTTATATATTTACTGGATTAGGTTTAATTTCATTAATAGCCTTTTTAATAAAAAGAGATAAAAAGAGTTCAATTGTTGCGATTGCTTTAAAAACAGTAACATCTTTAATGTTTATATCAGCTGCAGTAGGTTCAGCAATTTATAGCATGCACAATGCTCCTTCTGCTGATTATAGACAATTGGTTCCGGTTGGCTTATTTGTTTTAGGATTAGTTTTTGGTATGGTAGGAGATATCCTGTTAGATTTCAAAATTTATTTTAAAGCTTTAAATATGAGATTTTTATGTTTAGATCATGATACTGATGTTCTAATGTTAACAGGTATGTCATCTTTTGGATTTGGACATATTTTATATATAACAGCGCTAGCAATTTTAAATGATAGTAACTTAATAAATCTTCTATATTCTTGTGCAATAGGATTAGCACTTATTGCACTTGTTATGTTTTTATCTATAAAAGTAATGAAGATGGATTTTAGAAAATTTTTAATTTCATCTATTATTTATGGCTTCTTGCTTGGAACGTTTGTTATATATTCATTGTTTAATGTTATAGGAAATACTTCTATTGAGAATATTTTACTATTGATTGGCTCTATATTCTTTATTGTGTCAGACTTAATTCTTTCTATTACATATTTTTCTAAGAAGGAAGATTATGATAGAAGTGGCATATTTAATCCAGAAAGCAAGTTTATGATTGTTGCTAATCATGTAACATATTATGTAGCGCAATTTTTAATAGCTATATCAATTATGTTTATTTAAAGTGTGCTTTAGCGAATTTTATTGAGTTTAAATGTATATTGTAGTAAAATTTCACTATAATATTGTTTATTAATATACGTGGAGTTTTAATTTATGACCAATGTTTATGAAGTTATAGCCTTTGTTTTATATTTCGTTTTAGTAATCGGAGTAGGTATATATTTTTATATAACTAGCAAGGCAAAAAGTGAAAATGATTATTTCTTAGGTGGCCGTGATATGGGCGGCCTTGTTTCTGCACTATCAGCAGGAGCGTCAGATATGAGTGCTTGGGTTTTAATGGGATTGCCTGGTGCAATTTATCTATCAGGAATGGGACAAGTATGGATTTCAATAGGTTTGTTTATTGGAACAATTTTATCTTGGATTTTTGTAGCTCCTAATTTAAGAAGGTATACGATTCAAGCAGACAATGCTATTACAGTTCCACAATTTTTAACAAATAGATTTAAAGTTAAATCTCCAAGCTTAAGAATATCTAGTTCAATAGTTTTCGTTGTTGGATATTTGCTTTATTCCGCATCTAGTGTGTACGCATGTGGTCAATTATTCCATACTTTAATTCCAGCAATAGATGAAGTTTGGGCTATGGTTGTAGCAACGATTATAATCGTATCCTATACATTATTAGGTGGTTATAAAGCGGTTTGTTGGACGGACTTTTTCCAAGGAATGTTAATGCTAGTTGCTTTAATGATTGTTCCTATTGTTGCTTATATTCTTTTAAAACTAAATGGCACGGTAGCAGGAGCTACAATAGTAACATCTGAACATTACTATTCATTGCTTTCTTCAGGAAAATTTGATTGGGAATCAATATCAACGATATTAACAGGTTTAAGTTGGGGTTTAGGATATTTTGGAATGCCTCATATAATAGTTAGATATATGGCAATTAAAAATGAAAAGGAAATGAGAAAGAGCCAAATAATAGGATCAAGTTGGACCGGTCTTATTCTATTAATGGCAACATTAATGGCACTAGTTGCACATGAATATTTAGGCAATAGTTGTGAAAATAATTCATCATTGGTTTTCGTTGTTACAGTAAGACAAATATTTGAAAAAGGTGGCTGGGCACTAATTGGTGGTATTATTATTTCTGCAATAGTAGCAGCTTCTATGTCAACAGCTGATTCTCAATTATTAGCTTCATCAAACGCTTTTGCTTCCGATGTATATAAAACAGTTATAAAGAAAGATGCAACAGATGATAAAATTTTAAAAATAGGAAGAATTGCAGTTGTTGTTGTGTCTATTTTGGCCTTAGTTATAGCCATATTTGTTCATAAGTTTAAATTAGGTGGAATTATGGAACTAGTATCTGCAGCATGGTCAATATTTGGAGCTTCATTTGGACCTGCTGTACTTCTTTCTTTGTTCTGGAGAAGATTTAACTACAAAGGTGCCGTATCCTCAATTATTACAGGCTTTGTGGTTTCAATACTTTGGATGCTTTTATTTGACTTAGATAGATATGGGTTTAGTTCTTTAATTTACAATACAAACTTATATGAAATAATTCCAGGATTTATATTAAGTGTTGTTGTGGCGGTCGTAGTATCTATGCTTACAGAAGAGCCAAGCGAAGAAGTAACTGCAGTATTTGATAAAGTTAGAGCCATGAGAAGAGATAAAAAACTTCAAGAAATGGAAGACATGGAGTTGACCAATAATAAATAATAAATAAAAAATGCCCTCAAGCAAAAAAGCGGGGGCATTTTTTTGTGTAAAAAATATAAAAAGAATATTTTAAAAAACTTAATTTTTTTATATAATAGGTATGCGTAAAAAAAGGGAAAATATAAGGAGAAAATTATGAAAGCAGAAGAAATTCTTCAAAAAATGACTATTAAAGAGAAATTAATGCTAACATCTGGCAAAGATTTTTGGCATTTAATGGGATTTGAACAATATGAAGTTCCATCAATTATGGTTACAGATGGTCCTCATGGATTAAGAAAGAAAGTCGGCAAAGGTATGGGAATAGGAGAAGCTGTTCCTTCAACCGCTTTTCCTACGGCATCGTGTTCTGCGTGTTCTTGGGACAAAGATTTGTTAAAGAAAATGGGCAATGCTATGGGAGAAGAATGTGTCCAAGAAAATGTATCCGTAATCTTGGGGCCAGGTGTAAATATGAAAAGAAGTCCACTTTGTGGAAGAAACTTTGAATATTTTTCAGAAGATCCAGTTCTTGCGGGTGAAATGGCGGCAGCGCTTATTAATGGTGTTCAAGAAAAGGGAGTTGGTACTTCATTAAAACATTTTGCCGTAAACAATCAAGAAACTTTTAGAATGACAGGGTCCTCAAATCTTGATGAAAGAACATTAAGAGAATATTATTTAAAGCCATTTGAAATTGCAGTAAAGAAGTCTCAACCTTATACTATTATGACTTCATATAATAAGGTTAATAATACTCCAGCATCTGGAAATGCTCATTTGATGAAAGACATTTTAAGAAACGAATGGGGATTTGAAGGCTTAACTATGACAGACTGGGGTGGTGGACATTGCCACTACGAAGATTTAAATGGTGGGTTAGATTTAGAAATGCCAGGAAATGGTCAGTTATATTTAAAAGAAACACTAAAAGCTTACAAGGCTGGAAAGATTTCAGAAGAAACTATAAATGAAGCAACCTTAAGAATTTTAAAGCTAATAGAAAAAACTGGGAAAATTGCAAAAGAATCCAACTATAAATATGATGTAAATGAACACCATCAAATCGCAAAGGATGTTGCTCTAGGTAGTATTGTTCTATTAAAGAACTCAAAGAAATTGCTTCCATTAAACAAGGATAAAAAGCCTCTAATTATTGGTGAAATGGCAGAAAAGCCAAGATATCAAGGTGCAGGTTCTTCTCATTTAAATCCACAAAAACTAGATACATTCTTACAAGTTTTAAAAGAAGAGGGCATCAACTATGATTATGCTAAAGGTTATGATGTAGCAAATGTTAAGAGTGAAGAATTTATAAAAGAGGCAGTAGATAAAGTAAATAGTGAACAGCCAACAATTTTATTTATTGGTTTAACCGATGATTATGAATCAGAAGGCTCTGATAGATTAACAATGTCAATGCCGGAGACTCATGTAAAATTAGCACAAGAGGTACTAGCAAAAAGCGAAAACGTTGTTGTTGTATTATCTGCAGGATCTCCAGTTGAGCTTCCTTTTGAAAAAGAAGCAAGCGCAATAATTGATGCATATCTTGCCGGCCAAGCTGGTGCTTCTGCACTACTTGATATTATTTATGGAAAAGTATCTCCATCTGGAAAACTTGCTGAAACATGGCCACTATCTAATGATGATGTTCCTTGTTCTAAAGAATATGCTCTAGTTGAGAGAAATCAAGTAAATTATAGAGAGGGGTTCTTTGTAGGATATAGATATTTTAATACTGCAAAAGTTAATGTTCAATATCCTTTTGGCTATGGACTTTCTTATACAGAATTTGAATATAGTAATTTAAAAGTAAATAAAGGTAGCGTAAGTGTGGATATTAAAAATACAGGTAATGTAGATGGAGCGGAGGTTGTTCAATTATATATTTCAAATAAAACTAAAGCTTCAATCTTTGCCGAAAGCGAATTAAAGAATTTTGCTAAGGTATTTCTAAAAGTAGGGGAAACTAAAACTGTGACAATGGAGATTAAAGATAGTGACTTTATGTTCTATTCTTTAGAGAAAAATAAATATATTGTAGCAGAAGGCACATATGAAATACAAGTTGGCGCTTCATCCAGAGATATTAGATTAAAAGAATCAATTAAGAAAGATGGCGAAAAAATAAACGAAATAGCAAAATATGAAGGTTCATGGTATACAAGCTTTAATGGAAAGCCTACGGATGAAGATTTTAAATTATTAGGTATGGAGGCTATCAAAGAAATCGCACCAAAGAAGGGAGATTATACACTAGAAAATACAGCAACAGATGTTATGGCTTCAGGTTTTGGTAAATTCTTCCATGGAATAATGTTAGTTGCTGTAAGAGCAGCTCTTGGAATAAAGAAGAGCGAGCAGGATTTAATACAAAACAAAATGATGATAGATTCAGCATTAAACATCTCATTTAGAGGTATGAGTGCAATGAGTAATGGCATTATGCAATTATGGCTTGCATCGTTCTTGGTTAAATGTTGTAATGGATTTTCCAAACCAAGCAAAAAGAATTAAAAATAAATAAAAAAAACAAGTTGCTCGATTAAAAGTCGGGCAATTTTACAAGAGGAAAGTATGAAAGTATTATTAATTAATGGAAGTCCTGATTTCAACGGATGTATTGCAAGAGCTTTAAAGGAAGTATCGGATACATTAAATGGCGAGGGAATAGAGACAGAAACTATAAATATAGGAAAAAATGATATTAGGGGATGCATTGGATGTAGAGCCTGTTTTAAAAATGAGAAATGCGTATTTGATGATATAGTAAATGAAATAGCACCAAAATTTATAGAAGCGGACGGATTAGTTATAGGATCTCCTGTTTACTATGCATCTCCAAATGGAACTATGCTTTCATTTTTAGATAGATTGTTTTATAGTACATCGAAAGTAGATAAATCCATGAAAGTAGGTGCAAGTGTAGTTTCTGCAAGAAGAGCTGGAACAACAGCAAGCTTTGATGTATTAAATAAATATTTTACAATTTCTAATATGCCTATTGTTTCATCGCAATATTGGAACAACGTTCACGGTTATACAAAAGAAGATGTTGAAAAAGATGAAGAAGGATTACAGACAATGAGAGTTTTGGCAAGAAATATGGCATTTTTAATTAAATCTATAAATTTAGGAAAAGAAAAATATGGATTGCCTGAAAAAGAAGCGCATCATAAGTGGACAAACTTTATATAAAAGTGCGAGTAATTAAAAAAATAGCCTCTTTGATTGAGTTTCAAAGAGGCTATTTTTTTATTTAGTTCCGTATAATCTATCTCCGGCATCTCCGAGCCCTGGAAGTATGTAGAAGTTCTCATTTAATTCTCTATCTAAAGTAGATAAAAATACTTTTACTTCAGGATGAGTTTCAGCAACTTTTGCAACACCTACTGGGGCCCCAATAATACTCATCAAAGTAATGTCTTTGCAGCCACGAATTTTTAATTCCTGAATAGCATCACAAGCAGATCCCCCTGTTGCAAGCATAGGATCAATAAGGATAACTTTCATTTTTTCAATACCATCTGGAAGTTTGCAATAATAAGATACGGGAGTAGCAGTTTTTTCGTCTCTATACATACCAATATGCCCAACTTTGGCAGTAGGAAGAAGAGTATGAATACCATTAACCATACCAAGACCTGCACGTAAAATAGGAACAAGTGCAATAGATTTTTCAACTATACGCTCTTGTGTGCATTTTTCAAGTGGAGTTTCAACTTCAACCATATGAGTAGGAACATCTTTTAATACTTCATAGGCCATAATGGTTGTAATTTCTTCAATTAATTCTCTAAAATCCTTCATTCCGGTATTTTTGTCTCTTAAAATAGAAACTTTATGACGAATTAAAGGATGATCAAAAATCATAACATTTTTATAATCTTTCATATGATACCTCTGTTAAATTATTTTCCTTAATAATTATACTAATGTAGGGAAAAGTTAACAAGATAAATAATTTTCAAAAAAATCCTTAAACAAGGAAAATATACAAAAATATTCAAATATTACGCATAATTATTCGTATATATTCATAATTTTTTGTATAAAAAGCTCTTTTTACATTTTTTATAAAAAATAAATTGCCAAATTAAAAATATAGTAGTTTAATAAGTGTATAAAAATTAAATCGGAGGATTTTAAAAATGAAAAAGACAATATTAACAATTTTAGTTGTTTCAATTTTAGTTGTTTCATGCGTGCTAGGTATTGCATGTTCAAAAGAAAGTAAATATATAATAGGTACACAATCAGGAACTACTGGACAATACTATATTGCAGGAGATGTAGATTGGGGATATGATGGATTCTCAAATGTTAAGTGTTCAGCTTATACAAATGCTGGACTTGCTGTTAATGATATGAAAAATGGTAATGTAAATGCAGTTTGCATTGACTCAGCTCCAGCAGATTTCTTAGTAAAATCTATTGAAGGCATAAAAGTTATAGATATTCCTCTAACAGATGAAGAATATGCTTTTGGTGTAGATAAAGCTCAAGCTGATTTATTAACATCAATTAATGAAATTTTAGCTTCATCTGAGTTTGCAGCAGCAAAAGAGACTATAATGAACAAATATTTTAATGGTGCAAGTGTTGAAGGAATTACAGCATTAACAACAGCAGATGCTTCTAAAAAGGATAAGCAACTAGTAGTTGCAACAAATGCAGAATTTGCTCCATTTGAATATAAGATTGGTGATAAGTTTGCGGGAATTGATATGGAAATTGCTGCATATATTGCAAATAAGTTAGGAATGGAATTAGTAATTTTAGATATGGAATTTGACTCAGTTGTAACATCTGTTGGTACTAATAGTATAGATGTTGGAATGGCAGGTTTAACAGTAAATGAAACTCGTAAACAATCTGTTAACTTTACAAGTACATATTATACAGCTTCACAAAAGTTGGTAGTTTTAGCTTCTGATACAAGTTATGACAATTGTAAAACAGCAGCTGATGTAGAAGCAGTTATTAAATCAAAATAATTTATGAATTTTTTAATTAGCGCAACCCAGTGGGATTTGTTTTGGAAGCAGTTTGCTATAAATGGTGCTTATAGAACAGTTCTAGATGGGTTGCAAGTAACATTAGAAATTGCCGTCTTCGGCTTGATTATAGGTATCGTTATAGGTACCTTAATTGCCGTTGTAAAGGTAATTCCATCGAACAATTGGGTTAGCAAAGTATTAAAAACTTTAGCGGATATTTATGTAGGAATATTTAGAGGAACTCCGATGGTGGTTCAACTTCTTATTGGCTACTTTGTTCTATTCCCAGCTTTAGGCATAAAGGGAATAACAAATTTAAATGTTATATCTGCTATTGTTATTTTCGGAATGAATTCGGGAGCATATGTATCTGAGATAATGAGATCTGGAATACAGTCAGTTGATTCAGGTCAATTAGAAGCCGCAAGAGCTCTAGGATTACCTTTTGGTACTTCTATGCTAAAGGTTGTAATTCCCCAAGCTGTTAAAAATATTTTGCCAACTTTGGGAAACGAATTTATTTCCTTAGTAAAGGAAACTTCAGTTGTATCATTTATTGCTGTTGTAGATTTAACAAAAGCATTTAAGCAAATAGGTGATGCAAACTATTCTTATATGGTTCCTTATTTAATGTTGGCATTAGTATATCTTGTGCTTGTATATCTAATTACGCTTATTGTTAAATTATTAGAAAGGAGGATGAAAAAGAGTGATAGAAGAAATTGATTTAGAAAAAATTGAAGACAATACTCCAATCATCTTCGTAAAAGGTTTAATAAAAAGTTTTGGAAAGTTAAATGTTTTGAAGGGAATAGATTTGGATGTTTATCAGGGTGAGAAAATTGCAATTATTGGACCTTCAGGTTCTGGCAAATCTACATTCTTAAGATGTTTAAATTGTCTAGAAGATCCAAATGGAGGCTCTATCGTTTTTGATGGTGACAATATTGTAGATGTTAAAGTAGATATAAACAAACATAGAGAAAATATAGGAATGGTATTCCAACATTTTAATCTATTTAATAATCTAACAGTTAAAGAAAATATAATGTTAGCACCAGTAACTTTAGCCAAGAAGAAAAATAAGAAAAATTTTTGGATTAAGTTATATAACAAGACCTTTAAAAAGAATGTGCCTTTATATAATGTGCCACCTATAAAGGAAGCTAAAAAAGAGGCCGAAGAAAATGCATTAAAACTTTTAGAGAGAATAGATTTAAAAGACAAGGCTGATGTTTATCCATCTACATTATCTGGTGGTCAAAAACAAAGAATAGCCATAGTAAGAGCTCTTGCTATGAATCCAAAGGTTATGCTTTTTGATGAACCTACATCGGCTTTAGATCCTGAAATGGTAGGTGAGGTGCTAGACCTTATAAAAGAAGTAGCAGACTCTGGTATGACAATGCTTATTGTTACCCACGAAATGGGATTTGCAAAAAATGTGGCTTCTAAAGTGCTATTCATGGACGAGGGTGTTATAAAGGAACAAGGAACACCACAAGAAATTTTTGAAAAACCAGAAAGTTCAAGACTTCAAGAATTCTTAAAGAAAGTTTTGTAAAATTTAAAACACAAAAAATAAAGGAAGGCGTAAATTGTATGATTTATGCTTTTTTTTATATCAAAAATTGACAAAAATTAAGAATTTTATCAAAAAAAGCAAAGTAAAACTGCAAAAAAAAGCAAAATTGTATTGAAACAAAAGATGGATAATTATTATAGAAGAATGGTAGATGACATATTAGATTTAAAACTTCGTGCTTTCGGGGCAGTAAATATTGTAGGTCCTAAATGGTGTGGAAAAACATGTACTGCATTGCAAAAGACAAAAAGTAAGTTGGTGCTTTAAAAAGATCCTAATAAAGAAGGATTAATTTACACGGCTAAGATAAAACCATCTTTACTACTTAATAGAGAGAAGCCAAAACTTATTGATGAATGGCAAGATGCTTCAACCTCATGGGATGCTGTTAGGTCTTATTGTGATGAGTATCATGGGCAGGGACATTTTATTCTTACTGGTTCAACTTCTAAAAAAGTAGAGACAAGTCATTCTGGAACTGGAAGAATTTCTACTATGAAAATGTATCCGATGAGTTTATATGAGTCAAAAGAATCTAATAGGCAAATTTCTATAATGGACTTGTTTGATAAAAAAAGAAAATCTTGAAAACGGTTGTAAATCTAATATGAAAATAGAAGATATTATATATGCTTCATGTCGTGGTGGATGGCCGGAAAGTGTTTTAATGAATGATAAGGAAGCAGGACTTTTAATTCCAAAAAATTATTTTGAACAAATATATAAAAAAGATATTTTTAGTATAGATAATATTAAGAGAAATTCTCAAACAAAGTAAGCCTTACTGAAGAGTTGCGCAAGAAATATTTCTACATTAGCAAAAAATACATCAATTCTAGAAGAAGTTAATACTGCAAATAAAATAAGCGACGTTACTCTTGCTGATTATATAGATATTCTTGAAAAACTATATATAGTAGAGGATATTTATGGGTGGCGCCCAGAAATTAGGAGCAAGAGTGCCATGAGAAGTAGTAGAGCAAGAGAGTTTGTAGGCCCTTCAATTGCTGTTGCTGCTCAAGGCGGTTCTCCAAAACTTTATGAAAAAGATTTAAAGTCGTTTGGATTTATTTTTGAAACATTATATATAAGGGATTTAAAAACATATTCACGTGCATTAAATGGTGAAGTTTCTTATTATCATGATAATTTAGGATTAGAATGCGATTGTGTATTACACTTAGAAGACTCAAGATACGCCTTAATAGAATTTAAATTAGGTAGTTTCGAAATAGATGAAAGGGCAGCTCATTTAAATGAGATAGAAAAATTAATTAATATACATAACAAAGAATCTAAAAATCAAATAAGGACGCCTGATTTAAAGATTGTAATGACAGGATATCCTTATGGCTACAAAAGAGAAGATGGAGTTTTTGTAATACCAATAGGGTGTTTAAAAATTAAATTATAATTCTTCGTCTGTAATTACCTTAAATCCATTATCTAAAAGCAGTTGAGCAGTAATTCCATTGCCAGGGATTTTATTTCCACTAAAAGTTCCATCATAAATTAAGCCTTTTCCGCAAGAAGGGCTCTTTGCTTTTAAAACTGCAAACTTAACATTATTATCCTTGGCCAATTTTAAGGCGTTTTCTGCGCCTTTTTTATATTCTTCAGTAATGTCTACGCCTTTTGATGAAATAACCTTTCCTTTGACAATTTCGCCTGGATCTCTTGGCGTTGGAAGTCCGCCGTCTTGTTCAGGGCAAATTGGAATAATATTATAATCTTTAGATAAATCTAAAACTTTATCACATTTACAATTATCACCTTTATATCTGCAGTTATATCCTAATAAACATTTACTAACTAATATATTCATTTTTGTACCTCTTTAGATTATTATAAAAAAAACCGACCATTTATTCAAATGGCCGGAAAGATTTTTATAATTTATAAATTACTCTTGACTTGGAGTTTCTTCTGTTTTTGGTTTAGAATCTTCAGCAATAGTAACTTTTGCATCTACTGGAACATCTTTTGCAGATTCAGCGGCAGCAGATAATCCATCAATAGAATCTTCATTCTTGTTTGTCTTGAAGTTAGCAATTAAGTTTGTAAGAATACCAACAATCATCGCAACAGCTAATGATGTAACTGTTATTTTACCAAATTGTAATTCTAGGCCACCAATACCGCAAACTAGGATAGAAGCTACAACAAATAAATTCTTGTTATCCCCTAAATCTACTTTCTTTAGCATTTGTAAACCTGATACGGCGATGAAACCATATAAAGCGATACAAGCACCACCCATTACACATTTTGGAATAGAGTTAATTAAAGCTATAAATGGCGATACGAATGAAAGTAATATACAACCAACGGCAGCTGTGAATATTGAAACAATTGAAGCATTTCCTGTGATAGCAACACAGCCAATTGATTCACCATAAGTTGTATTAGCGGCACCACCAAAAAAACCACCAACGATAGAACCTACGCCATCACCAAGTAATGTTTTGTCTAGGCCTGGATCAGTAATTAAATCTTTCTCAATAACGCTAGATAAGTTCTTGTGGTCTGCAACGTGTTGAGCAAGTTCAACAACGCCGATAGGAATGAATATTATAGCAATTGAAGCGATTGCGGCGCCATCTATATGAGAAGCTTCTGGATGTTGAATTGCCATAAGAAATGTGAACTTAGGATAATCTAAGATACTTGTAAACTTAAATGGAGCTAATGCTTTAAATGAGTCAAAACTTAAAATTTGCATATATTCAACATTTGCTGCCATTCCAATAAGAGTAAATATAAGGGCTAATAAGTAGCCTGTACCAATACCAACGATGAAAGGTATTAATTTAATTGTTTTTCCGCCTCTTATTGAAGCAATAACAATAATAGCAAAAGTAACTAATGCGCAAAGTATAGATAATAAGTTGTAGTTGGATCCACCATTTGTCATAGCCCAAGAAGTTGCTGTTCCAGATAAAGATAATCCAATTAAAGCAACGATAGGTCCAATAATAACTGGAGGAAGAAGTTTGTTAACCCATTTAGAACCAACGAACTTTATAATTAAAGCCATAACTACATAAACAAGTCCTGCAAAAGTAATACCAATAATTACACCCCAGTACCCATAACCTGAACCTAATGTGGCAGCATATGCACCTAAGAAAGTGAAAGAACTTCCTAAGAATACTGGACTTCTACCTTTTGTAAATAGGATGTAAACTATAGTGCCAAATCCTGCACCACATAAAGCAGCCGCTGCATCAAAAACACAAGTTGAGTATGTGCTCATGATTATAGGAACAAGAAGAGTTGCTGCCATGATTGCAATCATTTGTTGAAAAGCAAATACGATTGTTTCGCCAAAAGGTGGCTTGTCTTGAATGTTGTAAGTTAATTTCATATAAAATCTCCTTTTTATATATTATTTATTTTTCCTTATTCTTTATCCCAAAGTTCTACATTGGTTTTGCCATCAATAGATTTTAAATTAACAGCAATAAGTTCCTTTTTAGAAGTTGGAATATTCTTTCCAATAAAATCTCCTCTTATTGGAAGTTCTCTATGTCCCCTGTCTACAAGTACTGCAAGCATAATTCTATTAGGTCTACCTTTTGAAAAAATTCCTTCAATAGCAGCTCTTATTGTTCTACCTGTAAAAATTACATCATCAACTAGGATAATATCCTTTCCCTGGATAGGGAACCCAAAGTCTGTTTGGTTTAGTACAGCATTGTCGTTAACAGTTGTTAAATCATCTCTGTAAAGGGAAATGTCTATTTGACCAGTAAGAACTTCTGTGTCCGCAAATTTTTTTATGTTAGCGGCGATTGTTTCAGAAAGAGGAACCCCTCTTGTTTTTATGCCTACTAATACAATATTGGATAAATCGCAATTTTCAATAATTTCATGAGATAAGCGTTTCAATGCTTTATCGATTTCTATTTCAGTTAGTATTTCAGCCTTAAATCTCATGTTTTACTCCAAAAAAATAGTCCTGTTGTGATACAACAAGACTACAATAATTTACAAAGTCTACTTAATTATTATTGTCTTATTAATATCTCGTATTAATCTTAAAGACTATTTATTGTAGTTATTCTACCACTCATAAAAAGTTAGAGCAAGAAAAATATAATGGTATTAAGACAATGTTATGTAAAAAAAAATAATAGAAAGAGTGCTAAGTGAAAATCTTAGTTTTAGTAACTTATGTTCGAAAATTTGTAAATTGCTAAAGGCTAAGTTTAATGATTTAATAAAAATTAATGCGGATTTTACCAGGTTTTTAAAAAGGTGATGTGTAATTGTTTTTTAGTGTAAAAATTTAGCGAAATGAAAAATGGCAAAACTAGGTTTATTTAATTAACTTTGTTAAAAACTGTTATTGTTAAGAATATTTTTGTGTGATAAACTTATTGAGAAAGGAAAAAGGAGAAAGAAAAAATGTTAAATCCAAGTGAAAATTTATTTGTGTTTGATCATCCACTCATTAAACACAAGATTACAAAATTATGTGAAAAAACAACTAGTTCAAAAGATTTCCATGAAATAGTAGAAGAAATAGCAACTATTATGGGATATGAAGTATTAAAAGATTTAAAAACTAAAGATGTTATGATAGATGCTCCTATTTCAAGTTTCATGTCACCTGTTTTGGATGAAAACTTTACAATAGTTCCAATTCTTCGTGCAGGACTTGGTATGGTTGATGGATTAAGAAGTTTATATCCAAAAGCGAGGGTAGGACACATTGGTTTATACAGAGACGAAGAAACTCTATTACCACAAACATATTATTTTAAATTGCCAAAAGATGTTGCAGATGGTCCTGTTTTAGTAGTAGATCCAGCTCTTGCCACAGGAGGCTCAGCCGCAGCTGCTATTAATTACATAAAAGAAGCTGGTTGTAAAGATATTAGACTTTTATGTTTAATTGGCGCAACACAAGGTGTAAAGAAAGTTCATGAACAACATCCAGATGTTAAAATCTATTTAGCAAAATATGCAGATGCACCATTAAATGAACATGGATATATCGTTACTGCATTTGGTGATGCTGGCGATAGAATTATGGGAACATTTGACTAAAAAAAATAAAAGTAAATAATATACCTCCAAGATTTAATCTAAAAAACTTGGAGGTATTTTTTTCGTGTAAATGAATTAGTATTTAGTGTGTTCCCATTTTCTTGCTAAATCATTAATTTGATTTGCAAATTTTTCTTTTTCTTTATTTGGAATGTTTTCGCTATTTAAAACAATATTTTGTAAATACTTTAAAGATTCTGTTAACTTTTTAAATGTGTTATCTGATAGTGAAGGCTTAGAAGCTTTTACTTTTCTAACTCTAAGTACTTTTTCTTTGGATAAAGTATTTGTTTCTAAATCATATTCTTCTCCAAAATATGGCAATGTTGTTTTATAGCCAAGTTCATTTTCTATCTTTGCAGAAAGCATTTCCATTGCACGCTCTTGACCATGAACAATAAATATATTCTTTGGTGGAGTTTCAATGTTTTTAATCCATTTTATTAATTGTGTTCTGTCTGCGTGTGCAGAGGAATTTTCAAGAGTCATAATTCTTGCATTTACAGCAATTTCTTCATTATATAATGTAATTTTTCTTGCTCCTGACATTATTGCAAATCCTAGTGTTCCTGTTACTTGATAGCCAACAAATAGAATAGTACAATTTTCTTTCCATAGGTTGTGTTTTAAATGGTGTCTTATACGTCCAGCTTCACACATTCCTGATGCGGAAATAATAACACAAGGCTCAGTTTCCTCGTTTATTAATTTACTATCGTCGCTCGTGATTGAAAGAACTAAATCAGGAAAAGATATAGGGTTAATGCCTTTTTGAACTAAAGCATATGCCTCATCATCATAATACGGTTTTCTAAGTTCTTCAAAAATATTAGTCGCTTCAATTGCAAGTGGACTATCTAAAAATACTTTAAAGTGAGGATATTGCTTTACAAGATTTTGTTCTTTTATTTGTCTTATAAAGTATAAAAGTTCTTGTGTTCTGCCAACGGCAAAAGAAGGAATTACTACATTGCCACCTACTGCAAATGTTTCTCTAAAGACATTTGCTAGTGTTGCAACAGGGTCGATTTTGGCTTCATGATCTCTGTCGCCATATGTTGATTCGACAACAAGATAGTCGGCTTTTTTAATAACTGAAGGATCGTTTATAATAGGCTTACCATCATTTCCAATATCTCCAGAAAATACAATAGTTTTAGTTTCGCCGTTTTCCACATATTGTATCTCAATATGAGCGGAACCTATAATGTGACCAGCATCATAAAATGTTACCTTTATATTGCCATTATTGCCTAGGTAAAAAGGTTTTTCGTATTCGTGGCCTACAAAGTATTCCATTACGTTTTCTGCATCTTCAATAGTGTATAAAGGTTCAGATAATTCTTCATTATTTCTTTGCGCCTTTCTATTTTTTGTTTCAGTTTCCATTTCTTGGATATGAGCCGCATCTTTAAGCATTATAGAACAAAGTTTTTGTGTTGCAGTTGTTGTGTGAATTTCCCCTTTAAAACCATTAGCACCAAGAAGAGGAAGCAACCCTGAGTGGTCAATGTGGGCATGGGTAAGTAAAACATAGTCTATATCTGGTGGAAAAAAGGATAGAGTTTGTTTTTCAAATAAATCAGGACCTTGCGACATTCCGCAATCTATAAGTATCTTTTTACCTAGTCCTTCAAGTAAAAAGCAACTTCCTGTTACTTGTCTCGCTGCACCTAAAAAAGATAATTTCATTAAAGCCTCCTTGCTTAATTCTCCATTATTATAATAACACAATTGTCAATTAAAATGAGCGAGTTTCTTAATTTAAATAAAATTTTATAAAAGTGGCAAGTTAACTTTGCTTTATTTAAGAGGATATAGTATTATTTTAAGTGTACGCGGAGGTACCTAATGAGCAATCTACAAGATGTAATTAAAACAATTCGTGTTCTTTCAGCAGATGAAATAGAAAAAGCAAATTCTGGCCATCCAGGAACCCCTTTAGGAGTAGCACCACTTGTGGCAGAATTGTTTACTGAAGAATTAAATGTTAGTCCAAAAAATCCAAAATTTTTTAATAGAGATAGATTTATTTTAAGTGCAGGACATGCTTCTTCAATGTTATATGCCGTATTGCATTTATGCGGATTTGATGTAACAAAAGAGGACTTAGCTAATTTTAGACAATTAGGATCAAGAACACCAGGACATCCTGAGATTAATGTAACAGCAGGAGTTGATTGTTCAACTGGACCGTTAGGCGCTGGTATTTCAAATGCAGTAGGTTTTGCTGTTGCAGAGAAAATTTTAGCAGCAAAATTTAATAAACCAGGTCTTAGTTTAGTAGATCATTATACATATGCTTTATGTGGCGATGGATGTATGATGGAAGGTATAGAAAATGAGGCTGCATCACTTGCAGGTACTTGGAAATTAGGTAAATTAATATTATTTTATGATTCAAATAGAATAACAATAGAAGGAAGTACTGATATAGCATTTACCGAAGATGTTGCCAAAAGACATGAAGCACTTGGTTGGCAAGTTATAAAGGTTGGAAGCGTTGATGATTTGGATTCTATTAGAAAGGCCATAAAAGAAGCAAAGAAAGAGACTAATAAACCTTCGTTAATTATAGTAGAGTCTCATATTGGTTTTGGTTCACCAAAAGTAGATAGTGCGGCATCTCATGGAGCCCCACTAGGAGCAGACGCAATGAAGGAATTTAAGAAAAATATGGATTGGGCATTGGATCCATTTGAAATTCCTGAATCAGTAAAAGATTTAGCTTCATTTATGATAAACAAAGGTGAAAAACTAGAAGAAGAATGGAATAAGTTAAATAAAGAATATAAAGAAAAATATCCAGAAGAATATGAAGAGTTTATTTCATGGATTGAAAAGAAAAATGTAGAAGCAGCATTAAAAGATTCAAGCCTATTTAATGTTAATAAAGATGCTAAAGCATCAAGAAATTATTGTGGAGAAACATTAGCGACACTAGATAAGTTAATTCCAAATATTGCAATAGGTTCTGCTGATTTAGGCCCATCAAATTGTACAGTTATAAAGGGGAAAGAGTTCTTCTCTTCAGAAAATCCTACAGGAACAGAATTCCATTTTGGCGTTAGAGAACATGCTATGGGTGGTATTTGTAATGGTATGGCACTACATGGTGGATTGGTTCCGATGTGTGCTACATTCTTTGTTTTCTCAGATTATATGAAATATTCAATAAGAATGAGTGCAATGATGAAACTTCCAGTAACCTATATATTCTCACACGACTCAATAGCAGTAGGAGAAGATGGACCTACACATCAACCTATTGAACAATTAGCAGCAATAAGATCGATTCCAGATATTGATGTATATAGACCAAGTGATGCTCTAGAGGTTGCTGTAGCATTTACTCACGCATTAAAGAAAGAAGGTCCAACTGCAATTATAACATCACGTCAAAAATTAATTGCGCATAATATGTCAACAAAAGAAGGTGCCGAGAAAGGTGGATATGTTTTGAGTAATGGGTATAAAGAGGTTCCAGATGTTATACTAATTTCTTCAGGATCTGAGGTTGGAACATGTGTTCAAGCACAAGAAGTATTGAAAAATAAAGGAATTTCTGCAAGAGTAGTGTCTATGCCTTGTATGGAAGTTTTTGATAGACAAGATAAAGAATATAGAGAGAGTGTTCTTCCAAAGTCAATTAGAGCAAGAGTTGCAGTTGAAGCTGCATCTAGTATGCCTTGGGGTAAATATGTAGGCCTAGATGGCGCTTATGTATGTAAAGATACATTTGGAACATCGGCTCCATTTGCTAAACTTTTTGATTATTATGGATTTACCGCTGAAAACATTGCAAATGTTGCAGAAAACTTAATTAAATAGAAAAAAGAAAAGTATAAAAAAATTGGAAGCAGTTTATGCTTCCAATTTTTATTTTAAAGATAAATTATTTACTAGTTGAACCAAAACCGCCATCACGAATGCCAGTTGTATCATCATCATAGGTTATTCCGTATTCAACAAAAATACCTTGTATTAATCCTTGTCCTTGAGGAACAGATAAAACCTTATTTTCATTAGAATCATTTGTGATTTTAGTAAATATGTGACCTTCGTTAGAAGAATTGTAATAATCTCCATCAATAATACCAACAGTGTTGTTTAACTGCATTCTAAATTTGAATCCAAGGCCAGATCTTGGGTAACATTTTAAAACCCAACCTGAGTCAATTTTAACTCTAATTCCAGTTGGAACCTTTATAGTTTCGCCCGGATTTAATTTTATGTCTAAAGGCGCAAAGAAATCATAACCCGCAGAGTCTACTGTTGCACGTTTTGGTAACTTAATTGAATCGTAAATCTCTTGAATGTTTTGAGTAGGTCCAAAAGTATCTTCCCAATCCTTTTTAAATTGTTCAAAAGAAACTTTATAAAATTGTCCAACTTTTTTCATAAAAACCTCACTTTTTTATTATTTATACTATAAAAAATCTTATTCGATATTAAGAAAAAAAGCAATAAAAATAAAAAACGAAATAAAAACCAAAAATAGAAAGTATATTTTGAATAATTGCTGAAATAATTGAGAATATAAATTATAATAGGTATATATAAGAGGTAAATTATGAAGAGAAATGGAATGTGCCCAATATGTTATATTAAACAATTTTTAGGGTTTAAAAAAAGAATTTCTAAATTAGAAATAAAAGAAGATTATAGAAATGATATTTGTCCAACACCTCCGATGGGATGGTCATCTTGGAATACATTTAGAAATGAGATTAGTGAAGATTTAATGTTAGAAACCGGCAAGGCTATGATAGATAAGGGGCTTGTTGATGCGGGATATAAATATTTAAATTTAGATGATTGTTGGCACTCGTCTTTAAGAGACGAAGATGGAAGGTTACAAGGGGATTTAGTAAGATTTAAAAATGGGATTCCTTATCTTGTAGAGAAACTAAATGAAATGGGATTAAAAGTAGGTATATATTCTTCAAACGGAGTTTATACTTGTGAAGATTTGCCTGCTTCTTTAGGCCATGAATGGATAGATGCCCAAACTTTTGCTGATTGGGGAATAGAATATTTTAAATATGATTATTGTCATCATTCAGTAAAAACAAAATATGCCCCACTTATTCAAAGCATAGACATTTTAAAAGATGAATATTCACAAAAAATAGAATGTATTTCAGCTAAGTTAGAAGGACTTGCAAAATTTATGATAGACAATAAGTCAGAGTGCAAAAAACATATTGCAGGATTAGATGCTGGTTTAGGTTCTGCTATGTTTGATAATGTATATGCACCTAATGACGGAGAGTATATTTTAACAATAAAAATAAGAAAAAAGGGAAATTATGAAAAATTCTTACAAGTAGAAGTTAATGAAAACGATTTTTATTTTATAGATTTTCCACCACAAAAGCCATTTAATAATACGGCAAGATTCCAACAAAAAATAAAATTAAAAAAAGGAATTAATACGATTAAACTTTCAAATCCTATAGCAAATAGAGCAGATGGGGCTTTTTATCAATACTATAATATGGGCCAAATGTTAAAGAAGGCAACAATAAATAAAAAACCTATAGTTTACTCTATATGTGAATGGGGCTTTAATAATCCTTGTGAGTGGGGATCAAAAGCTGGAAATTTATGGAGAACAACTCCAGATATAAGACCTATATGGCTATGGATTAAAATTTTATACGATAGAACAGTTATAAGATATAAATATGCATCAAAAGGTTCATATAATGATCCAGATATGCTAGAGGTTGGGAATGGTAAACTTTCTTTAAATCAAAATAGAGCACATTTTTCTTTATGGTGTATGATGAATGCTCCCTTAATTTTAGGAAATGATTTAAGAAAGATGCCACAAAGTGTATTAGATATAGTTACAAATAAAGATTTAATAGCAATAAATCAAGATCCTTTAGGAAAACCATGCAAGAGAATTCATAGAGGATTTGTCGATGTGCTTGCAAAGCCTTTAAGTGATGGAACAACCGCTATATGTTTCTTTAATAGAGGGGGTATTTCTAAGAAAAAAACGATACAACTTGACGAATTAGCAAAAGACTTATATATAGAGTTTAAATTGGCACCAAAGTATGAAATAAAAGAACTATGGAGTGGAGAAACGGACACTATAGTTAATACCCTATCTTGCTCGCTTGCAGGCAATAGCGTAAAAGTATATATAGTAAAGGGTTGCGAAAAATAAAAAGTTGTTGGTATAATAACTTGAACAATTATATAGAGATTAAGAGGTTGTCAGTAGAGTGTGAAGTATTAAGGGTTTTAGCCCCTTGCGACCAATTAAAAGATTCAGTGTAGCTAACTATGCTTTTTCTCTTGTTATTTCCCCTTAATCAATTTCTTTTTTGGGGATGATTAATAGAATTAAGAGCCATTTTCCTTAAAAAAGAAGATGGCTATTTTAATTGGAAAAGAAAAAAGGAGAAAAAGGAAAGATGAAGAAATTTTCAAAAATTTTAGTAATTACACTTTTAGTAATTATGCTTGTTACATGCTTCTTTGCATGTAATGAAAACAAAGAAGAATTAACAAATTCTGTAACAATAGTTTTATCAGACCCAGTAAATAATGCTGGTATAAAGGAATATGTAATAGATCTTGATGATTCTAATTTAACAACAAGTAATAAAGTTTGTGATTTATTAGATTATGTAAAATCTTTAAGCAGTGACAATAAAAATCACATAGACTATACGGCAACAGGTGGATATATGACAACTATTGGCAACTTAGTTCCTGGTGATAGATCTTATGTTGCATTATATACATCTATTGAAAAGGATAAGGATGTTTCAGAATATGCAATGCCAAGTAAAACTTATAATAACATAACAGTTTATTATTCAGGTTTTGGTATAAATGATATGTCACTTGAATCGGGTGCAGTATATTATTTTGAATTAACAACTTGGTAATTGATTAAAACCCGCGCAAAACAAGTAGCACTAATTGCCATAATGGCAGCCTTAATAGAGGGAGGGAAATGGGCTCTTATGTCCCTTCCAAATATTGAGGTTGTCTCGCTGTTTTGCGCATCTTTTGGATATGCGTTTGGCCCACTTGGAATTATAGCTACATATATATTTGTAACAATTGAAGTTTTTGAATGGGGCTTTAATACATGGGTAATTTCTTATTATATATATTGGCCTTTGATTGCGGTTATATTTTCAATTCTAGGACGATTTAACAACAATAAGAGAATAATATCTACAATTATAATATGTCTATTAACAGCATTTTTTGGAGTGTTAACAAGTGCTGTCGATACAGGAATTTTTACAGGCACAATAACATGGGAGAGATTTTCTATTATGTATGTAAGAGGAATTTGGTTCTATGTTGTTCAATTTACATGCAATTTACTTTTATTTTTAACAGTTTATAAACCATTAACAGATTTTCTTGTTAAAAAAATTAAGCCTAAATTTTACTATACGAAAGATAAACTTTCAAAACAGGAAGTACTTGAGAGGTTTTCTGAGGATGGTTCAACTGAAATTACAGACAATAATCAATAATTTTTTACCTCTTGCAATGAAATATGTTGATAATGTATTATATTACTATATAAATAAAATAAAAATATATATGGAGTAAGAATTATGAAAAAAAGAGATGACATTGATGATGAGATCATTGACGACATCGACGATGAAGTTGTTGACGATGAAATAGTTGACGATGAAATTGTAGATGATGACATTGAGGATGTAGTTGAAGTTCAAGAAGATGATGACGAAGATGTTGATTATGCAATGGTTGAAGCCCCATCAGGGAAAGGTTTAAAGACTAATCAAAAGAACAGCAAAAAGAAATTAGGTAAAGGCGCTAAGGCTGGAATTATAATTGGTGCAATTGCTGTCGTTTTAATTATTGCTATCGTTGTTGAAGAATTAACATTAGGCATCCTTGGAATTTTTGGAAAGAAAACTCAAATTGTTGCAGGAGAATTTGATTTACTTTTATCTTTAAATGGGTATAATCAAAAGCCTGATACAAGTGGTATTAAATTAAAAGATGGTGCAACTGAAGATCATATTATTTCAGTAAGTGAAATGTTAACGGAGTCTGGAATTAGCGGTACAACAGGCACTGGTAATACTAAGTTTGCTGCTGCTTTGTATAATTTGGCAGTAACAAATTATAGAAACGTAAATGGAACTGGTTGGAATTGTTATACAGATTCAGATGTATATGCTACAAATGTTAAAGCTTTAGGATTTTTAACTTTTGATAGTTTCAATGTAGGTGTTCGTGCAGCCTACAATCAAGGAAGTATGCAAAGTAATTACGCTGCGCATAAGGCTGCAGGAATAGAAAATTATTTCTCTCAAACAATTTCTGGTGTAACAAAGTTAGACATAGGTTCTGTTCCTGGTAATATTACAAATACATTAAAATCAAGCTTTGGATACAACAATCAAGAATTTTTATATGATAATGTTTTTGCTTTAAGAAGAGGTATAAATGGTGGAGCCACATTCTATGGAAATACAGATCCAGAAGGCTATTACTATTTAATGGGTGCATATAATGAAACATTTAGTGCAGATTATTTTAATAAATTTAAAACTTTTGATCCAGCATCTATTAAAACACAAGAAGGATATGATCAAAAATCTTCATATATTCATAACTATGATGCAACAACAGACGCTGTAGCAAAGAACTTAGATTATATTGAAACTCCAGCAAATGTTATTAATACATCAAGAAAAGCATGGGATACACTAGATACTTATTATCAATATGCATATAAATTAAAACCATATGACTTAGAAGAAAACTACTACGCTGGTAACTATGGAACGGGCTGGGCAGCATATGACTTTAGAGAAGAATATCTAGATGATTCAACGGAAATCTCTTATGATAAAAAAACTGGTGTTTATACAATTAATTATGTAGTAAAAGAAGAGAAGGTTGATGATGCTTGTATGTTTGCAAAAGGAAGTTTAATTAAAGATACTAAAGACTATATTATGATGCAAACACCAACTTATACTTTACAAATTAACAAGGTTGAAATCTGGGAAAATGGATTAATTAAGAGTTGGGAAAGACAAGAAACTGTAGCTTCAGAGCAAAAGGCTAAATTAGTTGTAATCACTGGTGTATGTAATGGTGGTGGTGGAACAACAAACCACACATATCAAACATTCTCTTATGAAGAAATTGATTATAGTCCACTAGCATTAGCAGCAAGAGTATGGCCACAAATCGGACAAGATGTTGCTGGAAAATATAAGCAAGATTTATCAAAGTACATGGATTTTGATACTTATAAGCCTTATATCTTAAAGCAAGCAAACGAAAGATTTGGCACTGAATTTGCAGTCTAATTTATAAAAAAGGATGTCGCATGGTAATAACCATGCGACATTTATCTAAAAATGGATGTTAAAAACATAATTAATAAGTTTAATATGACAGAAAATGTTATTAGTGTGGAGCCGTTTGGTAATGGTCACATTAATGACACTTTTTTATTAAAGACGGAAAGTGGTGACTTTGTTTTACAAAATTTAAACACAAAAGTGTTTAAAAAGTACGATGGTTTATCTAACAATATTACCTTAGTTACAACACATATAAACAATCAAATAATTGCCAAAAACGGTCATTTAACAAAAGAAGCTTTAATATATATTCCATGTAAAGATGGAAAATATTATTACTACGATAAAGGTAATTGTTATAGAATAAGAAATTTAATTCCAGATTCTATAGTTTATCAACAATCAGATGATATTCACATATTACAAGAAGCAGGAAAGTGTCTTGGAGAGTTTATAGAAAAATTAGATAATTTCGATGCTAAAGCATTATGTGAGGTAATTCCTAATTTCCATAACACATCATCAAGATATAAAGACTTTAAAAGATCTATTGAAAAGCATTTAGCAAATAGAAATAATAAAGCAATTAAAGAAATTAAATTTGTAAAAGAAAGAGCAGATTTTGCCGGAGAAATTGTAGATAAGTTAGAAACAGGAGAACTTCCTTTAAGAGTAACTCATAATGATACAAAGTTAAATAATATTTTATTTGATTCAAAAACAAATAAAGCTTTGTGTCTTATAGATTTAGATACAATAATGCCAGGCAGTTTGTTATATGATTTTGGTGATGCGATAAGAATATCTTGTTCGACAGCTGAAGAAGATGAACAAAACTTAGAGAAAGTTCATTTTAATATTGAAAGTTATGATGCATTTACAAAAGGGTTTATAGGTGCAGTTAAAGATAAAATAATACCACTTGAAGTTGAAATGCTGCATAAAGGTGCAATAATTATGACGTATGAGTGTGGAATGAGATTTTTAGCAGATTATTTAGACGGCGATATCTACTTTAAAGTAGACAGAGAAAGTCATAATTTAGAAAGAGCTAGAACTCAATTTAAAATGGTAGAAGAAATGGAGCAAAGACAGGAAGAAATGAAAGCCATTGCTTACAAATATTATAAAAATTAATGGAGGATAAAATGAGCGTATTAGTTACAGGAGGAGCTGGATATATTGGCTCTCATACAGTAATAGAATTAATAGAAAATGGTTATGATGTTGTTGTTGTAGACAATTTATGTAATTCGAAGAGAGTAGCATTAGAAAGAGTTGAAAAAATCGTTGGGAAAAAGATTAAGTTTTATCAGGAAAATGTTTGTGATTTAGAAAAAATTAGAGACATATTCAAAAAAGAGAACATTGACTCAGTAATTCATTTTGCTGGCTTAAAAGCTGTAGGAGAAAGTTGTAGAAAGCCTTTAGAGTACTATCAAAACAATTTAATATCAACATTAACACTTATTCAAGCAATGAGAGAATTTAATTGTAAGAATATAGTATTTTCTTCATCAGCAACAGTATATGGACAACCAAAGAGTGTGCCAATTAAAGAAGATTTTCCATTAGGACCAACCACAAATCCTTATGGTTCTACAAAGTTGATGATTGAAGATATGTTAAGAGATATATATAAAGCAGATAATTCATTTAATATTGCACTTTTAAGATATTTCAACCCAATAGGCGCTCATAAGAGTGGTTTAATTGGAGAAGATCCTAACGGAATACCAAATAATTTAATGCCATATATTACTCAAGTTGCAATAGGCAAATTGGAGAAACTTCATGTATTTGGCAACGATTACCCAACACATGATGGTACTGGTGTTAGAGATTATATTCACGTTGTGGATTTAGCAAGAGGTCATATTTGTGCATTAAAAAAATTAGAGACCAAGCCAGGACTAGTTACATACAATCTAGGAACAGGAAAAGGCTATAGTGTACTCGATATGGTAAAGGCTTTTGAAAAAGCTTCAGGGAAGAAAATTCCTTATGTTATTGATCCAAGAAGACCAGGAGATATTCCAGAGTGTTACGCAGATCCTGCAAAGGCAAAAAAAGAGATTGGATTTGAGTGCAAATATGATTTAGAGGAAATGTGTAAAGATAGCTGGAGATGGCAAAGTACTAACCCTAAAGGTTATGGGGACTAATTTTGTTGCAAAAACATATATTATAAAATATAATGTTAAGGCTTATTTAAGGAGTTTTAGATGCTTAGACATAGATTAAATAGAAATTCTTACGCTATAAGAACATTTAGGGAAGTTGGTATACTAGTAATGGATGTTGCTGTTGTATGTTTAACTTTTATTATTTCACTAATTTTAGGCGAAATATATGTTCTTAAAGCAGGCGTGGATATTGATATATGGTCAGGAGCTGTAAAAGCAATAGTCGCAATAATAGGATTATATGGCTTATCATTTTGGGGTTTTAGAGTATTTAAAGTTGTTTGGAGATATGCCAAAATTAAAGACTATTTAAGAATTTTAGGTGCTTCAGTTGTTGCATTCGTGATTTTTATTTTACTTGATCAAAAATTTGATTTTATTAACAATGATGTTCAAATACACGCATCACCTAATCATCAACAAGATTACAAGGTTTATCCAGTTTATATAATATTCTTTAGTATGTCTAATTTTGTATTATTCATAACTAGAGCAATTTATGAGCTTATATTTAACTATACAAGAAATAAAATGGAGTTAAAACCAAGACGAAAAACTTTGGTTATTGGCGCTGGATTAAGTGGAAGTTCATTAATAGAAGACTTATTAAGACCAGAAAGTATTTATGAACCTATTTGTATATTGGATGACGATAAAGATAAAATGGGTAGAATAATTAACGATGTTGAAGTTGTTGGTACGATTAGTGATCTTGAAAGTGTAGTTAAGAAATTTGATATAAATACTATTATATTTGCAATTCCATCAATGCCTTCTGATAAAAGAAAGGAGGTTTTAAATGTTTGTGCGAAAACTGGATGTAGAGTAAAGGTTTTGCCATTCTTTACTGAGATCGTAGATAATATGGGAATAACCCAACAAATGAGAGATATCAACATTGATGATCTTTTGGGCAGAGAGAGTATTTCTTTTGATAATCAAACAATATCTAATTTAATTAAAGGCAAAGTTGTAATGGTCACAGGTGGTGGCGGCTCAATCGGTTCAGAACTTTGTCGTCAAATTTGGGCATATGGTGCAAAAAGATTAATTATCGTAGATGTATATGAAAATTCGACATATAATATTCAACAAGAACTTTTAAGAAAGTATGGAAGAGATATAGATTTATTTGCTGAAATAGTTTCAATAACTGACAAAGGTGAGCTTGAAAAAGTGTTTATGCAACATAGGCCTGAAATTATTTTCCATGCCGCAGCACATAAACATGTTCCGTTAATGGAATCTGAGCCAGTAGAAGCTGTAAAGAATAATGTATTTGGAACTTTAAATGTAGTTGAGCTTGCTGCTAAATATAAAGTAAAGAAATTTATAATGATATCTACGGACAAAGCTGTAAATCCTACTAATGTTATGGGTGCCACGAAGAGATGTTGTGAAAAAATTGTTCAAATGATGTCTCAAAAGGATAATGAAACAACGTTTGCGGCGGTAAGATTTGGAAATGTATTAGGAAGTAATGGTTCAGTTATTCCTCTTTTTGAGTCTCAAATTAAGGCAGGAGGCCCAGTAACAATTACTCATCCCGACATTATAAGATACTTTATGACTATCCCAGAAGCGGTTTCTCTTGTTTTGCAAGCAGGAGCATTTGCTCAAGGTGGTGAAATATTTGTTTTAAATATGGGTGAACCTGTTAAAATTCAAACACTAGCAGAAAACGTTATTAGAATGATGGGACATATTCCAAACGGGGATATAAAAATTATTTATACAGGCTTAAGACCAGGTGAGAAACTATACGAAGAGTTGTTAATGGCAGAAGAAGGTTTAAAAGAAACTGCTAATGAGAAAATAAAAATCGGAAAACTTGCAAATATAGATATTGAAGATTTTACAAAAGAATTAGAAAATATGCGTGAAATTTGTAAAACAAATGACAAGTTAGAAGTTATAGAACAATTAAAAATTCTAGTTCCAACATTTCATCACGATAGGGCTTTTTTTGATAAATTAGAAGAAAAGGCAAATTCTAAAGAATAATTATCAGTAGTAGGGTTTATAAACAAGAACTTTTTAAGTAAGGCTCTTTTTTTTTCGATAATTTTTATTTATAATATTATCAAATAATGCTTTGACAAAAAGGGGTTTGATAATTTAATTAAGTAGGCAAAAGAAGAGGCATTTGTTATTATCATAGATGAGATAGCATATTTAGCTAAGGCCGATAAAGGTTTTTTATTTGAATTGCAATTTTATATAGATGATAAGTTTGAAAATACAAAAATTAAGTTAATATTGTCTGGCAGTAATATTTCGTTTATGAAAAAATATTGAAAGATAGAAGGACTCCACTTTTTCAAAGAAGTACATTTCAAATACATGTTACAAAATTATAATTTTCAGCAGCATTGCAATTTTTAGATGGACTTGCAAAAGGCATTGGAAAAAACGAGAATCATTTAATTGTTATTGAATGTAAATATAGAAAAAATCATTTCTCTAAAGAAATGTTTGAAAAATTAAAAGAAAGCATTTCAGTGTTTGATGGGTATAATAAGATAGATTATTATTTGTTTTCAAAGTCAGATTTTTCTACAGGGGTAACAAATATTAATGATGAAAATATTCATTTAATTACCTTGGATAAATTGTTCGAAAATTAATTTTACGATGTTTGTATAAAGGCCGCTATGATTTTTTTATCATTGCGGCCTTTAGTAATTAAACTGTTTCTTTGTATATTATTGAGGTTTCTGTGCTATCTGTATAGAAGCCATAACCTTCCGCTTTTATTGTAATAGAAAGATTTTTAATATCAGTTATGGATTCTTTTTTAATTGAATATTTAGTTTCTAATGAAGTTGTTTTAATTTCTACATCACCAAACTTTATAACATAAATTTTTGCATTTTCAACTTGAGGAATAGTAATTGTTAATTCATAAGAATCATCAACTTCTGTATAGGCATAAGAAGCTTCTGAAACGCTATTTAATATTGCAGTTACTTTGTTTGAAGCCATTGATTCTCTAGAGCTTGTTAAATACTTTTGATTTGAACAAGCGGTAACTCTTACAGAGTGATATCCTACAGTATTAAAGATATTAGCAACTTCGTCAGAGTAGTTTTTAAGATTGAATCCATCACTAGATTCTACAGCTGTCTTGTTATCGTCTTTAATTTCAATTGTCATATTGCCATCAATAACCACTTTATAGTAATCAGCATAGCTTACTTTTGCTATTTTTAATATAGAACCATCGCCAACACTGCTATTTCCTAAAGTGACATTTGGAGTGGATAATTGTAATGTATAAGAATATTCGATGGTCGTTGCTTCATCGCTGTCCATATATAAAGTACTTGGAGCTTCTGCAGTTAACTTATCAAAAGAATAATTACCTTTTACTTTTACAGCTATAGTGTTATTTGCTCCGCCATTTAAGACAGTAGTAACATCATAGGATTCGGTTTCTTGGCTTGCTTTTTCTACACCATTAACTATAAATACATATAAAGATGCATTGTCTACTTTTGCAGCTACCGCAAAGAATGAGTCGCCCTCTTCTTTTATGATTAAATCAGAAGGGGATTGTAATTTTTCAATATAGATAATCTTTGAGCAATTTGTAATAGTTAGGTTATCTTCAAAAGCATTATAAATGCCTAAAACTTTTATATCTTTATATGAATTACATACATGACCTTGTAGCATAGCAACTCTTTCGCCATTTGTAATACTATTAACCTTACCATAAATTTGGGCTGTAGAATTTGTTAAATCAACATCGTTTAATGTGGCATTATTGTTTATAGTAATATTAGAATTGTTAAATACAGTATTTTTTGCTGTAATATTTGCATTTACAATAACGCTATTACAATTATTGAATTCCATGATTGCAGTCTCAGAGGTTGTAATATTTCCATTGATTTTACATTCATTAGAAACTTCTATTTTTGCGCTATCATCAACTTGCAATCCGTTTAATGTTACATTCTTAGCTTTAATAGTTATAGATCCATTAACCTTTATATTAGTTGCAAAATTATATGTTGCATTATCTCCTTCGATAACAAGATTCTCAACAATTAATTGTCCCTTGTTTACATATTTTCCACTTTTTCTTGTACCAATATTAACAATGGCACCATCAGTGGTTTTTAGTGTTAGTGTGTTTGTTACCGTCAAAGTGTGACTATGTAAGTCAATTGAAGCAGAGCATTTTTCAAGTGTTAAGTTTTCTGTTTCAACATCTTTTTGTAAGACGAAATAATAATTACTGTTAGCAGCCCTGTTTAAAGCCTTTTCGCTTGTAAAACTGGTGGCATCTTTTACCATTATTTTGTGTCTATAATAGAAGAATGTAGGGAAGAATATTGCACTAAACAATACAACAAATGCGACAATAGCTGTTGTAATAATTAGAATTTTTTTCTTCTTATCCATTGGCTCTTTCAATTTAGCCTTTTTGTTTTCAAGTGGAGCTATTGGAGGATTAACATCGCTAGTATTGTCTAAAACGATTTCATCGTTTTCATTAACCTTATAAGAAGGGTTAATGTTTTGCTCAACATTGTCCTCTGCCTTACTCTCTTCTGTGGATTCAGTCGTAGAACCTTCTTGAACAGGACTATTCTCTATAGTAGGTACGTTTTCGCTTTTATCATTTGAAGTCGTAGAATCTTCATTTGAATCTATAACGTTTGCTTCTATAGATTCAGTATTTTCTTTTACTTCATTTTCGTTAGTTTCGTTTTGGTTTAAATTTTCCTTATCGTCCATAAATTAAACCTCCTTTATAAATTTGTTGATTAAATCTTCACTGTTTTCATAGTATATGCCGCTAAGTTTTGCAGTATTTTCATTGTAAGTGTTTGTTATACCTTTAATTTCATGGTTAGATCTATAGATTATGTAAGGAATAGGGTCACTTACATGTGTTCTAAGAGCAATAGGTGTTGGATGATCGGGAGCAATTAAAATACTATAATCTACACCCATTTTATTTAATTCATCTACAACATATTTAACAACTATGGAATCAATTTGTTCAATAGAGAAAATCTTATGTTTTAAATCGCCTTGATGTCCACACTCATCAGGTGCTTCCATGTGAATATAAACATAATCGTTTCCATTTTTTAGAGCATTAATTGCAGCCTTTGCTTTTCCTATAAAATTGGTTTCATAAGTGCCGGTAACGTTTTCGACTTCTACTACATTCATCTTAGCACCGATGCCAATTCCTTTTAACAAATCAACAGCACTTATTACAGCGCCTTTTATTCCCCATTTTTTAGAGAATTCTTCAAGTTTAGGTTTTGTTCCTTCTCCCCAAAGCCAAATGCTATTTGCTGGATTTTTGCCTTGAGCTATTCTTTGTTTATTTATAGGATGATCTTTTAAGATATTATATGAGGCCTTTATTAAAGCTTTCATTTCATCTCCATACAAGCCTTTTGGTAAATAATTTCCGACAACTTTTCCTGAGATATCATGAGGTGGAGTTAAGTCGGTGCCTATTTTTGCGTGATGTTTAACTAAACAATGCCTATAACTAACTCCGCTATAAAAAGCAATATTATCTGTTCCAAACTTGCTTTGAACATAAGATATTAATTCTTCAGCTTCTTGAGTTGAAATTTCACCGGCAGAGTAATCTACCATGGTTTTTTCTTCATATTTTTCTTCGTCCGAAACAGTAACAAGATTGCAACGCATAGCAATATCGTCATTTGCTAAATCAATTCCTATAGACAAAGCTTCAAGTGGGCTTCTTCCTGAATAACAATCTTTTGTTCTATATCCCATCATCGAGAGATTTGCGACATCGCTTCCTGGTTTAAATCCATCTGGAACAGTTTTAACAAGTCCTATTTCTCCTTTTGCACAAAGAGCATCGATATTAGGCTTATTTGCAACCATTAAAGGTGTTTTGTTGCCTATTGATTCAATTGGATAATCAGCCATTCCGTCGCCAAGTATAACTACATATTTCATACATTTCTCCATTTTGACTTTAATGAATTGAGTATAATACTTTTATGTGCCCGTGTCAATAATTGCGCATACGCATATATGTGCGCAATTTAAAAGATGTGTCTTGAAATAATAGGTTAGTTTTGATATGATAATTTTAGACTTTATTTTAGGGGTGTAATTTATGATAGATATTATTAATTTAAATTTTGATTGGAAATATTTAGAAAATTTTCAAGAAGGTTATGAAAAAATAGAATTAGAAGAAAAAGAATTTAAAACAGTAAATATTCCACATGCAAATAAGGAAATACCTTACAATAGTTTTGATGAAGAAATGTATCAATTTGTTAGTTGCTACAGAAAGCATATAACAATAGATAAAAAGTTAGAAGGCAAGAAACTTATTTTAGAGTTCGAAGCAGTTGCAAATGCCGCAGATGTTTATATAAATGGAACCTTAGCTTTTTCTCATAAAGGCAGTTATACAGCATTTGGTGGGGATATAACTCCATTTGTGAAGTTTGGGGAAGACAATGTTATTGCCGTAAGGGTAGATAGCACGGAAAGAGAAGATATTCCTCCATTTGGAAATGTTGTAGACTATTTAGTTTATGGTGGTATATATAGAGAAGTTTATATTTATGTTCACAATGACGAATATATTGAAAATATGCTTTTAACACCACAAAACGTATTAGAAAAGCCAGAGCTTAATGTTCACTTAGATTTTAACAAAGAAATTAAAAATAATGTAAATGTTGAAATTTTAGATAAAGACGGAAAGTTTGTTGCAAAGAAAACACTAAAGACAGACGGCAAATCATTAGATGAAAAATTTGAGATAGAAAATGCAATTTTATGGGATACAGAAAATCCATATTTATACACCGTTAAAGCTTCAATAAAAGATGATGTAAAGGAAGATAGAGTTGGCATAAGATCCGTTAAATTTAAAAAGAATGGATTCTTCTTAAACGGAAAGAAGTTAAAAATAAGAGGCTTAAATAGACATCAATCCTATCCATATGTAGGATACGCAATGCCAGCATCTGCACAAATAGCTGATGCAGATTTCTTAAAGAAACATCTAGGAGTCAACTTAGCAAGAACATCTCACTATCCAAATTCAAAGCACTTCTTAAACAGATGCGATGAAATAGGTCTTTTAGTATTTACTGAAATTCCAGGATGGCAATTTATTTCTCAAAGAGAAGATTGGAGAAAACTTTGTTTGCAACATGTAAGAGAAATGATTACTCAAGATTATAACCACCCAAGTATTATCCTTTGGGGAGTTAGAATTAATGAAAGTGGTGATGATGATGAACTTTATACTAAGACAAATAAGTTGGCTCATTCATTAGACAAGTCAAGACAAACATCAGGTGTTAGATGTATACCACAATCACATTTACTAGAAGATGTTTATTCGTATAATGATTTTATTCACTCAGGTGGTAAGATGGCGGTATTACCAAAGTTTATTGTTACAAATCCTAAAAATCCGCTAATTATATCTGAACATAATGGTCATATGTTTCCAACAAAAACGTTCGATCATGAAAAGAAGAGACTTGAGCATGCTCTTCGTCATGCAAGAGTAGTAAATGGAGCATATAAATCAAAGGGCCATGCAGGTGTAATTGGTTGGTGTATGAGTGATTATAATACACATAAGGACTTTGGCTCAGGAGATAAGATTTGTTACCATGGTGTATCTGATATGTTCCGTATAGATAAAATGGCTGCTAATGTATATAAAATCCAACAAAATAAGGTACCTGTACTTGAAATTTCATCAAATATGGAAATCGGAGATACAGCAGGTGGACAAGTTGGTGATGTATATATGTTTACAAACTGCGATGAGGTCAAGATGTATAAAAATGGTGAATTAATCAACACTTTTGATATGAAAAAAGAACAAAAGAAAGCGCCATTTAAATATTTACCAGTTTCTCCAGTTGTGCTTGAAGATGTTATAGGTAATCAAATAGAAAACTCTAAAGAATACAAGTTCACACCAGGCGATGCAAAGATGTTAAAAAGATCATTACTCGCTGTTAAAAAGTATGGAACAGTAGGTGGTATTATAAGACACCCAATAGCTCTTTTACACTTATTAACAAAGTATCATTTGTCTGTAGATTCTGTTACTGCTTTATATGGTAAGTTTGTTACAAGTTGGGGTGGAAAACAAGTATCTTACAAGTTTGAAGGATACATAGACGGCAAGAAAGTCGCAGAAACCGAAAAGGGAGCGGTATCTGAAACTCAATTATACGTAAAGGCAGATTCAACATCACTTGTTGAGAAAGATACGTATGATGTAACAAGAATAGAAATAAAAGCATTATCTCAACTTGGAAATGTTTTACCATATGATAATTCAGTGGTTGAGGTTGAAGCTTCAGATGGACTTGAGATAATTGGACCTACGAAGATTGCGCTAATTGGTGGACAAAGAGCAGTATGGGTTAAAACTACTGGAAAGAGTATAAAAGCTACGGTTGCATTTAAATCTTCAACACTTGGTGAAAAGACAATAGAGATTGACGTTAAAAAAATATAAAGGTTAGATAAGGAGATAAGGGGAAATGGAAAGGTATGTAATGGCTTTAGATCAAGGCACAACATCGTCTAGAGCAATCTTATTTAACAAAAATAGAGAAATTGTAAAGGTATCTCAAAAAGAGTTTACTCAAATTTATCCACATGCAGGATGGGTTGAACATAATCCTTTAGAGATTTGGGAAACTCAAAAATTTGTAATGTTAGATGTGTTAAATCAAGCTAATGTTGATATTTCTCAAGTAGCCGCAATAGGAATAACAAATCAAAGAGAAACAACAATAGTTTGGGATAAAAAAACCGGTAAACCTGTTTATAATGCAATAGTTTGGCAATGTAGAAGAACGGCAGAATATTGTGAACGATTAATAAATCAAGGCTATACAGATAAAGTATACGATAAAACTGGCCTTCCAATAGATCCCTATTTTTCAGGAACTAAAATAAAATGGATTTTAGATAATGTAAAAGGCGCTAGAGAAAAGGCAGAAAAAGGTGAATTATTATTTGGCACTATAGACACTTATTTAATGTGGCAATTATCTAATGGGCAAATTCATGCAACGGATTATACTAATGCTTCAAGAACTATGTTATATAATATCCATGATTTGTGCTGGGACGAGGAGCTTATTAAACTTTTAGATATTCCAAAGAGTATGTTGCCACAAGTTTGTTCATCAAGTCATTTGTTTGGGTATACTGACGAAAGAGAATTTGGAGCAAAGATTCCGATCTCTGGAGTTGCAGGTGACCAACAGTCCGCCTTGTTTGGACATTTATGTGTAAAAAAAGGTATGGTTAAAAATACCTATGGAACAGGATGTTTTGCCTTAATGAATACAGGTAGCGAGGCTGTTGTTTCAAAAAGAGGTTTGATTACAACGCTTGCTGCATCAGAGGAAAATGGTAAGCCACAATATGTAATAGAAGGCTCTGTATTTATAGGTGGATCGGTACTTCAATGGCTTAGAGACGAAATGAAATTAATTGAAACAGCAAGGGATGCAGATATTATTGCTGAAAACACACCTGATACTAATGGAGTATATTTAGTTCCTGCCTTTGTAGGCTTAGGTGCTCCTCATTGGGATTCAAAAGCAAGAGGTACAGTAGTTGGCTTGACAAGAGGTACAAAAAGAGAGCATTTTATTAGAGCAGCACTTGAATCCATTGCATATCAGGTATTTGATGTAGTTCATGCTATGGAAAGCGATATGCACACAAAACTAGTAAGCTTAAGTGTAGATGGTGGTGCAAGTAAATCTGATGTATTAATGCAATTTCAATCAGATATATTAGATACAAAGGTTGTAAGACCTAAAATTATTGAAACAACAGGGCTAGGAGCAGCGTATCTTGCGGGACTTAATGTAGGGTTTTGGAAAGATATAACAGAATTGTCTACAATAGAGGCCGCTAAGGAGTTTACTCCAAAAATGAATCCTGAAAGAAGAGATGAATTATTGATTGGCTGGGAAGTTGCAATAGCTCATACAAGACATAGATAATGGAACAAACAAAACTTACATCAAGAGCTAAAAACTCATATATTTTTGCAGCTGCAGGTCAAGGTGCCATATATGCCATGATTTCTTCTTGGGCATTAAGATTTTTCACAGATGTAGCAGGACTTGAACTTGTATTTGTAACAGCTTTGATGTGGTTTGCTAAAATTTTAAATGCTTTTGCAGATCCAGTTGTAGGTATAATCGTAGATAAAACAGATTCAAAAAAAGGCAAGATGCGTCCTTATCTAAAGTTTATGCCTTTTGTAATATCTTTACTTTCAATTTTAATATTTATTGATATAGGAAATGTTCCTCAAGTTTGGAAATGTATTTATTGTGGAGTTATTTATGTAGCATGGGGAATTGCCTATTCTTTTGCAGATGTTCCATTTTGGGGGCTTCCATGTGTGCTTACAAACGATGGAGAAGAAAGGGATAAATTATTTTCGGTTGCTAAACTTTTAAATGCAATAGGTGGCGCTATTCCATCAGCTGCTGTAGCTTTGATGATTTCTGATTCAGTTTTAGGACTAGAAAAGGGAATACTATTTAGTGCCATTGTTATTATAGGAATATCATGCATTCCATTTTCTTTAGTGTATCCAAATACTAGAGAAGTTCCACATCCAAATACTGCAAAAACGAAAACATCTGTACAAAAAGAGATAAAACTAGTTCTTAAAAATAAAATTTTATTACTAGTTATGTTAAGTGGAATTTTAGGATTTGGAAGGTATTTGATTCAAGCAGCATATACTTATGCCGCATCATACGTTTTCACATACTCATCGGAATTTATAGAAAACTTTAGCCAAGTTATAGGCCTTGCCTTAATAGGAATTGGTATGTTTCCGACTATGATATTAACACCACGTCTTGTTAAAAAGTTTTCGTATAAGGTTATTATGATTGCAGCAGGACTTATATCTGTTGTTATCTTTGGAGCATTTTATATTGTTGAAATTGTTACAAACTACAACTTCTATTGGGCGCTTGTATTTTTGTTTATAAGTGGTCTGCCACTTGGTATATTAAATATTGTTGTAACATCAGTTATAGGTGAGTGTATAGATTATTTAGAGTGGAAAGAAAATGTGAGATTAGAGGGCATGATGGCTTCTATGTCAACATTCGTTGCGAAAATAGGTAATGCAGTATCCGCTGGTTCTATTCCTTTGATTTTAGCAATTTCGGGATACGAAGCAAATATTGATCAAACTGTTAAAACAAAAAATTGTATTTTAGCATTAATTTCTATTATTCCAGCAGTATCACTGTTTTTATCTACAATTCCTATGTTTTTCTATACTTTTGTAGGAAAGAAAAGAGAGCAAGCGCTTTTAGAGTTAAAAGAAAGAAGAGAAAAAGCAGAAGAATCCACTACAGAAGAAATGGTTTTAGAAAAATAATATTGAATTTACGGTTTTATTTCATATGAAATTATACGTTCCTTTTTTTCCTACTTCATTGGCAATATATTTATATGTATGTCTGTTTTTTTAAACAAGACTCAATAAAACATTTTTTCACTTAAAGTTAAGTTTAGTTCTGTTCTTGTTCATTGTTTTTATCTCCTGAAAATCTTATATTAGGAACAATGTTGATTGATAATAAAGTGAATTATTTATTTGCGTTGAAAGATTAGTTTTACACTTAAACGCAATTTAGTTGTTCTTTTGAGTGTTGTAATTAATTTCAATTAAGTGTCAATTTAAATTAAATTTTGCATATTGACTTTTTGTAAATGTTTGTATAAAATAAGATTGCGGGGACATAATGAGGTATTTTTATGTCTATTTTTATTTTTTCAGATTCAACAGCAGATTTCAATTCTGACTTGTTAAAACAATTTAAAGATGTTGAGCTTTTACCACTTTCATATTCACTAGATGAAGATGATTATGATGGAATTGAAACGTCAATACCTATTGCAGAGTTTTATAAGAGAGTAGAAGCTGGAGCAGTTACTAAAACTTCAATGACTTCAACTTATTATATGGAAGAAAGAATGACAGATATTCTTGAAAAAGGTTACGATGTTTTAGTGGATGCTTTTTCTGGTGGATTATCTAACCAATACGAAGGAACTTTAACAGTTGTTACAAAATTAAAAAAGAAATATCCCGAAAGAAAAATAGAGACTATTGATTCAACTCTTGCATCAGCAGGTGAGGCACTACACTTATATAAAGTTTTAAAGAAAAGAGATGAGGGAGTTTCTTTTGAAGAATTAGTTCAATATGCAAAAGAATTAAGACGCCATATAGCTTCCTATTTTACAGTAACAGATTTAAGACATTTAGCAAGACTAGGAAGATGTTCAATGGTATCAGCTTTTATTGGTTCTATCGTTAAAATAATGCCAGTATTGTATGTAAATCCACTTGGAAAATTAATTTCATATGGGAAGGTTATATCAAGAAAAAAAGCAATAAAAGCATTATTTGAAAAAATGGGAGAAAAAATGGTCCCTATTGAGAAACAAGATAAAGTATTTATTTCACATGCTGCATGCTTGGAAGATGCACAATATCTTGCAAGTTTAGTTAAGGAAAAATACGGAATAGAAGTTGTTATTTCAGATATATCTCAAGTTATAGGCTCACATACGTCATCAGGTTGTCTAGCATTTTTCTTCGAATGTGAAGACAGATTTGATCCAGATGATAAAGCACAATATACCATGGATTATTCAAAATAAACTTTATTTATTTTATATATTGAAGAAAATATAACAAATTAACATAGTTTAGTAAAAAAATACTTAGTCTACAATCTACTTGGCATATTAAAATGGTAGAGAAAATAGACTAAGCGTTTTTTTTGATTATTTATTAGAATTAAGATAACCAGCTACAAAGTTTTCCTTTCAATAGGAAATAGATAATATCTATAATCCATATCCAACCTAAGAAAATACGTACAACGCCAGCTATAATTTTACCTTGCATAAATCTTGTAATAAAACCTAGAATCCAACTTGTAAAAGGAATTATAACTAGAATTAAATTAACAAGCCAAGGTAAACTTATTCCTAAATAAATTTTAGAACCTGAGCTTTTCTTTGCCATTGTAATAGACCTCCATTTTTTTTATTATCAAAGTGATTATAACACAAAAAACTATATAAATAAAAACTATTTAAATTTAAGGTTTTAAAAAGTTAATTTAAAAAGTAAATTCTAGTGAGAACTAATTTATAAAAAAATAATAATCGTCGGATTATGCAAAAAGGGGAATACTTTAAAATTTTTGAAGAAATACAAAATTCCACTTCCTGATATAAAATTGATTGAGTTTTCAACAATTGATCAATTTAATGATTGGGGGAGATAATTTTGATGGAACTAAGTTGTCCATAATATTAAACAATTAAAATTCATAAAAATAAAACTAAGAGTTAACTCTATTAGATTTTACATCATCTCTCATATTGCTTAATAGATTAAATATTTTGTCGGCTGTTATTCTAAGATAGATGTCAGTGTTTGAAATAGGGGGAAGAGTATTATTGCTAGATATAACACTGCGTAAATTATTAGTATAACCAGTTTTATCTAATGTTTTTGCATCTAAATAACAATAACTATAAATCATATGCAAAATAGCATCATTAGAATAAGAAGGCTGAAGTTTTATATCTTCTTGAATAATATAATTCAGAATTTTTAGTATTGCTATAGCAGTTTTTATTATCAAAAGTATATGCGTGTTGTTCATTATTTTCTTTATCATGTTTGAAATTATTTGTATCAAAATTTTTATCAATAGCCATTTTGTGTAAATTTTTTACAGCCTTTTCGTTTAATCCGAAGTATTCGCAATAATGTTTATTGTCATAATTTGTGTAATCTTTATAAAGGTCAAAGATATGATCTAAGCAAAAGTCATATTTATTTTGTATAGCTGCTAGTAATTCTAAATCAATATTATGTTTCTTTTAATTTTGTTTGACTATAATTTAGCATAATATGTAAAATGTTAGTATTCTAACAAAAGCGGGGGCTTTAGAATGTTACAATTAAAAGATATTGTTAAGGATTATGGTAGTAAAGATTTTACAGTTCATGCACTAAAAGGTATAAATTTAAGTTTTAGAGATAATGAATTTGTTGCGATTCTTGGTCAATCTGGTTGCGGTAAAACGACAATGCTTAATATCGTTGGAGGATTGGATAGATATACAAGTGGAGATTTAATTATTGACGGAATTTCTACAAAGAAATATCAAGACGTAGACTGGGATGCTTATCGTAATGTAAGAATTGGTTTTATATTTCAAAGTTATAATTTAATTTCTCATATAGATATACTTGCAAACGTTGAAATGGCCTTAACTCTTTCAGGAGTTCCTGCTCAAGAGAGAAAAGAAAGAGCTGTTAAAGCGCTAGAATCTGTTGGATTAAAAGATCAATTACACAAAAAGCCTAATCAATTATCTGGTGGTCAAATGCAAAGAGTATCAATAGCTCGAGCTTTAATTAATAATCCAAATATAATCTTAGCGGATGAACCTACTGGTGCTCTTGATTCTGCCACTTCAATTCAAGTTATGGACATCTTGAAAGAAATAGCAAAAGATAGATTGGTTATTATGGTTACTCATAATCCAGAACTTGCGCAAAAGTATGCAACTAGAATCGTAAGACTATCTGATGGTGAGGTTATAGATGACTCTATGCCTTATAATGTAGATGGCATAAAAGATGAAAAAGTTAAAGATATAAAAAATGAAATAATTGAAGACATAAAAGATGAAAAAATCGAAACAAGTGAAGAAATTACAAAAAAAGATCAACGAAAGGAAATAAAAGAAAAGAAAAAGAAGTTGGCTAAAACTTCTATGAATTTTATAACGGCATTGCGTTTGTCTTTCAATAACTTATTAACTAAAAGAACAAGAACTATATTAACAGCTATAGCGGGTTCTATTGGTATAATTGGATTATCCTTAGTTCTTGCTGTTTCTAATGGTTTTAGTAAGTATGTTGATTCTATGGAAAAGGATATGATGTCTGGCTATCCAGTAACTATTGAAGAATCTAGCGTCGATTATACGCAAATGATGTCTTTGTCTGCAGGTAAAGGATTTTCATCTACAGAAGGATCTGAAGAGGGGGCTTATCCAGATGATGGAATTATTAAAGCTTTAGATACAATGGATCAACTAAAATCTTTAATGACTATTGCAAAGAAAAATACGCTATCTGATAAATACGTAGAATATCTAAGTAAGATGGATAGTTCTTTGTATGGTAGCATTTACTACAAATATAATATGAATCTAAATATTATTGGAAAACCAAGAACCTCTAAGTTTTTAAGCACAAAAAAGTTTATAGGGGCATTTGATACATCGTATGGAGAGATGGTATATTCAGGAGAGGATGGAGAATATCAAAATATAATTTCAATGACATCACTAATTTCATTCACTGAAATTACAGGAAATGAAGATTTTATTCTATCACAATATGATTGTTTATACGGAAAATTTCCAACAAATAAAAATCAAATAATTTTAGTTGTAAATTCTAAAAACGAAATAAGTGAATTTACTTTAGAGGCTTTAGGAATTGATTCAAATAAAGACTATACCTTTGAAGAGATAATAAAACTTGCAAATGAAACACCATTAAAAGCTTATGCAAATGATGAGTATTATTATGATGCTTCAACTGCAGATAGAGCTTTATTTAAAGCTAATAATGCAACGGATTTATATACAGGCGATAAAGACTGCGTGGAACTTGAGGTTGTAGGTGTTTTTAGAAATAAACAAGATGTTTCTTATTCAACACTAACAAGTGGAATTTGTTATACTAGTGAATTAGTCGAGTACTTATTAGAAAAGAATATGAATTCCCAGGTTGCAGAAGCTCAAAGAAGTAGTAAAAATCAATATGTTATATATGAAGGCGATGGATTCCCGGGAAGTGCTTCAGATTCTATTGGTGCCATGTTTGGCGCTGGAGCTTCAGTTAACGACCAAAGCACCGCATTAAGTGCAGTAGGTGGTAAAAAATCTCCATCAAGCATTTATATTTACCCCTCAAATTTTGATTGTAAAGAAACTATTACGGATTATTTAGATGCATGGAATAATACGCATGAAAAAGATGAGCAAGTATCTTATAGCGACATGGCAGCATTAATATCATCGATGCTTTCTCAAATGATAAAAATTGTTACAATAGCGCTAACATGCTTTAGTAGTGTATCGTTGGTTGTTTCATCGTTTATGATAGGAATAATAACATATGTATCTGTTGTAGAAAGAACGAAAGAAATTGGTATATTAAGATCGCTTGGTGCTCGAAAGAAAGATATCTCACGTGTATTTAATGCTGAAACTTTATTAATAGGTTTTGCGGCGGGCGTATTTGGCGTTCTTGTTACGTATATACTAAGTATACCAATAAATCTTATTGTAAATTGGAAGGCAGATATGGTTTTAAATCTATGTAATTTAAACCCACTTACAGCGCTTGCAATGGTTGTTCTTTCAATGTTATTAACATTTATTGCAGGATTAATTCCATCAAGATACGCAGCAAATAGAGATCCAGTTATTGCATTAAGAACAGAATAATTAAATTGATTGAATATATGGTAGACCTTTAGTGTTAATCATTGAAGGTCTATTTTATGTTTGCGTATAAAATATATAAAGAATATAATATTCTTTGAATTTAACTCTATGGAGAGAAAAATCATGAAACAATTAAAATCATATGAATTAAGAGAAAAATACCTAAAGTTTTTTGAATCAAATGGTCATAAAATTATACCATCAGCTTCATTAATTCCAGAAAATGATCCATCAGTTTTGTTTACAACAGCTGGAATGCATCCACTTGTACCTTACTTATTAGGCCAAAAACATCCTAATGGTAAAAGATTAACTGATGTACAAAAATGCGTAAGAACAGGAGATATCGATGAGGTAGGAGATGCTACTCATTGCACATTCTTTGAAATGTTAGGAAACTGGTCTTTAGGAGACTATTTCAAGAAAGAATCTATTGAGTTTTCTTTTAAGTTTTTAACAGAAGTATTGGAAATTCCAGTAGATAAATTAGCAGTTACGGTTTTTGCTGGCGATGAAGATTGCAAACGTGATACTTTTGCAGCAGAAACATGGGCATCACTTGGTATTAAAAATATTTGTTATTTACCAAAAGAAAATAACTGGTGGTACGCAGGTGCTACTGGCCCATGCGGTAGTGATACAGAAATTTTCGTAGATAATGGAAAGCCAGCATCGTGTGAAAATTCTAATCCAGGAAATGATCCTGATAAATGGGTTGAAATTTGGAATAACGTATTTATGGAATTTAATAGAGACGCATCTGGAAAATTTGAATATTTAAAACAAAAGAATGTAGATACGGGAATGGGCCTTGAGAGAACTATTTGTATGATAAATGGATTAAACTCTGTTTATGATACGGATTTATATACTGATATTATTGCTAAAATTTCAGAATTATCTGGAACCAAGTATGGAGTAAACGAGCAAGATACAAGAGCAATAAGAATTATTGCAGACCATATAAGAACAGCAACATTCTTAATGGGTGATGAAAAAGGCATTGTTCCTTCAAATGTAGATCAAGGGTATGTTTTAAGAAGATTAATAAGAAGAGCCGTAAGATTTGCAAAACAAATCAATTTAAACTCTAAAGATTTAGTAATCATTTCCAAAATGTTTGTAGATAAGTATAAAGCATATTATCCAGAACTTGCAGACAATGAGCAAAAGATCTTAACGGAATTATCTAAAGAAGAAGATAAATTTAGCAAGACTCTTGAAAACGGAATTAAAGAGCTTGAAAAAGTATTAAAGTTTATGAAGGATGGTGTTTTAAATGGTAAGACAGCATTTAGATTATATGATACTTTTGGATTCCCAATAGAGATGACAGAAGAAATTTGTAAAGAGAAAGGTTATACTGTAGACATAGAAGGATATAAAGTTGCAGAAAGTGAACATATAAAGAAGTCTCAAGCAGGAGCTGAACAAAAATTTAAAGGCGGTCTTGCTGATTCTTCGGAACAAACAGCTTTCTTACATACAGCAACACACTTGCTTTTAGGATCATTACAAAAGTTGCTATCTAAAGATATTCACCAAAAGGGTTCTAATATAACTTCCGAAAGATTAAGATTTGATTTTAATTTTGATAGACCTTTAACTGAAGAAGAAAAGAAAATGATAGAAGATAATGTTAATAAAGCTATTATGGAAGACGTCGAAGTCGTTTGTGAAGAAATGTCAGTTGATGAAGCTAGAAAAGCAGGCGCAGAGGGTGTGTTTGGTTCAAAGTATGGAGATGTAGTTAAGGTATACACAATAGGTAACTACGACAAGGAAATTTGTGGTGGCCCACATGCGGCACATACTGGACAATTAGGAGAATTTAAGATTATAAAAGAACAATCATCATCAGCTGGTATTAGAAGAATAAAAGCCGTTATAGATACTTCTAAGGCTATAAAGAAATAAAAAAATGCATAAATTAAAAAATCTAGGATGAATAAAAATCCTAGATTTTTTAATTCTTATAATCAATAAATTTTCTTGATATGTAAATGTTATTTCCATTATTTCGACTATTTCATTTCCGATTTTTCGAGTAAATATACTATAAAAACTTGCAGAGAAACCTTATATTGCCTTTTATAAGTGTTTTTTTATATAATATAAAAAAGCGATCTGGGGGTTTATAGTGTCAAAAAAGAATAAAAAACATAGAAGAAAGGGTAAAAGAAATAATCATGGTTGCTTAAAATGTTTTACATCTTTATTGGTATTTATGGTTGTATTAACCGGCGTATTATATGGAGGTGCCTACTTTGCTTGGGGTAAATTTGTAGAACCAAAAGCAGGAATGAATTTTAATGAAGCTTTATCTATTGTAGGTGGATTATATGGTGCGAAAGAAAGTGAAGTTGTAACAAATCCTTATAAAGAGGAGGATTTAGATTCTTTCTATGCAAATGTTTCAGAAGCCCTATATTTAGATGACACTGTAGATTTAAGAGAAAATATTTTTGAAGTATTAGATGAGTTTATTGCTCAAAAAAATAATTCAAATGAAACAACAAACGAGGGGGAGACAGTATCTGCTGCAGAAGAAAATGTGACAGAGGAATCTTCAGGCACTGGAAACTCTATATTAGATGAATTTTTAAGTGATTTAAAATTTGATTTTTCATCAATAAAAGATTATGACGAAGAAACAGCAACCGATCAAGTTTTAACGCTAACAGATAAACAGACAGCAGCCTTTTTAGATGATACTATTAAAGGGGTTTTATCTAGAGAAAGCGTAAAAGACTTATTAGGTGAACAATTAAAAGGTGTTTCTCTAGAAAATACAATAAATATTCCACAAGTTAAAATAACTAGTGATGATTATACGGATTTATCTAAAGTAAAATTAACTTTAACAGTAAAGATTTCAACAAAAACTTTAGCTAAGAATGTTTTAAATGGTGTAATGCCACAAATTTCATTCTTAGGTGGTATATTACCAAAGTATATATTTGCAACTATTTCTATTTATCCAAATAACTATGAAGCAGAATCAGAAATACAATTAAATTCATTTAGCGATTCAAAGATGAGTAAAGTTTATTCTGCATTAGATATGGTTATGGCAAATACAGAATATAAGTCGATAAATGGTTTGTTAAAAATGGTTAATCAAAAGGCTATTGAAGCAATTGAAAAAGTTCAAGAAGTAATGCCTGTAGATTTTGTATATTCATCAGAAAAGGTAGGTTCAGTACAAACTAAACCTATACAAGCCGTAATGAAAGCTTTAAAGGTTACTGATCTAACAGAAGCTCAATTCTTCTGTATGATAAGAGATGTTGCGCTTCAAGATTTTGACGATATAAAAACGGATTTAAAATTCGATGAAACTACAACAAGGTCATCAATATCTGTAGCCTTAAGCAGCGCTGGCGATAGTACTGTCGAAGAAATATCTTCAAAGTATGCAATAGAAGAAGGGTATTTAACAAAGGATAATATATTTACAGAGATTACATCTATAAATAATGAGGATTCTGTATTTTTAGATAAAGTATCTCTTGCTAATTTAACATATTCAGAAACTTACGTAGCAAAGGATAATAAAGCCGAAATTACTTATTTAGGTTTATCTTCGCTATTAAATAGTTATATAAAGGATAAGGTAACATCGAATTTAAAATTTGAGATTATTAATATGTATTATGATGTAGAATCAGATAATTTAGCTATTGTGATTGAAGCAAAACTTTTAGATATGGTAGCCGAAAGTATGTCTGGCTCATCATTGTACACTTTAGTTTCACAAATAATTCCAGAGAATATTTATATAACAGCTTATATCAATTTAGAAACATCAACAACTGACCTTGCTATTAATGGTAAAACAGTAGAACAAACAAAAAAGCACCTTGAAACTTTATCTAAATTAACATCATCATTTAGTTCAGATTCATCTTCTTTAAGTTATGAATCATTAACATCAACTGTCAATAAATCTATAACAGATGGATTAAATAGCATAAAAGATCAATTAGGTGTAGAGATAATATTTGAAAGAAATTATGTATACCTTCCAAATATTTATGAAATTGTAAGTGGTAAGATTTTATATAAAGAAGGAAATGATAATAATTTAACAGACGAGGAAGTTTATTTTGTCTTTAAAGATATAACAGAAGATCCAAAAGATTATTCTTCTCTAACTGCAGGGAAACTTGCTGCAAAGGAAACTTTTGTTAGCGAGGTTGAAGGAAAATATGCAGTTAATAGTGGTTATTTAACTGTAGATAACATATATGATGAATTAACAAATGTTACAAGTGAGGATTCCCAACTTATAAACAACATATCCATAGAGAATTTGACATTTACAACAACTTATGATGCAGCTAATAATAAAGTTGAGGCAAATTATCTTGCATTAACAGATTTAGTAAATTCAAAGGTTACACCTGATTCATCATCAATAAATTATGCGATTATTAATATTTCATATGATAAAACTAATGATATCTTGGCTTTTACTCTAGAGGCAGATATTTTATCTTTAATCAGTGATGGAATGGAAAAGGACTCAAATACATATAAATTAATAACAAGTTCAATACCAGAAAAAGTTTACTTAACAACTTATGTTAATCGCCTAACAAATGAGGTTAATCTAGAACTTAATGAAAACGGTATACCAGAAACTAAAAAGTTATTTGCATCTTTAGAAAAAATGATGAAGCTTTTAAATTCTACAACCGATTTAAGTTATACATCATTGACCACAAAAGTTGGTGATGCCGTATTTGACGGATTGAACAATGTTGATTCTCAATTAGGTACAGAGATTGTTTATGAAGAGTCAAGTGCTTATCTTCCAAGTATATACGAAGTAATGAGTAATAAAATCTTATATAAAGAGACTGAAGCTGAAAATCTAACAGATGAAGATGTATACTTTATATTTAAAGATATAAAAGAAGTGCCAGCAGCTTATACAGGTATTAATAAAGCTAGTGATATGACAAGTTTTGTAGGGCAGGTTAATACAAAATATGCAATAAATCCATTACATGCAATAAAGATTCCAGAAAATAAAACAGATGCAACGATTGTTTCTCAAATACAAAGTTTAGGCGAAAACTATAACACTGCAATATTAGGTGCACAACTAGCAAATGCTTGGAGTGAAGCGACAAATGGTAAAACTTTAGTTGAAAAGCAAGTTGCTAATAAAACGGGATTTAATCCATATGCGCTTGAAGATGAGGCAGCAAGTATATTTGATGCTGCAGTAAATATAGAAGTTAGTGGACTTTCATCAATTACTTTAAATAAGGTAGTGGTAGAATCTGAAAGTGTAATTAGGATGATTTATTCAGGTACATATACTCAAGGTGAAGGAACTAAAGATTATTCAAACTTAATACCAGATTTTGTAGTAAATGTAACATTAGATGTAACAAAAATAAAAACTACAGATATATGCGTTAATGTAACTATTAATGATATGACTTCAGATAATTTGACTAAGTTTGGTCTAATGTGTAAGAGATTGACAAATACTGATATGAGCATAGATACATTAAATAATGATGTTGATACAAAGGTTAAAGAATCTTTAGGAACACTATTTGAGAAATTAACATTAACATTAGAAAAATCTACCTCATCTAAGATTTATTTTGGATCAATGTTTGATATTGTATACAACAATACAACTTGGGAAACAACAGATACATACACATCTATTGATGTTGCTGATACAATCTCCGCTCTTCACACAGGATTAAATGTTACAATGCAAGATGGGTCAACAATAACAGATACAGATAAATATGACGCAACTAATATAGATTATTCAGGGTCTGATTTGACAAACTTAAAACTAAATGTTAAGGCAGATATTACTGCAAGAAACTTAGGTTATGCGTTAAAAGATGCTGGATTTGATTCATTTACTACAAGTTTAGGAATTACATCGGTTCCTCAAGTTTATCAAATTGCAGTGCTTAATATGGAAGACACTACTTATGTGGATAAGATTAACATCGTAAAAGAAAGCTTATCTAATTTAACAAGTGGCATAACAAGTGGAAAGTATTTAATCACAACATTATCTATTGCGACAAGTGGAGTGTACGAATCAACGCTTCTTCCTGAAAACTTATATATTAATGCACTAATTAGCTTAGATAACGGCAATGTAAGTGTAGGATATAACAATTTATCTACAAGTGAATTAACTATTGTAAATAGACTTGCTGGTGGCAAGGAAGCATTCAACACAACAACTGCAGAGAAAGAAATGAAAGACTATATTATGGGTGATGGTACGGCAGCAAAACCGGGCGTTAAGGTTGTATCATTTACATATACTGTTCCTTCAACTACTGCGTTGTCAGTGCTTGGAATTAGTGGTAAAAAACTAAGTAAAGATGTATACTTTAAAGATGTTATAGAACAGACAGATCCAGGAAGTAATGTAACAGTTGATTTATATACAGATGATTCCCTACAAGGAACATATAACATAAATTATAATTTAACATTTACCGCGGTGGACCTAGTAGATTAGAGGTTAGACAATGAAAGAATATGATACTTTAACAATAGGGCATATTTCCCTAGATTATAATATTGATTATAAAGATCAACAAATAATAGAAGTTGGAGGAGCAGTTATATATTCCTCAGCGGCAGCAAAAGCTGGCGGATATAAGGTAGGAGTGGTTACAAAACTAGCACCTCAAGATAAAGAAAGATTAAAAACTTTTGTTATAAATAAAGAGGATATTTACTATATTCCATCAAGTGAATCTACATCTATAAGAAACAAGTACCATACGGCGGATAAAGAAAGACGTACTTGCACATGTATAGGCCAAGGGGATTCATTTAAGATTGAGGATATTAAAGATTTTAAAACAAAAATTTATCATTTCGCAGGATTAATTTTTGGGGATTTCGATGGAGAAATAATAAAGTGGGCTTCAAAGCACGGAAAAGTAGCTGTAGATGTTCAGGCGCTTTTAAGACATGCAAATAGAGACACAGGTGAAATGTATTTTGAAGACTGGAAGGATAAGAAAGAAGTTTTGCCATACATAGATTATTTAAAGGCAGATGCAGCAGAAGCTGAAATATTAACTGGCCTTAGTGATAGATATGAAGCCGCCAAAGTCTTATATTCTTGGGGAGCAAAGGAAGTAGTTATTTCGCATAATAGTGAAGTTATAGTATATGATGGTAAGAAATTTTCAGCCGTTCCAATTAAAGCGAGAAATCTATCAGGACGTAGTGGTAGAGGAGATACAATTTTTGGAGCTTATATCACAGAAAGACAAAATGAATCAATAGAAAAGGCATTACTTTGGGCTACTGCTATGGTTTCAACTAAAATGGAAAACCCAGGCCCATACAAAGGCACAAGAGAAGATGTTGTTGATTATATTCACTTAATGTATCCAAAATATAGTTTATATTAATAGAGTTTTGATCATAAAATATGAAAATATAGAGTCGGATATGATTTTATATTTTTTTGCAATAAATAACAGTATTCTCATAAAATGTGAAAATTTTGAAAAAGTGGCTCATAAAATGTGAAAATTAACTTGTTTGTATAAAATTGACAAACAAGTTTTCTTTGTTTTTTATATTCAAAACCTATTAACAATGAATTTGCTATTTGTTATAGTAGTTTTGTTAAATCGTGATTTGACTAATTTTGATTATACGCGAGTAATTGATATGTTTATCGGTGAGAATGAATTAAAGTTTTTGAGTGATGCATATGCATCGAATAAGGCGAAGTTTATTGTCTTGTATAGTAGAGGTCGAGTCGGCATAAGCGAACTCATAAACGAGTTTTGCAAAGATAAAACTTGCTTTTTACTTGACCTTTATATGAGTTTTATTGTGTAAAAACCACCTATTATGCGGGTGGATTATTGCTATTTAGTGAATCTAATTTGTATAATCAACTTTTAATTTTTCATTGCTTAATTTTACGCTTAAATACAATTTGTTTATTCATTTGTGTCTTTGAAAGGGTTTTTAATTTTATTTGATTTGTAAAGAAGAATATGTATATTTATTTGACAATTTTTCATACCGGTGTTATTTTTAATAGGCACGTTGTAAGGAGATAGAAAAATGGCTTACGAAAAGAGAAGTAGTTTCCAAGAGAGAATAGACAAACTCGATGAAAATACAAGAATATATTATGATGAAATTTGTGAAAAATTTTCAATGTATAAAAAAGTAAAAGCAAGAGTATCTTTAAGATGTTGTTCTTTTAGAATTCAAGGAAAACTTATTGCAAAAATTTCTTTAGGTGGTAAGACATTAAAGTTATATTTAGCAGTGGATCCAGATTCACAAGAATTAAAGGATGGTAAAAATCATCCAAGAGATTTATCTTCAACAAAGGCATATGAGGAAGTTCCAACAATGTTTCCTATAAAATCAGAACTTGCCGTTAGAAAGGCATGTCAAGTTATTGATATGATGATGCGAAAATAACTTCAGCTTTATTAAAAAAAAGAATAAGGCTGAAGGTTATTTCCTTTAGCCTTTTTTATATAGATTGCGCGTGCGTTGATTTATATATATGAAAAATGTATAATATTTGAGAATAAAAAAAGGAATAAAAATTATGGAAAAGAAAGAAAAATTTTATATTACAACACCTATTTATTATCCATCAGGAAAGTGGCATATTGGTACTTGCTATACAACAATTATTTGTGATGCAATTGCAAGATATAAAAGAATGCAAGGCTATGATGTATTTTATTTAACAGGTACAGATGAGCACGGACAAAAGATATTAAAGGTTTCGCAAGAAGCAGGCGTCCCTGTTAAACAATATATAGATGGTATAGTAGATGAATTGAAAAAATTATGGGATTTACTAGATATTTCTTATGATAAATTTATTAGAACAACTGATGAATACCATGAAAAAGCAGTAGCCAAAATTTTCCAAAAATTATATGACCAAGGAGATATTTATAAATCATCATACGAAGGATGGTATTGTACTCCTTGTGAATCTTTTTGGACTAAAACACAATTAGTTGATGGAAAGTGTCCGGATTGTGGAAGAGAAGTTCAACTAACAAAAGAAGAAAGTTATTTCTTTAAGATGGGAAAATACCAAGATAGAATTATAAAATTAATAGAAGAAAATCCAGAATTTTTACAACCCGCAGCTCGTCAAAATGAAATGATAAACAATTTCTTAAAACCAGGATTACAAGATTTATGTGTTTCAAGAACATCGTTTGATTGGGGTGTTAAAGTTCCTTTTGATAAAAAGCATGTAGTTTATGTGTGGTTAGATGCTTTAACAAACTATATAACAGCCTTAGGGTATGGCTCAGATAATGACGAACTATTCAAAAAATATTGGCCAGCAGATATTCACATGGTAGGTAAGGAAATTGTAAGATTCCACTCAATAATTTGGCCAGCAATATTAATGGCACTTGATTTACCAATGCCAAAGAAAGTTTATGGACATGGTTGGCTTTTATTTGGAAATGATAAAATGTCTAAATCTAAAGGCAATGTAGTTGATCCATTTATTTTATCTAATAATTATGGAGTAGACGCACTTCGTTATTTTATGTTAAGAGAAGTATCATTTGGACAAGACGGTTCTTACACAAATGAATCATTTTTAAAGAGAATTAATAGTGATCTTTGTAATGATTTATCTAACCTTGTTTCAAGAGTTATTGCTATGGTTGAACAATACTTTAATGGAGTAATTCCTGCGCCAAAAACAGAAGAGGTTTTAGATAATGAATTAATTGAAACATTAAATTCAATGTATAGTGCTGTTACTGACTGCATGGATAAATTATATATTCCAGAAGCATTAGAGATTATTTGGAACTCAATTAGAAGATTAAATAAATATATTGATGAAACTGCTCCATGGGTACTTAATAAGGAAGGAAATAAAGATAGATTATCCACAGTTATGTATAACCTTTGTGAAGGTATTCGTATGGTAGCTACAATATTGCAACCATTCTTAACAAAATCTCCAGCTAAGATCTTTGAAAAGTTAGGAGTTAATGACGAGTACTTAAAGAGTTTTGATTCAATAAAGTTTGGCGCAATGAAAGCTGGAAATACGGTATCAAGAGGCGAAAATTTGTTTACAAGATTAGATATAAGCAAAGAACTTGCCGCTATGGATAAGATTATAGAAGAACAAATAAAAGTGGCTGCTGAAAAGAAAAAAGAAGCAACACAAGATAATGTAGTAAAAGTTCCAGAGATAGGTATTGAAGAGTTTGAAAAGATTCAATTAAAAGTAGGTAAAGTTATTGAATGCCAAAAAGTTGAAAAGGCAGATAAATTACTTTGCTCTAAGATAGATTGTGGTGAAGGAAAATTAAGAACTATAGTATCTGGTATTGCAAAATCTTATACACCTGAAGAAATGGTAGGAAAGAGCGTTATTGTTGTTGCTAACTTAAAACCTGCAAAACTTCGTGGAATTGTATCTGAAGGTATGATTTTATGTGCATCAAATAAAGATGGTAAATTAGCAGTAGTATCTCCAGAAAGCGATATGGCACCAGGAGATGAGGTTAGATAATGCTTATAGATTCGCATGCGCATTTGAACGATGAAAGATTAATTTCAAGAGCAAGGGAGATTGTAGACAATTTTAAAAGCGATAATATAGAATGTTGCATAATCGTTGGAGCAAGTTTAGAATCTTCAATTCTTGCCTTAAAACAAGCGCATGAATATAACCAATATGCACTGATAGGAACCCATCCTGAAGATATAAGAGAAATAAACGATGAGACTATAGAAAAGTATAGACAAATGGCTCAAGATGAAAAAGTGGTAGGAATTGGAGAGATAGGTCTTGATTACCACTATGAAGATGGTGAGCCTAGAGAAAAGCAAATTGAGGCTTTTACAAGACAAATAGTGCTTGCCGATGAGTTAAAATTGCCTATATCACTTCACATAAGAGATGCTTATGGAGATGCTTTGGATATATTGAATAAATATAAAAAATATCTAAATAGTGGAGTATTATTACATTGCTATTCAGGATCTTTTGAAATGGTAAGGGAATTTTCGAAGTTTGATTGTTATTTTGCACTAGGCGGCTCGATAACATTTAAAAATGCGAAAAAAGAAGATGTAATAAAAGCTATAAATAAGGATAGATTACTTTTGGAAACGGATTGCCCATATATGGCCCCAACTCCATATAGAGGACAAACAAATGAGCCAAAGTATATAAAACTAGTTGCTGAAAAAATAGCACAAGTTTTAGATGAAAATATAGAGGATATAATTGATAGAACAAATAGAAATACTAAAAGATTATTTAAGAGGATGAAATAATGCAAAAAATAGTTTATCAAGTTGAAAATAGTTTATATATTAATGCAACAAATAAATGTACATGTAACTGTACATTTTGTGTTCGCTCTTTTGATAATTTTATTTATGGCGATTTATGGTTAGATAGAGAGCCAACTTTTGATGAAGTATTAAATGAATTAAAAAAATATAATTTAAAAGATTATAAGGAAGTTGTTTTCTGTGGATACGGTGAGCCTACATATAGACTTGATGTAATAGAAACAGTATCTGATTATGTACACAGCATGGGTGGTAAAACTAGAATTAATACAAATGGACATGGAAATAAAATAAACGGGAAAGATATAACTCCTATTATTGTAAAGTGTATAGATACAATAGGCGTTTCTTTAAATGATGTAAATGCTGAAGAATATAAGGAAATTTGTAGACCTGTATATGGAATTGATGGTTTTAATATAATGTTAGATTTTGCAAAAAAATGTGTTGAAAACGGCGGCAATGTAGTTTTTTCCGTTGTAGATATAATTGGAAATGAAAAAATGGAAAAAGCAAAAGAAATAGCAAAATCAATTGGGGCAAAACTTAGAATCAGAGAAATGATAGAAGATAAATAATGAGAAGTGTTAGCGAAGTTTTAAAAGATAATAATTTTAGGTTTAATAAACAATTTGGTCAAAATTTTATAACTGATACAAATCTTTTAGCTTCAATGGTTCAAGATGCAAATATAACAAATGAGGATATTGTTGTAGAAATAGGTCCAGGTGCAGGAACTCTAACAAGAGAAATAGCAAAGGTAGCAAAAAAGGTTTACGCATTTGAGATAGACAAAAACTTGATTCCAGTGCTAAATGAAACATTGCAAGATGTTTTGGATAAAGTTGAAGTAATTTTTAAGGACATTCAAAAAGTTAGTGAAAGTGAGTTAAGGCAATTATTAAATGGGCAAAGTTATAAAGTAGTTGCCAATCTTCCTTATTATATAACCACGCCAATTATTATGAAATTTTTAGAAAGTGACTATAAGCCACAATCTATTACTATTATGGTTCAAAAGGAAGTTGCAGATAGACTAACATCAAAAGCAAATGATCCAGATTTTGGAGCAATCACACTTGCAATAAATTTAGAGGGGGAGGCAGTAGAGACTCGTTTTGTATCAAGAAAGATGTTTATGCCACCACCTAATGTGGATAGTGCAGTTGTAAGAATAGATATTCTAGATAAATATAAAGACATTGATAAGAAAAAGGTAAAGAAAGTTATAAAAGCAGCTTTTTGTATGAGAAGAAAAACATTAGTAAATAACCTTTCAAATAGTTTTAAAATATCTAAAGATGAAATTATAAAAGTTTTAGAACAAATGAGTTTGGATTCAAAAATTAGAGGAGAAGCCCTAGATATAGATCAATATATCAAACTTTCAACCTTGCTAAATATTGGTATATAAAATTTGTTTATGTTATAATCGTTAAGGTTAAAAGGAAATAGTAAATTGAGATATTTATTTTTTGATATAGAGTGTGCTAATTGTTTTAATGGGAAAGGTAAAATTTGTAGCTTTGGTTATTGTATAGTAGATAAGAATTTTAAAATACTTGCGCAAAAAGATATATTAATGAACCCAAGAAGTAAATTTCATTTAGGGCCAACAAATAAAGATGAGGGTATAAAACTATCTTATCCACAAAGTGCATTTAGAGAAGCTCCTGATTTTAAATATTATTATGAGATAATAAAAGGATTATTAACATCAAAAGACCAAGTTGTTTTTGGCCATGCTGTTTATAATGACATTTCATTTATAAGGTCAGATTGTGAAAGATATAAAAAGGATAAATTTTATATAAAGGCCTATGATACACAAGCTTTATATAAACAAATATCCCAAGAAGGGTCAGATGTAGGTCTTGATAAACTTTGTGATAAATATGAAATAGAAAAAGAACACCTACACAGAAGTGATTATGATGCCTATCTTACAATGAAAGTTTTACAAGCTCTATGTAAAGAACAAAACATGACAATAGATGAAATGATTATAAATCATATAAATGCTTATGTTGAGATGAAAGATGGGGTAATTATTAAAGAGTTTTGCCCACCAACTAACACCAAATTAATAACTGAATATGCTAAAAAGGTTTTAGTAGAAAAAAAATATAAAATGCTAGACTTGTGTACAAAAACATTTGGCTTTGATGATGATTTGGAAAATTCAGATATAAAGCTTTGTAAAAGATTAGTTTATGTTATAAAAAAGCGTGGTGGACAATTTACAAGTAAACCTAGAAGGATGAATTATTATGTTCAAGTAAATGAAGAGTCTATTAAATCCCAAAAAATAAAGAAAGGTATAGAAGAGGGACAAAAAGTAGAAATATTAACAATAGATAAGCTAAAAGAACTAATAAAATTTGATGAAATAACAATTAAAGAGGAAAAATTATGATAGGCATTATTGGGGCAATGAAAGTTGAAATAGAAGCTATAGAAGATTTAATGACAAATAAAGAAGAAATAAAAATTGGTACATTAAATTTTATAAAGGGTTTAATTAACAACAAAGAAGTAGTTGTAGCCGTTTGTGGTATAGGTAAAGTTTTTGCAGGAATTTGTGCTCAAACAATGTGTTTAAATTTTGAATTAGAGTATCTACTTAATGTTGGGGTGGCAGGAAGTCTTTCTAAAGATTTAGGTATTGCCAATATTGCGATATCTAAAGATCTTGTACAACATGATATGGATACATCTCCTCTTGGAGATCCTAAGGGATTAATATCCGGAATAAATATAATTAAAATACCAGCAAGTGAAGAATTAATAGAAAAAATAGAAAAGGCAAGCAAAGATTCTAATTTAAAATATGAAGTAGGCACAATAGCTTCTGGAGATCAATTTATAATTGATGGTGAAAAGAAAAAGGAAATTGTAAAAAACTTTTCTCCTATTGCCTGTGAAATGGAAGGTGCAGCCATAGCCCAAGTTGCATACATTAATAAAATCCCATTCTGTGTTATACGTGCAATTTCAGACAACGCAGATGGTTCATCTCCAATAAGCTATATGGAATTTACAAAAATAGCAGTTCAAAACTCTAAAAAATTAATATCTAAATTAATTTAAATATTTTCAAAGTCAATTCAAAGTCAAGTAAATTTAAATTTTGATAGTGTGAGGGTATACTTTTAGATTACCCATTTAAATTGTTTAGCAAAAAGTAAAAATTTTAAACTTTTCGAAGTAGAGAGCGAAAATTTTTTAAATTTGCAGTTTTCGCCGTGTAAAACAAAAAGTTTACTGCTTGGATTTAAAAACAAACAAATCATACAAGAATGATAAAACATCTTGAATTTAAATCTACTGATAATTTTTTATATTTATGATAGACTCTATTGTTTTTCTTGTGGGCCTACATTTTTTGGCTTTTCGTTGGATTTTTCAGTATCTATAAAAATCTTAGGATATTTTTTAATTAGCTTTACTAAAGAAAAATATAACAAAGTTCCAAATATATAAATAGATAGCCCCTCGGTTGCAAGTAAGAATAAAAGTTGCATATAGTAAACATATTCAAGACTTGAGTATATAAGCCAAATTAGTGGTAAAAATACAGCATTCAAGATGACTGGAGGAAGTCCACCTAAAAATACTCTAAGCGCGTTATTTTTAATAAATTTTCCTATGATATACGTAATAAATGCAGCAATTAGTGTAATTAATGATCCTAAAAATATATCAAAAATAGTACAGCCTGTTACCCAATTTGCTATTATACAGCCAATAAATAGTCCAAAAATGGACTCTGGCATAAATAGTGGTAAAAGCGTTAGCGCTTCAGATAATCTAAATTGTATAGCCCCTGATGCGATAGGAAAAGTTATAAATGTTAAAGCAACGTAAATTGCGGCAATGATGCCAGCCCTACAAATTTTTTTTGTTGTAAGATTCATAAATACCTCGGTTTTTTTATTTATTTTGGATGTGTTTTCCGAAAACCATCCACTATTAAATTAGCATAAATTTTGTGGTTACGCCAAATAAAAAAAACAACAATTTTTAAAATTAGATAATTCTACTTAAAGTGGCTTTTGCTTTACAATATATAGACGCGCATATATAATATAAGAAAATTTGCGGTAAAGAAAATGTTACAAAGAACTGTAAATAATAAGTATTTAATAGACAATAGTGTGATAGAAAAGATTTCCAAATTTTTCTATACAGATTATTTTTATTTATTAGTTGTAGCAATTATTGTAACATGCTGGGCAACCTATCAAACAATCTTAGGATTTGCATTAATAATTTTAATATCAGCCTTTATTTTGGTAATACAAAGAGATGTTCAGCCTGTTTTAACACTCGTTGTTATGGCAACTGCTGTTATGTCAAAAGTTCCAAGTAATATATTTGCAACATGCTTTTTATTAGTTCCAATAGTTCTTGCAGTTCCATTTCATATTTATTATTACAAGTTGGAAAACTTTAGTATTGGTAAATGTTTTTTGGCTTTTACTTTTTTACTTATAGCATTTTTAATAAGTGGAATCGGCTGTAGATTTGAAAGCAGTGGCTTTGGAAGATGGGTTGGAACATTTTTAATAGTTTTAGTTCCATTTGGGTTTTATTTAATTACAATAAACTTTGCCTCAAATAGAGAAAATAGTGCAGAAAATTTAGCTAAAAGTTTTGTATATTTTGGTCTATTAATAGTACTTGAAATTTTTGTATATTACGTGTTTAACGTGAAACCAAAGGATGCGGGTATTATTCATTTAGGATGGGCAATTTCAAATAGTATAGCGCTGGTTTTGCTACTTGTTTATCCATTTGGATTTTATCTTTATTTAAAAACACAAGGTTATAAATCTTATGTATATCTAGCCTTAGGATTAATTGAGTATATAGGAATACTTGCAACCACCTCGCGCGGCGCTACTATATTTGGTAGTATAGAACTAATGGCAACGGTTATAGGAACACTTGTGCTTGCTAAAGGTAAAAAGAAAAAAGAATATTTATATATAAGTTTAGGGTTACTTCTTTGCGGCATATTAGCAGCAATTATTGGAAGATCGTATTTAGTTAAGATATATAACATAATTTTCCACGACGGCCTTAGAGATAGTGGAAGATTTGAACTTTATAGAGAGGCAATTTCTTGTTTTTTTGAGTGTCCAATAGTAGGGGCTGGGATTGACTATATAGGTAATACCGCAAAATTAAATAATGCAAGTGGAATATATATGTTCCATGATACAATTTTGCAAATTGCGGCATGTCTAGGAGGAGTTGGCCTTCTTGCATACCTTTATTTCTATTTTATAAGATTTGAAATTTTACTTGAGAAGTGGGATTTATTCAATTACTATATTTTTATGATTTGTATAGGTTTTGAAGGCTACTCTTTATTAGATACGGGTACAATTGAGGGTGTTCCTTGTGGTATAATGGTAGCAATAGTAATTGCAATTGCAGAGATAAATACTAATCAAGATCAACTAATGGCATATAATAAACTAAGAAAACAAATAAGGAAAATAAAATTAAATAAAACGAAAACTCAAAAAGTGGAGGGGTAGAAAATGGACGAAAATATGGAGATGCAAGAGGGTATAACATTCAGTGAAATATTTACTTTAATGAAAAAAGGTTGGCAAAGAATTTTAATTTATGTTTTAGTTGCCGTCATTTTAAGCACAGCGCTACTTGTAGGTTTGAGAGCTACAATTTCTAGTGTTGAATATGCAACAAAAGTTACATTTACAACAACTAGTATAAAAGAAAAAGAAAATTGGATTCCTTCAAAGAATATAGATTCGATTGTTAAATCAGATGCCGTAATAAATGCCGCACTTGTAAAGTGTGGTTTTACTGATGAGGAAATTGTTAAATTACAAGAAAAAGGTTTTAAATCGTCCGTTTCTACATATGTCGAAGAATCAATGACAGATGCAAACAAAAACTCTTATCCAAGTGTTGTTAGAATTAGCGTTAAAAGAAAGGGAAGCTATGGACTTTCAAAGTCTCAATATAACTCAATTGTTGAAGCATTAACTGATGTTGCTTTAAGTACAATTAAATCAAAATATGTGATTGAAGTTACTATGGGAGATATTGAACTAAACTTTAATGAGATGAATTATTTACAAGCTTATGAAACATTAAGAGATTCTATTAGTGAATACAAGACCTACTTAAATAATTGTGATTCAGAACTTTTAGCTTTTAAATCAACAGAATCAAAAGAAAGCGTGGCCGAGCTTAAAGCTAAGGTAAGTTCGCTTGAAAATCAACTAAGTGTGATTGAAAGTTATTTAGTTAATAAAAGAGTTGCAAATAGTAAGACAAATGTTTCTATCTCAGAACTTAATTATGTAAAATTAAAAGTTGCAAACTTAACTCAAGAAAAGAATCTATTAAGCACTAGAATTACAGAGACTGCAGCTTTGCTGGAAAAAGTAAAACCTGAAATAAACAATTACGCATCAGGCGAAGTAAATATTAGTAATAGTAACTATTATGAATACTTAGACACATATAATAAATTACAAGATGAATATAAAGAGATAAATCTTGAACTTGTAACGTGGACAAATATGGATACAGCATATTCAACATCAACAGATAGTTCAGATGAAGCAAATACTTTAATACAAGGTTTATTCAATGAAGTTGTAGAAAAGTATAAGAAATCTTTAACAAGCCTAAAATCTACGGTTCAAGAATATAATGAAACATCGCTATTAAATTCTGCGTTTTATGAAAGTGATTCTGTATCAACAGTGATGGGTGATGAAATAAGTGTAATTTTAATACTTGCAGTAGATGTAGTAGTTATTGTTGTTATGCTCGTAATTGCTCTTGCTGTTACTAGAAAACAAGAAAAATCAAAAGAAAATAAAGAAAATACAGAGGGAAAATAATGAAACAAGCTTTAATAAGCGAGTATTTAGGTGTTGATTTAACTAAAGAAGACTTAGCTTTAGGTTATAATTTAACAGACCTTGATGATTGCGAAAAAGTAATGAAGCTTATAAGGACATCAATTATAAGGAAACATATTCAAAATGGTGTTATCTTTAAAGATTTTGAAGATGTTTATATAGATAAGGATGTAGTTATTGGTAAAGGTACAAAAATTTATGCCAACAATCATTTAAGAGGAAATACCCAAATTGGGAAAGATTGCACGCTTGAGGCAAATAACATAATTGAAAACGCTATAGTTGGAGATAATGTTTTAATTACTGCAAGTAATTTGTCTAACTGCGAAATTGGTTCAAAAACAACAGTTGGACCTAATGCGCACATTCATACTCATGCAGTTGTTGGAAGTTGCTGTAGAATAGGAAACTATGTGGAGATAAAAAATAGTTCACTAGGCATGGGAACTAAGGCGGCGCATTTAGCATACATCGGAGATGTAGATATTGGCTCAAATTGTAACATTGGTTGTGGCTCAATATTTATTAACTATGATGGTAAAAACAAGCATAGAAGTATAATTGGAAATTCTGTATTTATTGGAAGTAATAGTAATGTTGTAGCTCCAGTTACAATAGAGGATAATGCATACATAGCTGCTGGTACTACAGTTACGGTAGATTTACCTAAAAATTGCATGTGTATAGGAAGATCTAGAGAAACAGTTAAGGAAAATAGAAGTAAATACAATAAACCGCTTTATGTTAAAAAGTACTTTGGTACCGATGGTATTAGAGGAAAAGTAGGAGAGTTTTTAACAGAAAAGATAGCTTACCTTTGCGGAAATAGATTAGGCTACTCTGCAGATGGGGGAGTCGTTGTTGTAGGTAGAGATAATAGACCGAGTGGAGAAATGCTTTCTAAGGCTTTAATTGATGGAATAATTGAAGCTGGTGCAAGTGTTATTGATTTAGGTATTGTAACAACGCCAAATGTAGCATTTACAACTGTTATGAATAAAGCAAACTATGGTGTTGCTATTACCGCTTCTCATAACCCATGGCAGTACAATGGAATAAAAGTCTTTGATTATAATGGAAGAAAACTTGAAAACATTGAAGAAATAGAAATTGAAAAGCATATTGATGAGGGTAAAGTATACTCATCTCAAATAAAAGGAACTGTTGAAAAAGGTGGGGCTTATACTCAAGAATACATTGTTGATTTATGCAAATTAATAGGCTCATTAAGTGGTCTTAAGATAGTGCTTGATTGCTCAAATGGAGCTATATCTAAAACTGCTAAAAATATCTTTGATAGACTAGGAGCAGATTGTATTGCTTATAACACAGAGAGCGATGGTCATAAGATAAATGATAATTGTGGTGCTCTATACCCTGAGTTTATTGTTTCAAAGGTTCTTGAAAATAAGGCTGATTTAGGACTTTGTTTTGATGGGGATGCAGATAGAGTTATAGCTGTGGCTAGCAATGGTGAAAAAGTTGATGGAGATAGCATAATTTATATAATTGGAAGACACCTAAAAGAACAAAGTAAATTAAATCATGATACAGTAGTTGGAACACTTCATACAAATATGGGTGTTGAAAAATCTCTTGAAAAAATTGGTATTAAACTTGAAAGAACAGATATTGGTGACCACTTTGTAGTAGAGAGAATGTTAAAAGAAGATTTAATGGTTGGCGGAGAGCAGTCAGGTCACATTATATTGAGAGAGTTTTCTAATACCGGCGATGGTGTTTTAGCAGGGCTTTATTTAGCAAAACTAATTAAAGAAAAGAATACTCCGCTGGGCATACTTGATGATTCTGTTCATTTCCCACAAGAAAATATAAATGTAGTTACAGAAAAGAAAAAAGAAATCATGGCTGATCAATCTGTAAAAGACTTTATTAAAAAAATAGAAAATGAAATGGGAGATAAAGGAAGAGTTTTTCTAAGAGCAAGTGGAACAGAGCCAAAGATAAGAATTATGGCAGAGTGTGAAAATAAGGAAATGACACACGCAATTGCTATGAAGATGAAAGAGTTTATAGAAAGTAAACTATAGGGGTATAAGTGATTATAGATAAAAACAACGAATATTTTACTCAAGCAGTTGAATTATATAAAGATGTATTCAAAGACAGCGATGAGTTTATAAAAGTGGTAATGGAAAGTGCAATTTGTGCCTCAGTGGACATTGAAAATAATATAGTTGTATCGTGTGCTTTTGTAAGAGAAAAGCAAATACGAAAGGATGAGAAGATAATAACCGTTCCTTTTATGTTTGGAATAGCAACAAATGAAAAATATAGACATAGCGGCAAGGCAAGTAAGGTTATAAACGAAATGTTTGATTATTTAAAACAAAATTATAGTTTTACCATGTTATGTCCAGCAAACAGTGGGTTATATAATTTTTATAAGAAATTTGGCTTTGAAAAACTTTGCTTTTTTAAATATGAGAAAGTGGGTGATGTTATAGGCGAAATTAAAGAAGGAAATATAAAGGATAGCAAATTAATAACAAATCTTTTCAATAATGCAAATTTAGCCTATAAGACGGCGCAACATAGAACACTAGGTGCAACTAAATTAAAATTGCAAGAAATTTTATCCGATAGTGGTAAAATAAATATTGTATACGAAAATAAAAAAGCTACAGGCTACATGCTTTATGATGATTTTATCTTAGAAAGTATAGGTGTAGAATATAGGGAAGGGGCAAAATATACATTAGTTGAAAATGCAAATATAGAAGTTGGAACTGAAAATTGTCCAGGAGTAGTAATAAAAAAATTTAAAAATATAGATATAGAACATCTTAAATTTTATGAGATGTGGTAGGAGAATAAGAAATGAAAATATCATTTTCACCACCAGATATAACAGAAGCAGAAATAAATGAAGTTGTAGACACTTTAAGATCAGGCTGGATTACAACTGGTCCTAAAACAAAAGAATTTGAAAAACAAATAGCAGTATTTTGTGGAACAAATAAAGCTGCTTGTTTAAACTCTGCAACAGCAGGGCTTGAATTAATTTTAAGAATATTAGGAGTAGGAGAGGGAGATGAAGTAATCACCTCGGCTTATACCTATACAGCAAGCGCAAGTGTTATAAACCATGTCGGAGCAAAAATAGTTTTATGCGATATTCAAAAAGATAGCTTAGAGATGGATTATAATATGCTTGAAAGCTTAATTACAGAGAAAACAAAAGTTATAATACCTGTAGATATTGCTGGAATTATGTGTGATTATAAGAGAATTTTTGATATTGTTGAAGGTAAAAAAGACTTATTTAAACCAAAAAATAATATACAAAAGCTATTTAATAGAGTTATAGTAGTGGCCGATGCAGCACATAGTTTTGGTGCATCTCAAAAAGGGAAAATGAGTGGTAATGTTGCAGATTTTACATCTTTTAGTTTTCATGCCGTTAAAAATATAACAACAGCGGAAGGTGGTGCTGTTACATGGAAAGCAAAAGAAGGTTTAGATGATGAGGCAATATATAAAGATTTTATGCTTTGGTCACTTCACGGACAAAGCAAAGATGCATTAGCTAAAATGCAACTCGGCGCTTGGGAATATGATATTAAAATGTGTGGCCAAAAATGTAATATGACAGATATTATGGCTTCGATTGGACTTGTTCAATTAAGAAGATATAAGGGACTTTTGGCAAGAAGAAAAGAAATAATTGAAAAATACACGAAAGAACTTGGAGATTTAATTGTTCCAATAAAACATTTTGGAGATGAATATGCTTCAAGTGGTCACTTATATATAACTAATATTCCTAAAGCATCTTGTGAAAAAAGGAATGAAATCATAATAGAGATGGCAAAGAGGAATATTGCAACAAATGTTCATTATAAGCCACTGCCAATGCATACAGCATATAAAGCACTTGGACTTGATATAAAAGACTATCCAAATGCATATAATAGATTTGTAAATGAAATTACACTTCCTTTACATACACTACTTACTGATGAACAAGTAGATTATGTTATAAAGTCTTATATAGAGGTTATAAAGAGTGTATAAATTCTTTAAAAGGTTGTTTGATATATGTGCTTCAATATTTGGAATAATAATTTTATCTCCACTTTTTATTGTTGTAGCAATTCTAATTAAAGCAACTTCAAAAGGACCTGTAATATTTAAACAAGAAAGAGTTGGTTTAAAAGGTAAACATTTCAAAATTTGGAAATTTAGATCAATGGTTGTGAATGCAGAATCAAAAGGATTACAAATAACAAGTAAAGGAGATGCAAGAATAACTAAAGTCGGTGGGTTTATAAGAAAATATAAGATAGATGAATTTGCTCAATTATTTAATGTATTTTTTGGTCAAATGAGTTTTGTTGGACCAAGGCCAGAAGTGCCTAAATATGTAGCAATGTATAATGATGAGCAGAGAAGAGTTTTAACTGTTAAGCCTGGTATTACAGATCTTGCTTCAATTGAATATTGTGACGAAAATAGTTTAATTGAAACTTCTAATGATGCTGAAAAAACATATATAGAAAAAATTATGCCAGCAAAATTAAAATTAAATTTGGAATATATAGAAAAAGCAGGATTTTTCTATGATATAGGATTAATATTTAAAACTTTCGGAAGAATATTGAAAAAGTGAGGTCTTGAATGGGTGAAATAAATATAAAAGATTTACAAAATAAAATGTTAGATATTCTATTGTATTTTGATGAATTTTGTAGAAAATATAGTTTAAAATATTATCTATGCGGGGGCTGTTTAATAGGTGCAATTAGACATCAAGGTTTTATTCCGTGGGACGATGATATAGATGTTTTTATGCCAAGGGAAGATTATGAAAGACTTGCTGAAATTTGGAATGTAAAAGCCGATAAAAGATTTTTGTATTGCAGGACAGATATGGAGCATATATATCATGATGCTGGAGCTTCGATAAGAGATGTAAATACTACAGAAATAAATAAACATAGTATAAATGATGATATCTGTCATGGTATAGCGTTAGAAATAATGCCAATAGATGGATGTCCTAAATCAAAAATAAAAAGATTTTTTCAATTATATAATGCTTTTATATTTAATTTGTTTAATGTTCAGAGACTTCCTCAAAACAAAGGGAGAATATTTAAGGTTTTAGCAAAAGTTATTCTTTCTATCATTAAATCACCTAAAATAAGATATAAAAAATGGAAAAAAGCAGAAGGAAGAATGTCAAAATACAAATGGAAAGATTGTGAAGAAGTTACAGAATTGATAGGTTCGATAAAAGGTATGCTAATTAAGCATCCAAAGGAAGATTTTGAAAATATTGAATACAAAAAATTTGAAGGATATAATATTCCAGTAATGAAGGGTTATGATAATTACCTTCGAAAAATATGGGGAGATTATATGGAATTACCACCCGAAGAAAAAAGAGTAGCCAAACATGATTGTGTTTATATAAGCACAAATGAGCCTTATATTCAATTTAAGGGGAAATATTATTGCAAGGAGGAAAAGTAAATATGAAAAATGTTGCTTTGATTTTTGCAGGGGGAATCGGGAGTAGAATGCATGAAAAAAATAATATTCCAAAGCAATTTTTAGAATGGAATGGTAAGGCTATAATTATTCATACCCTTAATATTTTTGAGGAACAGTCTAATATTGATGCAATAGTTGTTGTTTCTAAAAAAGAATGGGTAGAATATACAAAAAAACTTATAAAAAATGCAAAATTAAAAAAAATAGTTTCTGTTGTAGCGGGAGGTTCTACCGCTTTAGAATCGCAATATAATGGATTAGAAGAAATAGAAAAAATTTATGGCAACAAAGAATCTATTGCTGTTTTGATTCATGATGGTGTTCGTCCGTTGGTAGATGGAGAAACAATTCAAAAAAACATAGAATCCGTAAAAACAAATGGTAATGCAATAACTGTTACAGAGGCAATAGAAACTATTATAAAAGTAGATAATGACAATCATATATGTGATATATTGGATAGGAAACAATGTATGATGGCAAAAGCACCTCAGTCGTTTTTGCTGGAAGAAATAATAAAAGTTCATAGATTGGCTCAAAAAGAAGGAAATTATAATTTTATTGATTCTGCATCTATGATGCGCGCGTATGGTTATAAATTGTACACCATACAGGGCAAACCAGAAAACATAAAAATTACTACGCCTTCAGATTATTATATGTTTTTAGGAATTTCTAAAAATAAGGAGAATAATGAATAGTGTATTGATTCAGGATTTATTAAATATTTGCTCGCAAAAAAAATTGTTTGAAAATTTAGACAATAAGGTTGTGCTTATAACTGGTTCTACAGGCTTAATAGGATCACTGCTAGTAAATTCTTTTTTATATGCCAATAGTATTTATGGTTTAAATATAAAAATAATAGCTCAAGGAAGAAGTTTAGAAAAACTTACAAAAAAATTTTCTAAAAATATAAATTTAATTTTATTAGAAAAAGAATTAGATTTAGTTGATGTGGATTGTGATTATATTTTTCATACTGCCAGCCCAACCGCATCGACAGAATTTATCACAAAACCTGTTGAATGTTTAAATGCAATTGTTGAAGGTACAAAATCGATGTTAGAATTGGCAAAACGAAAACAAGTTAAAAAGTTTTTATATATTTCATCGATGGAAGAGTATGGCGTTTTTGATAAAGATGAAGAAGTAACGGAGGAAATGATAGGTGTAATAAATCATTTAAATACAAGAAGCTGTTACTCACTAGGGAAAAGAGTAAGTGAGCATTATTGTTACCTATATTTTAAAGAGTTTAATGTTGAATTTTCTATTGCAAGATTAGCACAAACATTTGGCGCAGGAGTATCTTTGGAGGACCGTAGAGTGTTTATGCAGTTTTCAAATAGCGTAATAGCTAAAAAAGATATTGTTCTAAATACAAAAGGAACCACCATTTCAAATTTTTGTTATACTTCTGATGCGATTAGGGGCATTTTATATATTCTAAAATATGGTGCAACTGGAGAAGCTTACAATATTTGTAATGATGAGAAAAAAATGTCAATACTTGATGTAGCAAATTTAATAGCAAATGAAATTGCAAATCAACAAATAAAAGTTATAATAAATAATATAGATTCTTCTAAAACAGGATATGCTCCAGATAATAGGATGAAATTAAATTCTTCAAAAATAAAAAACCTTGGTTGGTGCCCAGATTTTTCTATAAAAGAAGCTTATATAAGATTAATAAAATATATAGAAGGAGAAAAATTATGAAAAATATATTAATAAATATTATAAAAACTTTATTAAAGATATTTTATATTTTTCCTATTAAAAACAATAGAGTGGTATTTAGTGCCTATTTAGGCAAAAATTATTCATGTAATCCTAAATATATTTGCGAATGGTTATTAAAAAATTCTAAAAATTTAGAAATAGTTTGGGCGTTTCGAAATCCTCAAAAAATAATAGTAGATGAAAAAATAAAAAAAATAAAATTTAAAAGTATTAAATATATTTTTTATGTTTTAACAGCAAGAGTGGTTGTAGATAATGTCGAAAGTTGGTCTATACTTCCAAAACGCAAAAATCAAGAAATTATTAATACATGGCATGGCGGCGGAGCTTATAAGGGCGTTGGAAAAAGAAGATTAGATACAAATAGAAGAATAGACAAAAATATGTTGTCTAAAAACAAAAGGGTAACAACATATTTGTCTAGTAGTGAATATTTTACCGAATTGACTTTAAAACAATCTTTTGGATACAAAGGTAAAGTGCTAAATTCAGGAATGCCGAGAAATGATTTACTTATAAACAAAAATTTGGATTTAATATTGTCCTTGAAAAAACAGTTTGGGATAGAAAATAAAAAAATTGTAATTTATGCCCCTACATTTAGAAAAAATAGTTATGAATATGAGTTGGATTTTAAGAATTTAGTGGAGGCTTTAAAAAATAAATATGGTGGGCAATGGGTAGTCTTGTTTAGAGCGCATTATTATCTAACATGTAATTTTATTAATGATGAAAATATTATAGATGTTTCTACTTATCCTGATATGCAGGAATTGCTATTGATAAGTGATATATTAATAACAGATTACTCTTCTTCTATTTGGGACTTTGCTTTAATGGGAAAGACTGCATTTCTTTTTGTTCCTGATTTAAAAAAGTACACCATTGAAGAAAGAAGTTTTTATTTACCAATAGAAGAGTGGCCTTATTACTATGCTGAAAATAACAAAGATTTAATAAAATTGATATTAAATTTAAACGAAAAAGAACAAATTGAAAAAATAGAAAGACATCTTACGAGATTAAAAAGCTTTGAAAAAGGGCAGGCTTCTGAAAGTGTAGGTAATTATATTTTAAGCGAGATAAGTAGAAAATGAGTAATTTTTTGTATAATAAAAAGAGTGATCACCTTTTGCCAGCTTTGGCCGTATTCATTTGCACTTTTTTTATATATAGTGATTTAGGGATAAGGATGATTTATGGATGGTTATTATTGACATTAATATTATGTGTTAAATTGTCTATGAATTTTATTTCAAATTCCTGTTTTGAGATAAACAAAGAGAAAAAGGCATGGTTTTTAATTGTATTTACTTTATTGTGTTTTTTTATATTGCCAAATTCTAGAAAAGATGAAGATACTATTTCATACATGATAGCTTTAATAGTTGTATTTTTATATTATTTTGTTATGAACCCATCTGTAGAAGATTTTAAAATATGTAAAAAAATATTTTATTTTATTGCTATATTGTTTTCAGCAGCAATTATTTTTTTTAAACTGAATCCACAATTGTATTTTGAATATATATATCCTTATTTGTCTGAAAAAACACAGGCTTTAGCATCATATTATATTCCAAGAGGTTATGGAATTCCAATCGGGGGTTCGTTTGTTTATGCCGACTATATAATAATTTTTGCAATAATATTTAAACTTTGTGATATGAAGGAAAAAGATAAGAATATACTGAGCTATTTTGAAATTTTATTTTTTTTAATTGCGGTCGTTTGTATGGGACGTAGAGGTGAATTATTGGGAGCCATTGTTTCTACGGTTGTTATATATGTTATATCAAATAAAAAAAGCAAAGTTCAAAAAAGAATTCTATTACTATTTCTTTTATTTGCAATAGTATTGTTATGTATAATATTGTTCTATAATCAACTTAAAGCAATACCAGTTTTACATAGATATATAATTACAATAGAAGGTGTTTTAAAAAATGAAGATACATCTTCTGGTAGATTTGAATTATGGGAGATGGCTATAAAAATATTTAAAACATCTCCAGTCATAGGAATAGGTTATAGAAGATATAGTGATTTTGTTTCAAGTGAGTTTAGAGCTATACATGGGAGTGACGTTCAGAATGTTCATAATGATTTTTTACAATTGTTATGTGAAGTTGGGTTAGTTGGTACTTTATTTGTGGTATTAGGTTTTATTATCATCTTTTT
>CAVAVP010000036.1:0-27720 GCA_963592135.1 bacterium
CTTCTATTGAAATGAATATAACAGCTAAAGATTTAAATTCAATTGTTAAGTTATTAGAAAATGATGATGAAAAAATTGAATTATGTTTCTCAGATAAAAAATTAATAATAGAAGAGAAAGGATTAAAAATTATATCTACTCCAATTGAAGGTAGATTTATGAATTATCAATCTACTATTCCAAAGAGTTTTGAAACTGAAATTACAGTAAATAAGAAAATATTAGAATCTTGTGTAGATAGAGTTGGTATTTTATCTAGATTTGAAAAAACTAATTTAATTAAATTAGAAGTTAAATCAAATATATTAAATATTACTTCTACATCTGAAATAGGAAATGCTCAAGAAAATATTAATGTTTTAACAAAAGGAAAAGATACTTTAGTTGGATATAATTCAAATTATATAACCGAGTGTTTAAAACATATTGATGATGAATATGTTGTTTTAAAAATGAATTATACTGCTCCATCTATAATAACAGGCGTAGAAAATTCGGAATATAATTTCTTAATTCTTCCAGTAAGATTTAGATAAAAATAAAAATTATAAAAAATAAGATAGCATTAGAGAAAAAATCTAGTGCTATTTTTATAATGGATTAGTTCTTGGTTTATTTGCTGATCTAGGATATTTATTTAATGTTTTACTATTTTTCTTAACCTCTAATATAGTTCTAAAATCGCCATTTGGTAGAGTTAAAGTATATTTATTTGAGATACTAGAATTTAATAAATTAAAAGCATTTTTAGAGGCTTTAATTTCATCCTCTATATTACTTCCTTTATAAGCTAATAAAATTCCATTAATTTTTAATAAGGGAATAGTATATTCAAGAAGTATGTTTAAAGGAGCTACTGCTCTTGCTATTGTATAGTCAAATTTTTCTCTATTTTTTAAAGCGAAATCTTCAACTCTAGAATGTATACATTTACAATTTTTTAATTCTAATTTATAAATTAATTCATTTAAAAAATTAATTCTTTTATTTAATGAGTCAATTAATACAAAGTTACAGTTAGATTTTAATATAGCAAGAGGAATTGATGGAAATCCAGCTCCTGCTCCAATATCACATAAATAAGAGTTATCTTTTATATAATTAAAAGAAGCTATACTATCTATGAAATGTTTAATTTCAACATCTTTTTTATCTGTAATTGAAGTTAAATTAAACTTATTATTCCATTCAATTAATAAAGAATAATACAATTCAAATTTATCTAAAATTTGTGGTATGTTTTGAATTTTTAAATTTTCGAGGTAAGTTTTTAATTGATCCATATTAATTTTTCTTAGATAAGTAAACCAATAAAACAGTAATGTCAGCTGGAGATACTCCACTTATTCTTGAAGCTTGTCCTAAATTTAAAGGTTTAATCTTATTTAACTTTTGTCTTGCTTCTATTCTAAGACCTAAAATTTTTGAATAATCTAAATCACTAGGTAAAATTTTGTTTTCTAATTTTTTACTGTTAGAAATTATATTTTCTTCTTTATTTAAATAACCTTCATATTTAATTTCAGTTGAAATTTCATCTAAATATCTTAAGCTATAAGGTTTAAAATCATCAAAATAATAATAAATATCACTTGCATTTATTTTAGAACGTTTTAGCATTGATTTATAAGTTAGTCCATTACAAGGAATAGACTCATCTAATTTTTCAAATAAAGGTCTATAAAATTTAGGAGAAACAGATTTTTCTAATAAATCTTTAAGTTTTTCTATTTGATCTACTTTATTTAAATATTTATTCCATCTATCATCTTTAACAAGTCCAACTTTTCTTCCAATAGGAGTAAGTCTTAAGTCTGCATTTTCTTGTCTTAAAAGTAAACGATGTTCAGCACGCGCTGTCATCATTCTATAAGGTTCATTTGTACCCTTTGTAACTAAATCATCAACTAAAACTCCTAAATAAGAAGAATCTCTAGATAAAGTAATTTGTTCTTCATTTTTTATATATTGACCTGCGTTGATTCCAGCTAAAATACCCTGAGCTGCGGCTTCTTCATATCCTGAACTTCCATTCAATTGTCCAGCTAAGAATAATCCATCAATTCCTTTATACATTAAATGTGAATTTAAAGATAAAGAATCTATACAATCATATTCAATTGCATAAGCAAATCTCATAAATTTACAATGTTCCAAACCTATTACTGAATGATACATTTGAATTTGAACATCAAAAGGCATAGAAGAACTCATTCCTTGAACATACATTTCATTTGTAAATGCACTTTCGGGTTCTATAAATATTTGATGCCTTTCTTTATCTTGGAATCGCATTATCTTATCTTCAATTGAAGGACAATATCTAGGACCAATGCTATGAATACTTCCATTATATAGAGGAGATCTATGAATATTAGATAAAATAATTTGTTTAGTTTTTTCTGTTGTATAGGTTAAATAGCAAGGTTCTTTATTTTCTATAAAATTTTCTGTCATAAATGAGAAAGGATATAGATTTTCGTCGCCTTTTTGAATTTCCATTTTAGAAAAATCTATAGATTTTTTATCTATTCTTGCAGGAGTTCCAGTTTTAAATCTTCTTGTAGGAATTCCTAAACTTATTAACGAATTAGTAAGTTCGGTAGCTCTTGCAAAACCATTAGGACCTACTTTTTGAGTCCAATCTCCAATAATAATATTTGCATTTAAGTAAACACCTGTTGCAACAACTATTGCTTTACAATAAAAAATTTGACCTAAAGTGGTTTTAATTCCGCAAACTTTCCCGCCTTCTGTTAAAATTTCAGCAACTTCCCCTTGAAGAACTGTTAAATTTTCTTCATCTTCAAGAATTTTTTTCATATAAAGATGATAAGATGTTTTATCTGCTTGAGCACGAAGTGATTGAACAGCAGATCCTTTTCCTTGGTTTAACATTCTTATTTGAAGAGAGTTTTTATCTGTAGAAATTCCCATTTGACCACCTAAAGCATCAACTTCTCTAACTAAATGACCTTTAGATGTTCCTCCAATAGATGGGTTACATGGCATAAATGAAATAGCATTTAAAGATAAAGTTACCACTAGAGTTTTTAATCCCATTCTAGATAAAGCTAAACATGCCTCTACTCCAGCATGTCCCGCACCAATAACTATAGCATCAAAACTTTTATCATAAATTTCATTCATCAAGGCAAATTATAGCATAGGAGCATAAATATTGGCAAACATAACTAAGTTATGTTATAATTTTTGACATGAAAACAATAGCAACAATTTCGACCCCAGTAGGAACAGGAGCAATAGGTATAATTAGAATGAGTGGAGACGATGCTTTAAAAATCGCTTCTAAGATGTTTAATAGTAAAAAATTAGATTCTTTTGAAAAAGCAGAACCTAATTATATGTATTATGGTACAGTTTCAACAAGTACAATAAAAGATACAATACTTGCTGTATATTTTAAAAAACCACATTCCTATACAGGAGAAGACCTAGTAGAGTTTCAATGTCATGGTGGAATGAAAGTTGTAGAAGAAATTTTAAAAGGCTGTTTGGAAAATGGTGCAAACATTGCAGATAAAGGAGAGTTTACAAAAAGAGCCTTTTTAAATGGCAAAATTTTATTATCTGACGCAGAAGGTATTATAGATATGATAAATGCAGAATCTATAGCTGCGATAAATGCTGGATATAGATTATCTAAAGGAGGAATATCTAGTAAATTATCTGAAATACAAGAAAAAATACTATATTGCGTATCTCAATTGGAAGCAAGTTTAGATTATCCAGAAGAAATGGAAGACGAGGCAAAAATAGATTGTAATAAAGAACTAAAAGAGGATTTAAATAACTTAAAAAACTTGTTAAATACATCTAATATTGGTGGATATATTAAAAAAGGAATTTCTGTTGCAATAGTAGGAATAGCAAATGTAGGAAAATCTTCTCTACTTAATAATTTGCTCGGAAGAGAAAGAGCTATAGTTACAAATATTGCCGGAACTACAAGAGATAGTATAGAAGAATCTATTGAAGTTAACGGAATTTTATTAAGATTAATCGACACAGCAGGCATAAGAGAAACAGAAGATGTTGTTGAATCTATAGGTGTAGAAAGAAGTTTAGAGGCAGCAAAACAAAGTGACGTTTGTATTTTTATTACAGAAAGTGGTAGAGCATTAAATGAGGAAGAAAAAAAGATCTTAGAAAAATTAAAAGAAGAAAATAAAAAGATAATAAAAGTTTATAATAAAAGTGACATAAAATCTCCAATAAAAGGACAAGATGATGGAATAATAATTAGTGCCAAAAAAGGAGATGGAATAGAAAAATTAAAAGAAACAATAGTAAATATGTTTATATCTAATAAAATAGATTCATCATCTTTAGTTATTACAAACCAAAGACATGCAGAATCTATTAGAAAAGCGATAGAAAGTATAGAAAAAGCATTAGAAACACTAGAAAATCAGCCGCTAGAGTTAACATTAGTCGATTTAAGAAGCGCTTATTTCTATTTAGGAGAAATAACAGGAAATTGTGCAACTGAAGATATTATAGATAATATATTTGATAAGTTTTGTTTAGGAAAATAATATGGCAAAGAAAGATTTAACAGTATTTGAATTAAGAGATTATAAATCATACGATGAAGAAGGAAAATTAAACGAGGGAGTGACGGAGGTTAATATAGACGAGGTATTCCCTAACCCAAATCAGCCAAGAAAAAATTTTGATAAAGACTCAATAAAAGAATTAAGCAAAACCATAAAAAGAATTGGACTTATACAGCCAATAGTTGTAACAAATATTGACAATAAATATGTTATTGTAGCCGGCGAAAGAAGATACAGGGCTTCAAAAATAGCTGGACTTACAACAGTTCCGGTAATAATTAAAAGTTTATCTAAAAAACAAATAGACGAAATTTCTTTAATAGAAAATATTCAAAGGCAAAACTTAAATCCTATTGAAGAAGCAATGGCTTATAAGAATTTTATTAATGAATATAAGTTAACACAAGAAGAGCTTGCTGCTAATGTTGGAAAGTCTAGGCCTTATGTAACAAACATATTAAGACTCCTTAATCTTCCAAGTGATATAAAAGAAATGGTGGTATCTGGTAGATTAAGTGGCGGACATGCTAGGGCTTTGCTTGCTATTAATGACGAATATTTACAAAGAACCTTAGCAAAGGCTGCTTGTGACAAACAAATGAGCGTAAGACAACTTGAAACCATTATTCATAACAAGAATAATCCTAAAAGTAAAAAAACAATAAAACCGGTGTTGTCTGTTGAGTTAAAAAAGTTAGTTAATACAATGCAAAGAGTATTTGCTACAAATGTAAAATTAATGGGTAATAATCAAAAAGGAAGAATCTTAATTGATTATTACACCACTGATGATTTAGATCGAATTATCGAACTTATAGATATTTTAAGAAAAAATTCTAATTTAAATTAAAATCCCCATCTAGAACCCTTAGGTCCAAAAGATTTAGATTTTGCAAAAGGGTTAGAAACATGGTTTTCTTGAGTTGGAGCTTGAGAAACAGGTTTCTTTTCGTGGTTATAATTTTTCTTTATTTTATTTGGAGTAATAACAACATATCTGTTTGGTTCTTCTCCTTCGCTTTCCGTAGTAACATATTTGTCATCAGCAAGAGCCGAATGAATAATTCTTCTTTCAAAAGGGTTCATTGGTTCTAACTTTTTAGGTTGACCAGATTTAGAAACCTGGAAAGCTAAACTTTTAGCAAGTTTTGTTAAAGTTTGTTCTCTTTTTGCTCTAAAGTCATCGCCATCAATAACTAGACGCTTCTTTTCGTTTTTATTTTTGTTTATTAGTAAAAGTGTTAGATATTGAATACTGTCAAGAACGTCGCCTCTATATCCAATTAAAACTGAAGCATCAGGTCCAACAAGTTCAACCTTGTACTCGTCATTATTTTCAGTTACGACTGCTTCGCAGTTAAGTCCTAATTTTTCTATAATACCTTCTATAAAATTTTTAATAGTATTTACCATAAAGTACCTCTAATTAACTAATTGTAATTGATGAAGAGTCCTCTTGTGCCAACTCTTTCTTTTCTTTTGCCTTCATTATAGTATTTATTAATAAAGTTGTTAATGTTGACATAACATTTGAAACAAAATAATAAATAGCAAATGCTGCACTATATAACATTGAGAATACAGCCAACATAATAGGCATCATGTAAGTCATCATTTTTTGCGTCTTTTGTTGTTGCTGTTGTTGCTCTTTAGTTCCAACTATAGATTGTTGATCTTTAGAACTTCTTTGCATTATAAATGTAGATAAAAAGCTTGTTAGTAGGGATAAAATTGGAAGAATAAAGTAACCATTCCAATTCTTTATATCCCAAGTTGAAGTTTTGTTAAATCTAGACATTGAAGATTGCACTAAGTTGGTATATGATGTGTGAATTTGTGTATCGGATATTGAGGCACCAATACCACCGGTTCCTGTAGATATATATGATTTATAACTAGGAATTACATCAGTACCAACGTCTGATTTAAATACGTTTTTAACCCAAAGCCAACCTACTTTTTCTAAGTTTTCTTCATATTTATTTGCAAGTTTTTCGTTTAATTCTGCATATGCTGTTGGGCTATCTGCTTCTAATGTTTCATAAACGATAAAACCTTTAGAAATAATTAAATTTCCACTTGCATCAGTTCTTGTACAATAAGCCTGCAAAGAATCATAGGTCTTTGAATATTCTTGAGTGTTAAGAATTTCTTTTTGTTGTTCTTCTGTTAATTGGTTAAAGTTATAGTCAACCATATATTCTGTGTAAACTTGATCTAAATCTTCAACTAACACTTCATTTTCATAAGTAACTAGTGCTCTAAACCCTGCAAATACAACAAAGAAAACAACCATTGTAACAATTAAAGGAATACAAGAAGAAAAAACGTTGATTTTTGCACTACGTTGAAGTTCATATTGCTTTTGTTTTAATAAATCTGGATTTTTGCCATATTGTTTTTCAAGTTTTTCTAGTTTTGGTCTCAATGCGGCCATTTTCTTTTGTTGGTTACGCATAGAAACTCTTTGCCAAATATCTAATGGAGATAGAATTAATTTTAGTAAAATACTAAAGACAACTACTGTCCATCCAAAGTTGCCAACCCAATTGTATAAAAGCAATAAAAGTTTTCCAATCCAGTTTGTTAATTCCGCAGAAATTAGTATGTTTGTCATAAAAGCCATTTTGATTTTCCTTTAAAATTATCTTTAACAGGATCAAATCCTCCTTTTACAAAAGGAGTACATCTAAGTATTCTAAAAGCCCCTTTAAATACACCTATAAAAAATCCATGTTTTTTTATTGCTTGTCCCATATAGGCAGAGCATGATGGTGTATAGATGCAAGAGGATGGCAAAATAGGATTGATAAAGTTTTTATAGTAGTCTAAAAAGATTTTTCCTAAAAACAATTTAAATCTCCTTATATAAGCCGGCTCTTTTTAATGTTTCTGTTAAAGTTTCTTTTATTGTTGCTGAATCTAAAAGATCGATTCCTGGTTTTGCAATTATTACATAATTGTAATTGTCTGTAATGTTTGGAATTAAGGACCTAAAAGATTCTTTAAGCCTCCTTCTTATTCTGTTTCTAACAACAGCATTTCCAACTTTTTTGCTAACTATAAAGCCTACATGAAGCGGATATTTTGAAGGGGTATAAATAAGTATAAAGGCTTTGGATTTAGCCGTTGAGCCTTTTTTTAAGACGTAATTAAATACTTTTTGTCCACGAAGCCTATACTTTTTTTGCATTCAATTAAGCAGTAAGTTGTTTTCTGCCTTTAGCTCTACGTCTTTTTAAAACTCTTCTACCTGTAGCAGAAGCCATTCTTTTACGGAAGCCATGAACTTTACTTCTTGTTCTTTTCTTTGGTTGATAAGTTTGTTTCATTTTTTAATCCTCGCTTTCTTTTATTTATATAATAAACGAAAATAGTATATATTATATTATTTTTAGGTGTCAAGCAAAAACTTGGAAAGGAGAAAAATGAAGGGAATAAAATTTTAATAAAAAGCGTGTTTTCACTCGGCAGGTTTCTTGTGTAACAAATTTTTTAGAAGACAAAAAGGAAGAGCTTTTCAAAAATTCGATGTTTACAAACTTTTCGAATAATAGAGAAACCCTTTTGCTGTTTAAAAATTCTACCTTAAAACGAATGTGCTTTGTATTATAGATTTTTGTTTCACGCAATTTATGAAACAAAAAAACAGATAGTTATATTTAGTGTTTTGCATTATATGGTTACATACAGGAAAAATAAATTCCGGATCATATGTTTTTGGGTTTTTTGTTTTCTGCGGTTGTGTAAAGTTGTCACGTTTATTTGTTCTTGTATTTGTATTCAATAAAAAAAAGAATAGAAGCTGTGAGATAACGTTTTTTTGCTTCTATTCTTTTTTTAGATTTTAGTTCTACTAAAGAAGTAATTTGTTAATTGTTTAAGGCATCTTTCTTTTAGTTTATATATAATATATCACAGTAAAACCGTAATGTCAATATTTGATTTGTAAAATTTTTTAACCGGTGTTGATTAAATACAGGAAAGCGAACTTTATATTTTATTTTGTCCATATTAAGATTCGATAAAAACAAGATAGATTATTTCTTTACTAATTATTTATGTATGTGTGTAATTTAAAAAGTTGCTTTTCCAAATAGTCAGCACTAGTGTTATGTAGTAATCGTTTTGAATTGTAAGAAATTGGCCAATTCAAAATACAGTTTTTCCGATAGTCTTTTTTTATAGAATAGCAGTATTAGAATTTGAAAAAGTAAGTTACGGTTCAAAATATAGACCTTAAAATATTATTGAGCAAAAAAAATAAACATTCTTATATAGATGAAATTTTTATAAATAAAATTTTAATTTCAAAAATTGTTGTTAGATAGATTATATATTGCGTTTAATAAAAGCAATGTTTTATGTCGATTAGAATATAAAAGAGTAATTGTTTAAAAGTTTAATTAAAGAAAATAAATTTATTTATAGTTTCAATTACAGATTTTTTATTGGACGAATAATTAAATATCGTTTTTATTACCATTCTTTACTTCAGTTATTTAACATGGTGAAAAAAAAAGAGGGCATATCTGTTTTAATCTGTATGGGTTTTGTTATATTTTTTTGTTTTATTTGATGGAAATTTTCATCGATTTTGATAAAAAAATAAATGCCAATTTTTGCAATATGTATGTATTTGTTTTCAAAAAGAAGCTTTTTAAATCAAGCAAAATCGGGATAAGTTTATAAAATAAAAAAAATGACCTTCAATTCGAAGGTCGTTTTATATAAGGGGTTAATTATGAAATAAGCTTTATTTTGTTAAAACAAGAATTATTTTGTCCAGTAACAATAGTGATCTGTTACACCAAACTCTTTAGCGATTTTATTAAATAGTGTGTTTAGCATACATTTAATTCCTTTTGTTTTCTTGTTTTTTGTTTTCGTGAATAGTATATTATTAAATTAGAAATAATTCATTTAATTTTTGCGAAAATTATTCTCAAAAATTGCGGTGGTTTATATGATAGCAGAGTACGAATTAGCAAGAGAAAACGATGAAAGATTGTATGTAGTAGCAAATAAGGACAACGAATGTCCGCTTCACTTTCATAGAAAACTTGAAATTATGTATGTGATTGAAGGTGAAAAACAAGTTATTTGCGATGATAAAACATATATTTTAAAACAAGATCAAATTTTTGTTGCGGATTCCTACGCAATGCATAGTTATATAAAGAGTGATCATAGCAGACAAGTAGTTATTGTTATCCCAAATCATCTTCTTAGAGATTTCTATTTGTTATATTCTAATAAAAAATTTAAAGATTGTGTTTTAAGAGAAAAATATATTTGCCAATTACTTAAACCAACAATAGTAGGTTTAACTGAAAAAGAATCTAATCCTTTATTAAATCAAGGTAGAATAGATTCCCTTTTAGGAATGCTTGTTCAGGAAATAGGAATTGAGGATAGAAAATACCAATTTGATCAAAATCTAATTGAAGAAGTTTTGGCTTATATTAATGAAAATTATAAAGAAGAAATAGATTTAGAATCCCTTTCTAATCATTTTGGATATAGCAAATATTATTTTTCAAGAATGTTTAATAACTTTTTAAATATAAATATTACAAGTTATTTATCGATGGTTCGTCTACAAGCTGCAATAGAACTTTTAAAACAAGGGAAGAAAACCGTCTCAGACGCTGCATATGAGGCAGGATTTGCAAGTATACAAACGTTTTACAGAGCAGCTAAGAAAAATTATTCATATAAAAGAGTAAAAGATTTAGTTCAAACAGAAAATGAGATAAAGGAGTAAAAAATATGACACCAGAAGAAAATAGAAACCTATTTACAACAATATACAAAAACAATATAAAAAGAGAAGGAGCAAAAGAATTGTACGAATGGATAGAACTCTCTGACTTTTTTTCTGCACCAGCAAGTTCTAATTATCATTTAGCAACGGTTGGTGGATTATGTGAACATAGTATTAATGTTTATAATAATTTAAAAAGATTAATAATCTTAGAGAAAAATGTTCATCCAGAATTATTAAAAAACATCACAGAAGAAAATATAGCAATTTGTGCTCTTTTGCACGATTTATGTAAGATAGATTTTTATGTAGTTGATGAGAAAAATGTAAAAAATGAATTTGGTGTATGGGTAAAACAACCATATTATAAAATAAAAGAAAAATTCCCAATGGGTCATGGAGAAAAATCCGTATTTCTTATAAACAGATTTATGAAACTTGAAGGACAAGAAGCATTGGCTATAAATTGGCACATGGGAGCTTTTGATAAAAGAGTAATTGGCGGTGATCATTCTGTAAGTGATGCTTTTGAAAAATGTCCACTTGCATGTTTAACACATATGGCTGATTCTCTAGCTTCATTTATAGACGAAAGGAAAGTAGATTAATGATAAAAGTAGTAGGTCTTGGTTGTGAAGAAGGGCAATTAACATTAAAAGGTGCTCAAATAATAAATGAAAGCAAAAAAGTTTTTGTAAGAACAGCTCTTACTGAAACTTATAATTATTTCTTAAAAAATAATATAGAAAATATACCTTTAGATTATATATATGAAGAGGCTGAAAATTTTGACACTTTAGATAACAAAATTATTGAAATACTTTTAAAAGAAGAAGATGCATGTTACTGTGTAAACGGAAGTGGATTTGATGATAGAACTGTGCTTGAACTTCAAAAGAATACAAAAATAGAAGTTTATCCTTCAGTATCTTTAGGTTCTAGTTTTGAAAAAGCTTCACTTTCTGTTTTAAAAACTAGTGCTTATGAATTAATTTCAAATAAAGGATTTAATTATGATACAAGAACAACTCTTGTTGTTACAGATGTAGACAATAACTATATAGCATCTGATGTAAAACTGGTCCTATCTAATATTTTAGGAGATGATCAAGAGGTAGAATTTAATGGTAAAAAAATCCAGGTATTAGAAGTAGACAGACAAGAAAAATATGACTATAAAACAACAATTATTTGTGAACCAATAAACCCAATAAAGAAATACAGATTTAACTTTTTAGATCTTTATTTAATAATGAAAATATTAAGAAGCGAGAATGGTTGCGAGTGGGATAAGGCTCAAAATCATGAAAGCATTAGAGAAAATATTTTGGAAGAAGCTTATGAAATGGTAGATGCTATTAATTCCCAAGATATAGAAAACATGATTGAAGAAAATGGAGATTTAACTCTTCAGGCAATTTTCCATATGGTAATAGGAGAGGACTTAGGGGAATATAACACAGAAGATGCGCTAACAGGTATATGTAAAAAACTTATATTTAGACATCCGCATATTTTTGGAGATATTGTAGCAACAAATAAAGAAGAAGCTTTAAAAGCTTGGGAAAACGCAAAGGCTAAAGAGAAAAAGTATACAAAGCCTTCTAGTAAAATGGATAGTATTGCAAAGGCTTTGCCTTCTATAGAAAAAGCGAAAAAAGTATTATCTATTGCTAAAAAGAATAATACACTTTCTCCTGAACTAAAAGATGCGACTAATATATTTGATGAATCATATAGAAAATATATAAATGAAAAAACCGAAGATTCAGCAGGCAAAATGATGCTATCGCTTATATACATTCTATATTTAATGGATATAGATCCAGAGATAGCACTTTCAAAAGAGTTAGAAAAGTTTATAGAAAACTTTAAAAAACAAGAAAATAATGAAAATTAAGAATTTAGAATTAGAAAATGATGTTGTTTTAGCGCCAATTGCTGGATATTCAGATGTTGGATTTAGGGCGATTTGCGCTGAACTTGGCGCAGCAATAACTTATACGGAAATGGCATCTGCTAAAGGTTTATATTATCAATCTACAGATAAAACAAGAGACCTTTTAAATGTTACTGATTATGAAAAAATAAAAGCAGTTCAATTGTTTGGAAGCGAGGGATATTTCATGTCTTACGCAGTTCAAAATGAAGCATTAAAAAAGTTTGATCTAATAGATATAAACATGGGTTGTCCTGTTCCTAAAATAGTAAAAAACCATGAAGGAAGTGCTTTAATGACAAATATTCCAACAGCCCAAGAGGTTGTTAAAGCTTGTAAAAATTCTACAAATAAACCCGTTACTATAAAAATGAGATTAGGATTTAATGAAATAAATGCTGTGGATTTTGCAAAAGCCATGGAAGATGCTGGAGCTGATGCAATAACAGTACATGGAAGATTAAGAAGCGAGATGTATATGGGTCATAGCCATTGGGATGAAATAGAAAAAGTGGTAAAAGCAGTAAAAATTCCAGTATTTGCGAACGGCGATGTAAATTCAAAGCAGGATTATTTAGATATTAAAGAAAAAACGGGAGCAGCAGGAGTTATGATTGCAAGAGGGGCTCTTGGGAATCCAAATATTTTTGCTCAAATTACAGGAAAAGAAGAAATACCTTTGAAGGAATTGATTTTAAAACATATTGCGATAATGAAACAATTTCATTCAGATAAATATATTCATGCTAACTTTAAAAAGCATATAGCATGTTATTACAAGGGAATTAGGGGAAATAAAGAAGTAAAGAGTAAAGCATTTGAAAGCAAAACACTTGATGAAATGATAAAAATAATAGAGGACAGCGAAATATGATAAATGTAATTTTAGTAAATCCAGATATTCCAAATAATACAGGAAATATAATAAGAACATGTGCAGTTTCTGGAGCAAAACTACATGTAATAGAACCTTGTGGTTTTAGTTGGGATGATAAATACCTAAAGAGAAGCGGATTAGATTATTGGGAGTTTGCAATTTGTACAAGATATGATGGCATGAAAGATTTCCTTGTGAAGAATTTTGGAGAAAACGCCGTGATTGTGGATAATGTTGCAGATTCAGTAAAACTAACTAAAGAAAAATCAGGAGCACAATTTGTTTTTGCTTCATCAAAATCTCAACATAACCATGTTGAAGTTAAATATGAGGATGATACATGGATTTTCTTTGGTTGTGAAACAAAAGGTCTTGATGAAGAACTTTTGTATAAAAATTATGAAGATTGTGCAAGAATCCCTATGCTTGAGGATAGAAGATGTTTAAATTTAGCAAATAGTGTTTGTGTATTTATCTATGAAGTTTTAAGACAAAAGGATTTTAAAGGATTAGAACAAATAGGACATCTAACAAAGTACTAGTACTTAAATAAGTACACTAAATTTCTTTATATAGAAAAATTTAAATACAAAAAGTATAATATAACTATGTTATTAGAAAACAAAATAGAACTGCTTAATAGTTTTGATAAATTAGCATTTGCAATAAGCGGAGGTAAAGATTCAATGGCTTTACTTCATTTTGCAATTAATCATATAGAAAAAGATAAGTTCTTTGTAATAACTGTCCATCACAATTTAAGAGGAAAGGAAGGCGAAAGAGATAGAGATTTCGTTAAACAGTATTGTCTTGAAAATGGTGTTGAATGTATGGTTTATGAAGAGCAAATAAAAGAATTTTGCCAGGAAAATGGATATACAATAGAACAAGGTGCCAGAATAAGAAGAAGAGCTATATTTTCTCAAATAGTTAAGGATAAACAAGCGGATAGAGTAGTAACTGCACATCATAAAGATGATCAAATAGAAAGTATATTAATGCATATATTTAGGGGAAGCGGCATACAGGGCTTATGTGGAATGAAAGAAGATGATGGTATTTTATTAAGGCCAATGCTTTCATGTGGCTCAAATGATATACAAGAATACTTAACTATAAACAATATAAAATATGTGCAAGATAGTACAAACTTAGAGGTAGAGTATTCTAGAAATAATGTATGGAATATAATAAGAAAAGATATAGAAAAAGTATATCCAAATTTTGGAGATAATTTAATAAGATTATCTGGAATTTCAAATAAAATAAAAGAATATATAGACGAGCAAACTCCTAAATATATAAAAACTAATAGCGGTGTTGCTGTTATGATTTCGAATATAAAAAGCAAAGATATAATAGCATCTCAGTGTATAATAAATGCAGTAGAAGCTATATCTACAAGAGTGGATTTAGAAAATGTTCATATAGAAAATGTCTTTGAATTAGTAAATAAGGAAAACGGAAAAAGTTTTATGTTGCCTTTTGGCGTAATAGCTTCAAGGGAATACGATAGAATAGTTTTTACAAAAAAGGAAGATATTCCTATTGAGCCAACAAATTTAGAGTTTGGCAAATTTTATTTAGGGAATTGGACTATAGAAATAAGCAATATAGACAATGGCGGATTGAGAGCTGATATGAAAAAACTAAAAGGTTCCATAATTAAAAATCGTGAATATGGTTTCACTTTTAAGCGTTTTAAAGGCGGTACAAAAAGCCTAGGAGATTATTTAACAGATATTAAAGTTCCAAAAAGAATGAGAGATTATTTGCCAATAATTGTTAAGGACAAAGAAGTTTTAGCAGTTTTGCCATACGAGATAGCGGATTCAGTAGCCGTCACTGAAAATACAACAGAAGTAGTATATATAAGAGCAGAGCATAATTAGTAATGAATATTGTTGATATAATACCTTGTGAATTATTTGAACTTGCCAAACTTTTACCAAAAGAAAGTCATTTATATGTAGTGGGTGGATTTGTTAGAGATTATCTAATTTTTAATACTCAATCTTCAGATATAGATATTTGTGCATCTCTTACGCCAAACGAACTTCAAGCAGTATTAGAAAATAGCAGGTTTAAGCTTTTTGAAGCTTCACCAAGACTTGGAACTATGATAATTAAAGGCGAAAGAAGCTATGAATATACGACCTTTAGGAAAGATAGTTATCCAAAAGAAAATGGAGTACACTCTCCTGAGGATGTTTTTTTTACCAAAAATATTATACAAGATGCAAAAAGAAGAGATTTTAAATGTAATGCAATTTATTTTGATTTAAATCTTAGAGAAATATACGATCCACTATATGGAATTGATGATATATCAAAAAAAGAGATAAGTACAGTAGTAAATCCTAATATAGTCTTATCTCAAGATGGATTAAGAATAATGAGACTAGTTAGAATGGTTTCAAAATTAAATTTTAATGTTCAAAAATCAACTTTGGAGGCCGCAAATAATCTTAAAGATAGATTGAAAGATATTTCAGTAGAAAGAATCCAAGTGGAATTAGAAAAAATTTTGGAAGGCCCTTATGTTTATAAAGCTTTGTGCTTAATGGAGGCCCTTAATTTGTTTGAAATAGTTTTGCCACAATTGCTTAGTATGAAGGATAAGAAAGACGTTCTTTTTAGAATTATAGAAAAAAGCCCTAAAAGGATAAGACTGGCAGCATTATTTTCTAGTTTAGAAAAAGAAGAAATACGTGAGATTCTTCATAACTTAAAGTTTTCTAATGAAAAGATAGCTTATATCACAGAAGTTGCAGGCGTTCAAAACAGTCATATAGAAGATGAGAAGGATACCGAAGTATTGAAAAAATTTGTAGTAGAATATGTTGAAAATATAGAAGATATAATAATTCTTCAAAACATAATAAAAGATGTGGAAAAAAGAAAAATAACGAATAATATAGAGATTCAATATAACCTAATGAAAAAAGAAAATTTGCCGTTAAAAATGAAAGAGTTAGAAATAGATGGAAAAGATGTACAAAAGTACGGCTATAAAGGAAAAGAAATAGGCAACGTTTTGAATGAAATTTTTTATAAATGTTATATGGGTAAAATAGAAAATAAAAGAGAAAAACTTATAGAAGTATTAGAAAAAAGGGGAAAATGATGGAAATAGTAATATTAATAATAAGTGCAGTTACTGTAGTGTTATTAGCTACGATATTAATAGTAATACTGGTAAATAAGAAAAATAATTTGTCTCAAAAAGAAGTACAAGATGTTTGTGATGAAATGCAAGAGGCGATAACAAGAGATATAACAAACGCCATCGAAACATCTTCAAGATTAAATAACGAAATTATGAAAAACTCAAATGAAACCACAGCAAACTTTAATAAGAATTTCATGGAAAGTTTTGATAGAAGAATGGATACTTTGACAAAAACAACAGAAGAATCTATGAGATCATTAAAAACTGAAGTAAGCATCTCGTTAGATAAAACAAGAGAGATAACTGAAAACAAATTGGAACAACTTCAAAACAGTAACGAAAAAAAATTAGAGGAGATAAGAAAGACGGTAGATGATAAATTAACCGAAACTCTAGATAAAAGGCTCGAATCTTCTTTTAAGAGTATAATAGATACAATACAATCTGTTCAAAAGAATTTTGGAGAAATGACAAAGCTTTCAGAACAGGTAAATGAACTAAATAAAACATTCTCTAATGTTAAAACAAGAGGAACATGGGGAGAAGTTTCTTTAGAAGGGCTTCTTTCCGAAATTATGTCTCCAAATCAATATGAAAAACAAAAAGCAATTCAAAAAGGATATGTTGTAGACTTTGTTATAAAAATGCCAGGAAAAACAGAACAAGATTCAACGTATTTGCCAATAGATTCAAAATTCCCAATAGAAAGTTACAAAAGATTGGTAGATGCAAGCGAGAATGGCTCAAAAGAAGATGAAATAAGAGAGAAAAACGAACTTGCAAAAGCTGTAAAAGAACAGGCAAAAAGTATTTGTCAAAAATACATAAAAATACCGATGACTACAGACTTTGCGATTATGTACCTTCCGACAGAAGGGCTATATTCGGAAGTTGTTAGAAACGATGATCTTGTTACTGAAATGAGAAATAAATATAAAGTAATACCTTGTGGGCCAAGTGTACTATCTGCAATATTAAATAGTTTACAAGTAGGGTTCTTAACGCTTAAAATTCAAAAGAATAGTGGAGAAGTTGCTAAAATGTTAAAAACTTTCCAAGCAGATTTTAGTAAATTCACAAAAATTATAGAAGATACTAAAAAAGAAGCACAAAAAGTGGTAGAATCTTTAGGGAAAGCAGATGATAGAAATAATATAATTAAAAGTAGGCTGGGAAAGGTAGATAACTTAAAATTAACATCTTTAGATAGTGAATTAATAGAAATAGAAGGTAATACAAGTGAGCAGTAGAAACGATTTGCATATTCATAGCATATATAGTGATGGAACAGATTCGCCAAAAGAAATTATAGATAAGGCGAAGAGTTTTGGTATTGAAAATATTGCAATAACCGATCACGACACTGTAGTTGGAATAAAGGAAGCAAAAGAATATGCAAATAAAGTGGGAATAAATTGTATATCTGGTATTGAGTTATCCACATTCGCAAGATATGAAATTCATATTTTGGGATACGGCATAGATGAAAATAATTCACAACTACTTGAAAATTTAGATAAATTTGCAAGATTAAGAAAAGAAAGAATATTAAAAATTTTAAATAGATTGTCAACCTTCAATATAAATATAGATTTTGAAGAATTGCCTAAAGCAAACTCAATAGGAAGATTGCATGTAGCTAAAGTGTTAGTGAGTAAGGGGTACGTAGGCAGCATAAAAGAGGCTTTTGATAGATATTTAGGACAAAAAGGTTGTGCATATTTGCCATCTCAAAGAATATATCCGTTTGATGGGGTTAAATTAATAAAACAGGCCGGAGGAATACCTGTAATTGCGCATCCATTAAAATATTATCAAGATAGAGATTTATTGGACTTAATAATTGGATTAAAAGCTTACGGTTTAGGTGGACTTGAATGTTATTACAGTACGCATGATGAAAAGACAACAAAAGAACTTTTAAAAATGGCTCAAAATAATAAGCTTATCGCAACGGGCGGGACAGATTATCACGGACAAAATAAAAATATAGAGTTAGGTGCTGTAGTGTGGGAGCCAGACTTTTTTACAAAGAAAACTTTAAAATTAAGGTAAGAAGATAATAATAGCCTTTTTAAAACAAAATCGATTAAGTTTACATTTTAAATGAATAGTTTCATTAATTTTCGATACTAATTTTGAACTACAATGTAAATTAGGCAAAACTAATAGGCAAGATATTTATTAAAGGCCATAGGAGTTTCATAAAATAAAACATCTTTATAATGAGGTATTATCAGGAGAAAAATTATTATGAAATTGACTAACATGATGAAAAAATATGAAAAAAATTTGTAATGAAGATTTGGACATTAACGATTTGTGTATTAGGATATCTGCGGCTTTCCCAAACGTTAAACTAATTCCAAATAAAACAGTAATTATATTTGATGAATTACAAGAATGTGCAAGAGCAAGAACTTCAATAAAATTATTTATGCTGGACGGTAGATTTGACATCATTGGTACCGGTTTTTATTAGGATTAAGAGGTTATAATAAAAAGCAACAAGAGGGTATTCCTACTGGGTTTGAATACATAATAAATATGTATCCAATGGATTTTGAGGAATTTTTATTGGCTAGGGGTATTAATCATAATGTGATTGAATATTTGAAAAAATGTTATTTAAATAAAGAAAAAATTGATGAAGTTATAAACGAAAAAATGCTTAAGTATTTTAAAGAATATCTTTGTGTGGGGTATGCCTGATGCGATAAATACGTTCTTGCATACTTTTGATATGAATCAAGTACACAGTGTTTTAATCAATATGCTAGAACAATTCAAAGATGATTTTGGAAAACATTTAGATGAAAACGAAAACACTAAAATTAATAAAACTGGTTTAAAAAGAATTATGGAAGTATATAATTCTATACCTAATCAATTGGTAAAAGAAAATAAAAAATTTCAATATAAAATTATTTCTAATAGAGCTAATTCAAGAGATTATAGAGAGTCTATAACTTGGCTTGAGAAGTTTGGGTTTATTAAATTATGTTATAATTTAAGTCTATTACAATTGCCTTTAAGTGGATATAAGTGTGAGGATGTTTTTAAAGTATATGTTATTGACAATGGGTTATTTTTGGCTATGTTAGATGAAGGTAGTGTAAACGATATTATGAACAATAATTTTAAAATATATAATGGCGCCGTCTATGAAAATATTGTTGCTGAATCGTTTTCAAAAAATCATATTAATTTATATTACTATAGCAAGAATTCAGAAACAGAAATAGATTTTGTTAGTAAAGTAAATAACGAATTAACATTAATAGAAGTTAAAGCTAATAACGGAGATACTAAATCGTTAAAAGATATTTTATCAAAAAAAAGATGTTTATAATGTTGATAATGCAATAAAACTAATTCGTGGTAACATTGGTTATTCTAAAGGTATTTATACATTGCCTCATTATTTTTCATTTTTAATAAAATAGTTGTTTTTAACCGATTCAACTGACGTTTAAGAAAAACCCTTAAAAACTCAAAATCGTGCTTGTTTACGCGTAAGCGCGAATGTTATAATAAACGCAAGGTGTTTTATGAAAAATCAAAATGTAGAAAAAGTGTATAATCCAGATCATATACCTACAAAAGAAAAAATTTGTTATGGTTTTGGCGGATTAATGGATGGTGGCGCTGTATCAATGATGAGTTGCGTCATGTTGGCATACATGTCTAAGGCAAATGAGATGCTTCCGGCTGTAGCTTCAACAATTATTATGATTGCCAAAATATGGGATGCAATAACGGATCCTCTAATGGGTTTTATAAGTGATAATACAAGAGGAAAGTATGGTAGACGTAAACCTTATATTTTCTGGGGTGGAGTTTCTGTACTAATAGCAATATTCTTAGTATTCTTGCCTATTAGAGAATGGGGAGTTTCTGTAAAAGGGTTTACTGTTTATATAACAATTATGTATTTAGTATGGAATACTTGTTCTACTATTTCACAAGTTCCATATACTTCCATGGCAAGTGATATATCTCCATCATTTAAAGAGAGAAATAATGCAAATACTGTAAAACTAGTATTCGTTTCTATTGCCTCAGGACTTGCATATGTTTTACCGCTTATCTTTATAGAATCTTTAATAAACGAAGATGGTTATCTATTCTTTGATCACTTAACAAAAACACAATTCTGGTTATTAATGAGTATAACATTTGGTGTGCTATTTGGAGGTGGATTAATTGTTTGTGGGCTTGGCGTAAAAGAAAGAATTGTAGATAATTCGCCAAAAGAAAAATTTAACTTTAAACAATTTATCAAAAATTATATTCAGCCATATAAAAATAAATCTTATAGATGGCATATTGTAATGTATGTTGCAGCATTTACTTGTATGGATATGATAAGTGCTCTTGCTGTATACTATGCAACTGATGTGTGGGCAGGAAAGCAATTATTTGGAATGAATATGTCTTCTTTATTCATAATTGCACCTTTAATGGTAGCTGCTGTATGCATGTTTCCATTAGCAAGAATAATGATGGATAAAAAGAGCAAACAGTTCGCCTTTAGAATGGGACTTCCATTCTATATTTTAGGTGGAATAATGTTGGCAATTATGGATCCAAGTTGGACACCTCCAATTTTAGTTCCAATTGTAGCTTTAATTATGGGGCTAGGATTTGGTGGAGCTCAAATGATGCCATGGATAATATTCCCTGACACTGTTGATGTTGCTGAAATGGCAACAGGAAAAAGACCTACAGGAACTTATAGCGGAATGATGACTTTGGCTAGAAAAGTAGGCGGAGCTTTAGGTGTTGGCATAGTCGGATGGATATTAACTGCTGCAGGATATATTCCAACAGATTCAAATACTACAGGAGTAGTTCAACCAGATTCAGCACTTACTGCAATTAAATTGATTTTAAGTATAGCTATTATTGTATTAATTTCGATTTCTCTATTTGCTTCATTTAAATATAAGATAAATTCTAAAAAGCTAGAGAAAATAAGGTATTTTATTGATGCAAGAAAAGAAGGAAAAGAATTAACACAACAAGAAGAAATGGAAAGAAGCAATTTGGTGTCTGAACTATATGGAAAAGTAGATACAACCATTGAAAAGTCTGAAATTAAGTATGTAGAATTAGGAGAAAATAATGAGTGAGTTTAATAAAGAATCTTTAACCGGCCTTGCGGGTGCATTGTGTGAATGTATGGGAATAGATCCCCCTGAACACAGTGAATGCGTAACTAAAGATCTTGTAGATTATGTAATGAAACAAACAAAAGGTGAAAAAGTAGATAGAGTAATCATGTTTAATCCAGATGCGATAGGGCAATGGATTTATGAGAAATATTATGATAAGTTTGAAAAGTTTAGAAAAGGAGCTCCCTATGAGCAAAAATACTTAACAGTATTCCCACCAAAAACTCCAGTTTGCTTTGGCTCTATGTATACAGGTGCACAACCTAGCGTTCACGGAATACAGAGATACACAAAACCGGTTATTAAAATTGATACTATATTTGATGCATTAATTAGAGCAGGAAAAAAGCCTTGTATAATAGCTGTTCAGAATTCAAGTATGTCAAAAATTTATCTTGAAAGAGATATGGATTATTACTTTGAAGTATATGATAATGAGACGGTAGACAAAGCTCTTGAGATAATAAAAGAAGATAAATACGATTTCATTTGTGTCTATAACCAAGAATATGATGATGTTATGCATAGGTCTCATCCTCAATCGTATTGGTCAATGAAGGCAATAGATCACTATAATAACAATTTTGAAAGAATTTCAAATGCAGTTAAAGAAAATTGGAAAAACCATAACACATTAATTGGAATAGGACCAGATCATGGCACACATAGAGAGTGGTATTTACTTGGACAACATGGTAAAAATATTCCTAAAGACATGAACATTGTTCATTGGTATGGCGTTTATTTAAAAGAAGAAAAGTAACTTTATCCGATAAAAAAGGAGCAAACAAAATGGATTATAAAGAAAATTATAAAGAATGGTTAAAAAATGTAAAACCAAATCAAAGAAAAGAATTAGAAACAATTGAAAACAACGATAAAGAAATTAAAGAAAGATTTACTATTCCTTTAGCCTTTGGTACGGCCGGTATGAGAGGAATTATCGCTATGGGTATTTCTAATATGAACGAATACACAGTAGCTAGAGCAACAAAAGGATTAGCAGATTATATAACATCATTAGGAGAAGCCGAAAAGAAAAGAGGTGTTGCAATTTCTTATGATACTAGAAGAATGTCGTTTGATTTTGCGTTAGTTACTGCAAAAGTTTTAGGTGCTAATGGAATAAATGTTTATTTATATGAAAACGTAAGACCAGTTCCAATGTGTTCATATGCGGTTCGTCACCTAAATTGTATAGCGGGTGTTATGATAACGGCTTCGCATAATCCAAAGGAATACAATGGGTATAAAGTTTATGGAGAAGATGGAGCTCAAATGTCTCCAGAGGCTACAAAAGTAGTAGTAGATTTTATTGAAAAAACACCTTATTTTGGAATAAATCAAGAAGAAACAAAAGTTGAAAAAGAAGGAGATATAGCTCAATTAAACGAAACAAAAATCAGTGAACATATAATGGTAGTTGGAGATAAATTAGATCATGATTATTTTAACGAAATTTCTAAATTATCTTTATCCCCTGAAGCCGTTAAAGAAGTTGCTGGCAAAATAAAGATAGTATATACACCGATACATGGTTCTGGATGTATGCCAGTTACGACAATGTTAATGAGAATGGGAATTCCAGTAAGTGTGGTAGAAGAGCAAAGGCTGCCAGATACTGAGTTCTCTACGGTAAAGGTTCCAAATCCAGAACAACCTGATGCTTTAAAAATGGGAATAGATTTAGCAAACAAATTAGGAAGCGATATCGTAATAGGAACAGATCCGGATTGCGATAGAATGGGTATTGCAATTAGAGATAACAATAATGAGTTTGTATTATTAAATGGTAACCAAATTGGTGCCATGATGATGGATTATATTTTAATGAGACATCAACAAAAAGGAACATTACCAAAAAATGCTGCAGTAGTAAAAACTATAGTTACAACTAAATTTGCAGATAAAATTGCAAGAAGTTATAGTGCAACGGTTTTTGATGTGCTAACAGGTTTTAAATTTATTGGAGAAAAGATAAAAGAATGGGAACAAACAGGAGAATATACCTTTATGTTTGGTTACGAGGAAAGCTATGGTTCCTTATGCGGAACTCATGCAAGAGATAAAGATGCAGTAGTAGCCTCTATGATTTTTGCTGAAATGGCATGTTACTACACGAGTATAAATGTTACTCTTTATGACAAATTACAAGAATTGTTTAAAAAATTTGGCTACTTTGTAGAAACATCAAAATCTTATTCATTCCCAGGATTGGACGGAATGCAAAAAATGGCAGAAATTATGGATAAGTTTAAGTCTACAAATTTAAAAGAAATTGCTGGATATAAAACAGTTTCTAAGATGGATTTAGATGCAGGTACTGTGGAGTATGCAGATGGAAAAATTGAAAAAGCCGGACTTCCAAAGACAAACGTTATAAAATATGATCTTGGAAACGATGAATGGTTGTGTATAAGACCAAGTGGAACAGAGCCTAAAATAAAGGTATACGTGTCTTCTTGTGAAAGCACGCTAGAAGCGTCAAAAGAAAAAAATAATAAATTACAAGAAGCGATGAAAGCGTTAATGTAGTATGCACACATACGCGAAAATATAGAAAAAATAGTTGTAAATAAAATATTAGTATGTTATTATTTCATAGCAACCAAAAGTAAATGGAGGAAGTTTAAATGAACTTTATGTATATAGCAGCTGCAGCTTTAATAGATTATGACGTTGCTAATGTATTAAGAATAATAGTAGCAATTTTAACTATGATTATGGCCATTGGCCTAATTGTTGTAGTAATAATGCAAAAACCAGTAACAAATAATATCGGTACAATTGCCGGCGAAGAGACTCAAACATACGCAGGAAAGAATAAGGCTAAATCAAAAGAATCTTTATTAAGAAAATTAACAATAATTTTAGGAATAGCAATTTCTGTTTTAGTAATATTCTTCTTTATAACATATTTAGAGGTTTAAAGTTAAATAAAAAAGTTCGAAATCCTTTCGCCAAATGCGAAAGGATTTTTTTTATTTATAAAAAAGTATATAATAAAGAGGCATGAAAGAAAGTATTAAAATAATATCAACCAATAAAAAAGCTTACTTTGATTACTTTGTTGAAGAAGTGTATGAAGCAGGAATTCAACTTGTAGGTAGCGAAGTAAAGTCTATAAGACAAGGAAATGTAAATTTAAAAGATTCCTTTTGTTTGGTGCAAGGAAATGAAATTTTAATGATCAATTCTCACATAAAACCTTATGAAAAGGGGAGTTATTTTAATGTAGATGCTAAAAGGTCAAGAAAGCTTCTTTTACATAAGCAAGAAATAAACAAGTTAAGAGGTCTCGTTCAACAAAAAGGCTACACGCTGATTCCAACTAAGATTTATTTTAAGCAGGGGCTTGTAAAGATAGAAATTGGAGTTTGTAAAGGAAAGGAACTTCATGACAAAAGAAGAGTAGAACAAGAGAAACAACAAAAGAGAAATATAGAAAGAACAATTAAAGAATATAATAGTTAGGAGATATGAAAATGGAATTTGAATCAAGATGTGTACAAGGCGCATATGAACCAAAAAATGGTGAACCTAGAGTTTTGCCTTTAGTTCAATCAACAACTTTTTATTATGAAAATGCAGATAAGATGGCTTATGTTTTTGATTATCCGGAAACAGGACACCTATATACTAGAATATCTAATCCAACAATAGATGCCTTTGAAAAGAAAGTAGCTGCTTTAGAGGGTGGTGTTGGGGCGCTTGCTTGTGCTTCAGGCCTAGCTGCAGAAACAATAGCTGTAATGAACGCGTGTTCTGCTGGTGATAATATAGTATGTTCTTCAATGGTTTATGGTGGAACATATAATTTATTTAATGTAACATTGAGAAGATACGGTATCGAAACTAGATTTTTTGACCCAGATTCAAAAGAGTCAGATATAGAAAAATTAATAGATGATAAAACAAAGATTATTTATGGTGAAACAATTGCAAATCCAGCAATGGTGGTATTAGATTTTGACAAATTTGCAAGAATTGCTAATAAATATGGTTTAATATTTATGGTAGACAACACACTTGCCTCTCCAGCTTTATTAAATCCAAAGAAATTTGGGGCAAATGTTATAATTCATTCAACAACAAAATATTTAGATGGCCACGCTTCATGTGTAGGTGGAATTATAATAGATTGTGGAAACTTTAAATTCCCTGGTAATAGCAGATTTGAAGAATTGTTTAACAAGCCAGATGAAAGTTATCACGGAAGAACTTATAGTAAGGATTTTGGTGCTGGTGCATTCGTTGCAAAGGCTAGATGTCAAATGATGAGAGACTTTGGTTCTCAAATAAGTCCATTTAATGCTTACTTAACAAATATGAATTCTGAAACATTAAATATAAGAATGTTAAAAACAAGCGAAAACGCACTACATGTTGCAAAATTATTAAAAAATCATCCTCAAATTGAATGGGTAATGTATCCAGGAATTGAAGGAGATAAATATTATGAAATTGCTGAAAAATATTATAATGGAAACGGATTTGGTGGAATGTTGGTATTTGGTATAAAAGGTGGAAAAGTTGCAGCAAGCAAATTCCAAGATTCATTAAAATTCTTAAGCATAGTTACTCACATTGCCGATGTAAGAAGTAGTGTGTTACATCCTGCAAGTACAACACATAGACAATTGTCTACAGAAGATTTAAAGGCATGTGGTGTTCCAGAAAACCTAGTTAGATTATCTATAGGAATTGAAGATATAAAAGATATAGAAGCAGACATATTACAAGCATTAGAGGCAAGTAAGAATATATAAAAGGAGAGTGATTTCATGCCAATAGTTATACCTAAAACATTACCTGCATTTGATATTTTATCAAAGGAAAATATATTCGTAATGCCAAAGGTAAGAGCGGATTCTCAAGATATAAGACCAATAGAGATAGCTATTGTTAATTTAATGCCAACTAAAATTGAGACAGAAACGCAATTAATGAGGCTTTTAGGAAATTCTTCACTACAAGTACATGTAACATTAGTAGGCATGGAATCATATAAAAGTACACATACATCACAAGATCATATGAATACTTTCTATACTACATTTTCTAAAATAAAAAATAAAAAGTTCGATGGACTTATTGTAACAGGAGCTCCAGTTGAACAAATTCGTTTTGAAGATGTAAAGTATTGGAAAGAATTAGAAGAATTGATGAATTGGGCAGACAAGAATGTTACCTCGACTATTTATATTTGTTGGGCAGCATATGCAGCTTTATATCATTTTTATAACATAGATAAGAAAATTTTGGATAAAAAATTATCTGGAATTTATCCCGTTAAAATATGCGACGAAAAAGAACCTTTATTAAGAGGAATGGATGATATAATGTATATTCCTATGTCAAGGTATACAACAATAAAGCCACAAGAAATAACCCTAAATAAGAAATTAAAACTTCTTGGCTATGGAGATGAATGTGGTGTTTCTATTGTAAAATCGACAGACGACAAAAAGATATTCCTAACAGGACATAGTGAATATGCAAGAGAAACTTTAAAAACAGAATATATTAGAGATATAAATAAGGGATTGGAAATTGAAAAACCTATAAACTATTTTATAGATGGTGATATTAATAAAATAGATATGAAGTGGAGAAGTACGGCAAATTTAATTTATTACAATTGGTTAAATTATTATGTTTACCAAGTAACTCCATTTGATTTAGAATAAAAAAGCATTTTTGTAGCTGTTAAAATGCTTTATTGGGGTTGTCACGGATTCGATAGGGATTCGAGGATAGTATAAGCATACAGAAGGCTCGTCTTCTTAAAAACGGGAAATTAAATTTAAACGCAGATAACAGCGAATTAGCTCTAGCTGCCTAGTCAGCGAGCCGTCAGTCAGAAAGGTCCGCGATTCTGAGCCTGGCGTCAATAGCGGAACAGGGTTAATAGTAATGCTCGAAGCTGTTAACAAGATTCAGGGCTAAACGAAATATTCTTTGTTTGTAGAGAATATAAGGGATAATAAAATACAAACTAAGTATGTAGAAGGTACTATACAAGCATCTTTAGACCGGGGTTCAACTCCCCGCAGCTCCACCAAAAGGTAAGGAAACGAACTCTTGTTGTATAATAGGTATCTATTATATACCAGGGCATTTCGTTGTAAGGGCAAAGTTAAATCTTGTCCGTAATAGAAAGAAGAAGTAGCAGTAGAAATACTGCTATTTTTATTTTACTCTTGAC